>DASUWU010000151.1:0-25954 GCA_036378315.1 Streptosporangiaceae bacterium | reverse complement strand
GGGCCGCACGCGGCCGCCCGGCTGCCCGTCACGCTCGCGGCGGGCGGCCACTCCTACTACACGGCGCTGATCGCGCTGCGCCCCGTCACCGTCATGCACACCTTCCTCACCCCCGCGGGCCACGCGAGGCCGCTGCCGCAGGACGGCGTCCTGCTCGGCCCGGCGCTCCGCCACACGCTCGGCGTCGACGCGGGCGACCGCATCCCGCTGCGGCTGCCGGCGGGCGCCGGCCAGGCCGCCGCCGAAGGGAGGGTCGCCGGGTTCGTCGCCGAGCCGCTCGGCACGTACGCCTACGCCTCGCTCGGCTACCTGCGCACGCTCGCGCCCGAGCTGTCAGGCCGGCCTGGCGTGCTCACCTACTCCGACGCCAGGGCGCTCAGGCAGGCCGTGAACACCTACATGAGGCTGTTCTACGTCTTCGTCGCCGTGATGCTGGTCTTCGGTGGGCTGCTGGCGTTCACCGTGCTGTTCGCCACGATGTCCGTCAACCTCGCCGAACGCGACGTCGAGGTCGCCACGCTGCGCGCCTTCGGGGTGGCCAGGCGGCGGCTGTCCTGGCTGATCACCACGGAGAACCCTGCTGGTGATCGGCGCGGGGATCGTGCCAGGGCTCGTTCTCGGACGCCTCGCCACGGCGGTGTTCCTCGGCGCGTTCAACAGCGATCTGCTCGCCTTCCACACGGACATCCGCCCGGCCACGTACGCCTGGTCGGCCGCCGCCATCGCGGCCGCCGCGCTGCTCGCCCAGCGGCCGGGCCTGCGCGCCCTTGGCCGGCTCGACCTGGCCCGCGTCGTCCGCGAACGCGCCGCCTGAGCCCGCCGCCCCCAACCCGCCGCCACCCCGCGCCCGGCGCGATGACGGCCGGCCAAATCCGCACCGAGATTTTCCCGACCGGACCGAATAGGACCCGGTCTGCGGGTTAAGCGGGGTGGCATGCGCACGGCGTATGCGATGGGGAGGAGTCATGGCGTCACTCGAGGCGGATCTCGCGCGCGAACTGCGCGACCGCGCCGGCGGGGAGCACCCCGAGTGACCGCCCCAGGGCCGGCCCCGTTCCTGCCGGGGCTCGCTTTGGTGGCGGCCACCACCGACGCGATCAACTTTCTCGGCCTCGGCCGCGTCTTCACCGCCAACATGACGGGCAACACGGTGCTGCTGGGCGTGGGCGTGGCGTCCGGCGACCACACGGCCGCGCTCCGCTCGGCCACCGCGCTCGGCGGCTTCCTGCTCGGCACCGCCGTCGGGGCCGCCATCGGCGGCCAGGGACGCTCCTTCGCCACCGCGCTCGGCGTGGAGCTCGGCGTGATCATCGCTTGGTACGCGTGGTGGGCGGCCGCCGGCTCCGCGCCCCGGTACGGTTACGTCGCGCTGTCCGGGGTGGCCATGGGCATCCAGAGCGGCGCCGTGACCCGGCTGCGCGTCCCCGGCGTGTCGACGACCTTCATCACCGGCACCATGACGTCGTTCAGCGTCCAGCTCGTCGACCGGCTGCTGCGCCGCCGCCCGGCCCCGCCGGGGAGCACCCAGCCGCTGCGGGCCGTCGTGCTCCCCTGCTACGTGGCCGGGGCGTTCGCCGGCGGCTACGCCTTCCACTTCCTCGGGTCGGGCGCCGTGATCGTTCCGCTCGGCGTCCTCGCCGTCCTCACCGCGGCGGCGTTCCTCTTCCCGCCGGCACGGCAGGAGGAAGAGGCCGGGGCTACCGCGACCGCCTGACGGCGCGGCGTGCGGCCAGCCAGCCGCCGGTCGCCGCCGCGGCGGCGGTGCCGAACGTCGCGCCGACGCGGAGCGCGCGGCGGCGCGCGGGCGGCGCGGGCCGGCCGCCGGCGAAGGCGTCCTCCGGCCTGGCACCCTGGTAGCCGTCGGGCCCGTGGTCGCGGGCCATCTTCATCACCTGCGCGACGTGCAGCGCCCGCCGGCCCGTGCCGGCGTCCTCGATCTGGCTGGAGCACGAGAACCCGTCGGCGACGATCAGCGTGTCCCGGTCGGCGTCCCGGACCGCGGGCAGCAGGGCCTCCTCGCCGCAGGCCAGGGAGATGTCGTACTTGCCGTCCTCGAACCCCCACGAGCCGGCGAGACCGCAGCAACCGCCGCGCACCTCGGTGGCGCGCACGCCCATTCGCTCCAGCAGCCGCCGTTCCGGTTCTGTGCCGCCGGTGGCCTTGTGGTGGCAGTGCCCCCACAGCAGGGCGTCGCGGCGCAGCCGCGGCGGCTGGATGTCGTAGGCCTCGAAGAACTCCGCGAAGTGGTGCGCGCAGCGGGCGAGCCGGCCGGCGTCGTCGTCGTGCGGGAGCATCTTCGTCAGCTCGTCCTTGAACACGGCCAGGCAGCTCGGCTCCATGCCGACGACCGGCGTGCCCGCCCTGACGTGGTCGCGCAGGAGGTCGACCATGCGGTGCAGATACCGCTCGGCGGCATCCAGGAACCCGTAGTCGTACAGCGGCCGGCCGCAGCAGACGTGCCCGGACGGCATGATCACCTGCCAGCCGGCGGCCTCGATCGCCTCCACGCAGGCCACCCCGACGTCGGTGTGGAAGTGGTTGTTGAACGTGTCGGGGAAGAGCACGACCGGGCGCCCGTTCGGGTTGGTGGTCCCGCCGCGCGCGGCGAACCACTCCTGCAGCGTCATCGGCGCGAAGCTCGGCGCCCGCCGGCGCCGGTCGACGCCCCCGGCCAGCTTGGTCAGCCTGGACAGGCCAGGGGCGTGGGTGGCGAAGTTGGCGAGCTCGGGCATCCTGCCGGCCAGCCGCGACGCCTGGTCGATGAAGCCCAGCGCGTAGGCGTGCCGCGGCCGCCGGCGGCGCGGCGAGTCGTAGTGGTGATAGAGGAACTCGGCCTTGTAGGTGGGCATGTCGACGCCGACCGGGCAGTCGTTGGTGCAGCCCTTACAGGCCAGGCACAGGTCGAGCGCGTCGAACACCTCCTCAGACCGCCAGCCGTCGGTGATCACGTCGCCGCGCATCATCTCGAACAGCAGCCTGGCCCGGCCGCGGGTGGTGTGCTTCTCCTCGCGGGTGACCTGGTAGCTCGGGCACATCACCTGCTCGGTATCCGGGACGCGGCACTTGCCCACGCCGACGCAGCGCAGCGCGGCGTGCGCGAAGTCGCCGCCGTCGTCCGGGTAGGCGAACTTGGTCGCCGGCCGCGGCGGGTTGTAGGAGGTGCCCAGCCTGAGGTCCTCGTCCAGCCGGTAGGGGTCGACGACCTTGCCCGGGTTCATCTTCCATTCGGGGTCCCAGATGAGCTTGAACTCGCGCATCGCCTGCAGCAGCTCGGCGCCGTACTGCTTCTCCAGGAGCTCGGCGCGCTGCTGCCCGTCGCCGTGCTCGCCGGACAGCGAGCCGCCGTAGGAGACGACGAGGTCCGCGGCGTCCTCCAGGAAGGCACGGTAGGTCGCGATGCCGTCGGCATGCCGCAGGTCGAAGCTGATCCGCGAGTGCAGGCAGCCCTGGCCGAAGTGGCCGTACATCTGCCCGGTCAGGCCGTGCTTGGCGAACAGCCGGCGCACGTCGCGGATGTAGTCGCCGAACCGCTCGGTCGGTACGGCGGAGTCCTCCCAGCCCGGCCAGTGGTCGACGCCGTCGGGCGGGAACGCGGTCGCGCCGAGCCCGGCCTCGCGGATCTTCCACATCTGCTCGCCGCCCTCGCTGCCGCTGGGCGCGACGAGGAACCGGTCGGCGGCGTAGCCCTTCTCGTCCTGGAGCCACCGGACGAAGTCACGTGCGGTACGTTCCGACTCCGTGATGTCGTCGGCGCCGAACTCGACCATCAGCCAACCGCCGGCGTCGTCGGCCCTGGGCAGCGTGCCGATCCCCGAGAGGTTGCGGTGCTCGCGGCGCTGGTCGGTGATGAGCTGGTCGTCGACGCCTTCGAGCGCGATCGGCCGCCACCGCTCGATGATCTCGGGCCCGTGCTCCGCGCCGTCCGCCATGTCGTCGAAGGCGATCACGACGAGCGTGCGCTGCTGCAGCGCCGGGGTGAGCATCAGCGTCGCCCTGAGCGTCGTCGCGCAGGTGCTCTCCGTGCCGACCAGGGCGCGGGCCACGTTGAACCCGCGTTCCGGGAGCAGTTCGTCGAGGTTGTAGCCGGACACCCGGCGCGGCAGCTCGCTGACCGGGCGGAAGCCGGCGCGGATGGCGCCGGCGTAGCGGTCGCGCAGGTCGCGCAGCTTGGCGTAGATCTCCCCCTTGCGGCCGCCTTCGGCGATGATCTCGTCGAGCCGGTCCTCCTCGCCGTTGCCGACCCAGAACCGCTCGCCGTCATAGGTGACGATCTCCATCGCGTGCAGGTTGTCGGAGGTGCGCGGGCCGGGACCGTACAGCTGCGACTGGATCGAATGGACGCCACAGGAGTTGTTGCCGACGTTGCCGCCGATGGTGCACTGGGAGTGCGAGGAGGGGTCGGGGCCGAACACCAGGCCGTACGGGCCGGTCGTCTCGTTGACGACCTCGTTGATCGCGCCGGGTTCGCAGGTCACCAGCCGCCCGTCGACGTCGACCTCGCCGATGCCGTGCAGGTACTTGGTGTAGTCGATGACGACCGCATAGTTGACGGTCTCGCCGGACAGGCTGGTGCCGCCGCCGCGGTTGAGCAGCGGTGCGCCGAACCGGGCGCAGATGCGGTGGGTGGCCACGACGTCGTCCAGCGTCCGCGGGACCACCACGCCGATCGGCACCTGGCGGAAGTTGGACGCGTCGGACGCGTACATCGCCCGCGAGGCCGCGTCGAACCTGACCTCGCCGGCGACCTCTGCGGCCAGGGCGCGGCGCAGCCCGCCGACGTCGACCACCTGCCGCGACCGTGGCGGGGTCGCGACAGCCGGATCGGTCTTCGCCGGTACCGCTCGTTTCTCGTGGTCTCGCATGAGCTTCACAGGAAGTTCCCTCCCAAGGCGTCTCACCCGCTGTCGGGGCCGTAGGCGCGGTACGGCTCGGCGTCGGCCCACTTGACGTCGAGTCCGAGGCCGGCCGTGGTCCGGTCGGGGCGCAGGGCGCCGCCGCGCTGGGCCGGGACCCCGTCGAAGAGCAGGTGTTCTATGCGTACGTGGTCGTGGAAGTACTCGAGGTGGCGCAGCCGTTCGACGGCGCAGAACGCGTGCGCCGAGACCGTCGGGGCGCAGTGGGCCGACAGGTCGATCTCGTGCCCGGCGGCCAGGCCGGCGACCTGCAGCAGGCCGGTGATCCCGCCGCAGCGGGTGACGTCGGCCTGCAGGCAGTCCACCGCCTCGGCGGCGAGCAGCCCGCGGAAGTCCCGCAGCACGAAGCCGTACTCGCCGGCGGCGATGTCCATCCCGTCGGGCCCGGCGTCGCGCAGCAGCCGCAGCCCGGTGAGATCGTCGGAGCTGACCGGCTCCTCGAACCAGCCGACGTCCCATTCGCCGGCGAACCGCCGCGCCCAGTACAGCGCCTGCTTGCGGGACAGCGCGCCGTTCGCGTCCGCGTACAGCGCCGGCTCGGGGCCGATCGCCTTGCGGACGGCCGACAGCCGCTCCGGATCGCTCGACGGGTCGCGGGACGTCTTGAGCTTCACCCGCGGGATGCCCTGCTCGACCCATCCGGCGAGCTGGCCGGCCAGCCGGTCGAGCGGGTAGTTGGTGAACCCGCCGCTGCCGTAGATCGGCACCTCGTCATGGAAGCCGGGCAGCACAGCCACCAGCGGCAGGTCGAGCAGCCGGGCCTTGAGGTCCCACAGCGCCACGTCGACCGCCGAGACGGCCATCGCGCCGGCGCCCGGCCGGCCGGCGTTGCGGATCCCGGCGAACATGCGGTGCCACAACGCCGGCGGGGCCATGGCGTCGGCCCCGGCGACCACGGGGGCGAGCTTGGAGTCCACGAACGCCGCCGCCGACACGTCGGCGTAGGTGTAGCCGAGGCCACGGCGGCCGCCGCCGTGCGCGACGACGAGCACGATCGTGGTCGAGTTCCAGGTGAGCGTGCCGTCGGACTCCTCGCCGTCCGGCCCGTCGGTCGGGATGTCGAACGCGTGCGCCTCCAGCCGGTCGACGGCGACGTCCGGCCTAGTCATGTCCGCGGCCGGGCAGCGCCTCGTACAGCTCGGCGAGCTTCTGCCTGAACCCCTTCGCCGCGATGCCGACGCGCTCCGGGTCGTGCAAGGCCGCCTTGGCCGCCTTCTTGCCCTGCTCGAACATGATGTGCGGCGGCATCGGGGCGACCTCCTGGTCGACCTTGAACTCCAGCACCACGGGGCCGGTCGCGGCGAGCGCCCGGTCCCATGCCTCGCCCACCTTCTTCTGGTCGTCGCAGTAGATCCCGGTCAGGCCGAGCAGCTCGGCCCACTTGTGGTACGGCACGTCGGGGATGTACTGCGACCCCATGTACTTCGGGTCGCCGGCCATCGCCCGCTGCTCCCAGGTGACCTGGTTGAGGTCCTGGTTGTTGAAGACGCAGAAGATGAGGGGCGAGCGGCTCAGCCGGTCGGCGTAGCGCTTGACCGTGATCATCTCGTTGAGGCCGTTCATCTGGAACGCGCCGTCGCCGACGAACGCGATGACCGGCCGGTCGGGATAGGCGAACTTCGCCGCGATCGCGTACGGAGTGCCAGGGCCCATCGTGGCGAGCGTGCCGGACAGCGAGGCCTGCATGCCCTTGCGCAGCTTGAGCTGCCGCGCCCACCAGGTGGTCGAAGAGCCGGAGTCGGCGGTGAGGATGGCCTCGTCGGGCAGCCGGCTCGACAGCTCCCAGGCGACGGCCTGCGGGTTGACCGCGTCGAACTTCTGGTTCGACCGGCGCTCCATGATGCGCCACCATTCGCGGATGTTCGACTCGATCTCCTCCCGCCAGGACCGGTCCTCCTTGCGGTGCAGCAGCGGGATGAGCGCGCGCAGCGTCTGCTTCGAGTCGCCGATCAGGTGCGCCTCGACGGGATAGCGGACGCCGATCATCCGGCCGTCGATGTCGATCTCGACGCCGCGCGCCTTGCCCTCGTCCGGCAGCCATTCCGCGTACGGGAAGCTGGTGCCGATCATGAAGAGGGTGTCGCAGTTCATCATCATCTCGTCGCTCGGCTTGGAGCCGAGCAGCCCGATCGGGCCGGTGACGAACGGGAGCTCGTCGGAGATGACCTGGCGGCCGAGCAGCGCCTTGGCCACACCGGCGCCCAGCAGTTCGGCGGCCTCGATCACCTCGGCCTCGGCCTCGGCCGCGCCCTGGCCGACCAGGATGGCCACCTTCCTGCCCTCGTTGAGCACCGCGGCGGCCTTGCGCAGCTCGTCCTCGTCCGGCAGGATCCGCGGCTTGGCCCAGCCGACGCTGGAGTAGACCGCGCCGTGCTCCTTGGGCGGCGCCGGCACGGCCGGCGACTCCTGGACGTCCTCGGGCACGATGATGGTCGCGACGCCGCGGGTGGTCAGCGCGGTCTTCATCGCCCGGTCGACCAGGTGCCGCGCCTGCTCCGGCGCCATGCACACCTCGATGAACTCCGACACGTCCTTGAACAAGGTGACCAGGTCGACCTCTTGCTGGTAGTGGGCGCCCAGCGACATCCGCTTCTGCTGGCCGATGATGGCGAGCACCGGCTGGTGGTCGAGCTTCGCGTCGTACAGCCCGTTCAGCAGGTGGATCGCGCCCGGGCCCGACGTGGCCGTGCAGCACCCCACCTCGCCGGTGAACTTGGCGTGCGCGCAGGCCATGAACGCGGCCATCTCCTCGTGCCGCGGCTGGATGAACTCCGGATCGCCCTCGGCCCGGTCGTAGGCGCCGAGGAAACCGTTGATGCCGTCCCCGGGAAAGCCGTAGACCCGGTGGATGCCCCACTCGGTGAGCCGATGGAGGATGTAGTCGCTGACCTGTTGTGACACGGAACTCTCCTTAGGAATGTCCGGCGCCGGCTGACATGGCGCCGGATGACGTGCAACGGGTTATGAACTTCGCGGCGGAGGCCGGGTGAACCGCGTCGCGCTCTCCAGGAACAGCGCGTGCACGAACGCCTGCGGCAGGTTGGCGCGCAGCTGCCGCTGGCGCGTGTCGTACTCCTCGCTGAACAGGCCCGTGGTGCCGCAGCCCGAGCGAACCCGTTCGAACCGGCGGATGGCGCGTGCCGGGTCGCCTTGGTGGTGTTCGGCGAGCGCGAGGAAGAAGCCGCAGAGCATGAAGGCCCCCTCGGCGTCGCCGAGCGGCCGATCGTCGACCCGGTAGCGGTAGACGAACCCGTCGCGGGCCAGCCGGTCCCGCACGGTCTCGACCGTGGCGACCGTCCGCGGGTCGTCCGCCGGCAGCGCGCCGCGCACCGGCGGGATGATCAGCGCGGCGTCGACCCGGCCGTCGTCGGGCGCCCGGCGCCAGTAGCCGGCCGGGTCCAGCGCGGTCCTGGTGGTCTCGGTGATGATGGACTCGGCCAGCGCCAGCCACCGCCGGGTCTCCGCCGGGGCGGCCAGGCAGGCCGCGGCGGCGCGCAGCCCGGCGACGCAGATCAGCCGCGAGTGCGTCCAGCGCCGCGGCTGCGTCTCCCAGATCCCGGCGTCGGGCCGTTCCCAGTGCCTGGCGACGACGTCCACCGCCGTGCGCGCGGCCCGGGCGGCGTCGTCGGGCAGCCGGTCGGCGCGGGCGGCGGTCGCGAACAGCAGCAGCGCCTCGCCGAAGGAATCGAGCTGGAACTGGTCGCGGACGCGGTTGCCCGTGACGAACGCCGACCCGGGGTAACCGGGCAGCGGCCCCGGCCGTTCCGGCGGGATGGGGCCACCGGCCACTGTGGACGCGGGCCGGAGCCGGTCGCCGTCGGCCAGCAGGCGTTCGGCCACGAACCGCACCGCGTTGTCGAGCAGATCGGGCTGGGCACCGTGCGCCGCGACCGCCTGGCCCGCATAGCACTGGTCGCGGACCCACGCGTAGCGGTAGTCGTAGTCGCGGTCCTCGCCGAGGCGTTCCGGCAACGAGGCGGTGGCGGCGGCGGCCATCCCGCCGCGGGCGCTGGTCAGACCGGCCATGACGGCGTAGGCGAGCTGGGCGTCGCGCGGCGCGAGCGTGTCGGCGCAGTCCGGCACGCGCGCGTGCCAGTCGGCCTCGGTCGCGGTCCACAGCTCGCCCGGCGACAGCGGCAGGTCGCAGCGGTGGTCGGCCAGCTCGAGGACCAGATCGTGGGACTGCCCCTCGCGCAGATCCAACATCAGCACGAGCCCGTCCCCGGTCGCGGTGGCGCCGGCGGCCCCGGCCCAGCGCGCGTGGACCGGCCCGCTGCGCGCCGACCAGATCCCGCCGTCGAGGTGCAGGCCGGTCATCGGGTGGACGCCGTATCCCGCGTGCAGGTCGAGGCGCGCCCGCATCCGGGCCGGCCCCCGTACCGCCCGGATGCGGCGCAGCACCACCACGCGGTCGGTGCTCGCCGGGCGGGCCAGCGCTTCGCGGCACTCGACCACGCTCTCCCCGAAGGTCCAGCGGCCGCGCCAGATCAGGCTGCGCTCCTCGTAGTAGCCGCCCCACACCCGCCACCGCTCGGCGGGCTCCACGATGTAGTGGCCGGTGCCGCCGACCAGCCCGCCGAACACCGAAGGCGACTCCCAGGACGGGAAGCACATCCAGGCGTAGTCGCCCTCAGGGCCGACCAGCGCGCCGCGTTCCCCGTCGGCGACGAAGGCGTACCCCCGCAGCACATGCGGCGCGGCGCCGGCGCGGGATGCGCCCTGGCCGGTGGCCGGATGTGCCGTCTCGATGGTGGTGGTCTTGGTCATCGGCGCCTCCGTGACATCCGGAGGCCGGTGACGCCGAGGGCGGCGCCCGCGGTCGCCGCCGCGGCCAGCACGTGCCGGTGGGAGGACGCCCACCACTGCGCGCTGCGCCGGTGCGCCTGGTCGTCGAAGCTGCCATGCGCGCCGAAGTCGCGGCCGTCCGCGCCGTCGGCGGGCGCCCACAGGTTGGCCGGCTGGTCAGGATCGCGGGGCTCGGGGGTCTGCTGCGACTCGTATCCGGTACGGGCGAGGTACCGGTCGAGCAGCGCGGGCACGAACCTGTTGGCCACCAGGGTGCCGACGGTGCTGCCGCCGACCCAGTACTCGCGGCGGCGCGGATGGTCGGCGGCGTAGACGAGTGCCCTGGCGGCGATCTCCGGCTGGTAGATGGGCGGCACCGGCTGCGCGTGGCGCGGCAGCCGGGACTCCACCCAGTCGAACTGCGGCGTGTTCACGGCCGGCATGTGGACGATGGTGGTGCGCACCTTGCTGCCGCGATGCAGCAGCTCCGTCCGCAGCGACTCGTGGAACCCCTGCACGGCGTGCTTGGCGGCGCAGTAGCCCGACTGCAGCGGGATGCCGCGCTTGGCCAGCGCCGAGCCGGTCTGCACGATCGTGCCGTAGTCGCGGGGCAGCATCAGCTCGAGCGCGACCTTCGTCCCGTACACCAGGCCGAGGTAGGTCACCTCGGTGATCCGCCGGTACTCCTCAGGCGTGATGTCGGTGACTTGGGCGAACACGGAGCTGAACGCAACGTTCACCCAGACGTCGATGGGCCCGAACTCGTCCTCCGCGCGCTTGGCCGCCGCCTTGACCTGCTCGAAGTCGGCCACGTCCGCCGGCAGCACCAGAGCCCGGCCGCCGGCCGCTGTGATCTCGTCGGCGGCCGCGGCCAGCCCGGACTCGCCGCGGGCCAGCAGCGCGACGTTGGCACCCTGCTCGCCGAACAGCCGCGCGGTGGCCCGGCCGATGCCGCCGCTCGCTCCCGTCACCAGGACCGTACGCATCATCACCGCCCTCCCACGGCCGGCGATACCTGGACCTGGAGGGGGCGGATCCGGCAACCGGGGGGACGGTTCGTCCTGATGTGCCCCTGCGCACCGCGACCCGCCCTGCCGGGACATCTCGCGCTCGAACGCGGAACCAACGTCCTCACCACCTATCCATCCTGGTCAGCCGCTCACCTTGACCCCCTGCCCAGCCGGAAGCGAACGATTCCCGCACATTGCAAAATCGGGGCATCGGCTTGGGCTTGGCTCCGGCGGGGCGGGAGGTGCCGGCTCCGCGCACGGGACCCGCGCCTGGGACCGCGCCTTGAACAGCCGACGGCCGCCGGCCATCCCGGGCGGCTCGGATGGGATGACCGGCGGCTGATCCGGATCTCTACTGGCCGACTCTGACGCCGGGTTCGCCGTGCTCGTACTGCAACGGCCGCACCGCCCGCCGGCCGGGGATGTTCGCCGCGGCCCGGTACTTGCCGAGCGGCAGGATCGTCTTGCCGAAGCTCTCCTCCATCATCATCGCGCCCGCCGTGTAGACCGCCAGGATCGCGGACGCCACGAACAGCCAGCCGCCGACGCGCAGCGGCCAGGTGGAGGCGGCGAAGAACCCGGCCGAGGTGAACCCGGCCCCGACCGACAAGGTCGCGAGCACCGAGGCCAGGGTCAGGCTGCGCCCCAACGCGGCGATCGCGCCCAGGCCGGTGATCACGCACAGCGGCACGAACCAGAACGCGAACCCCTGATTCGTCACGCCAAGCGCCGGCGCCGCCGTCGCCGGGAACGCCCCGATCGCGATCAGCAGGAACAGCAGGCCGAACGCCAGCCAGAACGCGCCCCACATGCCGTGCATCGCGGTGGCCAGGCCGTCGCGGGCCCGGTACGACCACATGCCGGCCAGGAACTGCGCCAGCCCGCCGAAGGTCAGGGCGAACGGGAACAGCGCCAGCGGCGTCAGCGCGTTGCCGTACCAGCCGGCCTGCCACGCGCCGACCATCATGGTGGCGCCGGCGAACCCGAACAGACCCAGGATCGACGGGGCCGCCACCGGCTGCAGGAAGACGCGGGTACGGCCCTCCCACATCGCGAGCTCTTCGGCGACACCTTCCGCCGGCGGGCCGTACCGGCCGGCGGTGCCGACAGTGCCAGGGGTGCCGACAGTGCCAGGGGTGCCGGCAGTGCCAGGGGTGCCAGGGGTGTGCGTCCCGCCAGGACCGGCAGGACCTCTCGGCTCAGTCATCGAATCCCCCTCGGGATCGGAGAAACACCGTGCGGCCCGCCTATCCGCCATACCGCTCCGTAAACGGCGACCGGCTCGGACGGGGGCCTCACTCCGTGCGGTTGGCGCCGGGGTCGCGGCCGGGCCGGACCATGGGGTAGAAGGGCGAACATGTCGGATGAAAGGGAACAGACACCTCTGGCCACGCCAGACGTAGATATCGAGGACATCGACGCGGTGACGACGGCCGTGCTGACCGCATCGCGGCTGCTGATCGCCATCTCGATACGGTCGCTGACCGCCGTACAGGACGCGGTCACGTTGCCCCAGTTCCGGATGCTCGTGGTGCTGGCCACCCGCGGCGAGACCAAGGTCGTCGCCTTGGCCGACGACCTTGGAGTCAATCCGTCGACCGCCATGCGGATGGGCGAACGGCTCGTCGCCAAAGGACTGATCGACCGGCGCGTCAACCCGGAAAGCAGGCGCGAGGTCCTGCTCGAGGTGACCGAGGCGGGACAGCGCATCGTCGCGGACGTCACCGGCCACCGGCGCGCCGAGATCGCTCGCATCGTCACGCGCATACCCCCCACCCACCGCCGCGGGCTCATCGCCGCCCTCAGCGCTTTCGCCCACGCCGGAGAAGAACCGGCAGCCGGCCTCACCGCACCCGACGCCTTCACCTTCGGGTGGCGATGACGCGGTCGCGTTCGGGTTCCGGCGGGCGGCGCCCGCTGGGACGCCGCGCGGCCTCGTGGCCGAGGTCCCCGCTCGGCCGCCCGCGCTCTGGTCTCGATCTCGGCGTCGCCGGCGGACGGTCCCTGCCGGGCGAGGCGGCGGTCACGCCGGGATCCGGGCGCGCCGTGGTCGCGTCGCGCTCCCGGCAGGTGGCGGCGCGCCCTGGCCGTCCACCTCACGGCGGTCCGCCTCGACGCGGGCCCCGGCTCGGGCGGCCGAGACGGGGTGGGAGGTTCGGGTTCCGGGGGTGGGGTGGCGTCGCTCCGGGTCGGACGGTCGTGCGCGGACCGGCCTTCCGGCCGTCCTCGCCGACTCCCGTTCTCGTTCGCGGCGGGCGGCGCGGCGGAGACGCTGGACGACGGGTCGGTGGTCAGGGCTTGGCGCAGCTCGTCCAGCGTCCTGGTCAGCAGCCGGGACACCTGCATCTGGGACAGGCCGAGTGCGGCGCCGATCTCGCTTTGCGTCTTGTTGCCGTAGAAGCGCAGGAGGAGGATGGTCCGCTCCCGCTCGGGCAGGCGTCCGAGAAGCCCCCGCAACGCCTCCAGGTCGACCACCCGATCGAGTTCGGCGTCCGTCTCCCCCATGGTGTCGATCAGGCAGGGGGCGTCGTCGTCGCCCGTTCCCGGCATGTCGAGGGACAGGCTGGAATAGGCGTTCGACGCCGCGGACGCGTCCTGGATCTCCCGTTCGTCCAGGCCCAGATGGGCGGCCAACTGGCCCGGGGTCGGCTCGGTGACGCCCGCCTCGGCGAGCTCCTGTCCGGCGGCCCGCAGCCGGGGGCGCATCTCCTGCAGGCGCCTGGGCACGTGCACCGACCAGGTGGTGTCGCGGAAATGCCGTTTGATCTCACCCACGATCATCACGGTCGCGTAGGTGATGAAGCTGTTGCCGCGGGCGGGCTCGAACCTGTCGATGGCCTTGACCAGGCCGACGCGGCCCGCGCCGACGATGTCCTCGAACGGCTCGCCGCGGCCGCGATAGGGAGCGGCCAGCGACTCGACCAGCCCCAGGTAGCGGCGCGCGATCTCGGCGCGCAGCCGGTCGCGGGCGCCGTCACCCGCCGGCAGTTCGGTGAGCCGCGCGAACATCATCTGTTCGTCTGACCCGTCCCATGAGGTCCGGGACCTGGCAGGACCGCGTCGCTGCTCTCGGATGGTCAAAGTAGTCATCGTCCCTCGTCCTGCCGTCGCGTCGCGCACGGGTGTGCCCGCGTTCGCGGGCACACCCGTGCCGTACGGCGACGCGCTCAATGCCTGGAGACCATCCCGATCGTCGTCGCCGCGATGCCGAACACGGCCGCGACGGCACCCGTCACGACGTTGCTCCACACCGTGGAGGTCGTCGCGACGTCACCGGAGACCACCCACGGAGTGATGATCGTCCAGACTCCGACGAGCGGGGTGACCCACGCGACGCCGTGCGTACGGCCGTAGGCCGCGGCGAACCCGAGCGCCAGCACGGCCAACGCGACACCTGTGATCAGGTTGTTGACCGTAAGGGTGGTCAGGCCGTTGAAACCCACGACCCATGGCGAGACGGCGAGGTACAGGCCGCTCAGGAAGATCAGCCCATTGGCCGTCTGCGCGGGCGCCGTCTGCGCCGCCCGGTCATAGCGGGCGCGCATCTCGACGATGTCGGGATGCTGGCTCATGTCGACAACAGGACGAGCCGACATCTGTCACACCACCTTTCACTACAGAGTGGCAGGTGCTCACAGATCCGCCTTCCCGAGCCACCCCGTGCGATTCATGCACTGGGCAATGAATTTGGGAAACCGTCACTGACCTGGTCCGATGCCGGAGAAAGAGGCGGAAGGGACGCCGGCGCTCCACCAGCGACACGGAAATCCAGACGATCAGGCAGGCGCCGGCGGCGTCCAGCAGGTAGTGGTTGCCGGTGACCACGATGACGAGGACGGTCACCACGACGTGCGCCACGCTGACGCCCCGCAGGATCCGGCCGGCGGACAGCCGGCCGAGCTCGACCGCGACCCACAACGCCCAAGCGACATGGAGGGACGGCATCGCCGCCAGCTGGTCGGCGTGGTCGACGAGCGGCGATCCCCACGAGCCCCAGGTATGGCCGGACCGTACGGTGTCGACGAAGTTCAGGTGCGGAAGGAGGCGTGGCGGCATGGCCGGCCAGACGGTGAAGCAGGCCACGCCGAGCAGGGTGATCAACGCGAACGAGGAGCGGGCCGCCGGAAACCGGTCGGGCCGGCGCAGGAACAGCCAGCAGAAGAGCACGAGCGTACTGATCACATACACGCTGGCGTACTCGTAGTCGGCGATGACGGCCAGCACAGGATGGCCGGCGAGCCACCGGTTGAGCGGCCGCTCGACCGCGATGTGCAGCGCGCCTTCGAGGTGGTACAGCGCGCGGCCGTGGTGCCGTGCCGCGGCGCGCCGGCCCCCGAGCGGCAGCGCGGTGGCCAGCCCGTAGCACGCGAACAGCAGCAGCCCGAGACCGATCTCGCGTCGGAGCGAGAGGCGCCCGCGTCCGCGCCTGTCACGGGAAACGGCGGGGGAAGCTTCAACGACCACCTGGTCCCGCATAACCCCGGCGGTGATCGCTATTCACCCCGGGACGAGGACGCCCGCCTCCGGCGGCCGGGCCGGCGAGCCGGACGCGGGCGCGCGCTCGAACCGGTCAGCCGCGGCTCCTGGCGCGCTGGAGGCGGTCGAGACCCCGGTCCAGCGGGCCGAACAGCGGAGCCGCCAGCTTGTTCGTCAGCTCATTGTTGATCAGCCGGTGCGGGCGGGTGGGCGCGACCTTCTGCGCCAGGCGTACCTCTATCCCGAGCAGCCGGCGGCGGGGGGCGCTGACCTTCCTGCGCAGCACCTCGAACTCCTCGCGCTCCTCGCGCGCGGCGTGCGCGAGCACCGCCCTGCGCAGCTTGAGCAGCGCCGGCAGGTAGCCCTCGCCATGTGGGCCGATCCTCCACAGCCGGGTGAGCAGCTTCTTGGCCTCCTTCTCCTCGTGGCGCCGGGCGGCGGCCAGCGCCTTGCCGCCCGGGAGGGCGCGGCGCGCCGCCGGGTGGACGTGCGCCTCCTCGGCCGCCTCATGGATCGCCAGCAGGCGCACCAGGTCGCGGAACGCGCGGCGGCGGAACGGGCCGGGAACGGCCGCTCGACGGAACGCCCGGCGGATCTGCGTGTGCTGCTGCTTCAGGATGTCGACGACATCGCCGTTGGCCTTGGCCATGATTCCCCTTTTGCCGATGAAACGGATATAGGGGCTCGGCTACCCACAGAGGAAGCGCCAATCCCGGGACGCGGGTGGGGTTTGCCCAAGCGGGCACAAAGACGAATTCCGTTGAGATCCATCGGCGCCAAGAACCGGCCGGGAATGCGCTGCGCCGAGGCGAGCGGGACGGCGGAATTTCCCGCTCCATGTCGCATGGGTCACGAGCGCCGGGGAAGAGGCCGGACGTAGCGCGGAATACGTCGATCCGCCGATCGCGCAAGGAGGGGACATGCCGCCTGTCCGTCTCGTCGGGGGCGCACTGGCCACGCTTGTGGCCGCGGCGCTGGCGGCGTCGTGCGGGAGTGACCACCAGGCCGCATCGGCCGGCTCGGCCGGCTCGGCGGCGGGGACGGCTTCCCCTGCCGGCTTGTCCAGTCAGGACAGGACGTGGCTGGCCAGCGCCCATCAGGCGGGGATGGCCGAGATCGAGGCCGGCGAGCTGGCGAGCCGCAAGGGCGCCACGGCGACGGTCCGTTCGCTCGGTTCGATGCTCGTCACCGACCACACCAGGCTCGACCACCAGCTGACCACGACGGCCAAGCACCTGGGCGCGGACCTGCCCACCGCGCCATCGACCGCGCAGATCGAGGAGCAGCACAAGCTCACGTCGGCGACGTCGGGCAAGGGCTTCGACGTGGCGTTCGTCGGGGCGATGATCGCGGCGCACCGGACGGCCATCGCCGACGGCGCGACCGAGGCGTCGCACGGTTCCGCACCTCAGGTGGTGTCGCTCGCCAAGCGGGCGGCGCCCGTACTGCGACACCACCTGATGATGTTCCAGCAGGCAGCGCCGTAAAGCCCGCCGTAAGCAGGCAGCGCCGGGCCGGCTAGGGCAGCGAGTGCTCGACCCGCAGGTGCTCCCGCAGGGCTGTCAGCTCCAGGAGCGGGGCAAGACAGCGCTCGCAGACCCAGAGCCCCGTCGGGGTGTCCAGGCGCTGCCCCGCCATGTCATCGCGGGCGCAGGCAAGGTGATAGGCGCGGACGGCTCGCCGCCAGCACCGGCCTGCGATCGACATCGTGGTTTTCCTCCGGGCGCGATGGGGGTACCGAACTACCCACAGTACGGTACAGCGCACCCCAATGCCCAGAAAAGTCGCAGGCCAGAGCCCCAACCGCCGGTCATCCCCGTGGCTCGGCGGGATGACCGGCGGCGCTCCGACGACCTCCGCTATGCGGGCACGGTGCGACCAGGCCGCGTCGCCCGCGCGGTCGTCGTGGCCCGGGAGGCGTTGCTCACTGGCCGACCCTGACGCCGGGTTCGCCGTGCTCGTACTGCAGCGGCCGCACCGCCCGCCGGCCGGGGATGTTGGCTCCGCGCCGGTACTTGCCCAGGGGCAGGATCGTCTTGCCGAAGCTGTCCTCCATCATCATCGCGCCCGCCGTGTAGAGGGCCAGGATGGCCGAGGCCACGAACAGCCAGCCGGCGACGCGCAGCGGCCAGGTGGAGGCGGCGAAGAACCCCGCCGAGGTGAACCCGGCCCCGGCCGCGAGCGTCGCGAGCACCGCGGCCATGCTCAGGCTGCGCCCCATCGCGGCGAGCATGCCCAGGCCGGTGATCACGCACAGCGGCACGAACCAGAACCCGAACGCCTCGTTGGCCACGCCGAACGACGGGGTGACCGGCGCCGGGAAGGCCCCTGTCGCGATCAGCAGGAAGAGCAGCCCGAAGGCCAGCCAGAACGCGCCCCACATGCCGTGGATCGCGGTGGCCAGGCCGTCCCTCGCCCGGTACGACCACATGCCGGCGAGGAACTGCGCCAGCCCGCCGAAGGTCAACACGAACGGGAACAGCGCCAGCGGCGTCAGCGCGTTGCCGTACCAGCCGGCCTGCCACGCCCCCACCATCATGAGGGCGGACGCCAACCCGAACAGCCCCAGGATCGACGGCGCCGCCACCGGCTGCAGGAAGACCCGGGTACGGCCCTCCCACGCCGCGAACTCCTCGGCGACGCCCTCCCCGGGCGTTTCGTATCGGCCGCCGCGCATCCCACGGTGCGCACCCGCCGTGCCACGAGCCGTCTCCGGCGTGCCACGAGCCGTCTCCGGCGTGCCACCAGGCGTACCCGAGGCGCCTGGCGTGCCGGGAGTACCAGGAGTGCCGGGAGTACCAGGAGTGCCAGGAGTGTGCGTCCCGCCGGGACCGGCAGGATCTCTCGGCTCAGTCATCGAATCCCCCTCGGGTTTCAGAAAACACCGTGCGCACCACCTATCCGCCTCACCGGCCCATAAACGACAACCCACCTAAAAAGTCGCTCAGAGCTGCGGCGACGTCGCAGTGCGTTCCGGCGCCTCGGGGGCGTCACCGGGGCGTCGAGGATATGCGCGGCCGCCGCGCCATGGCGTCGTCACGGGACACGCGCATCCGGGACAGGGCGATGTGGCCGGCTGTCCCGCTGTGCGTCCAGCAACAGTAAAAACTCGACAAAGCTCCGGGTGTCCGGGCGCGACCCGGCGCCGCGACCGGCGGGGGCAGGGCCGCGACCCGCCCCCGGGGTCGACATGGTCATCGCGCACGCGGAGCGGCCGCCGACGGTCCGCCGCGGATTCGCCATTCTCCGCGACTGTTTCGCGAGCGAGCCCGCCTCAAATTGGCAGCGCTTATTCAGCCGAACCCGCTGTGGTGTGGCGATCGGCATTGGCGTCGGGCAACGTCGGAGTTGTGGCCCGAACCGGCACTACTCTTGAATGGACAAGAGTCTCATATTACTCTTATTCCGACAATTCGGTACGCACCTCCGCTCGCCGTTGGTCAGCCGTTGGTCATTCGTATCGCGTTGGGTCTCTTTTGGTCACTACACGTGAGAGGTAGCTATGGGTAATTCCGCGTCGGCCTGGGACACCACCGGAGCCGTCCTGTTACTGCTCTGGGCCGTGGCGATGTGGGCGGCCGTGGGCTTCCTGGCCTACGCCCGCCGCAGGTGGTCGGCACAGCCCTGGATCTACTCCGCCGGTATCGGCGTGGTCGCCCTCGGCGTCCTCGGCCAGATCGGCCATATCCAGGAGCATTTCGCGCAGGCGGGCTATTGGGTCCTGCATCCGAACGACAAGCCGTGGATGACGCCGTGGGGAACCGGACTGGCCAACGGGATGGGACAGGTCGACACGTCCAAGCCATCGCTGGGTATGGAGATCCTGCACCTCACCGGAAATTTCATTTTCCTCGCCGGCCTCGTCGCCATCATGATCGTCACGCGCCCGACGCCCGGGGCGCGCAGCCGGAAATGGGGCAGGATGGGCACCTGGATGCAGGGGATCCACGGCCTCGAGCACCTCTCGCTGACGCTGTCGGTGGCGTTCGGCGCCAAGCAGGCGATCGGCCTGTCCACATGGTTCGGGCTGCTCGACCCAGGGCCGGGGCTCTGGACGTACCGGATCTGGTGGCATCTGATCGCCAACCTCATCGGTTCGATCATCTTCGGGATCGCGGTCTACCACCTCTGGCACGAGCGGAGCGCCCTCCGAGCCGCCCACTCGCGGCCCGAGACATCCCCCGCCTCCGGGCGTACGCCGCAGCCGCTGCCCGCGCCGCCGACCGGCGCGAGCGTACGGTCCTGATCGCCCGTCCATGATCGTCCTCTCGTGATCGTTCAGTCCTGATCGTCCGGTCCTGATCGCCGGCGGGCGGGGCCGCGCCCGGAGGCATGGCCCCGCCCGCGTCGGCCGTCAGCGCCCTCCCCTCGGGTCGGTGACGGTCGAGCATTGGGTGGTGTTGAGGGAGAACCCGGCCGGCCCGGCGTTCTCGCCGTGCCAGGTGCCGCGGAAGGCCATCTCGTCCATGGTGCGGCCCGGCGGGATGGCGGCGTCGGCGGCCGCGTTGACGATGGGCACATCGACGCCGTCCTGGTCGGCGCTGCCCTCCCAGACCCTGGCGATCCGCTGGCCGTCGGGGAACGCGAACCGCAGCGTCCAGCCGTTGATCGGCCTTGTCCCGGTGTTCGTGATCTTTATCGTGGCGTCGAAGCCGCCGGACCGGCGCCCCCACTGCCGCTTCACCGCGTACCGCACCCGGCAGGACGTCGGCGGCACGTCGCCGTGCACGAAGAACACGTCGTGCGCGAGCGAGGCACGCGGGATGTCGGTGTCGGCGGCGATGAGATCGCCCAGGTTCCGCCGGAAGTCGATGCCGTAGGCGTTCCTGATGAACCTGAGCGCCGGCTGCTGGTTCTCGTAGAAGAACCGGTCGCCGTCGCGCAGCCGCTGGAACTCCCTCGTCCAGATGGCGCGCTGCAGCTCGCCGAACTGCGTGCCGCGAGCGTGCGGCTCGGCGACCATGCCCACGAACGCGTCGACCTTGTCGACGTCGTGATACATGGCGCGCAGCCGGGCGGCCAGCGGCGTGCGCCGGACCGCGGTCACGCCATCGCCGCGCGCCGCGTGCGCGCCGCCCGGGTCGATTGCGGTGCCGAACAGGTTGCGCATGCCGGTGAAGTCGAGGCTGTCAGGGTCGTTGACCTCGTTGCCCGGGGTCAGCTTCGGGTCGGCGGGGAAGGCGTCGCCGTCCTCGCCGGTGATCTGGGCGAACGACGTGCGCGCCGGCAGCCCGTAGGCGCGCCTGAGCTGGTTGTACGTCGGTATGCCGTGGTCGCGGCCGCGTTCGATGTCGATGGCGCCGAGGTCCATGACCCCCTGGAAGCACTGCGGGAGGGTGGGACCGTTCAGGCAGCCGGGGTTGCCGGACACCGGGATCTGGAACAGCGTGCTGCGCAGTTGGTTGTCGATCTGCTCGTCGTTGTTCGCCTGCGCCGTGTCCGCGAGGCCCCGCAGGATCGGGCCGAGCTGGAGCATCGGCACGAGGTCGGGGTTGAAGAACGCCACGTTCAGCGGGATCTCGATGTCGGCGCGACCGCCCCTGGTCGTCACCGTGACGCCCTGCGCCCGCAGCGCGGCCAGCGTGGACGGCCGGTAGCGGGACGCGTCCGTCCGCACCGTGAACTCGCCGTTGATCTGGCTGTGCGCCCGGAACCCGACGGTGGAGAACTCGTTGCTCAGGGTCGTGTCGACCCACGGGTGGTAGCCGGTGTAGCGGGGCAGCGTGATGCCCATCGCGGGCAGGAACTCGTTGTAGGTGATGTACTGCTCCTCCGCGATGACGACGCGGCGGGCGATCTCGAACTTGGCCTGCTCGCCGAGCCGGCCGGGCAGCAGGCTCACGATCCGGTTGTGCTCCCTGGCGAACAGCGTGTGCAGCGCGGTGAGCGCGATGTTCTCGTTCGCCCGCTGGTCACCGGCCACGGCGGCGTCCTCGGGATGTGCCGTCAACAGGCCGTCGTGGTCCATGGCCGGTGCGCCCGCCGGGTCGCCGCGTTCCGTACGGCGGGGCAGGTAGTCGCCGGGCAGCAGCAGCCTGGCCGCGTTGTTCGCCGGGTCGCCGTCGGCCGGGCCCTGGCGCAGCCAGTCGAGCCGCGCCGCGCTGGTGCCGTAGACCGCCGAGGCGTCGATGTAGGAGCTGATGGTGTTGGTCTGCTGCCGTGGGTTGTTCCTGCCGGTCCCGGTGCCGGGCGCCGCGGCCGACCTGGTGAACGGAATGACGCCGAGGTCGTCGCGGAAGCTTTCCATCGGGTCGGCGCCGTCGAACGGGATGTTCGCCTGGGTGGCCGAGTCTCCTGCGCTCTCGCGCAGGCCGAGGGTGTGGTCGAGGAACTGCCCCCAGAGGAACCCCCACTGGCTGACCTGGGTTTCGTTGGTGAGGTTCTCGTTGACGTCGTTGTGGATGCGGTTGCTGAGGTAGCGGCTGTTCGGCCCCTGCGCCGGTGCGCCGACGCCGTCGGCATAGCCGACAGGACCGACCCGCGAGAAGGGCCGGCCCACCATGCCCCACTCCGGGTGGGCCAGGTTGTTGCCGTGCCCGTCGAGGCTCTCCACCTCGAACGGGACGCCGGCGCGGGCGGCCGACGCACCCGTCAGCACCGTCACGCAGGCGATGGATAAGGCGCAGGCGCCGGCCCCCAGCCGCATCCCGCGCGGCCGGAACCTGCCGCCTCGTCTCCCGATCAGCACCGCACCCTGTCGTTTCATAACCGCACTCTCTCAATACAAGTTTTTAAAGCCAACTCGGATCGGGTCGAAGCCTGCCCGGCATGCGTCACCTGACAGCAGAGGTGGAACTGGTGGCGGATGCCCGTGCGCTGACCGCCCGGGAGGATCATTGCTATATAAAAATAAAGCCGTAATGATTCTTACGTCAAGGCTCCGCGAGCCCGCCGGGACCCGCCGTCGCCGGCCAGGAGGCCGTTCGTAGCCTGGAGTGGTGACCCTGACGCCCGTTCAGCTCGCCGCCGACATCGCGAATCCGATCGCGCCGCGGACCCAGATGGGCCTGTCACTCGGATGGCACATCATCATCGCGTGCCTGGGCGTGGGCCTGCCCGGGCTCGTGGTGTTCGTCGAGTGGCGCGGGATCCGCACCGGCGACAAGGTGTTGCTGCTGCTGGCGCGGCGGTGGGCGCGGGCGCTCGGCGTGCTGTTCGCGGTGGGCGCGGTGTCGGGAACGATCCTGTCGTTCGAGATGGGGGTGCTGTGGTCGGGGCTGATGGCGGGCTGGGGGCAGCTCATCGGGCTGCCGTTCGCGATGGAGGGTTTCGCGTTCTTCATCGAGGCCATCTTCCTCGGGATCTACCTGTACGGCTGGGACCGGCTGCCGCCGCGCACGCACCTGCTGACCGGGCTGCCGATCATCGTCGCCGGGGTGGCCAGCGCGTTCTTCGTGGTGTGCGCGAACGCCTGGATGAACTCGCCCAGCGGGTTCCGGATCACCCACGGCCGGCTCGTCGGCGTGGACCCGTGGGCGGCGATGTTCAACCGGGCGACCGGGCCGGAGACCGTGCACATGATCGTGGCCGCCTTCATGGTGACCGGGTTCACCGTGGCCAGCGTGTACGCCGCGGCGATGCTGCGTGGCCGGCGCGACCGCTACCACCGGGTGGGCATGGCGGTGCCGCTCGTCATGGGGTGCGCGCTGGCTCCGGTGCAGATCGTGGTGGGCGACTGGGCGGCGAGGTACGTCGCGTCCGACCAGCCGGCCAAGCTGGCGGCGATGGAGGCGCTGTTCCACGGGGGGCGCGGCGTGCCGGAGACCCTGTTCGGCTACGCCTCAGGCGGCCGGGTGCACGGCGCGGTGCGGATCCCGAACGGACTGTCGTTGCTCACCCACTTCGACCCGAACGCGTACGTGCCCGGTCTCGACCGGGTGCCGCCGGCGCTGCGCCCGCCCGTCAACATCACGCACCTGGCGTTCGACTCGATGGTGACCATCGGGTTCGGGCTGCTCGGGCTCGGGCTGTGGCTGGCGCTGGCCTGGTGGCGGCGCCGGGCCGTGCCGGCGGGCCGCTGGTTCCTCGCGGCGGTCTCGATCTCGGGGGTGGCCGCGGTGGCCGCGATGGAGGCCGGCTGGATCACCACGGAGGTCGGCCGCCAGCCCTGGATCGTGTACGAGGTGATGCTCGTGGCCAGGGCGGTCAACCCGGCTCCCGGGCTGAGCGCCGGGGTGTGGGCGCTGAGCGGGGTGTACGCGGTGCTCACGGTGGCCGTGATCTACGTGCTGCGCCGCCTGGCCCGCCGCCCCCTGCCGGTCGCCCCGCAGGAGGCCGACGTCGCGGCCGAGGCCGTCATATGAGCGCCCCGCCACTCCGCGCCGAGGACCTGGCGCGGGAAACGCCGAGCGCGCCGCAGGCGCGCGACGCGCGCTGGACTGACGAGCGAGGGACGAGCGAGGAGGGAAGCGCGCGTCCACAGCGCGCCGAGGACCTGGCGCGGGAAACACAGCACGCCGAGGACCTGCGCGGGAGGCGCTCATGAGCCTTGCTGTGGTCCTGGCGGGTCTTGTGTGGCTGGGCGTGACCGCGTACGCGCTGCTCGCCGGGGCCGACTTCGGCGGCGGGATCTGGGATCTGCTGGCCGGCAGGACCGAACGGGGGAGGCCGGCGCGCGGGCTGATCGAGCACGCGATCGGGCCGGTGTGGGAGGCCAACCACGTGTGGCTCATCTTCGTCCTGGTGGTGCTGTGGACGTGCTTCCCGTCCGGGTTCGCGGCGATCGCATCGACGCTGTGGCTGCCGTTGACTCTGATCGCGTTCGGCGTGATCGCGCGCGGCTCGGCGTTCGCGTTCCGCAAGGCGGTCACCGAGCTGTGGCAGCAGCGGTTGTTCGGCGCCGTGTTCGCGTTCTCGTCGCTGGTCACGCCGTTCTTTCTCGGCGCGTGCGCCGGGGCGGTCGCCACCGGGCGGGTGCCGCCCGGCCTGGCGCGCGGTGGGGTCGTCGGCTCGTGGGCCCATCCGGCGGCGCTGTTGAGCGGCGTGTTCGCTGTGGTGGCCTGCGCCTACCTGGCCACGGTCTACCTGACCTGGGACGCGGTACGGGCCGGCGAGCCGCGCCTGGCCGAGGGGTTCAGGCGGCGGGCGCTGGCGACCGGCGTGCTGGCCGGCGTGCTCGCCGCCGCGGGGCTCGTGGTGCTGCGCGCCGACGGGCGGCTGCTGTACGACGGGTTGACCGGGCGTGGGCTGCCCCTGGTCGCGCTGTCCGCGGCGGCCGGGGTCGCGTCGCTCGGGTTGCTGGCCGTCCGCAGGTATGTCGCGGCCCGGATCACCGCCGCGACCGCGGTCGCGGCCGTCCTGTGGGGTTGGGCGCTGGCGCAGTACCCGCACCTGCTCAACCCCGGACTGACCATCGAGGCGGCGGCGGCGCCGGGCGCGACGCTGCGGGCCACCGCGATCAGCCTGGCGGTGGGCGCGGCGCTGCTCATCCCGTCGTTGATCTTCCTGTACGCCATGTTCCAGCGCGCCCCGCGGGCGGCGGCCGGCCCGCCGAGCGGCGGCTGAGCTCAGGGCGCCGCGAGGCCGAGCTCGGCGAGCAGGGCACGGACGCGGGTCTCGACGTCGTCGCGGATGCGGCGGACCTCGTCGATGTCCTGGCCGGCGGGGTCGTCGACGGCCCAGTCGCGGTAGTCGGTGCCGGGGAAGATCGGGCAGGCGTCTCCGCAGCCCATGGTGATGATGATGTCGGCGGCCCGGACGACTTCGTCGGTCCACGGCTTGGGGAACTCGCGGGAGATGTCGATGCCGCGCTCGGCCATGGCGGCGACGGCCACCGGGTTGACCTCGGTGCCGGGTTCGGAGCCACCCGACCAGGCCACCGCGCGGTCGCCGGCGAGGCTGGTGAAGAAGCCCAGGGCCATCTGGCTGCGCCCGGCATTGTGGGTGCACAGGAACAGCACGACCGGCCGGCCGTCGTGCCGGCGACCTTCGGCCCCGGCCGGGGCGTGCGGCCGCTCGGTCGGCGCGGGCTTGAGGTCGCCGGACGGACCTGGGAAGTCAGCCATGGACGCCTTCCGGCACGGGGGTGGCGGCGCGGACGGTGGCTCCGTGCGGCGGGACCGGCTGCGGGAGGAGCAGGCCGGCCAGCCGCTCGAGCACGCCGGGCAGGATCCAGTAGTAGACCCAGGTACCGCGCCGCTGCGCCGCGATCAGTCCGGTCTCGCGCAGCACCTTGAGGTGGTGCGAGATCGTCGGCGCGGTCACCGCGAAGGCGCCGGTCAGGTCGCAGACGCACACGCCGGCGCCGGGGCTCCGGCCGCCCTCGTGCGCGCCGATCAGCGACAGCAGCCGCAGCCGGATCGGGTCGGCCAGCGCCTTGAACAGGTGGGCCAGGTCGGCCGCCTCATCCTCGCTCACCGGCTCGCTGACCAGGGGCGAGCAGCACACCTGGTCTGCCATCGGCAGGGGGCTCTGCTTTGACATACTTCTAATTTGACAGATCTCGAAGTAGAGTGCAAACTGCAGTCTGATTAGACAGGCGTCTAACCAACGGGCTGGGGGTCCCAGCCCGAGGAGAGAGGGTGCACCATGTCTCGCGTCCAGCTGGCGCTGCGCGTCGCCGACCTGCAGGCGTCGATCGACTTCTACAGCAAGCTGTTCGGCACCGAGCCGGCCAAGATCCGCGACGGCTACGCCAACTTCGCCGTCACCGAGCCACCGCTCAAGCTCGTCCTGATCGAGGGCGAGGCCGGCGAGGCCACGCGACTTGACCACCTCGGCGTCGAGGTCGCGTCCACCGACCAGGTCACCGCAGCGACCGAGCGGCTGGCG
>DASUWU010000150.1:0-6504 GCA_036378315.1 Streptosporangiaceae bacterium | reverse complement strand
GGCGGGGCCGGCGCGGGCGGCGGCGGAGTCGGCCTGGGGGACGGGCGGCACTCGCCCCGGCCGAGCACTGCGATCCGGATGCCGTCGATCCCGACCAGCACCAGATCGGGACCGATGCACACCTCGATCACGGGCTCAGGTGGCTGGGCTGCCCGCGCCGCCGGGGCGGCGACCCCGAGCAGCCCGAACAGCAGCGCCGCCGGCAGCGCGCCTCCGGTCACGGGATCCGCCCCAGTTGCCGCAGCGCCGACGTGAAGGCCGTCGAGTCGACGCCAAGGGGACCGGAGAAGGTGTGGTTGATCGCGAAGACGAGGTACACGCCGACTCCGACGACGGCCACCATCAGCCCGTAAGGCGCCCACACCCATCCGCGCGGGCGGGCGCCGGACAGCAGCGGGAGCGCCAGCACCAGCACGGCGGTCGCCACGGTCAGTACGAGCACCCCGACGGGCAGGCTGGTGCTCGCGTCGACGGCGCGCTGCCGCCGCGCGGCATACAGGGCCTGGAGCTGCCCGTCGACGGCGTCCTGGGCGGCCTGCTGGTCTTTGTCCTTGAGCTGGAGCCCGTCCACGGCGGCGCGGAGGTCGTCGAGCCTGTCCCATCCTCGCTGGTCGAGCCGGCCGTGCTTTAACGCCGCCCATTCGTCGTCGGCCACGAACCGGGCGTAGTCGCGCAGTGCCGCCCTGGTCGAAGCGGCGTCGGCCGGGGGCAGGCCGCGAGCCGCCCAGGAGGCCTCCACCAGCGCGTCGGCCTCGGCGTAGGTGTTCTGCCGCGCCGAGTCGGCGACCGTCCATGGCACGATCACCGCGATCGCGAAGACGAGGAGAAACAGCGCCGAGATCATGCCCCCGGCGTGCGAGGCGGTCGGCCCGTCGGGAGCGCGGTCGGTTCCGGTGTCCTCGCCGGGGGGCGCGCCGGCGGCCGCCGGCCGCTGGTCAGGGGGGCTGGCTGTCATCGAGGCTCCCTTGTGATCACATAGGGTGTTCGCGTGATAGCTTAGAGCAATTTTGTGGCAAGGAGACAGCCACGTCCCCGCCACGTCACTGCGCCCTGTCCTAGGTTTGGCCATGCCGTGTGCCATGACCGCGTACCGAGGCATCGGGAGGTGAACCGCGTGCGCTCTCGCCCGGTCTCGAACGGGACGTCCTCAGGCGGCGCAGGTAGCCAGGCGAGCGGGTCGATCGGGCTGGTGACATCGGTCGCGTTCGCGGTCGGCACGATGATCGGCGGCGGCGTGTTCGTGCTGTCCGGGCTCGCCGTGCGGCGGGCGGGCCCGTCGGCGATCGTCTCGTTCCTGCTGGCCGGAGCGCTGGTGCTGCTGTCCGCGCTGTCGTTCGCCGTGGTGGCGAGCCGCGCCGTGCCCGGTGGCTCCGGGTACGCCTACGTCGGTCGGGCGCTCGGGCGCTACTGGGGCTTCATGACGTCGTGGTCGTTCTATCTCAGCGGCATCGTCCTGACGGCGTTCGTGCTCCATGCCTTCGGCGCCTACTTCCACGACTTCTTCTGGGCGGGCGCCTCCCCGGTCCTGCCGGCCGTCGCCGCCGCGGCCTTCCTCACCCTGCTCAACCTCGGGCCGGCGTCGTTGATAGGCCGGGCCGAGACCGTGCTGGTGGCGGTCAAGGTGGCGGTGCTGCTGCTGTTGATCGCGTTCGCCCTCGCGCATCTCGACCGGGCGCGGTTCACACCCTTCACCCCGCACGGGGCCGGCCCGATGGTGGCGACGAGCGGCCTGCTGTTCATCGCGTTCCTCGGCTTCAACGTGGTGACCAACCTGGCCGGAGACGTCAAGGACCCCCGCCGCACCGTGCCGCTGGCGATCATGATCAGCCTCTTCATCGTGGCCGTCCTGTACTGCGGCGTGGTGGTCGCGCTGCTCGCCGGACAGGTCAGGACGTACGACGAGGCCAGCGTGGGAACGGCGGCCGGGCATCTCATGGGCGCGTGGGGCCGCGTGCTCATCCCGATCGGCGCGCTCGTCTCGACGCTGTCCGCCGGGAACGCCAACATCCTCGGCTCGTCCGAGATCATGGTCAGGCTGGCGGCGGAGCGCGACGTACCGACGATCGCCGGCCGGCTCTGGCGCGGCCATCCGTACGTCAGCGTGCTGGCCGGTGCGGCCGCGTACCTCGCTTTGATCGTCGGCGGCCACACGGAGCTCATGGCCGCGCTGGCGAACGTCGCCGCCATCGTCGCGATGGTCCTCGTCAACGCGGCGGCCATCCGGGCGATGGGCGACCCCGCCCATACCGGGCTGCGCCTGCCGCTCGGGCCGGTGCTGCCCGCGCTCGGCCTGCTCACCGCCCTCGCCCAGCTGGCGTTCATCGGCTGGGCCGAGGCGCTGGCCGGACTCACGCTGGTCTTCGCCGGCTCGATCGTGTACGGGCTCAAGACCCGCCACCATCCAGGCCACCATCAAGTGATCACCGAGCACCTGAGCCGCAACGCCGGGCCGGTGGGCAGGGCGCTGCGCCGCCAGGGGAGCGGCCCCAGCCAATAGCTCTGTACCAGAGCTAATCTTGAACCTGTGACACACGTACCAGCGAATCCCGACACGGGTCCGCTCGCCGAGGCGTTGCTCGCCGAGATCGGGCTGCTGCGCCGGCATCTGCGCCGGGTGGTGCGGCGGCCCTGGGCGCTGTCCTCGCTGACCGCCTCCCAGACCGAGCTGCTGCGGCTGGTGCACCGCGCGCCGGGAACCTCCGTGGCCGAGGCGGCCGCCGAGCTGGGCCTGGTCGCCAACACGGTGTCCACGCTCGTCGGGCAGTTGACGGAACAGGGGCTGCTGCGGCGCGCCCCTGACGCGCGCGACCGCAGGGTGGCCAGGCTCACCGTGACCGACCGGGCCAGGCGGCAGATCGACGAATGGCGGGACCGCAGGGCCGCCCATGTCGCCCAGGTCCTCGAACAGCTGGATCCGGCCGACCTGGACGCCCTGCGCGCGGCGCTTCCCGCCCTGTCCGGCATCGCCGAGCGGCTCCGCCCGAGCACAGAGCCGGCGACCGCATGACCGGCCAGTTCGGCGTCGCGGCCGTGGCGATCGCCGGTCTCAGCCACCGGTTCGGCGAGCACGTGGCCGTGGACGACCTCGACCTGACGGTCGAACGGGGCGAGTGCTTCGGCCTGCTCGGTCCCAACGGCGCGGGCAAGACGACCACCTTGCGCGTCCTGAACACCCAGTACCCACCGCAGACCGGCGCCGTACGGGTGTTCGGCCTGGACGTGCGGACCCAGGCGATGGCGGTGCGCCGGCTGCTCGGGTACGTACCGCAGCAGCTCTCCATCGAAGGCGCGCTCACCGGGCGCGAGAACGTCGCGTGGTTCGCCAGGCTCTTCGACGTGCCGCGCCGCGAACGCGCCGCCCGCGTCGCCGAGGTGCTCGCGTCCGTCGACCTCACGGACGCGGCCGACCGGATGGCCTCCACCTACTCCGGCGGCATGGTGCGCCGGCTCGAGCTCGCCCAGGCGCTGGTCAACCGGCCGGCGCTGCTCGTCCTCGACGAGCCGACCGTCGGCCTCGACCCGGTCGCCCGCGACGCGGTCTGGGAACGGGTGGCCGACATGCGCCGGCGCTACCAGATGACGGTGCTGCTGACCACCCACTACATGCAGGAGGCCGACGCGCTGTGCGACCGGGTCGCCCTCATGCATCAGGGCCGGCTGCGCGTCTCGGGGCCGCCGGCGGAGCTGAAGGCGGCGCTGGGACCGGACGCGACGCTTGAGGACGTCTTCCGCCACCACACGGGCGAAAGCCTGCTACCCGCCGAGAAGGCGGGGAAAGGAGCGCTGCGCGATGTCCGTAGCACCCGCCGCACCGCCCGGCGTCTGGGTTGAGGCCAGGCCGCGCGGCGTCCGGCTGCTGCTGTCGCGGATCGCCACGTTCTGCCTTGTCGAGCTGCAGAAGCTGAGGCACGACCGCAGCGAGCTTGTGACCCGGACGATCCAGCCGGTGCTGTGGCTGGTGATCTTCGGCGAGACGTTCAACCGGATCCGGGCCATCCCGACCGGCTCGGTCCCGTACATGGACTACCTCGCGCCTGGCATCATCGCCCAGTCGGCGCTGTTCATGGCCATCTTCTACGGCATCCAGATCATCTGGGAGCGGGACGCCGGCATCCTCACCAAGCTGCTCGTCACGCCGACGCCGCGGACGGCACTGGTGGCCGGCAAGGCGTTCGCCGCGGGGCTCCGCACGATCGCCCAGGCCATCGTGGTGGTCGTGGTGGCCCTGCTGCTCGGCGTACACCTGACCTGGAACCCGCTGAAGCTGCTCGGCGTGCTGGTCATCGTGGTCATGGGCGCGGCGTTCTTCTCGTGCCTGTCGGTGACGATCGCCGGCCTCGTGCTGCGCAGGGAACGGCTGATGGGCATCGGCCAGGCGATCACCATGCCGCTGTTCTTCGCCTCCAACGCGCTCTATCCGGTCGACCTGATGCCCGGCTGGCTGCGCGCGCTCAGCCACGCCAACCCGCTCACCTACGAGGTCGCCGCCCTGCGCGGCCTCCTCATCGGCCAGCCCACCACGTACTGGCTCGACTTCACCGCGCTGGGCGTGGCCGCGGTCGCGGGCATCGGCATGGCCGCCGCGCTCCTCGGCCGGCTGGCCCGCTGACCGCCCTCGACCTCGTCAAATCGGTTCGACGCGGGGAAGGTGGAGCGGGCGGCGGTGCGGCCGCCGCCCGCTCTTTCCGTCGAGCCCGGGGGTTTGTCCAGGCCGGTCAGCAGGTGGAGTTGGTCTGGGTGAGCAGGCCGAGCCGCCAGGGGAGGCTGTTGTAGTCGCCGCCCGCGTTGGGGTCCATGCCCTGGTACAGGTACTGCATATGGCAGGGGCTGATGGTGAGGGTCTGGTCGACGCCGGCGCGGATCATCTCGCCGTGGCTGATGTCGCGGGTCCACTGACCGCTCGGGAAGGTGACGTTGCTGGCGCGGGCGAACGGGTTGGACTCGCTGGCGGCCAGCGGCGTCCAACTGCCGGCGATGCTGCTGGAGGTCCAGGAGCGGAAGTAGCGGCGCCCGTCGGAGCCGATCGCCTCGACGATGAGCATGTACTGGTTGGTGCCCTGGACCTTGTAGACGTTGCTGGCTTCGAAGAGGTTGTTCTTGTTGGCGTCCTGGGCGGCGATGACGGGGTTGCTGAACCCGTTGGGGAACTGCGCGACGGTGGTCTGGGAGCGGTAGAGGTGCCCGTTGTCGTCGGAGGAGAACAGGTAGCAGTTGGCGCTGTCGCAGATCACCCACATGTCGACCCAGAAGCCGTTGCCGATGTTCTGCCGGATGATGTCGGGCATGGAGGAGTAGAAGTTCTGCGGCGCGCTCCAGCCACCGGGGTTGTTGATGTCGCTGTTGGTGGAGTAGGAAGCGTTTCCGGTCTGGTAGACCAGGTACCACTTGTTCTGCGGGGCGAAGTAGAACACCTCAGGTGCCGCGCGGTAACCGCTGCCGATGCCGCTGCGGTCCAGGTAGAACTGGGAGGCCGCGCCGGCCTGCGACCAGTCGGCGAAGCTGGTGTAGACGAGGCTGTAGCCGCCGGAGTTGGCGACGCTGGCGAACACATGCCACTTACCGCCCGAGAAGACCACCGAGGGGTCCTTGATTCCGGCGATGTTGTGGGTCGCGTCCGACTTCGGGCTGATCAGTGCCCCGCTGGAGCTCCACCGGAAGCTGGATGGCAACGATCCGGTCCCGCTTGTCGGCGTGGTCGTCGGCGTCGGCGAGGTCGTCGGGGTGGTCGTCGGTGTGGGGGACGTCACGCTCCCGGTGCAGGCCGTGCCGCCCAGGGCGAAGTCGGTGGGGACCGGGTTCGACGTGGTCCAGGCGCCGTTGAAACCGAAGTTGGCCGTGCCGCCGGTCGCGATGGCGCCGTTCCAGGTGGTGTTGGTCACCGCGACCTGGCCGCCCGACTGCGTGAACGACCCGTTCCACAGCTGGGCGATCGTCTGCCCGGCGGGGAATGACCAGGTCAGCCGCCAGCCGTTCACCGGGTCGCCGAGGTTCTTGATCGTGACGTCGGCGCCGAAGCCGCCCTGCCACTGGTTGGTCACCGTGTAGGTGACCTGGCAGCCGGTGGCCGCCCTGGCGGAGACCGTGGACACGGCGGTGACGACTCCGACAACGCTCAGCACAGCCGCCGCGATCGTGAGCCAGAACCGCTGACGAGAGACATTCATAAGTTCCTCCGAAAACGCGTCCCGGGCCGCGCGCGCATCACCGAGAAAGGTGCGCCGACTCCGCCCGCCCCTGCAAGAAACATCGACTTGTTCGATATTTCGAATCGATTCAAAAACTTTCAACGCAACGTAGGCCGAAGGGCGGATCCGGTCAACGGAGCTTTCATCGCTTTCATCCCCGGTCCGTGGGGTCCCTGGTGGGTGGTCAGCGGGGGGTGAAGTCTTGGTTGGTGGCTGGGGCGTTCTTGCAGGGCCATTGGTCGAGTTGTTGGCCTTGGTTGTTGCCGGCGCCGAAGACGTCGAGGCACAGGCCGCTGTTTTGGTTTTGGAAGGCGAAGGA
>DASUWU010000149.1:0-59607 GCA_036378315.1 Streptosporangiaceae bacterium | reverse complement strand
CAAGCTGGCCGACATCGCGCTGTGGCGGGTCGACGGGTTCCACGCGGCCGTGGCCGACCCGGTGATCGCGCTGGTCTTCGGCGCGACGCCGCCGCTGGCCAGGCTGTACGTGCACGGCCGTGCCGTCGTCGAGGACGGTGAGCTGCGCACCGCCGACCAGGAGGCGCTGGCCGCCGCCGGCGCGGCCGCCCGCCGCCGGATGACCGGTGACCAGATGACCGGTGACCAGATGACCGGCGACCAGATGACCGGCGACCAGATGAGCCGCGACCAGATGAGCCGTGACCAGATGAGCCGCGACCAGATGACCGGACGGGCCGGATGAGCGAGCGGGGAACGGGAACGGCGCAGCAGCAGGTCGGCGCGGTCCGCGGCGGGATCGGGGACAGTCCGGTCCGGCCCGACGGCGCGCTCAAGGTGACCGGCGAGTTCGCCTACTCCTCCGACCTGTGGATGGACGACATGCTGTGGGGCGTCACGCTGCGCAGCCCGCATCCACGGGCGCGGATCCGCGGCATCGACATCACCGCGGCGCTGCGGGTGCCGGGCGTCCACGCCGTGCTCACCCACGAGGACGTCCCCGGCGACAGGTACTACGGCCTGGACCGCCGCGACCAGCCGGTGCTCGCCATCGACCAGGTCCGCTACCAGGGAGAGCCGGTGGCGCTGGTCGCCGCCGACCATCCGGAGACCGCGCGCCGCGCCCGCGACCGGATCCGGGTCGACTACGAGGAGCTCGAGCCGGTCACCGACGCGCGCCGGGCCGCCTTCGACCCGTCCTGCCCGAAGGTGCACGAGGCGGGGAACATCGTCCGGCACCAGCCGATCCGGGTGGGCGACCCTGAGTCCGCGGTCGCCGACGTGGTGGTCACCGGCGAGTACGAGGTGGGCATGCAGGACCAGGCGTTCCTCGGCCCCGAGTCGGGGCTCGCGGTCCCCGCCGAGGACGGCGGCGTCGACCTGTTCGTCGCCACCCAGTGGCTGCACGTCGACCAGGAGCAGATCGCGCCGTGCCTCGGCCTGCCCGCCGGCAAGGTCCGGTTGACGCTGGCCGGGGTGGGCGGCGCGTTCGGCGCCCGCGAGGACCTGTCCATGCAGATCCACGCCTGCCTGCTGGCGCTGCGCACGGGCCGGCCGGTGAAGATGGTCTACGGCAGGGAGGAGTCGTTCTTCGGGCACGTACACCGGCACCCGGCGACGATGCGCTATGAGCACGGCGCCACCGGCGACGGCAGGCTCGTCTACGTCAAGGCCGAGATCGTCCTGGACGGCGGCGCGTACTGCTCCACGACCCCGGCGGTCACCGGCAACGCCGCCTCGCTCGGCGTCGGGCCGTACGAGGTACCGAACATCGCGCTCGACGCCTACGGCGTCTACACCAACAACCCGCCGTGCGGCGCGATGCGCGGCTTCGGCGCGGTCCAGGCCTGCTTCGGCTACGAGTCGCAGATGGACAGGGTCGCCGCGGCCTGCGGGCTCGACCCGGTCGAGGTGCGGATCCGCAACGCGGTGTCGGCCGGCTCGGCCATCGCCACCGGCCAGGTCATCGACATGCCCGCGCCGCTCGCCGACATGCTGCGCCGCATCAGGGACGTCCCGCCGCCGCCCGCGGCCGATGTCTCCGACGTGCGGAACCTGCCGGGCGGCGTCGCCAACACGACGCACGGCGAAGGCGTGGTGCGCGGCGTCGGCTACGGGATCGGCATCAAGAACATCTGCTTTTCCGAGGGGTTCGACGACTACTCGACCGCCCGCGTCCGGCTGCAGGTCATCGGCGGCGAGCCGGTCGCGCTGGTGCGCACGGCGGCGGCCGAGGTCGGCCAGGGTCTGGTGACGCTGCAGGCGCAGATCGCGCGCACCGAGCTCGGCGTGGAGCGGGTGACGGTGGCGCCGGCCGACACCGGCGTCGGCTCCGCCGGGTCGTCGAGCGCGTCCCGCCAGTCGTACATGACCGGCGGGGCGGTGCGGGCGGCCTGTGAGGCCGTCCGGGACCGGGTCGCCGAGCTGGCCGCGCGGCGGCTGGGGCACCGGTACCCGGTCGCCGGCGTGTCGCTCAGCGGCGGCAAGGTGGTCATGGACGGGGTCGTCGCCACCCTCGCCGAGGTTCTCGCCGACGAGGTGATCGAGGAGACTCGGGAGTTCCGCCACCGGCCCACCCGGCCGCTCGACCCGGTGACCGGCCAGGGCGACTCGCACACCCAGTTCGCCTTCTGCGTGCACCGCGCCGTCGTGGACGTGGACGTCGAGCTCGGCCTGGTCAAGGTGGTGGAGCTGGCCGCGGTCCAGGACGTGGGCAAGATCCTCAACCGGGTCGCGCTCGAGGGGCAGATCCACGGCGGCAGCGCGCAGGGCCTCGGCCTCGCGCTGATGGAGGAGATCCAGGTGACCGGCGGCCGGATCGCGAACCCGTCGTTCACCGACTACCTGATCCCCACGATCCTCGACATGCCGCCGATGCGGCTGGAGATCCTTGAGCACCCTGATCCGCACGCGCCGTACGGGCTGCGCGGCGCGGGCGAGCCGCCGACGCTCTCGTCCACGCCGGCGATCGTCGCCGCCGTCCGCGCCGCTTCGGGTCGGCCCCTTACCCGGATACCGATCCGGCCGGAACACGTGACCGGCGGCCCCCCGGAACCATGACGATCATGGCCGGTTTTCCCCACAACCTCGGACTGCCTCCCGTCAGGGCGCTCTTCGGTGTGAAATGACCCTGGGTGCAGTAACAAGGAAGAAAACCTCCGTTCGGAAAGGGCCGCTCCGTGACCGCCTCGTCCGATGGGCCCAAAGGCCATGTCCCCAAAGGTCATGTCCTGGTCTCCCCCGACAAGTTCAAGGGGTCGCTGAGCGCACCAGAGGTCGCGGCGCACATCGCGGCCGGGCTGCGCACGGCCAGGCCGGACGTGCCGGTGCTGCTGCTGCCCGTCGCCGACGGCGGTGACGGGACGGCCGAAGCGGCGATCGCGGCCGGCTACCGCCGGGTGGAGGTCGAGGTGTGCGGCCCCGTTGGCCGCCCGGTGCGAGCCGGCTTCGCGATGAACGGCGACACCGCGGTCATCGAGCTGGCCGCGGCCTCCGGGCTGTCCCGGCTGCCGGCGGGGCGGCGCGAGCCGCTGACCGCCACCAGCTACGGCACCGGCCAGCTCATCGCCGAGGCGAAGCGGCGCGGCGCGCGCCGCATCGTCCTGGGCCTCGGCGGCAGCGCCTGCACCGACGGCGGCGCCGGGCTCATCCAGGCACTCGGCGGGCGGTTGCTCGACGGCCTCGGCAACAGCCTGCCGCCGGGCGGCGCCGCGCTGCGCTCGCTGCACCGGCTGGATCTGCGCGGGCTGGCCGACCTGTCCGGCGTGCGCATCGTGGTGGCCAGCGACGTGGACAACCCGCTGCTCGGCCCCGAGGGCGCGGCCGCGGTGTACGGGCCACAGAAGGGCGCGTCGGCCGAGGACGTCCGGGTCCTCGAGGCGGGGCTGCGCCGCTGGGCCGACCTCGGGGAGGCCGCCACCCGCCGCGCCGTGCGCAACTCGGCCGGCGCCGGCGCCGCCGGCGGCGTGGGGTTCGCCGCGCTCGCCTTCCTCCGGGCCAGGATCGAGCCGGGCATCGCCTACCTGCTCGACCTGCTCGACTTCCCCGGCAAGGCGCGCGGGGCCAGGCTCGTCATCACCGGTGAGGGCTCGCTCGACGTCCAAACGCTGCGCGGCAAGGCGCCGATCGGGGTGGCCAGGGCGGCGACGCGCGCCGGGGTGCCCGTTGTGGCCGTGGCCGGGCGGCGCGCCCTCACCGGCGAGCAGCTGCGCCGCGCGCGCATCCAGGCGGCGTACGCGCTCACCGACATCGAGCCCGACGTCGACCGCTGCATGCGCCAGGCCGGCAGGCTGCTGGAACGGCTCGTCGTGGCGGTCGCCGACGAGTGGCTGAAGTGACCCGGCCGGGGAACCAACAGAGGGTGGGGGCGGACGGGGAAGTGTATGACGTGCTGTACGACCTGGTCATCCGGTCGCGGCGGGTGGTGCTGCCTGACGGCGAGGCCCCGCTCGCCGTGTGCGTCGCGGGCGGCCTGATCACCGCGCTCGAGCCGTACGGGTCGGCCGTGCCCGCCCGGGCGGCGGTCGACCTCGGCGACGTCGCGCTGCTGCCCGGGCTGGTCGACACGCACGTGCACGTCAACGAGCCGGGCCGGGCCGACTGGGAGGGGTTCGCGACGGCGACCAGGGCGGCCGCGGCCGGGGGCGTGACGACTTTGCTCGACATGCCGCTCAACGCCATCCCGCCCACGGTCGACGTGGCCGCGCTGGAGGCCAAGCGCGCGGCGGCGGCCGGCCGGTGCGCCGTGGACATCGGCTTCTGGGGCGGCGCGGTCCCCGGCAACCTGCGCGCGCTGCGCGCCCTGCACGCGGCCGGCGTGTTCGGCTTCAAGTGCTTCACCGCCCCGTCCGGCGTGGAGGAGTTCCCGCACCTGGGCGAGGCGGGGCTGCGGGCGGCGATGACCGAGATCGCCGGCTTCGACGGGCTGCTCCTCGCGCACGCCGAGGACCCGGCGTTCCTCTTCGCCCCCGCCGGTCCGAGGTACGAAGACTTCCTCGCGTCCCGGCCGCGCACCGCCGAAGGCTCGGCGATCGCGCTGCTGGCACAGATCAGCGCGGAGACCGGGTGCCGGGTGCACGTCGTCCACCTGTCGGACGCCGGCTCGATCCCGATGATCCGGCACTGGCGCGAGCGCGGCATCAAGATCAGCGCGGAGACCTGCCCGCACTACCTCACGCTGGCCGCCGAGGAGATCCTCGACGACGACACCCGGTTCAAGTGCTGCCCGCCGATCCGCGAGGCTGGCAACCAGCGCCGGCTGTGGGCCGGGCTGGCCGACGGCACGATCTCCTGTGTCGTGTCCGACCACTCCCCCTGCCCGCCCGAGCTGAAGAAGGGCGGCTTCGCCGCGGCGTGGGGCGGCATCGCGTCGGTGCAGCTCGGCCTGCCGGTCGTCTGGACGGCGGCGCGGCGGCGCGGCCACTCGCTGCCCGACGTCGCGCGGTGGATGGCCGCCGGTCCCGCCGGGCTCGCCGGGCTGCCGGGCAAGGGCGGCATCGCGGTGGGCCGCGACGCCGACCTGGTGGCGTTCGCCGCCGACGAGACGTTCGTCGTCGATCCGGCCGCGCTGCGGCAGCGGCATCCGATCACGCCGTACGCCGGTGGCGAACTCACCGGTGTGGTGCGCCGGACATGGTTGCGCGGTGAAGAGATCGACTCGACCATCGATGGTGTCGCCGCCGGCCGCCTCATCTCCCGGGAGCCGGCCATGCGGGAGGACGCGTGAACGTGCACATGAACGGGACCGACTTCACCCAGCTGCCCGACCTCGCGCTGCGCGGTTTCGGCGGGTCGGTGCAGGCGGCGAGCGACGAGACGTTCGCGGACAAGGAAAACCTGATCCTGCCCGAGCCCGCCGCCTTCCGGCCGGCCACGTTCGGGCACAAGGGGCAGGTCTACGACGGATGGGAGACCAGGCGCCGGCGCGGCAACGGGCACGACTGGGCGATCGTCAGGCTCGGCCTGCCCGGCGTGATCCGCGGCGTCGTGGTCGACACCGCGCACTTCACCGGCAACCACCCGCCGTACGCATGGGTCGAGGCATGCGCGGCCGACGGGTATCCGTCCGCCACCGAACTCGCCGCGGCCGAGTGGGTCGAGATCGTCCCGCGGGTACCGCTCAAGGGCGACACGGCGCACGCCTTCCCGGTCGCGTCCGGCCGCCGCTTCACGCACGTCCGGCTGTCGATCTACCCGGACGGCGGGGTGGCGAGGCTGCGGGTGCACGGCGAGGTCGTGCCCGACCCGCGGCTGCTCGCCGGGCTGCCGCTCGACCTCGCCGCACTGGAACACGGCGGCATGGTCACCGGATGTTCCGACGCGTTCTACTCATCGCCCGGCAACCTCATCGCCCCCGGCCCCGCCAGGACGATGGGCGAGGGCTGGGAGACCGCCAGGCGCCGCGACGACGGCAACGACTGGGTGATCGTCCGGCTCGCCGGGGCCGGCACCGTACGGCTGGCCGAGCTCGACACGACGCACTTCAAGGGCAACGCGCCCGCGGCGGCGGCGCTGCGCGGGCTGGACGGCCTGACGGCGTCCCCCGACGATCCCGGCGCGTGGTTCGGGCTGCTGCCCAGGACGCCGCTGCTGCCCGACACCCGGCACCGGTTCCTCATCGAGCCGAAACGGGCGACCCACGTCAGGCTCGACATCCACCCCGACGGCGGGATGGCGCGGCTGCGGCTGTTCGGCGACCTCACCACGGACGGACTGGCGACGCTGGAAGACCGCTGGCGAGCCACCGCGCGCTGACGCTCTGTAGAGGCTGACAGCATGTAAGAGATTCAAGAGATCACCGTACAAGGTGCTTGGATGCAAGACCCCGATCCGCGGTCACCCTAAGGGAAGAAACGCCTGTGATCAGAAGCAGGTGACCAGGAGGAGCTGTGCAGGTCGGGGTCCCGCGCGAGATCAAGAACCATGAGTACCGGGTGGCGATCACTCCGGCCGGCGTACACGAGCTGCACCGGCACGGGCACGACGTGTTCATCGAGCGCGGCGCCGGCACCGGGTCGTCCATCCCCGACGAGGACTACATCGCCGCGGGCGCCAAGATCCTCGACTCGGCGGACGCCGTCTGGGCGGAGTCCGGCCTGATCCTCAAGGTGAAGGAGCCGGTCGCCGGCGAGTACCACCGGATGCGGGCCGGGCAGACGCTGTTCACGTACCTGCACCTGGCCGCCTCGCGGGAGTGCACCGACGCCCTGCTGGCCGCGGGCGTCACCGCCGTCGCGTACGAGACGGTGCAGCTGCCGGACGGCTCGCTGCCGCTGCTCGCCCCGATGTCCGAGGTGGCCGGGCGGCTCGGCCCGCAGGTCGGCGCCTACCATCTGATGCGCAGCAACGGCGGCCGCGGGGTCCTGCCCGCCGGCGTGCCCGGCGTGGCCCCGGCCAAGGTCGTGGTGATCGGCGGCGGCGTCGCCGGCGCGAACGCGGCGCAGATCGCGGTCGGCATGGGGGCCGACGTGACCGTGCTCGACGTCAACGTGGACAGGCTCCGCCACCTCGACGCGATCTACCAGGGCCGGCTGCGCACGCTGGTCTCCAACGCCTACACCGTCGAGCGGGCGGTGCTCGAAGCCGACCTCGTGATCGGGGCGGTCCTGATCCCAGGCGCCAAGGCGCCGAAGCTGGTCTCGAGCGAGCTCGTCGCCCGGATGAAGACCGGCTCCGTGCTCGTCGACATCGCCATCGACCAGGGCGGCTGCTTCGCCGGTTCCCGGCCGACCACGCACGACGAGCCGACGTACCGGGTGCACGAGTCGGTGTTCTACTGCGTGGCGAACATGCCGGGCTCGGTGCCGAGCACCTCGACGAACGCGCTGACCAACGCGACCCTGCCGTACGCCGTCCACATCGCGGACAAGGGCTGGCGGGGGGCGCTGCGCGACGACCCGGCGCTGGCGCTCGGGCTGAACGCGCACGCGGGCACGCTGACGAACGCCGCGGTCGCCGCCGCCCACGGCCGGGAGGCGGCCGACGTCGCGACCGTCCTCGGCTGAGGCGCAGAGGGCGCCTGGCGGCCCGAACGGCGGTGGGTGCGGCGCCGCGGCCCGAGCCGCCCGCAGTCCTGGCGGGCAGTCCCGGTGGGCAGGGGCTCGTAGGGTGGACGCCCATGGGGGATCTGATCATCCTGCGGCACGGAGAGACCGAGTGGAGCCGTACCGGGCGGCACACCGGCCGTACCGACGTTCCGTTGACGGCACGCGGCGAGGAGCAGGCGCGCGCGCTCGCCCCGCTGGTGGCGAGCCTTGATCCGGTCGGCGCCCTCACCAGCCCGGCGACCAGGGCGCGGCGGACCGCCGAGCTGGCCGGCCTGGCGACCGCGCGGACCCGGATCGACCCCGATCTGTGGGAGTGGGACTACGGCGGCTACGAAGGCCGCACGACGGCGGAGATCCGCGCCGAACGGCCAGGCTGGTACCTGTGGACGGACGGAGTGGTGCCCGGCGACGCCGACCACCCGGGCGAGACCGTCGAGCAGGTCGGCGGCCGCGCCGACGCGGTGCTCGGCCGGATCCGGCCGCTGCTGGCCGGCGGCACGGTGATCATCGTCGCCCATGGCCACCTCCTGCGGGTGCTGACCGCGCGCTGGTTGCGCCTCGAACCCGCCGCCGGCGGGCTGTTCCGGCTCGGCACCGGGACCGTGTCGGTCCTCGGCGACGAGCATGGCCGGCCCGTCATCAGCTCGTGGAACGTCCCCGCCACGGCGATCTCCTCGTGACCGATACCCCGTGGGGGTGGCTACCCTGGAGTCGGGTCACCGACGGGGATCCGCGGACGAATGCGAGGCGTACGTATGGCGACAACCGATGCCCCCACCCGCGGCTACACCGCGACGAAGGATCAGCTGCAGACCCGGCTGCGCCGGATCGAGGGTCAGGTCCGCGGCGTGGAGCGGATGGTGGCTGAGGATCGCTACTGCATCGACGTGCTCACCCAGATCAGCGCGATCCAGGCGGCGCTGGACAAGGTGGCGCTGGGGCTGCTCGACGGGCACGTCCGCCACTGCGTGACCGAGGCGGCGCAGGAGGGGCGGTCCGAGGAGATGACCACCGAGCTGATGGCCTCGGTCGGCCGCCTCATGCGCCGGGGCTGAACCCGCCCTGACCAACCGCGCCCTGACCAACCGCGCCCTGACCGAGCGGGGTTCCCGGACCGGACGCGCTCGGGCCGGCTGTGCTCGGGCCGGCTGTGCAGGGATCGGCCGGGATGGCCGCGCCGGTTAGGGCATCAGGACCGGCGGCCAGGCCACCGCATGGGCCGTGCGGCGCGCCGGTCGAGGTGGCGTCGTGCGCCGCGCCGCCGGCTGCGCGTTCCATCGACTGGACGAGGATCCGCCAGCCCTTGATGAAGTGGGCCCGTTCCACGGGCGAAAGCGCCTCGGCCGTGACCCGCAGCGGTTCGAGCCGCCGCCGCGTGTAGTCCTCGATCGGCCGGCGATGCCGTTCCGAGAGGCTGACGATGGTGCGCCGCCGGTCGCGCGTGTCTTCTCGCCGGTCGACGAAACCGCCGCGTTCGAGCTCGTTGACGAGTTGGCTCACGGTCGCCGGACTGAGCCCGAGCCGCCCGGCCACCTCGCCGACCGAGTCCGGACCGTTCATCGCGAGTGTGAACAGCACCGGAAGGTGGCGAGGACCGAAGTTCGCCGCGCCGAGAAGTCCGCGTACCTCATCTGCCCCCGCGCCGTGACTCTTCGCGTTGCGCACGAAGCGGAAGACGAGCCGGATCAACTCCTTTACGTCATCATCAATCGGCTGATCCTGGGGCATGTCTTGAAGTGCAGCACATAACGTGATCTACTGCAAGAGCGTTGAAGTTCAAGCTAATAGAAATTCAAGCCATCGGGGGTGCCTGGACGGTCACGGGGCACTGCCCGTCCTGAGGCAGGCGAGGCGAGCATGACCGACAGCCGTATCGCGGATGCGCCGACCGCGGCGCCCATGCGCATCGATCGACACATCATCGTGCTCGGCCTGGTCGTCATCTCCGGCACGATCATGGCGATCCTCGACATGACGATCGTCAACGTCGCGCTCGACACCCTGGCCAGGGACTTTACCACCCAGCTGTCCACGATTCAGTGGGTCGTCACCGGATACATGCTGGCCCTGGGCACGGTGATCCCGCTCACCGGGTGGGCCATCGACCGGTTCGGCGCCAAACGGATCTGGATGCTGTCGATCGTTCTGTTCGTCTCCGGCTCGGCGCTGTCCGGCGCGTCCTGGTCGATCGGCAGCCTGATCGCCTTCCGCGTCGTGCAGGGTCTCGGCGGCGGCATGCTGATGCCGACCGGGATGTCCATCCTCACCATGGCCGCGGGCCCGCAACGCATGGGCCGGGTGATGAGCATCATCGGGGTGCCCATGCTGCTCGGCCCGGTGCTCGGCCCGGTGCTCGGCGGCTGGCTGGTCCAGGACGTGGACTGGCGATGGATCTTCTATGTCAACGTGCCGGTAGGCGCGCTGGCCCTCGCGCTGGCCGCCTGGCGCATCCCCGGCGGCCGCGCCGCCCACGCCCCGGGCGCGCTCGACCTGCGCGGGCTGCTCCTGCTGCCGCCGGGCTTCGTCTTCATCATCTACGGCCTGTCGAGGGCGAGCGGTCACGGCGGGTTCAGCGACCCCAGCGTCAACCTCTGGCTGGCCGCGGGGGTCATCCTGATCGGTCTTTTCGTGCTGCACAGCCTGAACCGCCGCGAGAAGGCGCTCATCGACGTACGGCTGTTCACCGACCGGACGTTCTCGGTGGCGGCCCTCGGCGTCTTCCTCGTCGGCATCGCCCTCATCGGCTCGCTGCTCCTGCTCCCCCTGTACTTCCAGGTGGTGCGGGGCGAGGGCGCGCTCACCGCCGGGCTGCTGCTGGCCCCGCAGGGCCTCGGCGCGGCGACCATGATGCCGCTGGCCGGGCTGCTCACCGACCGGGTGGGCGCCGGGAGGATCGTGCCGTTCGGCATCCTCCTGCTGCTGCTCGGCACCTTCGCCTACACGCAGGTCGACGCGCACACCTCGTACTGGCTGCTCGGCGGCTCTTTGTACGTGCGCGGCCTCGGCCTCGGCGCCACCATGATGCCGACCATGTCCGCCGCGCTGACCACCCTGACCAAGGCGGTCGTGCCGCGGGCGAGCAGCACGCTGAACATCATCATGCAGCTCGGCGGTTCGTTCGGCAGCGCGCTGCTGGCGGTGATCCTGTCCCGCCAGATCACCGATCACCTGCCGGCCGCGCCCGGCGGCTCAGGCGGCCAGATCGGCACCATGCCCGACCAGGTGCGGGAGAGGTTCGCGCCGATCCTGGCGGACGCATTTGGGCACACGTTCTGGGTGAGCTTCGCGCTGACCATCGTCGTCCTCGTGCCGGCCCTCCTGCTGCCCCGCCGCGGCACCGCGCACGCCGGCCAGCCCCAGGACGCGAGTAGCGTCGACACCCCCGTCTGACCGCAAGACCGCCTAAAGCCCGCCAAGAACCCGCCCGCTCGCGGGCCGGCCTGATCGCGGGCCGGCCTGATCGCGAGCCGGTCTGATCGCGAGCCGGTCCCTCAGCGGCTTGGTCCCGTCGGGGTCGGGGTCGGCCTGCGCGGGCACCATCGGATCATGGACACACCGCGTTCTTGGGTGACCGACCGGCCGGTCACCTCGCCGTTCGCCCGCCCGCTCGGGTTGCGTGGCCGGCTCGCCGGACTGTTCATGCTCTGGACCAACAAGCAGAGCGAGGTGGCCGACTTCCTCGGGGTCGGGCCGGGTGACCGGGTGCTCGAGGTCGGGTACGGCGGCGGCGCGCTGGTCGGGCTGCTCGCGGACCGGGTGGGCGACGGCATCGTCTGCGGCGTGGATCCCTCGCCCGACATGCGGGGCCTGGCGATCCGCCGCAACCGGCGTGCCGTCGCGGCCGGCCGCCTCGACCTGCGGGTGGGCAGCGCGGCCGCGACGGGCTTCCCCGATGGCTTCTTCCACCACGTCGTGACCGTCAACACGGTGGCGATATGGCCAGATCTCGAGGCCGGCCTGCGCGAGCTGCACCGGGTCACGAAGCCCGGCGGCGATCTCGTGATCGCCTGGCACGGTGGCCGGTCCCCCACCCGCATCGGCCGCCATCTGCTCCTCCCCGAGCATGCCTTGAGGCGCGTCCACGATGCGCTCTCGGCGGTCTTCGACGATATCGACCGGAACGAGGTCGACCGGAAACAGGTCGACCGGAACGAGGTCGACCGGCACGAGGTCGAGCGGCACGAGGTCGAGCGGCACGAGCTGACCACGCTCGTCGCGTTCCGGGCACGGCGCCGGGCCACAATGGAGCCATGAGGATCGCGTTCGGCGCCGACGACGACAACGAGTGCACCCGCGCCGTCATCGACCACCTCCGCGCCGTCGCCGACGTCCAGACCTTCGACGGGGACAAGTGGCCCGAGTTCGCCCAGGCCGTTGGCCGCGCGGTCGCCGACGGCACGGTCGACTACGGCGTCGTGATGTGCTGGACAGGCACCGGCACGGCGATCGCGGCCAACAAGGTCCCCGGCGTCCGCGCCGCCCTGGCGTGGGATCCGTGGATCGCCAAGGGCGCCCGCCTCTGGAACGACGCCAACGTTCTCGCCCTCAGCCTCAAGCGCCTCGCCCCCGACGTCGCCGTCGAATGCCTCAAGGCCTTCCTCGACGTCGAGGCCGAAGACCCGGACGAATCCCCCAACATCGATCTCATCCGCCACCTCTGACGATCCAACTGCTGCCCGCGAGCGGAATAGTGCGGCGAGTCGCCCTGTTTAGGCATATATGCAAATGCATGTACTTTGCCGGGATAGCGCGCGACCGCCGGGTGCCGGCGCGGCACGCGGGTAAGGGGAGGCGTCCATGCAGCCCGAATCCATGCAGCCCGAATCCATGCAGTTCGGCGTGTTTTCGGTCAGCGACATCACCCGGGATCCGGTGTCCGGTGAGACCCCGACCGAGGCCGAGCGGATCGACGCGGTCGTACGGATCGCGCGGAAGACCGAAGAGGTGGGGCTGGACGTGTTCGCCATCGGCGAGCACCACAACCCGCCGTTCTTCTCGTCTTCGCCGACGACGCTGCTCGCGTACATCGCGGCGGCGACAAAGCGGCTGATCCTGACAACCGCGACCACGCTGATCACGACGAACGACCCGGTGCGCATCGCCGAGGAGTACGCCATGCTGCAGCACCTGGCCAAGGGCCGGGTCGATCTGATGCTCGGGCGCGGCAACACGGCGCCGGTGTATCCGTGGTTCGGCCAGGACATCCGCGACGGCCTGCCGCTGGCGTTGGAGCACTACAACCTGCTGCACCGGTTGTGGCGCGAGGACGTGGTGGACTGGCAGGGGAAGTTCCGCACGCCGCTGCAGGGATTCACCTCGATCCCGCGGCCGCTGGACGACGTGCCGCCGTTCGTGTGGCACGGGTCCATCCGAACTCCCGAGATCGCCGAGCAGGCCGCGTACTACGGGGACGGCTTTTTCGCCAACCACATCTTCTGGCCCAAAGAGCACTTCATGCGCCTGATCCGGTTCTACCGGCAGCGTTACGCCCACTACGGGCACGGCACGGAGAAGCAGGCGATCGTCGGCCTGGGCGGCCAGGCGTACATCGCCCGCAAGTCGCAGGACGCGGTCCGCGAGTTCCGGCCCTACTTCAACGAGGCGCCGGTGTACGGGCACGGCCCGTCGCTCGAGGAGTTCACGGGGATGACCCCGCTGTCGGTGGGCAGCCCGCAGGAGGTCATCGACAAGACCCTCACCTTCCGCGAGCACTTCGGCGACTACCAGCGCCAGCTCTTCTTGATCGACCACGCCGGGCTGCCGCTCAAGACGGTGCTGAACCAGCTCGACCTGCTCGGCGAAGAGGTGGTGCCCACCTTGCGCAAGGAGCTGGCCGCCAAGCGCGACCCGGAGGCCGCCGACGCGCCCACCCACACCGGCCTGGTCAAGGCGAAGTACGGCGACCAGCCGCCCCGCCGGGTACGCCCGAACGCCAACCGCGGCGACAACGTGACGGGCTCGTCCCCCTATCAGGACAGCGACCCGGCCCTGCGGGTCGAGTACCCGCGCCCGTGATGCCCGGCTCGCCCCGCACCGATCGCCGACGCCTCGGCAACGACGCGTGGGAGGCGCTGCTGTCCGCCCACGCCCGGCTGATGAAGCAGTTCGCGGCCGAGGACATCTGGCAGGACCTGTCCATGCGCGAGTACGACGTGCTCTACACCCTGTCCAAGTGCCGCGAGCCGCTGCGCCTCGGGGAGCTGCACCAGCACGTCCTGCTCAGCCAGCCGGCGCTGTCCCGCATGGTGGAGCGGCTGGTCGAGCGCGGCTTCGTCGCGCGGTGCCCGGACGTCAGGGACCGGCGCGGCGTCCGCCTCTCCCTCACGGCCGCCGGCCGCGACAGGCAACGCCGGATCGGGGCCCGCCACGCCCGCTCCGTCGCGCGCGCCCTCTCCGCCGAGCTGGACGGCGACGAGCTGGCGCAGCTGTCGGCGATCTGCTGGAAGCTGGCCCGTCCGCACATCGCATCGAAAGACGACGTGAAGGAAGCCACATGAACGACAAGCAACCATTGCGGCTCGTGGTCGTCTCCGCCGGCACCAGCGACCCCTCCGCCACCCGGATGCTGGCCGATCGGACCGCGCAGCGCGCAGCCGACCTGGCGGGCCGGCGCGGACACGAGGTGACCGTCCAGGTCATTGACCTGCGTGCGCTCGCCACGGAGATCACCACAGCGTTGGTCTCCCAGCTGGTCGGCCCGAAGCTGCGGAAGGCCGTCGGTGCTCTCGGCGAGGCGGACGGCATCATCGCCGCCACTCCGGTCTACAAGGCCGGCGCCAGCGGCCTGTTCACCTCGTTCTTCCAGGTCCTCGACAACGACCTGCTCATCGCCAAGCCCGTCGTGCTGGCCGCCACCGCGGGCACGGCGCGGCACGCGCTCGTCGTCGACCAGCAACTGCGGTCGTTGTTCGCCTACCTGCGCACGACCGCCGTGCCCACCTCACTGTTCGCCGCCCCGGAGGACTGGGGTGACCCGGGGCTGAACACCCGCATCGACCGGGCCGCGCTCGAACTCGTGCTGCTCATGGAAAGCGGCTTCGCCCGTCAGATCAAGGACGAGTCCTGGGACAGCTACCAGCACGAGTTCGGCAGCGCCGGCGGCACCGAGGTCGGCATCGACCTCGACACCGACCTCATGCGCCTGGCCGCCGGCGGCTCAGCCGGCTGACCGCCGTACGGCACCCGGCCCGCGGCACGCCGTATGAGCCTTCGCCGACTCCCCCAGCCACGCGCTGCCACCCGCCAGAAGGCCGTCGCGGAGTTCCAGCCGGCGCTGACAGCCATCCCGTGACGGAGCGTGGCCTCGCGATCCTGGCCTCGCGATCCTGGCCTCGCGATCCCGACGAAGCCGTCTCTCGACTGGGAACCCGTGCCGCACGGAGCTCTGTAGATCGGCTCCCCCGAGACCGTCATCCCAGAATCGGAACCAAGAATCGGAACCCCGGAATCGGAACCCCGGAATCGGAACCCCAAGATCGTCACGAACCTGCGCGTCCTGGGCGCCGCCCGGTTCGATCCAAGCTACGGCGCCCGGCCTGCCCCACAAACAGCCCGTGCCCCAACATCGAGCTGTACGGACATGAGGTCATCCGGCCCGTCCGCGAGTTGCCCGCCCGCCCACCGGATCCGGCGGCAAAAACCTGCCCGAACTCGTGAATTCTGCGTAACAGGTGCCAACGGGACCATTGAGGAACGAGAGACTTGAGCCAGGCAGGCCCTTGTCCGCGAGGAGACTCTTGTGATCAAGCGTTCCCGGCTGTTCGGCCGGAAGGTTCGGGTGACCTTCTGCCTCACCGACCACTCTGATGGTGTCGTCAGCGTGGTCGGCGACTTCAACAACTGGGAACCCGGCCGACATGAGCTCGTCCGGCGACGCAACGGCACCAAGACGGTCTCGGTGATCCTCGGCCCCGGCACCCACCGGTTCCGCTACCTCGCCACCGGCGGCCGCTGGTTCGACGACGAGCACGCCGACCGTATCGACCACCAGGGCAGCTTCATCGAGGTGTGAGCCCCCAGGGGCGTGACGCGCATGCGTCTTGTCGCGTCTGCTCGAGGGTCTTGGTGGCGGTTTCCGCCGGCTGGTCACGACGGTGCCGGCCTGTGCCCTGCCGTCGGTGGTGCACGCCGACAAGGAGCCCCGAGCATCGTCAGGCGGACCACCCTGCTTCTCGCTGTGGTGGCGGGCGGCGGCGACGAGCGAAGTCAACGCATGTGCGACGACCACGGGCGAGACCTGCCTGCTGATAGCCCTCGTCACCGGTGGGGGATGATGTACGCCGCGGCGGTGACGACCTGAGCCTTTTCATCGACACCCGGTCCTCTGGGTTACATGGAGTAAGCATCCTCATGGGTCGGGCCCGGATGATCGGCGGCTGGCGAGGCGGCCGCGCCGCCGGTCGCCGCCCGGCCGTACGATCTGGTAGCGGTATCTCCCGTCCGGGCGTTGAGTGATCACGACTCGATCGGGGTGACGCCACTTGTAGCGGTTGTGAAAGGCGCAGCACAGCACCAGCCGGTCGATGTCGCTCCCCTGCCCGTTGGCCCACCCGTCCACGTGATCCACCTGGCATGCGATGGCCGGGATCTCGCAACCTTCGACGACGCAGGTCAAGTAGCGAGCCTGCAGCACCCGGCGCTGCGCCGGAGTGGCGAGGCGTACCCGGCGCCCAAGGTAGAGCGGATGGCCATCGGTCCCAAGCACGAGGGTGGAGAACCCTGCGTTGAGCAAGATTTCGCGAGCTCGCTCGGTCGGGATGGCGGTGCCGTCGGCAAGCCGGGCCGTGAACCGGGTGCCGTCGAACGGCCAGCCCGGCCCCGGCGGCGGCAGGCCCTGCGGTCGCCGCGTGGACGGGTCGCCCTCGGTTGTGGTCCGTATCGGGGACTGCGGGGGGCCATGAGACGCGGCGGCGTCCATCGCTCCGGGGCGCTGCCCGCTCGCCGCCGCCCAACCGCTCGCCGCCGCCCAACCGCTTGGCGTGGAGCCGGAAGCCGGTGCTGTTCCGCCGGATTCGGCGCGGCCGTACTCGGTGCTGTGCCCGGGTGAGCAGGTGCCGGACGGCGTCGGCCGCTGGGGCGCCGGCGCGCATGCGGTATGCGCCTTGGCTCCGCTGCGTCCGGCGTCCGCCGCTGCCCGCGCACCAAGGGGGCCGGTCCCGACAGGACGCGGCGCCCGTGCCGGACCTGACCGGTCCCCAGGAGCGCCGCCCGCTCTTGTGGGTCGCTTGAGGTCGATGACGAGGATCGGGTCCCATCGGCTGTCGCCCTTGGACAGGTACGCCTGCAACGCGTCGGCGAGCCGTTCGGAGTGATCGCGTGTGTCCTCCGGACCGCAGGGTCTGGCAAGCGGCTCCAGCGTCGCCTTGATCAGCGCGGTGAGCTCAGCGCCGAAATGACCCTTGACGAACGCTCCTGCCCCGGAGCGCTGCACCGCCCACCATTGACGCTCGGCCCGCCGCCCGTCTTCCGGCTCGTGGGCGATGTCGTCGCGTTCGGCGATCAGATCCTTGATCTTGTCGGCGAACCGCCCGATCTGCCCGACCGAATGCCCCTCATCAACGAAGCGGAGCAACAGGTCTTCGGCAGGGGCGCAGTCGGCGTCGCCGAGTCGCCGTACGCCGCCGGCGATCACCGTCGCGTACCCCGCCGACAGGTCACCAGCCGCGAGCCGCGCGGCGACGTGCGGCAGCCGCGGCAGCTGCGCGGCGAGCACCGCGCGCTCTTCCGCCCGTACCTGCCGCATCCCCAAGCTCGTGCGCAGCCATGCCGTCGGCGACGTGTGCCCCCATTCGGCGACCTGACCGCCGCCCGTCGCACCCGCGACTCGTGCGGCGATGGCCGACTCGATCTGGTCGACGGCTCGGCCCAACACCTCGGCCTGGTCATAGCAGGCCGCTCCCGACTCGGGCGGGGGCAGCGCCGCCAACTCGGCGGCCAGCGCCGCGATGCCCGCCACCAGCTCCGCGCCGGTGGCGGCCGCACCCCCCTCGGTCGAACACATATTCCAAAGCTACTCAGCGGGTCCGACAAAACACGCTCCGCTGCCGCCGGTGACCGGTGCATCATCTTGAGGCGGCGCGCCGCGCCCAGAACGACCCAAACACCGAGCGGTTCAACACCGAGGCGACCCGAGATCGGCTTGGGACCAGGCGTCACGAGAGGTCCGAGCCGGGTGGCCGCACGTGCCTAGCGTCCGTGCCAGAAGGCGCAGTGATGGTTCGCAGCGAAGTCGGTGACCCGGATGCCGGCGGGACCGGCGGCCAGGGACAGGACCGGGCCGTCGTGCCGGTAGGCGGGCCAGTAGGGGGTCCCGGGGCCGTTGGGGTCCCCGGTGCGCGCGAAGCGGGTCCAGTACCGGATCATCTGTGCCGACAGCGTCGGATCCGGCGGAGGCGGTGGCGACCAGTCGAACGTGCCGTCGAACAGGTAGGGAAGCTCGGAGCCGTGTGCGGCGCCCACGGCGAGGTCGCCGATCCGCAGGCCGTCGTCCTGGGCGAATTCGTAGGCGTGGACGGGCGCCCGCCCGGCGGCCGCGTTGTCGGCCGGGAGCACGGGGCAGGCACCGACCTGGCCACCCCAGTCGGTGAGGACAGCGGCGAGTGCCAGATCCGGGCTGGCATAGCGGCTGAGCGGATATTCCACCGCGATGGCGTGCGCCCGATCGCCGAAGAACTGGGCGAGGACGACCGGATACTCCTCGGCGGTCAGCGGCGAACCGCGCAGGTCGAAACGGCTCGCCACGTACTCGGTCATCTCGTCGTGTGTGCTGCCCTGGATCAGCGGGACCTGCGCCGCGACGCCGCGGCGCAGGGCGGTCAGCGGCTGCAGGGGCAGGGCCGGGGTGCCCGCCGTGAACCCCCATGACACCTCGCCGGCCGCCACGCCGCCCGGCCTGCCGATGCGGACGAGGGCCTCGACCGATACGTCGCGTAGGCATGCCGGCGTCGTGGCCGGATCGGCGCACCCGAGACCTGCCGCCACCGCGGCGCCTTGCCGTTCGGCGGCGGCCCGGGTGCCCAGCGCGTTCCCGCACGGTCCGCTCTGGACGATCGCCTTGTCGAACAGGCCACGGGAGCCGGGAGCGGCCAGATGGGCGCAGACGCCGAAGCCGCCGGCGGACTGGCCGGCGATGGTCACATTGCCGGGATCACCGCCGAACACGTCGATGTCGCGGCGCACCCAGCGCAGAGCGGCTTGCTGGTCGGCCAGCGCGTAGTTCCCGGCGTACGGGTTCTGCGCGGCCAGGGCGGGTACGTCGAGGAAGCCGAGCGCCCCCAGCCGGTAGTTGACCGTCACCACCAAGACGTTGCCCGACCGCACCAACCGCGTGGGGTCGTAGTCACCGCCCGATCCGCTCGTGAAGCCACCACCGTGGAACCACACCATGACCGGCAGCCTCGCCCCCGGCCACGCGCGGGCGGGCGTGCTGACGTTGAGGTACAGGCAGTCCTCGGCGCCCACCACCATGGGCTGACCGGGTCTACCCGGTTGCGGGCACCGGTTGCCGGGCCGAGTGGCATCCCTGACCCCGGTCCAGGGACGTACCGGCTGCGGCGGACGCCACCGCAGGCTCCCCACCGGCGGCGCCGCATAGGGGATGCCGTCGAACGTCCGGTCTCCGGGGGCCGCAATCCCCCTGACCGCCCCATCGCCGGTCCGGATCACCACCGGACCCGAAGAGGGCGGCGTGGCCGCTGCCGCGAACCCGCCTACGGCGAGGGCCGAGGCGACGACAGCGCAACCCGCGGCCGTCGCGATCTTCATGTGCATGGCGCCGACTATGCCGCCCAAGAGCGCCCCGACGCGTCCCACACCAGTGGTATCAGCGGCTGCGCCCCGCGGCGTACGCCGTCAGTGCACACCCCGCGGCCGGCGTCGGCCCCAGGCGGCGACGGTGGTGATGCCCATGTCGTGGAAGGCGGGATCCGCCAGGGCGGCGAGGGCGGCGGCCGCCTCCCCCTCATCGAGGTCGCCGGCCGCCAGCACCTCGGGCAGCACGCGCTCGAACGACGGCTGCGCGCGATCTTTGAGGTCGCCTACTTCACCCCGCAGTCGGTGAACCGCATCGAGCCGACGCTGGCCGCCGAGGCCGACCACCCGATCATCGCACCGGTGCTGCGCCGGGTGACCGCCGCCCGCCTGTCCTTCCTGACCGAGCTGTACGCCGACCTGGGGTTGGACCCGGACACGGCACGCCAGCGGGCGCTGTACTCCTACAGCGCCTTCCTCGGCTGGCTGCAACTGCGCCGGACGGCGCCCGACCTCGCACCAGAGACCACTCACGAGGGCCGGCGGGCCAACCCGTTCCTCGACGACCTGGCGAGGATGCTGACCAGCGGCGCCCCGGGCCCGACGCCGCCCTGAGCGCGTGGCAAGCGGCCGGATCGGCGTCGTCGGTTCGGCACTCTCGTCTCAGTCCACCAGCCGATTACCAGGGAGTTGCCATGACGCGGCCCACCGAGCTCGGCGACATCGCCAGAGCCATCATCGACGCCAACGTGTACATGACCCTGGGCACCGCGGATGAGCACGGGAACCCCTGGGTCTCCCCGGTGTTCTACGCGGCCCGCGACTACCGCGAGTTCTTCTGGATCTCTTCCCCTGAGGCCACCCAATGCCGGAATATCGCGAAACGTCCGCAGGTGAGCCTCGTCATCTTCGACTCCCGGGTACCCGTCGGCCAGGGCCAGGCGGTCTACATGTCGGCCGTCGCCGAGCAGGTCCCGGACGCCGAGATCGACCGTGCCCTGGAGATCTATCCGGGTCCACCCGAGCGCGGCGCGCGCCGGATCCATGGCGAGGACGTCCGGCCACCGGGTCGCTTCCGCCTCTACCGCGCGGCCGTCACCCAACATTCGGTGCTCTGCCCGCTCAGCTCCGCCCAACGGTGCCCGGATCACGGTCGCGTATCCGATCATCGCGCCCTCGTGACGCTGTGACGAGTCCCACGCCATGGAGACGGCGTGCAACGGACGATGAGGTGGCGCCGGCCCGCACGATCGCCGTCCCGGCAAGATGGCGCACGGAATGTGTGGTGGGAATCGGCGGATACTTCGTGCGCGCCGACGACCCGGGGGCCCTGACCACGTGGTATCGCGATCGGTTGGCCCTGGACGCCGATGAGAACGGCCTGTGGCGTCATGGAGCCGGGCCGGCGGCTGGGTCACCGACCCTGAAGCCATCCGGATCGAGCTGTGACAGCCCACCTGGCGCATCTTCACGCAGGCGGTGTCGTGCTGGTGGCCGGTGAGCTACCAGGCCGGGTGTCCGCGACGATCGATCTCGCGGACTGAGCGAGATCCCGGCGCGTCCTCCGTACGCGGCGACGATTATTGGTTGGCCCTGGCGCGGCGGAGCGGGCTACGTTGCGGGCTGTGGCAGAGGTAAAGGGCCGGTGCGACGGCCGGTTCGGCGAGGTCGGCGCGGCGCTGGCGACCTTGCTCGACGGCGACGACGTGGGCGCGTCGGCCGCGGTGTACGTGGACGGCGAGCCGGTCGTCGACATCTGGGGCGGCCATATTGACGCGGACCGTACCGTCCCGTGGGAGCGCGACACGATCACCAACGTGTGGTCCACCACCAAGACGATGGTGGCGCTGAGCGCGCTGATCCTCGCCGATCGCGGCCGGCTCGACCTGGACGCGCCGGTCGCCGGCTACTGGCCGGAGTTCGCGGCCGCCGGCAAGCAGGACGTACGGGTCCGGCACCTGCTCGGGCACACCGCGGGACTGCCGGACTGGAACGAGCCGGTCACGGCCGCCGACCTGTACGCGTGGCCGGCGGTCACGGCGCGGCTGGCCGCGCAGGCGCCGCGGTGGGAGCCCGGCACGGGGGCGGGCTACCACTCGATCACGTACGGCTTCCTGGTCGGCGAGGTCGTCCGCCGGATCACCGGGCGCAGCCTGGGCGCCTTCTTCGCCGATGAGGTGGCCGGGCCGCTGGGCGCCGACTTCCATATCGGCCTGCCGCCCGAGCACGACGACCGCGTCGCGCCGCTGGTCGCCGCGCCAGCAGGAGACAGGCCGGCAGGCTTTCCGGTCGGCGTGTCCGACGCCAACACGCTCGCCTGGCGGCGCGCGGAGATCCCGGCCGTCAACGGCCACGGCAACGCGCGCTCGATCGCCGCCGTCCAGTCGGTGCTGGCGTGCGGCGGGTCGGTCGGCGGCGTACGGCTGCTGTCGCCGGCCGGTTGCGAGCGCGTCTTCGACGAGCAGTACCGCGGCGTCGACCGGATCCTCGGCACGCCCATCCGCTGGGGCCTTGGCTACCGGCTGGAGAATCGCACCTGCTCGTGGGGCGGCTGGGGCGGTTCGCTGGTCCTCGTCGACTTCGACCACCGGATGGCCGTGTCGTACGTCATGAACCAGATGCTGTGGGACGACAGCCACACCCGCGCCCTCGGCATCGTGCTCGCCGCCTACGACGCGCTCACCTCATCGTGAGGGAGTGACGTCGCCCGGGGCACTGGCCTCCATAAGGCGACTAACTCCGTTTGGTCACAGACTCTTGCGCTGGTCCTTGGCCGCGGGGAACAGCGCGGCGGTGTCGAGCTTGATGTCGAACGGCTCCGGCAGCGCGAGCTGGTCTCCGGCGACGACGGTGAGCTTGTTCGCGTAACCGTGGTCCGCCGGGCCGCTGAACAGCGTCACCGTCGGCTCGTCGGACTCGGGATCGATGACCAACATCAGCGGCACACCGGCCCTGGCGTACTCGGCCGGCTTGATCTCGTAGTCGTCCTCTTCGCTGGACGGAGAGACGACCTCGGCGACAAGCAGCAAACCATGACCGAACGCCTGATTCTCGTCGTACTCCGGACTGTCGGGGGGAGCCACCATGAGGTCGGGCAGCCGTTTGTCTCCGCGGTGCGGCGGGATGTGTACCGCCCAGGAGTGGTAGAAGTCCCAGTCGCGTTCGTACACCACGGCGGACAGTTGTCTGACCAGTCGATGCACCACTTGATCGTGTCGACGGCTTGCCCAGGGACTCACGACGATGCGTCCTCCGACGATCTCCGCTCTGATCCCCCGGGAGCGGATCAGCAGCCACGCCTGCTCCAGCAGATCGATCGGGTCGGCTTCGGGCGCTTCGGGGGGCTTCGGCTCGGTTGAAGGCGCGGGCGCGTGAACACCCCTTCGGCGACGCTGCATGGCGACCATGGCGAACCTCCATCCGACACGCACATCGTACACTAAGTGACCAGCCGGATACCGAATGTCTACCAACGGCGCTCAGATTCGGGTCGCCACGCTTCGACGAAGGCGCGCCACTCGGAGCGCGAGAACGCCAACTTCGGGCCCTCGGGGTCCTTGCTGTCACGTACGGCGACAGCCCTACTGAGCCGCGCGACCTCGACGCATTCCGTACCTTCTTGACCGCTGTGGCTGCTCTTGCGCCAGCGTGCGGACGAGAAGTCGAAAGCGCTCACATGCTCTCCAAGACCACTCGGATCAGCTCTTCGGTGTCCGCGGGGGTCATAGCCACGGCACCGATCTGATCGAACGTTACACCGAGGGCGCTGACCTCCCGGCCCGGCTCGATCAGCTGGCCGAGTCCATTCACACCCTCCACGTAGCCGATAGCGGGCTCCTCGGCGAAGCCGAGCAGTATGAAGGCACCGGATGGATAAGCGGGCGCGCCGGCGGGGACGACCCGGATCGTGACGTGAGATTCGTGTGCCGCCTCCAGGAGCCGTTCCAGCTGGCGGCGTGTGATTTCACGGTCGCCGACGATACGTCTGACAACGGACTCGTCCAGCAGAACATCCAGCCAGGGCGGATCGTCACGCCGCAGTATCTCTTGCCGGGCAAGCCGTGCCGCCACTAATTGTTCGAGCCGGTCAGGCCGCTGTATCGGGCTCAGCACCTCGCGTGCGTACTCCTCTGTTTGCAGGAGACCGCTGACGAGGAAATTCGCATAGATCTTGATCGAGGAAGCCCGTTCTTCGTACTCGATGTACTCAAGGAAGTGCGACGGGATGCCCGACTCGCGCTTGATGGCTGCGTACATGCCCGCGAAGAACTGGTCCAGACCGAACGCCTTGTCCAGGCCGACGGACAGCCGCCGGGTGGGGGCTCGGCGCAGGTTCTCGACCGCCTCGATGAGCTTGCCGGAGACCACCATGTCGGGATGCCCGCCGAGCTGCGACTGCGTCAGCTTGGCCGCGGTGCGCACCCGCCTGAGCTGTACGGCATAGAACGCCCGGGCCGATGACGTGGGGTCGATGGGTTCCGTGCTCATGATCGGCCTTTCCGGGCTACCGGCGGATGTAGCGCATGATCTCCAGATGTAGTGATCGAACCGTAGCCGAGCGTAATTGAGCACGGCAGGCTGTTGCTGCGAATGGTGGAGAACGAGCGAGGGTGGATCGATGGTGGAGGGTCCGGGCGAGAGCGCGCCCGAGTTCAAGCGAAGCCTGCTCGCGGTGCCGTCATCGGTCGGGCTGGCCCGCGACCTGGCCGAGGTGCAGCTGCGCAAGTGGGGCTTGGTCGAGGTGACGGGCGAGGTCGTGCTCGTCGTGAGCGAGCTGCTCACCAACGCGGTCAAGGCCAACCCCGGCGAGCTCGTCGAGTTCGAGATGTACCTGCTGCCGGGCGCGCTGATGATCGAGATCTGGGATCCCTCCCCCGAACCACCGATGCCCCGTACGGCCGGGCCCGACGACACCAGCGGCCGGGGCCTGGCCATCGTGGAGCTCATCACCGAAATCTGGGGCACCCGCCGCCCACCGCGCGGCGGCAAGACCGTCTGGGCCCGCCTGCGCTGCGATCCCTAGCTCTCCCCCTTCGGGGAACGTCTTCGTGACAATCCCCGTACGGCTGGGCGCGATGAGCCGCCGAGAACCGGGCGGGTCAGCGGTCGGTGCGGCGGATGACGAGGCGGAGGCCGGACCAGGTCTCGTCGATGGCGCAGACCTTGTTGTCGACGAGGCGGCCGGCGAGGCCGATGTCGCGGACGGCGTTCTCGGTGAGGTCGGTGGGGACACCGCTCGACTTCTTGGGCCAGGCGACCCACAGACCGCCGGCCGGGGCGAGCAGGGCACGCCAGCCGGCGAAGCCGTCGGTGAGCGCCGCCAGGTCGGGGCAGAACGCGACGATCACGTCGTACGAGGTCGCCTCGGGCTTGCGGTCAGCGATCACGTCCGCCGGCAGTGGGTCGAGGCCGAAACCCGCGGGCGCGTCGACGAGCAGGACGCGGTTGCCGGGCTTGATGCCGAGCTTCTTCGGCAGCGGGGTGCTGGAGTAGCCGGCCATCAGTCCTCCCCCGACTCGGTCTGCTCGCTCACCCAGGCGAGGTAGTCGGAGCTGCCGGCGACGACCGGGAGCGCGATGATCTCCGGGGTGTCGTAGGAGTGCTGGTCGAGGATGAGGTCGGCCAGCTCGTCGAAGCATTCCGTAGTGGTCTTGAAGATGACGATCCACTCTTCGGCGGACTCGATCCGGCCCTCCCACCAGTAGGTGCTGGCGATCGGCCCGACCAGTTGCGCGCCGGCGGCCAGCCGCTCCCGCACCGCCGCCTTGGCCAGCTCGACCGCCTCCACCCGGGAGTCGGTCGCCGTGGTCACCTGAACGTGCGTGGCATCCATGTGCCCTCCCCCATCAGCCAAAATCGTAGGCCGGTCAGGGGGCGGGCCGCACGACCAGAGCGCTGCCGCCGTGCCGGCGTACGGGCTCGGCGACGGCCTGGACCCGGCCGTCCCGGAGGAACTCCAGGCCGGTCGCGGCGCCGATCACGCCGGCCGGCGGGCCCGGGAAGAGCTGGATGGTGTGCCCCTTGGCCGCCAGCGCGGCACCGTACCGATCGATGAACGGCTGTTCGGCGAAGGTCGCGGCGGTGTTGCGCTGCGTGGCACGCGGGGCGGCCAGCGCCTCGGGCAGGGTCATGCCGAGGTCGAGCCGGTTCATGAGGATCTGAAGTACGGTCGTGATGATCGTGGAGCCGCCCGGCGAGCCGACCGCGAGCAGCGGCCGGCCGTGCTTCAGCACGATGGTGGGGGCCATGCTGCTGCGCGGCCGTTTGCCGCCCGCCGGCAGGTTGGGGTCGGGCGAGCCGTCGGCGGGCGGCGCGAAGCTGAAGTCGGTCAGCTCGTTGTTGAGCAGGAAGCCGCGGCCGGGCACGGTGAGCGCGCTGCCGCCGAACTGCTCGATCGTGAGGGTGTAGGAGACGACGTCGCCGCGCCGGTCGGCGACGACGAGGTGCGTGGTCTGCGGGCCCTCGGCGGGCAGCGCCGGAGCGGCACCGGTCGCCGGCGCGCAGCCGGCGTAGTGGCCGTCCGGCGAGCCTGGCGGCACCGGCGCGGTGGCGGCGTGCGCGGGGTCGATCAGGCAGGCGCGCTCGTGGGCGAAGCCGTCCGACAACAGCTCGCGCAGCGGCACGTCGACGTACGCGGGGTCGCCGACGTAGCGGCCGCGGTCGGCGTAGGACAGCTTCGACGCTTCGATGTAGTCGTGCAGGGCCTGCACCGGGTCGGCGCCGGACAGCCGGAAGTTCTCCAGGATGTTGAGCGCCTCCCCCACCGTGGATCCGCCGGACGAGGGTGGCGCCATGCCGTACACGTCGAGACCGCGGTACGTCACGTGGGCCGGCGCGCGGGACGGCGCGGTGTAGGCGGCCAGGTCGGCGGGCCGCATGAGCCCCGGCCTGACCACCCTGGTCGCGGCCGGGTCGACCGGCGGGCGCCGCACCGTCTGGACGATCTCGTTGCCGAGCTCGCCCCGGTAGAACCAGCCGGGGCCGTTCCGAGCGATCATGCGGTACGTCCTGGCCAGGTCCGGGTTGCGGAACGTCGAGCCCACGGCGGGTGGCCGGCCGCCCGGCAGGAACAGCTCGCGGGTCGGCACGATGTCCTTGAACCGGTCGGCGTTGGTCGCCACCTGGTCCTGGAACTCCTGGTCGACGGTGAAGCCGCGGTCCGCGAGCGCGATCGCCGGCCGCAGCAGGTCGCCCAGCCGGCGGGTGCCGAACCGGCGCAGCCCCGCGTCCCAGGAGGCGAGCGTCCCCGGCACGCCGACCGACAGGCCGCTGGTCACCGCGTCGCCGAACGGCAGCGGCTGCCCGGTGGCCGGGTCGATGAACGCCTTCTCGCCCATCGCGAGCGGCGCCGTCTCGCGGCCGTCGAAGGTGTAGACCCGGCGGGTCCTGGCGTCGTAGTACGTGAGGAAGCCGCCACCGCCGATGGCCGACACGAACGGCTCGGTCACGCCGAGGGTGGCCGCGGTCGCCACCGCCGCGTCCATCGCGTTGCCGCCGCGTTCGAGCACCTCGAGACCGACCCGGCTGGCGTCGAGGTCGACCGAAGCGACGGCGCCGCCGTAGCCGGTGGCGGTCGCCTGCTTGACCTGCTGCCGCGCCGGGGCGGCAGCCCCGCGCGCGGCGACCCCGGGCGGCGTCGCGGCCGAGGCCGAGGCCGCGGCGGGTACGATGAGGCCGAGCGAGGCGGCGGTGAGCAGGGCGATGCCGGCGGCCCGTACTCGGGGGCGGGGGTTGATCTTCACGGGCGGGGACCTCCGCGAACTCGAGCGAGATCACCAGCCTCGCATCGACGGCGGCCCGCGGCCACCCCTCGACCACCCTTGGCCGAGGATTCCGGCCGGTCAGCCAGGATCGTCCACGTAGCGCACGCCGAGCTTGGCCAGCAGGTCGCGCATGCCGTACAGATCGACGCCGAGCACGCCGTCGGCCAGCTTGGCGCGCTTGTCCTGCTCGCCGGCCAGCCTGGTCGTCGACCGTTCGAGCACCTCGGCGGCGTCCGCGCGCGGCACGCGCATCACGCCGTCGTCGTCGGCGACGACCACGTCGCCCGGCTCGATCAGCTGCCCGGCGCACACCACGGGCACGTTCACCGAGCCGGGCGATGCCTTGACGGTGCCCTGCGCCGAGATCGCCTTGCTCCAGACGGGAAAGCCCATCGCGCGGAGGTCGGCGACGTCGCGCACGCCGGCGTCGATGACGAGGCCGATCACGCCCCGCGCCTTGAGCGAGGTGGCGAGCAGCTCGCCGAACATCCCGTCGGTGGACGGCGACGTGGTGGTGACGACGAGGACGTCGCCCGGGCGGCACACCTCGACCGCCGCGTGGATCATCAGGTTGTCGCCGGGATGCGACGACACGGTGACGGCCGGGCCGGCGACGGCCGCGCCCTGCTGGATGGGCCGGATCTCCGGGCCGACCAGGCCGGTGCGGCCGGCGGCCTCGTGCACGGTGGCGACTCCGGCAGCGCCGAGCCCGGAGACGATCTCGGGGTCGGGCCGGTCGATCTTCGTGACGACGACGTGTCCACGCATTCGGCTACCCCAAAGTGGTCGTGACGTGCGGGAAGGCGCGCATGTACGCCTCGGCCCAGGTCTCGCTCGGCAGGCCGAGGTTCGGCCCGCTGTTGCGCTTGGCCTGGACGCCGCGGCGCCGGCCGAGGTCGGTGTAGTACTCCCAAAGGTGGCGCTGCGCCTCGTACACCTCCATGGCGGCCCGCTTGCGGTCCCACACCGGGCTGATGTCGAGCAGCACGTCAGGACGGAACCCGCACATCTCGGGCTGGTGCGGCTCGAAGTGGAACACCGGCGGGGCGCCGATCACGTCGCCGGCGTCGCTCCGCACCCCGGCCGCCTGGGCGAGGATGCGGGCCTTGAGGGCGATCTCGCACGCCTTGGGGTGGTCGATGTTGTACGGGTCGGCCGGCGCGTGGGTCAGCACGGCGGCGGGTTGCAGCCGCCGGTAGAGGTCGACGAGCCGGCCGATCAGCGCGGGCGACTCCTCGAGCGGGTAGTCTCCGGCGTCGAAGAACTCGATCTCCGCGCCGAGCACCTTGCTCGCCTGCTCGGCCTCGCCGCGCCGCACCGCCTTGACCTGGTCGAGGTCGTGGCCCTCCCGCCACAGCCGCGCCGACTCGCCGCGCTCGCCGAAGGTCAGGCAGGCGATGACGGCCCGCCCGCCCGCGGCCGTGGTCAGCGCGATGGCGCCGCCCGAGCGCCAGACGAAGTCGCCCGGGTGCGCGGTCACGACGAGCAGAGGTGCGGCCACCTCCGCTGGAGCTACTGACATGAGACGATCTCCTCGTTGGCCGTCACGACAACCGTCAACAATAGGAATATCAGCATTTCACGCGTCCGAACTAGGCTCGGATCATGAACGATGGCCCGGATCATGAACGATCGATCGGATCCTGACGTCAGCGTCGTCGCCGTGCTCGGCCTCGGCGAAGCCGGCTCGCGGTACGCGGCCGACCTGCTCGCCGCCGGGTGCGCCGTGGTGGGATACGACCCCGTCGCCAGGCCAGGGCTTCCCGGGCTGCGCCAGGTGGACGGGCCGGCCGGCGCCGTCCGCGCGGCCCAGGTGGTGCTGAGCCTGAACGCGGCGCACGTCGCCCAGCGGGTGGCGGCCGACGCCGCACCCGGGCTCAGGCCCGGCACCGTCTACGCCGACCTCAACACCAGCGCCCCCGAGGTCAAACGCCGGGTGGCGGCGACGGTCGAGCCCACGGGCGCCGCGTTCGTCGACGTGGCCGTGCTCGCCCCGGTGCCGCGCAGCGGGCTGCGCACCCCGGTCGCGGTCGCCGGTCCGGGACGTGAGCGGCTCGCCGACTTCCTGGCGTCGTTCGGCGTCCAGGTCGAGGACGCCGGCCCCGAGCCGGGCGCGGCGGCCGGGCGCAAGCTGCTGCGCAGCGTGTTCATGAAGGGGGTGGCCGCCGTCCTGCTGGAGAGTCTCGAGATCGCCGCGCTGGCCGGCCAGGAGGACTGGGTGCGCGAGCAGATCGTCGGCGAGTTCACCGCCGCCGACCGCGCCTTCGTCGACCGGCTCGTCGATGGCACCCCGCAGCACGCCAGGCGGCGGCTCGACGAGATGCGGGCCGCGGCGGCGTACGCCGCGGACCTCGGCGCTCACCACGACGTGACCAGCGCGACGATCGCCGGACTCGAACGGCTCGTCGCGCGCTCCCGGCGCCCAGACCCCAACGATGCTGACCCCAACGATGCTGATCCCAACGACGCCAACGACGCCGAGCGCGAGGAGCAGAGGCCGTGACCGACCACCCGCAGCCGTCGCCACGGGCCCGCGAGCTGGTTCGCGGAGGGTACGACCCGCACGTGCACATCGCGCCGGACGTGATGCAGCGCCTGATCAACGATCTCGATCTCGCCAAGCGGTTCCAGGAACGCGGTCTCGCCGGCTTCGTGCTCAAGTCGCACTACGTCCCCACGACCGAGCGGGCCAGCGTGGTCAGGGCGGCGGTGCCCGGCATCGACGCCGTGGGCTCCATCACCCTCAACGCCTCGGTCGGCGGGCTCAACCCCATCGCCGTCGAGATCGCGGCGCGAGGCGGCGCCGGATGGGTGTGGCTGCCCACGGTCGACTGCCGCAACCAACGCGAGTCCCGGGCCGCCGACCCGCCGGGCGCGAAGCCGCCCATGTGGGCGCGGCTGCAGCAGGAACTGCTGGACGAGGGCATCGCCAGCCCGGCGATCGACGTCCTCGACTCCGCCGGCAAGGTGACCGGCCCGCTGCGCGATGTGCTGCGGATCGTCGCCAAGCACGACCTCGTCCTCGCCACCGGCCACCTGTCCCGCGACGAGATCTTCGCGGTCGTGGACGCGGCGACGGCGGCCGGGGTCCGCCGGGTCGTCGTCACCCACCCCGAGTTCACCTCGCAGCGGATCGGCCCTGACGACCAGCGCGAGCTGGCCGCGCGCGGCGCCTACCTGGAACGCTGCTTCACCACCCCGTACACCGGCAAGTGCACGTGGGAGGCCATGTTCGCGGGCGTGCGGGCGGCGGGGCCGGCCAGGTCGTTCTTCGCCAGCGACCTGGGCCAGCCGTTCAACCCGCCCGTCGAGGACGGCCTCGCCCTGATGGCCGACATGTTCCTCGGCGCGGGCTTCACCGAGGCGGACATTCACGCCATGGCGGTGACGAATACCATGGCCCTGGCCGAACGCCATTCGAAAGCCGGGTAACCGATAACCGGGTAGCGCCAGTCGAGGTCCGGGGGCATTGTGCGGGGTCCGCAGCTTGCCGTCCGCAGGGCGATGAGCGAGAAGGCGCTGTTCGTCGCGGCCTGCCTCACCGCCCTCCTGGCGACCACCGTGCTGGTCGCGCTCGCCGGGTACGCGTCCTCGGTGACCGACGGGGGCGCCCGCCGCACCCTCGAGCGCGCCCCGGCGGACCGCGTCGAGACGCGGATCGCGGCACGGGTCACCGGCGCGAGCTACGCCAGGGCCGAGCGGGTGGTCGCGGCCGGGCTGGCGCGCGCCTTCCCCGGCGTCCCGCTGACCTCGACGGCCGCCGCCCGCGGCGACTCCTACACCCTGCCCGGCCAGCAGCGGGAGCGGCGACCGCGGCTGACGGCGTTCGCGATGTACTCCCGGATCGCCGAGCACGCCACCCTCATCGCGGGCGCCTGGCCGCGGCCGGTGGCCGGCGCCGTCGAGGCGGCGCTGCCCGCGCCGGCGGCCAGGGCGACGGGGATGTCGGTGGGCGGTGTGTACACGGTGCGCAGCCGGCTCGACGGCCGCGCCACCCGGGTCCGGATCACCGGCCTGTTCAAGGTGAACCGCGCCGGCGACCCGTTCTGGGATGGAGATTCCCTGGTCATCACCGGTGCGCAGGCACTGTCGTACACGACCTTCGGCCCGCTGGTCGTCGCGCCAGAGACGTTCGTCCACCGCTTCGCCGCGACCGGCGTCACCGTCCGGTGGCTGGTGGAGCCGGACGTCCGCGCCATCGCGCCGCACCGGTTCGGCGACCTCGCCGACCGGGCGTCCGGGCTGAACGACCGGCTGCGGGCCGCCGACCCGGGCACCGAGTACATCGTCGCCACGGAATTTCCGCAGCTGCTCGCCCAGCTCGCCAGCGCCGCGCTCGTGAGCAGGTCGACGATGGCCATCCCGATCGTGCAGCTCCTCGTGCTGGCCGGGTACGCCCTGGTGCTGGTGGCCCGGCTGCTCGCCGAACACCGGCGGATGGAGGTCGCCGCGCTGCGGGCGCGCGGCGCGAGCCTCCGGCAGCTGTCCATGCTGACCGCCGGCGAGGGGATCCTGTTCTCGCTGCCGGCCGTTGCGGCGGCTCCCCTGCTGGCGCCGGCGCTGCTGCATCTGGCCGGCTCTGTGTCGATCATCAAGGCGACGGGCCTGCGGCTCGGCGCCGGCCCGTCGCCGGCGATGTGGGCGGCCGCCGCGGTCGCCGGCGCCGGCTGCGCGGTCGCGCTCACGCTGCCCGCGGTGCACGGCGTCACACGCTCGTACGTGGCCGCCCAGGCGGCGCGCGGCCGCGGCGACCGGCGCGGCTGGGCGCAGCGGGCCGGCGCCGACCTCGCCCTGGCCGTGGTCGCGGCGTTGGGCATCTGGCAGCTCATCCACTACGGCGGGCCGGTGACCGAGGCGCGCGGCGGCGCGCTCGGCATCGACCCCTTCATCGTCGCGGGTCCGGCGCTCGCGCTGCTCGCCGGCGGGGCGCTTGCGCTGCGGGTGGTGCCCATCGCCGCCCGCGCCGCCGCCAGGACGGCGTCCAGGCGCGGCACCTTCGCGCCGGCGCTCGGCGCCTGGCAGGTGAGCCGGCGGCCGGTGCGCTACTCGGGCCCGGCGCTGCTGCTCGTGATGGCGATCGCGGTGGGCGTGCTCACGGTGACGGCCGGCGTCACCTGGCGCCGCTCCCAGATCGATCAGGCGGACTTCCAGGCCGGCGCCGACCTGCGGGTCACCCCGTCGCGGGACGGCAAGGGCCCGGCGCCGGCCGGCCAGGGCGGCGCCTTCGGCTCGTTGCCGGGGGTGACCGCGGCCAGCCCGGTGCTGCGCACGACGTCGAACGCGGGGAACCAGGAGGTGACGCTGCTCGCGGTGGACACCACGAAGACATCGGCGCTGCTCGGGCCGCGATCGGACCGGTCGCCGCGCGCGCTCCCCGCGGTGGTGACGCCGGGTGGCCGCGGCGCGGCGCCGCCGCCGGCCGCCGCGCTGCCAGGCCGCCAGGACCGGCTCGCGGTCGACGTGCGGATCGTCCCGCCGCCCGGGCCGGCCGATCCGCGCCATATCGCACGCAACCGGCTGTCCCTGCTGGTCGTCGACGCGCTCGGCGTGGACTGGACGGTCGACCTGGGCGGCGTTCGCGGCGACGGCCGGTTCCACCGGCGGACCGCGGACCTGGGCGCGCTCGCCGGCCCCGGCGGGCGGCTCAGCCACCCGCTGTCCATCAGGGGATTCCGGTACGACTATCCCGAGGGCGCGGCGGAGGTCCCGCTCACGCTGAGCCTGCGGCTGCGCGGCGCCGCGAGCGCGGCACTACGGCCGCCGCCCGGCGCCGCGTGGACCGGCACGTTCCGCCCGGCCGGCGGCGGGGTCGGCCCCGCCCCGAGCGTCCGGCCGAGCACGGCGGGGGTACTGACGGTTGAGCTGCCCAGGGTGACGCCAGCGGAGAACATCTACATCGGCGCCATCACCGCCCGCGGCACCGTCGTCCTCGACCGCACCGGCCAGACCGGCGGGACCAGCGGGACGAGCGGGGCCGGCCGGCCGCCGCCGATGCCCGGCATCATCACCACCGAGCTGGCCAGGCGGGCGCGCGTCGGCGTCGGCGGCCGGCTCACCCTCGACGAGCCGGCCGGCTCGCTGTCGGTCGCCGTGGCCGGCATCGTGCCCGCGCTGCCGTCCACCGCGCCAGGCGAGCCAGGGGTACTCGTGGACTGGCGCGCCTACACCGACCAGTCGGCGGTCGCCACCGGCCTCGACAGCGTGCCGACCGAATGGTGGCTGGCGACCGGCGGCGACACGGGCCCGGCGGTACGGGCGCTGGCCCGCCATCCCGAATGGACCGGCGGAGTGGTCGACAGGATGGCGCTGCGCAGGGAGCTGCGCGACGCGCCGCTCGGCGCGGCGCTGCAGGGCGCGCTCGTCCTCGGTTTCCTCGCCGCGCTCGGGCTGGCCGTCGTCGGCTTCGCGGTCAACGCGGCGGTGTCGGCGCGCGAGCGGCGCGCCGAGTTCGCCGTCCTGCGCGCCCTCGGGGTGAGCGCCAGGCAGGTGTTCGGCATGCTCGGCGTCGAGCAGGTGTTCCTGGTGCTGCTCGGCCTGGCCGGCGGCCTCGCGCTCGGGCTCGCCATCGGGCGCGTGGTGATCCCGCACTCCGTGCTGACGGTACGGGCCACCGCGCCCTACCCGCAGGTGCGGCTCGTCGTGCCGTGGCCGCCGATCCTCGCCCTGCTGGTGGGCGTGCCGGCGCTGCTCGCCGTCGTGCTCGCCGTGCTCGTCCGCCTCCTGCGCCGCCACGGGCTCGGCGCCACGATCAGGATCGGCGAGGACCATTGATCTCCGCGGCGACCTCCCTCACCGCGGTACTGCGCGCGGTACGCGCCGAACGCGCCGTCATCGCCGCGCTGGCCGGCATCGTCTCGGTCACGGCCTTCCTCGTCGCCGCCGTTCCCGGGCTGCTGACGAGCCGCTACGACGCGGCGGCGCGCGACGCCGTGGCCCAGGTGCCGCCGGCCGCGCGGGACGTGACGGTCACCGCGTTCATCGGCGGCCGCACCGGCCCGCCGCCCCCGATCCACGCCGACGGCGGCATGCGGGCGGTGGCCGCCCGGATCGCCGCCGCGACCCCGGCCGCGCTGCGCGCGGTTACCGGGCCCGTCGAGTACGCCATCGCCGGGCGGCCGGTGGCGCTGCCGCTGGGCCAGGGGGCACCGCCGGACCGCACGGACCCCTCCCGGCGGCTGCTGCTCGAGCGGGACCCCGGCGTCGCCGGCCGGGTCCGCTATGTCGCCGGCCGGCCGCCCCGCAACCCGGCCTCCGGGCGCGCCGCCCACGCCGGCGCGCACCCCGTCATCGAGGCCGGCCTGGCCGCCACCACCGCCGCGCCGCTGCAGCTCCGGGCCGGCGCCGAGGTCCCGCTGACGCTCGGCACCACGCCCGTCATCGTGCGCATCACCGGGCTGTATCGGCCGCTCGGGCGGGACGATCGCTTCTGGCCGGCCCGGCCCAGCCTCACCGCTCCCATCGTGGAGCGGGGCCGCGACGGCGACCCCCAGTACACCGGGGTGGGGGTGCTCGACGCGGCCGGCTACCAGGCGCTGTACGACGAGACCGACGCGCAGCTCGACTTCACCTGGCGGCTGCCCGTCCGGCCCGGCGCGTTCACCGCCGCCAGGGTCCGGCCGGTGGCCGGCGACCTGGCCAGGCTAGGGGTGGCCGCCGGGAGTCTTGAAATGGTCACGCCGGGTCTCACGGCCGACAGCACCCGCCCGCAGGTCCAGACCGGCCTGACCGGGGTGCTGGCCGGCTTCCGCGCCCAACTGGGCGCCGCCAGGGCCGTGCTGTCGCTGGCGCTCGCCGGCCTGTTCGCGGTGGCGTTCGGTGCCCTCGCGCTCACCTGCCGGCTGTTGATCGAGCGGCTGCGAGGTCCGCTCGCGGTCCTGCGCGCCCGCGGCGCGTCCCCGGCCCAGCTGGGCGGCGGCGTCGGGGCCGGCGCCTTTCTGGTCGCGCTGCCCGCCGCGACGGTGGGGTACGCGGCCGCGGCCGCCGTGCCGGGCGCGGCGGCATGGCGGGGACCGGTCGCCGTTGTCGGCGCGGCGGCCCTCGTGCCCGCCGCGCTCGCCGCCCGCACCCGTTCCCGGCCGGCGCGCGAACTGGCCCGGCCGCGCGGCACGCCGCGCCGCCTCGTGCTGGACGCGCTGGTCGTCATGCTGGCCGTCGCCGGCGTCGCGGCGTTGCGGGCGCGCGGCCTCACCACGGACGCCGCCGACCGGGGGACCGATCCCTTCCTGGCCGCGGTGCCGGTCCTGCTCGCCTGCGCCGCCGGGCTGCTGACCCTGCGCGCCTATCCGTACCCGCTGCGGCTGGCCGGCCGGCTGACGGCGCGCGGCAGATCCGCCGTCGCGTTCATCGGCGTCGCCCGCTCGGCCCGGCAGGGTACGGCCGCCGCGCTCCCGATGATCGTCCTGCTGCTCGCGGTGGCCGTCGCCGCCTTCGCCGGCGTGGTCGACACCGGGGTACGGGGAGCGCAGGAGCGGTCGGCCTGGCAGTCCGTCGGCGCCGACGCGCGCATCGACGGGCCCGGATTCGACGCCGCGGCCATCGGCCGGATCCGCCGCGTGCCCGGCGTCAGGGACGTCGCGCCGGCCCAGTTCATCGACGGCGCGACGCTGCGCTCCCCGGCGCGGATGCTCGACGTCACGATCGTGACCGTCGACCTGGCCGCCTACCGCCGTCTGGCGGCCAGGACCCCGCTCCGGCTGCCGGCCGCGCCACCGGGCGAGGCCGGCGGGCCGCCCGGATCCGCCGCGCCCGCGCTGATGTCGCCCGGGCTGGCCCGGGAGCTCGGGCCCGGCCCGTACCTCGCGGCCGCGGCGCTCATCAGCGACCTGCCGGTCCGGCCGGCCGGCGTGGTCGACGCGTTCCCGGCCACCCACGGGCCGTTCGTCGTCGTGCCGTACCGCTCGCTGGGGAGGGAGGCCACCGCGACGACGCTCTTCGTGGGCGGGCGTGGCCTCGACCCGGGCAGGCTGCGGGCCGCGGCGGGCGACGCGGCCCAGGTGACGACCTGGGCCGGCGCCCTCGACCGCCTGACCGGCAGCCCGATGCTGGCCACGGTGCGGGCGGCGTTCGGCTACGGCGTGCTCGCCTTGGCCGGCTACGCCACGATCGTCATCCTGCTCGCGCTGATCCTCGGCTCCTACGCGCGCGGCCAGGCCGTGGCCTACCTGCGCACCCTCGGGCTCAGCCGGCGCCAGGCGCGCGGCCTCGCCGTCGCCGAGCTCGGCCCCGCCCTGCTGGCCGCCGGGCTCGCCGGCTGGGCGGTGGGCCTGCTGCTGCCGCACCTGCTCGGCTCCGCCGTCGACCTGCGGCCGTACACCGGCGGCATCGCCCCCGCCGGGTACGCGCCCGATCCGCTCACCACAGCCGTGCTCGCCGGCGGGCTGATCCTGTTCGGCGGGCTCGCCATCTCCGTCGACGCGATGATCGGCGTCCGCCGCCGGCTCGGCACCGCGCTCAGAATGGGGGCCCAGACGTGACCGACCCACACGTGACCGCTCAAGGCGTGACCGGCCCGGACGTGACCGACCCGGACGTGGATGGGGCGACCGCGGGCGCCGCCGCGGCCGGTGACGAGTTCGGCGAGCTGGCTCGCCGTGCCGCGCGGCGGAGTCCGGAGTTCGGCGCCGACGCGCACATCGTGTGCGACAACCTCGTCCGGATCTACAAGACCGACGGCGTCGAGGTCGTCGCGCTCCAGGGCCTCGACCTGCTCGTCGAGGAGGCCGAGATGGTCGCCATCGTGGGCGCGTCGGGCTCGGGCAAGTCGACGCTGCTGAACATCCTGTCCGGACTCGACACCCCCACCGCGGGAGTGGCCAGGGTGGCGGGGGCCGACCTGCTGTCGATGACGGGCCGGCAGCGGTTGCGCTTCCGTCGCGAGCTGGTGGGGTTCGTCTGGCAGCAGGCCGCCCGCAACCTGCTCCCCTATCTCACCGCGGCGCAGAACGTCGAGCTTCCGATGCGGCTGCGCGGAGGGCGGACGCGCGAGCGCCGGGCGCGGGCGGCCGAGCTGCTCGCGCTGATGGGCGTCGACCATTGCGCGGGACGGCGGCCCAGGGAGATGTCGGGCGGCGAGCAGCAGCGCACCGCGATCGCCGTCGCCGTCGCCAACGCGCCCAAGGTGCTTCTGGCGGACGAGCCCACCGGCGAGCTCGACACCACGACGTCGGGCGAGGTCTTCGCCGCGCTGCGCGAGGCCAACCGCGAGCTCGGGGTGACGACGGTCATCGTGACCCACGACCCCCAGGTGGCCGACCAGGTCGACCGGACGATCGGAATCCGCGACGGCCGGACGAGCAGCGAGGTCGTCCGGCGGACGCTGCGCGACGAGAGCGGACGCGAGCGGATCGTCGCCGAGGAGTACGCCGTGCTCGACCGGGCCGGGCGGCTGCAACTGCCCAAGGCGTTCACCGAGGAGCTCGCCATGCGGGACCGCGTGCGGCTCGCGCTCGAACCCGACCATATCGGCGTCTGGCCGGACCGCGTCCCGGCCGAGGACCGGGCGTCCGCCCAGGAACAGGCGCCCGGAGCGGGGCGGCGGGATGGCTGAGCCGTCGGTCAGCGTGACCGGGCTGACCAAGACCTACCGGTCCGGCCGCGTCCAGGTTCGGGCGCTGCGCGATGTGACGTTCGACGTGCTCGACGGGCAGCTCGTGGTGGTCAAGGGCCGATCGGGTTCCGGCAAGACCACGCTGCTCAACCTGATCGGCGGGCTCGACACCCCGGACGGCGGCAGGGTGGAGGTGGCCGGGCGCGCGGTGACCGCGCTCGGCGAACCCGAGCTGCTCCGCATGCGCCGCGAGACCGTCGGGTTCGTCTTCCAGTCGTTCGGGCTGATTCCCGTGCTGACGGCCGCCGAGAACGTCGGGGTGCCGCTGCGGCTGACCAAGGCGCCCCCGCGGGCCAGGGAGGAGCGGGTCCGGCTGCTGCTGTCCCTCGTCGGTCTCGCCGACCACGCCGATCACCGGGCGTACGAGCTGTCCGGCGGCCAGCAACAGCGGGTCGCGATCGCCCGCGCGCTCGCCAACCGGCCCCGGCTGCTCATCGCCGACGAGCCGACCGGCCAGCTCGACTCGGAGACCGCTCGATCGATCATGGACCTGATCAGAGCGGTCGTGGCCAGCCAGCGGGTCACCGCCGTGGTCGCCACCCACGATCCCGTGCTGCTCGGGCACGCCGACCGCGTCCTTGAGCTGCGGGACGGCGAGCTGGTGGCGGACGGGCCCGTCGCGCCCATCGCGCCCGCCGCGCCGTAAGTCGGCCATGACCTCGGCGACGGAGCTGGGGAAGCGGGTGGGCGAGAAGGACATCGCGCCGGCCGGGACCCGCCAGGGAATCACCTTGAGGGAGAACCGCCCGGCGCGCACCGCCGGGTCCTGTGCCGTCAGCCGCCGCGCCTCGTCGGGGCCGACGTTGAGGAGGGACAGGCCGCGGAACGCCTCGCCGGCCAGCGGCCCGGCGGCGAGCAGGGCGCCGGTCTCGTGCAGCGACGCGAGGAAGGCCAGGTGCGCGTCCTGCAGCGCGGCCGCGGCCGCGTCGTCCAGTTCGGGCGCGTCCGGCCGCAGCTCGAGCAGCACGATGGTGAACTCGTCGAACTTCACCCTGCGATGCTAGCTTCGGCGCCCGCGCTCGGGTCAGCGTCCGGACAGGCCGTCGATGCGGGCGACCTCGTCCGCGCCGAGCCGGAACCGGGCGAGGTCGAAGTTGGCGGCGATGCGGTCGCGGTTGCCGGACTTCGGGATGACGACGATCCCGTGCTCGAGATGCCAGCGCAGCACGACCTGCGCCGCCGTCACGCCGTGCCGCGAGGCGATCTCGGTGAGCACGGGGTCGCGCAGGTCGGTGCCCTTCAGCGGGCTGTAGCCCTCGACGACGACGCCGCGGTCGCGGTTGCCGGCGAGCTGCTTGGGGTCGTGTCTGGGCGGGCTCCACGGGACCTGGTTGACGGCCGGCGCCTCGCCGGTCGCGTCGATGAGCTCGTCGAGCTGTCCGACGCTGTAGTTGCTCACCCCGACGGCCCTGGCCAAACCCTCGTCGCGGATCTCCAGCAGCCGCTGCCAGGTGCCCGGCCGGGCGGCGCCCCCCGGCGGCCAATGCACCAGCCACAGGTCGACATGGTCGGTGTCCAGCGCGCGCAGGCTGGCGGCGATCGTCTCGCGCTCGCGCCCGGCGCCACGGGCGGGCAGCTTGGTGGTGATGAACACCTCGCGGCGGTCGAGCCCGCTGTCGCGCACCGCCCGGCCCACCTCGGCCTCGTTGCCGTACATCGTGGCCGTGTCGAGATGCCGGTAGCCGACCTCGAGCGCGTACCTGATCGCCTCGTACCCCCGGCGGCCGCGCAGCTGCCAGGTGCCGAAGCCGACGAGCGGCATCGCCACGTCCCCGGGCAGCATCACCGGCCGGACCTCGTCCGCCCGCGCGTTCCGGTCATCGGTCGTACGGTCAGTCGTACGGTCAGTCGTACGGTCATCGGTCATACGGTCATCGTTCCCAGGTGACGGGGAGCTCGGCGAGCCCACCGGTGAGCCGCTGCGCCGTCCACCGTAGCCGGTCGACCGGCACGGCGAGCCGGAGTGTCGGGAACCGCCGGAAGAGCGAGCCGAAAACCGCCTGCAGCTCGACCCTGGCCAGGCTGGCGCCGATGCAGAAGTGCCGCCCGTGGCCGAAACCGACGTGCGGATCGGCCGGCGCGCGGCGGATGTCGAAGCGGTCGGGGTCGGCGAAGACCCGCTCGTCCCTGTTGGCCGCGAACTGGAGCAGGAGGACGGCGTCGCCCGCGCGGATCGTCACGTCGCCGATCTCGATGTCGGTGCGCGCGTACCGCGGAATCCCGTGGTCGCCGGGCACGGCCATCCGGAGGATCTCCTCCACCGCGCCGGGCAGGAGCGCCGGGTCGGCGCGCAGCGCGGCGAGCTGGTCCGGATGGGTGAGCAGGAGCACGGTGCCGATGTCGATGCGGGTGACCGTCGTCTCGTGCCCGGCGAACAGCAGCCCGCCCGCCATCTCGGCGATGCGCGCGTCGTCGAGGTCCGCCTCGTCGGCGTCGGCCGCGGCGACGAGGTCGGACAGCAGGTCCTCGGCCGGGGCCCGCCGCTTGGCGGGGATCAGGGTGCCCACGTAGGCGGACAGCCGCTCCTTCGCCGCCGCCGATGCCGCCGCGTCGGCCAGCCCGCCGGCATCGGCCGACAGCTCGCGGAAGAGGTCCCTGTCCTCGTAAGGAACGCCGAGCAGCTCGCAGATCACCAGGACGGGCAGCGGGAAGGACAGGTCCTCGTGCAGGTTGGCGGCGGACGGCGTGCGGGCGGCCATCCGGTCGAGGAGGTCGTCGACGATCGACTGGACGTGCCCGCGCAGCGCGTTCATCCGGCGGCGCGAGAACGCCGGAACCAGCAGCCCCCGCATGCGCTCGTGGGCGGCCCGCTCGGTCGCGTAGTCGCCTTGCGGGCCGCCGAAGAAGGCCGAGTTGGAGATCCGCGGGGCACGAGCGGGGTCGGGATGGGACCGGCCGAGGCGGTCGTCGGCGAACAGCCGCCTGATCTCTTCGTGGCCGGTCACCACCCAGGCGAGATCCCCCGTGCGGGTACGCGCCCTGGCGACCGGCCCGTGCTCGGCGCGCAGCCTGCGGTACGCGGCCGGTACGTCGAGCACGTCGCGGCGCGGGAACGGAAGCTGGGGAAGATCAATAGCGGTGGTCATACTCACTGACTAACAGAGTGACAACCGGAAAGAAACCATTACAGAAGGAGAAAAATCGTCAAGAACGGGGAAAGGCGAAGGCGAGGTCAGAAGCGGGCGGTCATGACCGTGACCCCGGACCGCGCGAACTCGATGGTGCCGATCTCTCGTACCTGCACGCGGATCGTGGAACCCCACGCGTAGGCGTTCTCGCCCGCTTCGAAGGGGCGCAGCTGGAATCGCCGCCCGTCCTTGGTGACCAGGCAGGCGTCGTAATGGCCGGGCCGCGGCGCCGACCGGAAGGTGACGTAGAGCCAGGACGGCGCCCCCTGGTAGGCGAACACCGTCCCCTGCTCCGCGCCGAGACCGCTCTTCAGCGGCGCGGCGCTGAGCCCGTGCCCGTGCGCTACGGCCAGCGTGTGCCGGTAGCCGGCGGCGAGCGCGCGGTCCTGCGCGGTCTGCCACCAGACCACTCCGGCGGCGCTCGCGGCCACCGCCGCCGTCGCCGCCGCCCACGCGGCCAGCCGCGTCGGGCGGCGCGTCGCCCGCGCTCGCGGACTCTGCCCCCGCCCCTGCCTCGGCCTCGGCCTCGCCTCCGGCGCCAGCCGGGCCATGACACGCCCTTCGAACCCCGCCGGCGGCTCGCCGGCCGGAGCCAGCGTCAGCAGCTCGTCGACCAGGTCGGCGGTCACGGCGAGCTCGTGGCGGCAGTCCTGGCAACCACCGAGGTGGGCGAGCGCGCCCGCGCGCTCGTCCCCCGCGGCGACCCCCGCCGCGATCTCCGGGATCAGGTCCCGGATCTTCGCGCACTCCGCGCCGTCCTCACTCATCGCGCTCACTCATCGCGAACCCCCAGAACCTCCCTCAACTTGCCCAGGCCACGCCGGATCCGGGTCTTGGCGGTGCCCAGTGGTATCTCTTCGACGGCCGCGATCTCCTTCCCGGTGAGCCCGTAGAACACCGACAGGGCGATGGCCCGCGCCTGCTCGGGCGGCAACGCGAGCAGCGCCCGCCGCAGGTTGTCCCTGTCGTCGAAGTCCATGCTCGCGCCAGTGTCGCCCTCCCGCGACACCAGCGACCCCATGAGCAGGAACGGGTCGGTCGGCAGCTCACCGCGCATGCGGACCGCGTCGATGGCCAGGTTGCGCGTGATGGTCAGCAGCCAGGCCGGTACGCGTCCCTTGCGCGGGTCATAGCTCTCCGCATGCCGCCAGGCGCGGACGAACGCCTCCTGGGCGACGTCCTCGGCGACGGTACGGGACCCGACGATGGTGAACGCCAGGCCGAAGACCCTGGCCTGGTAGCGGCGCACGAATGCGGCGGCGGCGTCGGCGTCACGCGATGCCATTCCAGCGAGCAGCGACTCATCTGACAAAGCCCACACCCCAGGCACGGCGCGCGTCGCCCTCCGGTTCATCCCAGCCGGAATCCCCTCGCGTTCACCGCACCGTAGTACGGTGCGGTCGCCCGGCGCCATCGGCGGCGAGAAACGGTCGAATGCTCGCGGCACACAAGGGATATACGGTCCGACCGCTCGACCGGATTCATCCGGTCCAAGGTTTCCCGTTCGCGCTTTTTTGTTGGCATCAACTCGTCAACGACTTTCGCCTCGGCCGCGACTTGGGGCCGGCACCGCCGATCGGTCGGGGATCTCGAACACCCCGTACGCGAAGCCGCCCGCGTCGATTTCGCCGCCGTCCACGGTGACTCCCCGGCCGGCCAGCGCCCGCGGCCGGCGGCTGCCCAGGTCCACGTCCCGGGCCGGGTCGGCGCCCGGATCCGCGATCGTCACCCGTGCGGGATCGCGGCGCGGGTTGACCACGACGAGGTGGTCGCCGCCGCGGACGTACACGAACGGGTAGCCGGCGTGCAGGACCTCGACGGAGCCCGCCGTCCCCAGCGCCGGACGCGACCTGCGCAGGGCGATCAGGCGGCGGACCTCGTGCAGCAGTGAGCCCTCGTCGGCGCGTTGCGCGGCGACCGTGGGCCGGTCGGGATCGGGGTCAACCGGCAGGTACAGGCGGTCGGCGGGGGCCGTGGAGAACCCGGCGCCCACGCCGCCGTCCCACTGCATCGGGGTGCGCGAGCCTGCCCGGTTGTTCCCCGGCTCCAGTTCGCTGCCCTCCTTGTTCGGCAGCCCGGCGACATAACGCATGCCGATCTCGTCGCCGAAGTAGATCGCGGGCAGCGTCGGCCATGTGAGCAGGAACGCGAAGGCCGGGCCGAGCTGGTCGCCGGTGCGCGGCCCGCAGGCGAGCCGGGAGAAATCGTGGTTGCTGGTCGGCAGCGCGATGTGGCCGCCGTCGCCGATCGCCGCAGTCGCCGCCTGCCAGGCGTCGAGGAACTCCGCGGGCGACCCGCGCCCGTCGGCGTCGAAGAAGCAGGGGCCGTCTGGCCAGCTCGGGCTGGTGGTGCCGTGGCCGTTGTCCCACAGCGACCGCATCGCCCGCCCGACGAAATGCAGGAAGAAGTCCACGTGGAAGCCGGCCGGGACCGCGATGTCCGGGCGACCCCATTCGCTGAGGATCATCGCGTCCGGGTAGGCGGCGTCGAGCCAGCCGCGCATCTCGCCCCACAGCTTCGCGGTCTCCGCCCAGCCGGGGTCGTCCTTGACGAGGGAATAGGCCATGTCGACGCGGAAGCCGGCGACGCCGAGGTCGAGCCAGTGCGCCATGATCTGGCGCAGCGCGGCCCGGTTGGCCGCGGGGCCCGGCGCGTCGACCGGCTGCCGCCACGGCTCGGTGGGGTCGCGGCGCGCGTACCCGAAGTTGAGGGCCGGCTGGTGGTCGTAGAAGTTCTTCAGGTAGTAACCGGAGCGCCGTCCCGGGGAAGGGACGAACCCCTGAGCCCGCCGGTCCGCCCAGATATAGCGATCGCCGGCCGGATCGCCGCCCGGATCATCGGCCGCCTCCACGAACCACGGATGCTCGACCGATGTGTGGCCGGCCACCAAGTCGAGCAGGATCCTGATGCCCCGCGACCGGGCCGCCTCGACCAGCTTCACGAAGTCGCCCTGGGTCCCGTAGCGCGGCGCGATCGTCAGGTAGTCGGACACGTCGTAGCCGGCATCACGGAACGGCGACGTGAAGCAGGGGCTGATCCACACCGTGTTGACGCCGAGCCACGACAGGTATTCGAGCCGGTCGACGATGCCGGCGAAGTCGCCGATGCCGTCCCCGTCCGAGTCGGCGAAGCTCTGCGGATAGATCTGGTAGAGGACGGCGTCGGCCAGCCAGGCCGGGGAGGGACGGACGATCAACGGCAGGTTCCTCTCCGTGCGGGGGTTCCAGGGGAATATTGCATCGGCGTACCCGTGTGTCTAACTTGCCGCTCATGAGGAGATCCCCCCGCCATGACCCCCCTTCATCGCCCGGCCCTTCATCGCCCGGCCCTTCATCGCGCGCCCGTCCAGCGCCCGGCCGGCCGGGCGCCGCGTCCGTCCGCAGGCGCCGCCCGTACCCACGCCGCGCAGCGACCCTCGTCGCCGTCGGCGCCGCGCTGGTGATGGGCGTCGCACCCGGTCCTGGTGGCGCGGCCGTGTCCGCGTCCGGTCAGGTCACCCCGATCGCTCCGCCGCAGGTCATCCCGGCGCCGGCGAGCATGACGGCCATCCCCGGCGTCTCCTACGAGGTCACGCGGCACACCCGGATCACCGCGACGCCGGGCCGCGCCGCCCGCGTCGCGACGTCGCTGGCCACGGTGCTGCGGCGGTCGACCGGCTACCGGCTGCCGGTGGTCGCGAGCCCCGGCGCCGGCCACGGCATCTCGCTCGCGCTGTCCGGTGCGCGCGGTCTCGGCCAGGAGGGCTACACGCTTGACGTCGCCCGCGACGGCGTACGGCTGCGCGCCCACACCGCCGAGGGGCTGTTCCGCGGCGCCCAGACGCTGCGCCAGTTGTTGCCGCCCCAGGTCGAGAGCCCGACCGTACGGACGGGGCCGTGGATCGTTCCTGGCGTCCGGATCACCGACCGGCCGAGGTTCGGCTGGCGCGGCGCCATGCTCGACGTCTCGCGGCACTTCTTCTCCGTGGCCGAGGTCGAGCGGTACATCGACCTCGCCGCGCTGTACAAGATCAACATGCTGCATCTGCATCTCGCCGACGACCAGGGCTGGCGGATCATGATCGACAGCTGGCCGCGGCTGGCGACGTACGGCGGCGGCACGGAGGTGGGCGGCGGCCCGGGCGGCTACTACACCAAGGCGGACTACGCCGAGATCGTCCGCTACGCCGCCGCGCGTTACATCACCGTCGTCCCCGAGATCGACATGCCGGGCCACACCAACGCGGCGCTCGCCTCCTACGCCGAACTGAACTGCGACGGCGTCGCCCCGCCCCGCTACACCGGGACCGAGGTCGGCTTCAGCTCGCTGTGCGTCGGCAAGGACATCACCTACCGCTTCATCGACGACGTCGTCCGCGAGCTGGCCGCGATGACTCCGGGGCCGTACATCCACATCGGCGGCGACGAGGCGCACAGCACGGCGCACGACGACTACGTCACGTTCATCGACCGGGTCAGGGACATCGTCGCCCGGCACGGCAAGACGATGGTGGGCTGGAAGGAGATCGCCGACGCCGCCATCGCACCCGGCTCGGTCGCGCAGTTCTGGGCGAGCACGCATCCGGGGGCCGAGGACGCGGCGCAGGCGCGGGCCGCGGTCGAGCGCGGCGCCAAGGTCCTCATGTCGCCGTGCGACAAGACCTACCTCGACATGAAGTACACGGCGACCACGCCGTTCGGGCTGAGCTGGTGCGGCATCGTCGAGGCCCAGGACTCCTACACATGGGACCCGGCCCGGATCGTGGACGGCGTGACCGACGCCGACATCCGCGGCGTCGAGGCCCCGCTGTGGAGCGAGACCATCGACGACATCGGCGACGCCGAGTTCATGGCCTATCCGCGGCTGGCCGGGATCGCCGAGATCGGCTGGTCCCCCGCGACCGGGCGGTCGTGGGACGACTACCGGCTCAGGCTGGCCGCGCAGGGCCCGCGCTGGGACGCGCTGGGGGTGAACTTCTACCGGTCGCCGCAGGTGCCCTGGCCCACCGGGTGACCCGGCGCCCGGTGCGGCGGGCGGCGCGGCGGCGGGCGCGGAGCGGCCATGGGGCCGGGCGGCGACGGGCCATCACGCACCGCAGGCGGCGCCGTTCAGCACGAACGCCGTGGGGGCGGTGTCGGCGGTGGCCCAGGTCCCCTGGATGCCGAACGTCACGCCGGCACCCGGCGCGATGGTGGCGTCGTAGTCGGCGCTCACGGCCGTCACGGTCGCGCCGCTCTGCGCGACCGTGGCGCCCCACGCGCTGCTGACCTTCTGGTCGCCGGGGAAGCCGAAGGTCAGCGTCCAGCCGTTGACGGTGGTGGTGCCGGTATTGGTGATCGTGAGGGTGGCGACGAATCCACCCGGCCATTCGCTCTGCCTGGTGTACCCGACCCGGCAGCCGCCGGCGGCACCGCCGTCACCGGCCGGCGTCCGTACGTACAGGCCAGGCGGCGGCGTGGAAGCGTTGCCGGCGGCGTCGCGGGCCTGGATGGAGAAGTCGTACAGCGCGCCGGGAGCCAGCCCGGTCACGGTGAACGAGGTCGCGGTGGTCGAGCCTGAGCGGGTGCCCCTGACCAGGACGTCGTAGCTCACCACGCCGACGTTGTCGGTGGACGGGTTCCAGGCGACGGACACCGACGTCGACGTCACCGACACCGTGTGCAGGCCGGTCACCGGGGACGGCGGGGTGACGTCGGGCGCGGCGTCCATCGCGCGGGCCGGCGCGGCCGGCCCCCACGGTGCGACGCCGGCAGCCGTGCCCGCGAGGCCGGCGCTCACCAGCGTCGCCGTGAGCAGGATCGACCAGGGCCGGGTACGGCTGCCGGACATGTCGCTGTCAGAGCTCCTCGAATCGTCGGTCGGTCATTTGCGGGTCGGTCATTTGCGGGCCGGTGTGTTGGCCGGCCGGTCTGTTGGCCGGCCGGTCTTTGACGGGTGGTTACGGCAAGGAGCGCAGGTGGTCCCTGAACCCGACGCCGAAGCTGGTCGGCGTCCCGTCGTAGCTGGTGATGAGCGCCGGGCCGCTGGTGCACGGCCAGGTGTTCCAGGTCCAGCCGAGGTAGCCGACGCCGTGCGAGTCCGCCCAGTTCATCAGCGTGTCGATGAAGCTGTGCGCGCAGTCGTTCTCGCCGATCTCGCTGAGCGTCAGCGGGACCTGCGCGGCGACGGAGCCGAACGTGCTGTCCCAGCAGGATGTGTTCGCGCAGGAGTTGAAGTTGTACACGTGCCCGAACGCCGCCAGGTTGCCGGTCGGGTCGGTCGGCTTGTGCTGCAGCCACTGGCTCAGGTCGTTCGACCAGGCAAGACCGCCGAGCAGGATCACGTTGGTGGCGCCGGTCGCGCGGACGGCGTTGACCAGGCTCTGGAAGCCCGCGACCTGGTAGGAGATACCGCTGCAGGTGCCGCCGTTGAGGAAGCAGTTCCAGGACCCGGTCGGGTCGCTGAAGTTCACGGCCGCGTCCGGGAACGGCTCGTTGAACAGGTCGAACACCACGCGGTTGTCGCCCTTGAAGGCGTTCGCGACGCCGGTCCAGAACGACGGCGCGAACTGCGCGTCCGGCATCGGCTTCTGGCAGGTGGCCTTGACGTCGGTGCAGTTGCCGCCCGGCCCGGTGTACTGGCCGAAGTTCCAGTGCATCTCGACGATCGGGGTGATGCCGTTGTTGAGCAGGAGCGTCACGTAGCTCTTGACCGCCTGCTGGTACGCCGTGCCGCTGGTCCCGCCGGCGGGCACGTCGCTGGAGCCGAGCCAGCACTCCTCGTTGAGCGGGATCCGTACGGCCTTGATGTTCCAGGTGCGGATCGCGTCGATGGACGCCTGGTCCACGGGGCCGTCCCACATGCCGTTGCCCTGGATGCAGGCGAACTCGCCGCCTGACCGGTTCACGCCGTGCAGCACGACGGTGCGGCCGCCGGCGTCCACGAGCTTGTTGCCCGAGACATGCAGCACGGGGGCGGTGCCGGGCGGCGGCGAACTCGGCGGGGGCGAGGTGGTCGGCGGTGTCGTGGTGGGCGTCGTCGGCGGCGTCGTGGTGGGCACGCTGCCCGTACACGTGACGTTGTTGACGGAGAAGCTGGTCGGGTCGGTGTTGGTCCCGCTGTAGCTGAACTGGGCGCCGAGGCTGACGCTGGCGCCGGTGGCGACACTGCCGTTCCACGCCGCGTTCGTGACCGTGACGTCCTGGCCGCTCTGCGACCACGTCCCGTTCCAGCCGCTCTGCAGCCGCTGGTTGCCCGAGTACGAGTAGCGCAGGGTCCAGCTGGTCAGGGCGTCACCGAGGTTCTGGATGGTGAGGTTCGCGGTGAACCCCGAACCCCAGTCGTTCTTCGTGTAGGTGACCTTGCAGCCGACGGCCGCGGAGGCGGATGTCGTGACCGCGACCCAGCCGACTCCGGCCAGCGCGATCGCGGCCAGTGCGGAGACCAGCGCGCGCACGCGTACGGCTGCGGTGCGGCGGGGATGCGGAAGGCGGGGGGTTCTTGGCGTCATGGCCACTCCAGGGGTGCACAACTGCGGGCGACACTGTCGACGCGTGGGTGGGAGCGCTCCCACAGCTCGAGCGACTTGACGGTAACCCTTCCGTCCCCGGCGCGGAAAGCCTCTTCCACAACTTTCCAGCCGATCATCGGGTTTCGCCGAGCGCGGAAGGGCGGCCCGGGACGGATAACCCGCCGCAGGCGGGGAACCCTTCCTGGGCATCGTCGCGTCCAACATTCACCCACGACGCGGTCTCGACGACCCCGACCACGATCCCGATCACGTCCCCGACAGAGCCATTCCCCCGCCGCCACTGCTGGAGGTCAGCGCATGGCGGAGCCAACCGATATACGCCGGGCCGAGCTCACCGCGGCGGCCCAGACGAAGTGGATAGCCGCCCTCACCGACATGGGCGGACGCAACACCCTGCTGTACTACAAAGATCGTCGCGCCAGCACGCTCGACCTCGCGGACGCCGACCCACAGGCGCTCGACCGGTTCCTGGCGGCCGGGTCGATCCGGGTGACCAAGCTGTTCCGCGACGCCGACCTGCGGGCCGACGCCATCCGGCGGACCGCCGCGATCTACCGCAAGGCCAGAGAGCTGGCCGAGGAACGCGGCATCAACGCGGGTTACCTGGCCATCGGCATGGCCAGGTGGGACGAGCTGTTCCTCGAGCCCGCCGCCCCGGTGCTGCTGCGCGGCCTCACGATCGCGCCGACCAGGGCAAGGCACGACGACTTCGATCTCGCCCTCGACGAGGAGAGCGAGGTCAACCCCGTGCTGCTGCACAAGCTGGCCACGGTGTTCGGCGCCGAGGCCGGCGGCCTGGCGGGCGAGCAGGTCACCGACCCGGAGCTCGTGTACGAGCGGCTGCGGCGGGCCGCCAAGGACGCCGACGTGCCCGGCTTCGACATCATCGGCCGCAAGGTGATCGGCACGTTCACCTACGCCAAGCTGCCCATGGTCCGCGACCTGCAGAGCGCGGGCGAGTTGCTGGCCGACAGCGACGTGGTCGCGGCCATCGCCGGCGACCCAGAGGCGCAGGCCGCCCTCAACCAGGATCGGCCGGCCGGCGCAGCGGCCGGGGGCGCCGCCGGCGACGGCACGGGCGCCGACCGTACCGGCGACACGGGCACCGGCGACACGGGCACCGGCGAGACGGGGGGCGACGGCGAGCGCGACGGCGTCGAGGACACCGGCGGCGACACCGGCGGCGAGCCGGAGCCGCTGCTCGACGCGGTGCCGCCCGAGGACGACTACACCGTTCTCGACGCCGACTCCTCCCAGAGCAGCGCCATCAACGCCGTGCTGCGCGGCGGCAGCCTGGTGATCCACGGCCCGCCCGGCACCGGCAAGAGCCAGACGATCGCCAACCTCATCGCCACGCTGGTCGCCCGCGGCCGCAAGGTGCTGTTCGTGGCGGAGAAGCGGGCCGCGATCGACGCGGTGCTTTCGCGGCTCAAGGGCGTGGGGCTCGGCGACATCGTCCTCGACATCCACGACGGCACGCGCGACCGGCTGCGCATCGCCCGCGACCTCGGCGCCACCCTCGACCGGTCGCAGCGGATCTCGCCGCCCGATGTGCTCAACCTGCACCGCCGGCTGGTCGACCGGCGCCGCCGCCTCGCCCAGCACGCCGACGCGCTGCACACCGTCCACGAGCCGTGGGGCGTGTCGGCGTTCGAGGTCCAGTCCGCTCTGCTCGGCATCCCCGAGGCGGCACGCACGGCGGTGCGGCTGCCCGACGTCGAGCGGATCGACGGCGAGACGATCGACCGGCTCCGCGACGAGCTGCGCGAGTACGCCCACCTCGGCGGCTTCGCCCTGCGGCGCGACACGACCCCCTGGTACGGCGCGACCGTCCACACGCCGCAGCAGGCCAAGCAGGCCTACGATCTCGCCGCCCGGCTGTGCACCAGGACCATCCCGCAGGTGGGCGAGCAGCTCGCCCGGGCGTGCGGCGAGACCGGGCTCTACCCACCGCGCGGCTTCGCCGAGTGGGGCGAGCGGCTGCGGCTGTACATCGCCATCCAGGAGACCAGGCGGAAGCTGGCACCGCAGGTCTACGAGGTGGGGCCCGATCTGCTTGCCGCGGCCACCGCCCCGCGGGAGGCCCACGACCGGCCCGGGTGGTCGGAGCGGCGCGCGCTGGCAAAGCAGGCCAGGTCGCTGTGGCTCGCCGGCAGGACGGACCGGGCCGAGCTGCACCAGGCGCTGGCCGACGCGGCGGCGCAGCTGGCCGCCTGGATGCCGCTGCGGACCGACGCCGGGCCGCCGCGCGTCCCGTCCAACCTCGGCGAGCTCCTCCGCCGCTACGCCGAGTGCGAGGAACAGCTCGCCGCGCTGCGCCGGTTCGTACCGGTCCCGGCCGACGCCGAGCCGGTGCTGTCCGCGCTGTACGCCGACCGGGACACGCCATGGCGGCTGCCGCGGATCTACGAGCTGCGGGCCGGGTTCGCCGACCTGGGGCTGCGGCCGCTGGTGGACGAGCTCACCGCCCGCGGCGCCGGTCCCGACCTGGCCGGCCAGGCCCTCGACCACGCGTGGTACTGCTCGCTGCTCGACGTGATCCGGGTGCGCGACCCGCGGTACGCGGCCTACCGCGGTGACGCGCTCGACGAGATCGCCGCGGACTTCCGCGACCACGACCTCGAGCACCTCGTCGCGAACCGGGCGCGGGTGCGCCGGGCGGTCGCCGACCGGTTGCGGGAGGCCCAGGACCACCACCCGCTCCAGGCCCGGGTCATCCGCAAGCAGGCGGCCCTGCGGCGGCGGCACCTGCCGCTTCGCCGCCTGCTCGACCAGGCCAGCGACGTCCTGTTCGCGCTCAAGCCGTGCTGGGCGATGTCGCCGCTTGTGGTCAGCCAGGTGCTGCCGGCGTCCCGGCTGTTCGACGTCGTGATCTTCGACGAGGCCAGCCAGATCATCCCGGCCGACGCCATCCCGTCGATCATGCGGGCGCATCAGGTCGTCGTCGCCGGCGACGACCACCAACTCCCCCCGACCAACTTCTTCCGTCAGGTCGGCGAGGGCGACGGCGGCGATGACGACGCCGAAGGCGAGGGCGGCCAGGACGAGAGCGGCCGGGACGAGAGCGTCGTCTCCTTCGGCTCCGGCTTCGAGTCGGTGCTCGACACACTCCGCCCCCTGCTGCCCACCTGGCCGCTCACCTGGCACTACCGCAGCAGGGACGAGCGGCTCGTGGCCTTCTCCAACGCCCGGATCTACGGCGGCGCGCTGACCACCTTCCCCGGCGTCTTCCGCGACGACTGCCTCCGCCACGTCGTGGTCGCGCAGGACCGTACGCCGGGGCAGGACGCGTCGGTGACGGCCGAGGTGGACAAGGTCGTCGAGCTGGTCACCGAGCACGCCAGGACCCGTCCGGACGAGTCGCTCGGGGTGATCGCACTCGGCATCAAGCACGCCGAGCGCATCGACGAGGCGTTGCGCGCCGTTCTCGCCGATGACCCCACCCCCGAGCCCCCCGACCTCGACGCCCTGCCGGAGGAGGACAGGGCCGCGGCCGAGGCGGCGTACCGCGCCGACGTCGAGCGGGCGGCCGCCGAGCGGGCCGCGCTCGAGGAGTTCTTCGCCGAGGAGCGGCCCGAGCCGTTCTTCGTCAAGAACCTCGAACGGGTCCAGGGCGACGAGCGCGACGCCATCATCCTGTCCATCGGCTACGGCAAGCACCCCGACGGCCGGATGCGCTACCACTGGGGCCCGCTGCTGCGCGACGGCGGGGAGCGCCGGCTCAACGTCGCGGCCACCCGCGCCAAGCACCGGCTGACGCTGGTCAGCTCGTTCTCGGTGCACGACGTCGACCCCGACCGGGTGACCAAGCCGGGCGCGCGGCTGCTGGCCGAGTACCTCGAGTACGCCGACTCCGGGGGCGCCCTGCTGGGCTCGAGCGCCACCGAGGCCGGCGTCGACCTGAGCCGCTTCCAGGCCGACGTGCGCGACCGGCTGCGCGGCCTGGGCATCACGGTCGTGCCGCAGTTCGGCGTCGGCGGCTACCGCGTCGACTTCGCGGCGGCGCACCCGGACGAGCCCGGCCGCATGGTGCTCGCCATCGAGGCCGACGGGCCGTCCTACCACCGCTCGCGCAGCGCCCGCGACCGCGACCGGCTGCGCAAGGAGCACCTGGAGCGGCTCGGCTGGGTCTTCCACCGCATCTGGTCGACGAACTGGTTCCACGACCGCGACGGCGAGGTCGCCAAGCTCCAGGCCGCCTACGAGCGCGCGATCGCGACCACCGCCGTCCCCGAGCCGGCGCCACCCCCGGCGCCCGAGTCGCCGGCGCCCGACGAGGAGGACCTCAGATCTTGATCACCTCGAGCTCGGGCATCACGTCGTAGTCGGCGTCCTGGGTGACGACGGGGACGGAGTGCGCTATGGCGGTGGCGGCGATCCAACTGTCGTTGATCGGTGCCTTGCGCCCCGCCGCCCGCAGACGGGAGACGAGGAGCGCCCACGCCTCGGACACCGCTTCGTCCACCGGGAGCGGCTCGAATCGCTGCGCGAGCTGATAGGTGGACAGCCTGCGGGACGCCGTCTCAGGGTCGCGAGCCTGCAGCAATCCGAGCCGGAGCTCGCCCAGGGTCACCGCGGAAACCCCCCACTCGTACTCGGCGAACCGGGCGACATCGAAACGCGCAGCTTCGAAACCGATGAAGACCGATGTGTCGGCGAGCGCCCGCCGCGGGCTCACCACGGAAGGTCGTCCGTCGTCTCGGTGAGGGTTTCCCGCAACTCCTCGGCGAGCCCTGTCGTGTCGGGGCCCAGGCGACTCAACTCGTGCGCGACCTCCGTCGCGGGCACCCATCGACGCCGACGCGCCAGTGGGATGATCTTAGCCACGGGACGATTGTCCTTCAGCACCTCGATCTCTTCACCGGCTTCAACCCGCCGCAGCACCTCTGCCGTGTGGTTGCGCAGGTCCCGAGCGGGTATCGCCGTCATACATCCAATGTAGCAATCGTGCTACGAGCGTAGCAACGCCCGCGGAAGGGCAGGGTCGGTCGCCTCGCCCATGCAGGCCTCCTTGCGCGGGTGGCGCGTGATGCTTACATGTGGCGCCCGGGTCAGGCCGCGGTGCAGGCGGTGTTGTTGAGGGTGAAGGCGGTGGGCCGCGGGTTCGAGCCCGAGTAGGTGGCGTTGAAGCCGGCCTGGATCGACGCGCCTGGCGCCAGGGTGCCGTTGAACGAGGCGTTCGTCGCCGTCACGTTGGCCGCGCTCTGCGACCAGGTGGCCGACCAGCCGGAGCTGACCTGCTGGTTGCCGGGGAAGGCGAAGCGCAGCGTCCAGCCGTTGATCGCGGTCGTCCCGGAGTTCGTGATGGTGACCGTGCCGGTGAAGCCGGTCCCCCAGTCGTTGACCGAGTAGCCGACCCGGCAGGCCGCGCCGGGCTGCGTGGTGGGCGTGGTCGTCGGGCTGGTGGTGGGGGTCACAGTCGGGGTGACGGTCGGGCTCGGCGAGGTGGTGGGGCCGCCGCCGCTGCTCGTGGTGTACGGGACCTCGGTGTAGGCGGTGCCGCACTGGGGGTTGCACGAGGCGGGCAGCGAGAAGCTGTAGACGCGGCCGTTGTTGAGCGGCTGGTCGGAGGCGTCGCGGACCCGGATCTGGAAGTCGGTCCCGGCGGCGACGGTCGGCGCGACGATGTACGACTCGCCCATGTCGCTGTTCATCTGGGCCTGCTGCCAGGTGCCGCCGGCGAAGTACTCGACGCCGTGGATGCCGTTCGGCAGGTGCGAGATCGAGATCGCGCCCCACCAGGTCTGGGCGCCCTGCAGGAAGCCGATCTTGATGTCGCCCGTGTAGTTGGGCGCGGGCACGAACTGCCAGCTGATGTGGCGGTTGTTCCAGTGGTCGGGGAACATGTCGCCGACCGCCGTACCGCTCTTGGCGAACCGGTTCAGCGAGGCCTTGGCGAGGTCGAGGTGGTACGGGTCGTCCCGGCACCATGCGTTGGAGTCGCCGCAGCTGTCGGCCACCACCATGGTGAGGGTCGCGCCGTTGTAGGAGTCGCTGACGAACGAGCCGTTGCGGCAGAACGGCTGGCCCGGGGCGCCGTCGTTGACGCCCGAGCAGTTGTCGCCGATCGTCACCTGCACGAAGCGGCCGCAGTTGAGGCCGTTGTCGAACAGGCCGATCTTGTCGGCCAGCGACGACGGGATGGGCCGCGGATAGAACGCGTAGTCGCCCGGCGTGTTGTAGACGTTGAGGGCCACGAAGTCCTGGGTGTCGAGCGCCGACTGCGGCAGCCCGCATCCGCCGTACGGCGAGCCGAGCCCCTCGAACCAGGTGGCGTTGCCGGTGACCGGGCCGTTCGTCGGCGGCACGGCCTGGGCGGCGAGCCGCGGCAACAGGACTGACACGAGGGCCAGCAGGGCGATGACCACGGCGAGGCGCGCCGGGTGCTGTCTGTTCAACCAGGTGATCCGCACAGCCTCGACCATCGCCGGGCGGGCCCCGCGGCGCAACGCGCGACCGGTGGCGGGCGCGTCACGCCAGGTCAAAGAGGCGCTCGCGGCGAAAACTGATGAAACCACGGCGGCCGGGACCTCACCGGGAAGCAGCGCGCGGCCGGTCGCCCTCCGCCGCTCCGCCGTTCCGGTCGCGGGCAGCCGTGGAGCGTAGGGCCTTGACGGCCGCCCTGACGCGCTCTAGGTTCCCGGGGGACCTTAAAACGTTTTAGCGCCAGCGCGGCCGCGACAGGTTGGCAGGCCAGATGAGACTCATCGCCTCGACGATGATCGGTGTGCTTCTCGCGGCGCTCTGCGCCGCGCCCGGCGACGCGCTTGCCGGCGCCGCCGCCCCGACGGCCCAGGCGGATCCGGGTACGGCGCGGCACGGGGTGTGCGTCGACACGCCGCTGCGGCTGGCGTTCGACCGGCCGCCGCTGCTCGGCACCTCGGGCGCCATCGTGATCCACCGCGCGGACGGGACGGTCGAGGACCGCATCGACCTGGCCGACCCCGCGTCCTTCCAGCGCACCGTCGGGGACGCGGTCTCCGACACCGGCGTGCCGCACGAGTTCGCCTACCATCCGGTGATCGTGACCGGCGACACCGCCGCCATCTATCCGCACCACGAGCTCGGCTACGGCCTGACCTACTACGTAACGGTCGATCCCGACGTGTTCGCCGGCTTCCCCGGCATCCAGGACCCGGCCGCCTGGCGCTTCACGACCACGGCGGCGCGCCCGCCGGCCAGGCCGCGCCACCTCACCGTGGACGCGCGCGGCGCCGGCGACTTCTGCACCGTGCAGGGCGCGATCGACGCCGTCCCGCTCGGCAACCGGCACCGGGTGCGCATCGACGTACGGCCCGGCGTCTACACCGAGATCGTGTACGTCCGGCCCGACCGGCCGCACATCACGGTGCGCGGCGCCGGCCCCGGCCGGACGGTGGTCGAGTACGCCAACAACGACGCGCTCAACGGCGACGCCCACCTGCGCGGCGCGCCGGACGGGCCCAACGTGTGCCCGCTGCGCAAGCTGCCGACGCCCGACCTGCACAACTGCTGGCGGGCGCTGTTCGGGGTGGACGCAGCCGGTTTCTCCCTGGAGAACATCACCCTGCACAACACCACGCCGTTCGGCGGCACGCAGGCCGAGGCGTTCCGCGGCAACAACGACCACATCGCGCTGCGGCACGTGCGCCTGCTCAGCTTCCAGGACACGCTGCGGCTGCAGGGCAAGGGGTTCGTGGCCGACAGCTACATCGAGGGCGACGTCGACTTCATCTGGGGCACCGGCACGATCTACGTGCGCGACTCGGAGATCAGGTCGCTGCACGCCGGGTACGTCACCCAGATCCGCGACGACGAGACCCATCCGGGCGCGGTGTTCGTGCGCACCCGGCTCACCCGGGCGCCCGACCTGGCTGACGCGAGCGTCTACCTCGGCCGCATCGAGACGTTGCGGTTCCCCTTCAGCCAGGTGGTGTTCATCGACACCGCCATGGACGCGCACGTCCGCCCGGCCGGCTGGCTGCTCACCCCCGACGACTGCGGGCAGGCGCCGAACCTGCGGTTCTGGGAGTACCACAGCACCGACCTGTCCGGGCGGCCGGTCGACACGGGCGCGCGGCTGCCGTGCTCGCGGCAGCTGACCGACGCCGAGGCCGCCAGGTGGCGCGACCCGCGCTTCGTCCTGGACCGGTCACCGCGGAGCGATTGAACACCGGTCACCCCGGTGACCATAATCGGATCAGTGCCTGAAAACGCTTTCACAATGAAAACCTTTTCATAGTTGCCGCCTCCTGCTCTCCTCCAACCCCCCAAGGAGAACGCTCGTGTACCTCCCCCGGCCGCGCCGGCAGGTGGCCGCGCTGATCACCACCACGGTTCTGCTCGCCCTCGCGTCCCCACCCGGCCACGCGAACGGCGTCGACGCGGCGGCCGGCGCGCGCGGCGCGGCCGGCGCGGCCGGCTGGCGGGTCGCCGCCGCGCCGTTCCGGCTGACCTTCCTCGACCGCGGGCGCCCGGTCACGGCCGAGGCGCCCGGCGACGTGGCCGGTCCGGGCGGCCGGCTCGCCTACCAGGTCGGCGGCACGGCCTCCAGCCAAGACGGCACGGCCTTCCACCGGCTGACCGATCTGGTCGCCCGCCAAGATGTGCCGGGCGGCGCCTCGTACACGGTGGCGACGGACGAGCCGGGCCGCACCGCGACCGTCGCCGTCACCCGCACCGCGCAAGGGCTGCGGGTGCGCTGGTCGTTCGCCCCGAGCGACGGCGTCACCGCCGTGTTCGAGGCGCTGACCGCCGGGCCGGCCGAGCACTACCTCGGCGGCAGCTCGGCGGCGTACGTCGACCTGCGCGGCCGCATCCGCGGCTGGAGCCCGGGCAAGGAGGGCAACGAGGCGGGCGACTACTGCCAGAACCAGGAGCAGAGCGCGAGCACCTTCTATCTCAGCTCGGGCGGGTACGGCTTGCACGCGGCCACCGACCACATCGGCCGGTTCGCCTTCCCGTCCGCCACCCAGGTGAGCGACGGGCCCACCTGCGCGCGGACGCCGCGGCCGGCCGCCGGCACGCCCGAGCCGGTCCCGTGCCCGGTCGCGGCCGCGGCTCAGCCGGACCGGGTGCAGATCTGCGTGAAGGACGCCGCGCTGACCTACGACATCTACACCGGGTCCCCGGCGGCGGTGACGTCCGGCTACTACCGGACGGTCGGCCTGCCCGCGCTGCCACCACCCGGCGAGTTCGGGCTGCTGAAGTGGCGCGACGTCAACGCCGACCAGGCGCAGGTGCTCGGCGACGTGGCCGAGTTCAAGCGGCTCGACATCCCCCTCGGCACGATCTGGATCGACAACCCGTGGGAGCGGCAGCCGCCGGGCAACACGCGCAGGATCAACGGCAGCGCCTGCACCAACGCCGGAGAGTTCGACCCGACGTTCTTCCCCGACCCGCAGGCGATGATCGACCAGATCCACGCGCAGGGTGTGAAGTTCGGGCTGTGGGTGACCTCGCACGTCGGCGCGCCGTCGGCGGCGCAGGGCGGCGGATCGTGCGCGGGCATCAGCGGCGTCTGGGCCGAGAACGGCTGGCTCATCCCCGGCACGAACTACATCGACTTCACCATCCCCGCGGCGAGGCGGCACTACGTCGACCAGCTCACCAAGGTCTTCCGGATGGGCGTCGACATGGCCAAGGAGGACCGCTCGGAGGAGTTCCGGCTGGAGACGGCGCAGCTCGCGGCCGGCTCCGGCGCGGCCTTCTACCTCAGGTACCCGGCGCTCTACCAGTCGGCGGTCAGCGAGGCGCTGCGGAACGCGAACGGCGACGACTTCGAGACGCTGGTCCGCGCGGGCGCGCCTTCCACGCCGGGGGCGCCTGGCACCGCCCAGGTGGCGCACGGCATGTGGGGCAGCGACAGCTTCCAGACCTTCCCCGCGCTGCGCACCGAGCTGCGGTACGGCGTGAGCGAGCCGCTGACCGGCCACTTCGCCTGGGGTTCCGACACCGGCGGGATCGACCCGCAGCCGCCGGCGACGGCAGCGAACAGCCCGACGCCGAGCCTGTTCACCCGGTGGGCGCAGTTCAGCGCGGTCAGCCCGGTCATGGAGGTGGGCGGCGCCGGGCTGAACGCGACGCCGTGGGTCTACGACGCCGACACGGTACGGCGGTTCCGCGACGCCGCGATCCTGCACTACGAGCTGTTTCCCTACCTGTACGGGCTGGCCGAGCGCGCGGCGCGGACCGGGGTGCCGCTGCTGCGCCCGCTGGGATATGAGTTCCCGGCCGACCAGGCCGCGTGGTCGCAGGACCAGGAATTCATGGTCGGGCCCGACCTGCTGGCCGCGCCGGTGACCGCCGACCGGGCCGAGGCCGACGGCGCCGCCGGGCGCCCCACGCCGGTCGATGTCTACCTGCCGGCCGGGCGCTGGATCGACCTGTACAGCGGCGATGTCGTCGGCGGTGGCCGGACGATCACCCGGGAGGCGAGCCTCGACGAGTTCCCGCTCTACCTGCGGGCCGGCGCGGCGATCGGCTTCAGCTCCCGCGTCCTCGGCGGCTGGGGGACGAACGAGCTCACCAAGCCCGGCCTGTCCGGCTGGCTGTACGCCCCGGGGTCGCCCACGGGATCGGGGGACGGGTCCCCGTCGGGCGGCGGCGCGCGGGCGATCAGCGCCGACCGCGGGTCGCTGACGGCGTCCACCGCCGGCGGCCTTGTCCGCCTGCGGCTACGCGGTGCTCCGGCCGCGGCGCAGGTGCTGGTGCTGGCCGAGCGGCCGCCCGCGTCGGTCATCGTCGACGGCAGGCCGCTCCCCCGGGCCGCGGACGCCGGCGCGCTGCGCGCCATGGACGCGGGATGGACCTTCACCTCCGGCCCGGTCGGCGGTGTCGTGCTGAAGCTGGCGCCGCGCCACGGCGCGGCCGACATCGACGTCCATGAACAGTGAGGATGTGATCATTATGACGACGGATACCCCGCGGGAGCGGTGGACGCGGCGCCGGGCGCTCGGGCTCGGCGGCGCGATCCTCGGCGGCGGCCTCGCGGCCTCGCTCGTTCCGGTACGGGCGCGCGCCGGCTCGACCGGCGCCGACCCGTGGCGGCGCGCCGACCTCATCAGGCACCGGGTGCGGCCGCCGCGGTTCCCCCGTCACGAGTTCCGGATCACCGACTTCGGCGCGCTGGGCGACGGCACCACGGACTGCTCGACGGCGTTCGCCGCGGCGATCCGGGCCTGCGCCAGGCGCGGCGGGGGCCGGGTGGTGGTCCCGCCAGGCCGGTTCCTGACCGGGCCGATCCACCTGCGCAGCTTCGTCGAGCTGC
>DASUWU010000148.1:0-25630 GCA_036378315.1 Streptosporangiaceae bacterium | reverse complement strand
TACGGATCCGGTCTCGTAGGGGTGTCTGGCGCGAGGGCGTCAGGTGTCGGCCAGTGAGAGCGCCGCCGACAGATCGGTGCGCGAGCCGACCTCGAGTTTCCGGTACACGGCACTAAGGTGGGTTTCCACCGTCTTCCGGGTGACGAACAGGGCCTGGGCGATCTCCGGGTTGGATTTCCCGGCCGCTGCGAGGTGGGCCACCTGGTGCTCTTTGGGGGTTAGTGCTTCGAGCCCGGAGAGCACGAGCCGCCTTGGGCGGGCGCCGGTGGCGCGGAGTTCATGGTGGGCCTGCCGTGTGAGGCCTAGCGCGCCCGAACTCCGTGCCAGGTCCATGCCACGCTCAAGATGGCCGCGCGCCTCGGCACGCCTGTTGGCGCGGCGAAGCGCCGCGCCGAACTCGATGAGGGAGCGAGCGTACTCCAGACCGGCTGGCGAGTCGGTCAGGGCCAAGACCGACTCGCGGAGCAGGTCCAGGCCCACCTCGCCGCCCTCTGCCAGCCCGGCTGCCCGCAGCGCCCGGCCGAGCGCCCACGGCGAGCCGAACCGCCGAGCCCGCTCGAGCGTGCGGCGGGCCAGCGACCGGGCGTCGTCGGATCGGCCGATTGTGATCAACGCCTGCGGTGTCGCCGTGCTCCACATGCTGCGAGTCGGATTGGTCCACTGGCGCTCCTCGAACCACCGTCCGGCCGCGAGGAGGTCCTCCACACCCGACTCGGTCTCGCCGGCCGCGATCCGGACCAGGCCACGGACTTCGCGTGGAAGCGGAAAGATGACGGCATCCGGCAGCGCCTGACCCAGGCCCTGGGCGGCGATCAGGTCCGCCGCTTCGTCGACCGCACCGCGCTCGACGAGCGCCAGCAGCAGGCTGCACACCGAGTACCACCACGCGGGAAGCGCGGGTTCGCGCTCACCGATCAGCTCCCATCCGGTTCGGGCCTCGGTCTCCGCATCGACGAGTCGACCCGCCCGAGTGAGGACGTGGGCGAGATGCGCGTACAGGAACGGGAGATGCGCGAGCCGGCCGAGCGAGCGCAGGCTCTCGATACCCTCACGGAACAGATCCTCGGCGAACGCGAGCTCATCGCAGAACAGGAACACCATCCCGGTGACGGTCGCGAGCTCGAACTCGTCCCGAAAGCCGATGCCCTGGCCCCAGGCACGTCGGGCCAGGTCGATCGCCGTGCTGACGTCGCCATCGCCGATCACGATCCGCCAAGCGCAGAGTGTGAGGATCTGACGCTCGGCCATACTCCCGGAACCGGTGAGCTTCGCGGCCCGCTCGAGCCGCGCCAGATGGGCCGGCCGGCGGTTGTTGTCCGCCCACCACAGTCCCCACAGCAGCAACTCGGCCTCGAGTTCCATCGCCAGCGGGACGGCGGTTCGCGGCCCCTGGGGTACAGCCGCCTCAAGCAGATCGATCGCTTCGCGGGGGCGGTCGGCGTGGGTGAGTGCCTTGGCGAGCACCAAGGTGATACGCGAGCGCCGCTCCGGATCGGGCTCGATCGCCAAGGCCTCGCGCAGTGCGTCCACGGCCTCCACGGGGTCGACGCTGAAGGCAACCGTTCCGAGCTCGGACCACAGGTCTGTCCGATGCGCACGAGCGGGTGGCTCGGCACACGCGCGGCGCAGATAACGGATCGCGGCCTCGGGAGCACCACGCTCGCGCGCCCACGTGGCGGCCTCCCTCAGCCGGCCGACGACCCACTCCGCGCCATCGGGCTCCGTCGCGAGCAGATGCGCCGCGACCCGCTCGAGCGAGGCTCCGCGATCGGCGAGCAGACGCGCCGCCTCGGCATGACGCCGCCCTCGTGCCGCCACGGGGATCTCGTCATAGAGGGAAACCCTCAACATTGGGTGGACGAAGCGCAATGGACGCTCCGGCGTGAGGATGCCGGCCGCCGTGAGCACGTCCGCCGCGTCACCGGCGGCGACGGCATCCAGATGTGCCAACCTCGCCGCGGTCGCGAGCTCGGCGTCCGCTTCGAGGACGGCCACCGCGAGCGCGAGTTCACGCGCCGAGGCGGGCAGATGGCCAAGGCGCGACACGACGCTGCGCGCGATGGTCTCCGGAGCGATCGCACGGACCCGAGCCGACTGCTCCGCGGTCGCAACACGGCCCTCGGCCGCCAGAGTCTTCACCAACTCGCGCAGCAGAAATGGATTGCCGCCGCTCGCCTCATGGCACGCCGCGACGAACTCCTCCGCGGGCGGCGAGTTGAAGGCACCCTCGACGATCGTTCGCGCCGCCCGTCGGCTGAGCGGCGCCGGGACGATCACCACCGCCTTCGGCTCCGCGCGCATCGCCTCAATCTCCGCAACCGGGGCCTCGGGTCTGGTGGAGCGCACCGCGAGCGCGAGAAGGATCGGTAGACCCTCGAGCCGCCGCTGCGTATAACTCAGCCAACGAAGTGAAGGGGTGTCCGCCCAGTGGACGTCGTCCACCGCGATCAGTAGCGGCGCCAACTCGGCAAGGTTCGCACACAACCAATAGAGGCCGTGGACTACCGGCAGCCCTTCCCGTCGCTCGCCGGACTCGTCACCGTCGGGTCGCAACGCCCACTGCGCCAGCTGAGCATCCCCCGCGAGTAATCTTCTGCGCTGCGGGAGAGAAGATCGCGCCAACCGACGCTCGAACAGTTGACGCGCGACCCCGAACGGGAACTCGCGCTCGATCTCGGCACCCCGAGCGGTCAGGACGGTCATCCCCGCTCGTTCCCCAAGGCTACGGAGGGCGCCCAGCAGTGCTGTCTTGCCGATGCCCGGCGGACCCTCGGCCAACACGAGATGGCCATCTCCCTCAAGCGTCGCCTGGATCAGCTGGTCCATGGCGTGCAGCTCGACTCCGCGCTCGAGCAGGCTGTCGCCCTGATTCGGCCCAATCGCCGCCTCCGGCGCACCCTCTGCCGCGATTCCCACCGTCGCTCCAAGCGCTCAAGCTCATGAGGGCAAAACGCGGCCCCGATCCGCGCCCGCAGTGGGCGGACGCAGGCCCGCTCCGAGCAAGAAAATTCTAACCAGGGGCTACGCCCAACCCAACGAGGCGTGCGCCGGTGCTGGGTATCGCCCGACCGGACGCGCGTTTTATTTTTGAAACTCCGCGCGCAACTCGGACTTGAGGATTTTGCCGACGGCCGAGCGAGGCAGCGCGGGCACCGCCTTGACGTGGCGCGGCACCTTGAAGGCGGCCAGCCGCTCGCGGCAGTGAGCGAGCAGGGCGGTCTCGTCCACGCCGTCACCGGCGACGAACGCGCACCCGACCTCGCCCCAGCGCTCGTCGGGCACGCCGACCACCGCTACCTCGGCGACCCCGGGGAAGGTGGCGATCACGGATTCGACCTCGGCCGGATAGACGTTCTCGCCTCCTGACACGTACATGTCCTTGACCCGGCCGATGATCCGGTAACAGCCGTCCGCGTCGCGTTCGGCGATGTCCCCGGTACGCAGCCAGCCGTTCACGAACGCCTCCTCGGTGGCCCGCGGATCGCGCCAGTAACCGGCGAATACGTTCGGCCCCCGGACGAGGAGCTCGCCCTGGCCAGGCCCTTCGGCGCCGAGCAGCGCCACGTCGACATGCGGATAGGGCCGCCCCACCCAGCCGATACGCGCGGCCGCCTCCTCCGGGGGCAGGCACAGCACGTTGGGCGCGGCCTCGGTGAGGCCGTATCCCTGGACGATCCGGACGCCCCGGTCGTGCCACCGGCGCAGCAGCGGCTCCGGCATGGGGGCACCGCCCACGACGACCGTACGCAGGGGCGACAGGTCGGTCCGGGAGAACGCGGGATGCTGGGCCATGAACTGGTACGTGGCAGGGACGCCCATCATCGTCGTTACGCGGCATTCGGCGATGCGGCGCAGCGCGCGGGCCGCGTCGAAGGCCGGCTCCAGCACGACGGTGGCCCCTTTCCACCAGGCGAGCAGCGGCTGCACGTTCCAGCCGCCCACATGGAACTGCGGCAGCACCTGCAGGACGACGTCGTCCTCGCGGAGCTCGCACCCCCGGTCGAAGGAGAGGTTCGTCCAGAAGCAGTTGGCGTGGGTGAGCAGCGCGCCCTTGGGCCGTCCTGTGGTGCCGGACGTGTAGACGAGGAACAGCCCGGCGCCGGCGTCCGGTTCCGGCGGGACGCCGGCCGCCGCGGCGAGCGCGTCGAGGCCGCGCCGCGACAGCTCGGCGAGCCGGACCCCGGACGCCGCGCGCTCGGCGAGGTCGCGCGACGCGGGAGCGGCGAAGAGCACGGCGGGCTCGGCGTCCTCGATCTGGAACGACAGCTCCGATGGCGTCAGCCGGACGTTCAGGGGCACCAGGATCAGGCCCGCCTTGGCGCACGCGAACAGCAGTTCCACGTGCTCGGGGCTGTTGCCGGTGAGGGAGGCGACGCGGTCGCCTGGCGCCACTCCGGAGGCCAGCAGGCCGGCCGCGAGCCGTCCTGATCGCTCGTCCAGCTCGCCGTAGGTGACGCGCAGGTCGCCGAAGACGATCGCCGTGCGCCGCGGCGTGATGCGCGCCCGGTCGCGCAGCCAGCGGCCGACGTTCATCGGGCGCCCAGACCCCGCCGGATGAAGGCGTACATCTCCTCGAAGACGTGCTCGGGTATCTGGCGCGGCCGGTCCTCCCACAGGATCCAGCGCATCCCGATCAGCTCGCCGATGCCCATCAGCGCCCATGCGATGACCTCCGGATCGGCGGGTACGACCTCGCCCGCGTCCATCGCCTCCCGCAGCCCTGTCGTGTAGCCCTCGGCGATGGTCGTGTAGTGGCGGTGCATGGCGCCAGGGGACGCCCACTCGGCCTGCCGGATGATCCGGTACAGCGCCGGATGCTCGGCCGTGAAGCGGAAGAACCCCAGAAAGCCCAGCCGCTCGGCCTCGGCCCGGGTGCGGCCCTGCCGGGCGCCTTCCGACATCGAGCGGCGGACCCGCCGGTTGAGGTCGGCGATCAGCTCGTCGAAGATCTGCTGCTTGCCCTCGAAGTAGATGTAGAAGGTGCCCTGCGACACCCCGGCCGCCTCGGTGATCTTGACGATGGACGCCTCCTGGTAGCCGAGGGCGGCGAAGGCCTCTTCGGCGGCGGCCAGCAGCCGCCGCCGGGTGCGCTCGCCCCGTGCCGACAGGGGGCGGCCGCGGGTGCTGGTGGCCGGCGGCTCCTCCTCGACCCGCCAGCTCACGTGCCGGCGCCCAGATGAGCGTGCAGCATGACGGCGAACTCGTCGGGCCGCTGCGCGTAGGGGAAGTGTCCGGTGCCCGCCATCACCCGTTCGCTGTAGGAGCCGTACCGGTCGAGCACGCGGCGGGTCTGGGCGACCATCGGCTGCGGCGGGAACGCCTCGTCGCCAGGCCAGCCGGGGATGTGCCCGAGCGCGCCCAGGTTGCCGAGGTCGACCAGCGAGGCGTCGGACACGATCGCGTCCACGTCGCCACGCACCCACAGCACCGGGGCCCGGCAACCGGAATCCGGGAAGCCGCTCCAGTCGAGGTATTTGGCGGAGATCGCGTTGAGGACGCCGCGCGTGCCGGGTGCCATGCCCGGCCAGTGCGGCGAGTCGACCGCGTCGCCGGGGTAGTGGCCGTCCCCCACTCGGGTGCCGAGGATGCCCGCGAGCAGCGCGTCCTCGTCCCGTACGGTGTCCGGCCCCGGGAAGTAGAGAGTGCGGACGATGGTGCGCGGCGACAGCGGGTTGGCGTCGGACGTGTCACCTTCGGCGATCAGCTTGACCAGCTCGGGGTTGGCTGTGCCGCCGCCCGATCCGGCGAAGTCGGGCGCGCAGGGGGTGCCGTCCAGCTTGGTGCCGCCGAAGCCGTACGGGGAGACCGGCGCGACCAGCGTGATGCTGAGCACCCGGCCCGGATGGTTGGACGCCAGATCCATCACGACCCCGCCGCCCAGCGAGTGCCCGACCAGGTGGACGGCGTCCAGGTCGAGGGCGTCCAGCAGCGCGACCAGGTCGTCGCGGTAGTCGCCGACGCCCCGGGTGGCGTCCACCGGCTCGGCGCCGCTGCGGCCGTAGCCGCGCAAATCGGGCGCCAGACCACGGTACGTGGGCGGGAGCAGGCTCAACTGCTCGTCCCAGACCGAGCCGTCGGAGAGGTTGCCGTGGACGAAGAGCACCGGCACGCCCTCACCCGTGTCGCGCAGGAAGGTCGTTGACCGGCCGGTCGGCACCGTGCGGTTCATGGCTCCACCCCTTGACGAGCTCCCACCCCTTGACGGGGTCGTTCGCGTGGCTCAATTTAACAGGTGAATCACCTCTCATAAAGGGGCTCGCGATGCGTGGACCGGTGGCCATCCTGGGAGCGGCTCTGCTGACGATCGGCCTGGTGGGCGGCGTTTCCGTCGTGCCGGTGGCGGCCGCGGGCGCGACGGCGTCGGTCACGTTGGAGGCGACCTTCACCAGCGGCCTGGAGAACGGCTGGGCGAAGGTGGAGCGGTACCAGGACGGGTCGGGCGGCTTCGCGACCGAGACGTACCCGCCGGACGGCAGGGGCGACCAGACGGGGCAGCCGCGGCGGCTGTTCGGCGGCGTGGCGCGGCCGCACTCCTCGCGCTTCCTGCTCTACCAGGCTCCCGGCGCGCTGACCGGGTCGAAGCAGGTTCCCGTACTGCTGGTACACGGCGCGAACCAGACGGCCGACCAGGCCTGGGCCAACCCGAATGCCCTCGGCCCGAACGGCTGCGGCAGCCCCTCCTGCCCCACCACCGGCCTCATGCAGTACTTGGACGGCCTGGGCTACAAGGTCTTCGCGATCGGCTTCCCGCACAAGACGGGCGACGGCTACTACTGGTCGGAGCAGATCGGCGACGCCGTCAAGCTCGTCAAGGCCAAGACCGGCGCGGCTCAGGTCGACGTGATCGGCTGGTCCAAGGGCGCGTTCAACGCCCGGATGTACGTCTCGTCGCTGCGGCGCTCGTGGGGGACCGCCTACGGAGGCGACGTGCGCAAGCTGGTGCTGATCGGCGGCCCCAACAAGGGCTTCGACTGGGGCTACCGGCACGGGTGGAGCCACGATTTCGCGGTCTTCCCCCAGTGCGGTGGCACGCTCGACGCGCCCGCCCCGCACACCGCGATGGTCTGCTTCGGGGTCTGGTACGACGAGACCCAGTACAGCTACGAGGGGACCGCCTTCCCCGGCGCCAGGCAGATGCTCGCCCGTTGGGACGACGTATATCCGCTCCCGGCCGCCGAGCAGGACTGGTACACGACCTACTACGGCGGACAGGGCTTCTACACCGCCGGCCGGGGCATCCAGTACGCGATCGACCAGGGTTCGCTGGTGCAGCCGCTGGTCAACGCCGGGGTCCCCGCGAGCGTCCCGGTCTACCAGCTGTGCGGCAGCTCGCCGACCATGCCGCTGCTGCACAACGAGCACACCGGCCCGTCCGACGGCGCGGTCTTCATCGCCAGTTGCGCCGCCACCGACGGCATCGGCGCCCGCGCCGCCGGCGTGACGCTGCCGCTCAACCACCTCCAGCTCGGCTGGGCCCCCGCCGCCGAGTCCCAGGTGGCCGCATGGCTCGGCTAGGGCGCGCGGTCGCCGCGTAAGTGGTTAGGGTCGTCGCATGGTTCGGATAGCAGCCAACACCGCGGTGAGTCTCGAGGAGTTGCTGGACTTCGTACGCCCACGGCACCGTGCGATCCTGTTGACGGCGCGGGCCGACGGCCGGGTCCAGGGTTCGCCGGTGACCTGCGGTGTCGACGACTCGGGACGGATCGTCGTCTCCACCTATCCCGAACGCGCCAAGGCCCGCAACGCCAAACGGGTCCCACAGGTGAGCCTCGTCGTGCTGAGCGACGACTGGGACGGCCCCTGGGTACAAGTCGACGGGACGGCCGAGGTCATCGACGCGCCGGACTCGGTGGAGCCATTGATCGAGTACTACCGCAACATCGCCGGCGAACACCCCGACTGGGACGAGTACCGGACAGCGATGGTCAAGCAGGGCAAGTCCATCATCCGCGTGACACCCGAACAGTGGGGCCCGGTCGCCACCGGCGGCTTCCCGAGCCGACTCGCACAGGAATAGGGCGCTGCCGCCCCATTCCCCTGACTGCGCGCACCGAAATGGGATCCCTGGAATCGGGGGCGACCCAGGGATCCCGATTTTCCGGTTGCGGCTATGGCGAGATGGTCTCGGCGTAGTAGAGCAACCCGGCGTTGATGTCGTCGAAGTATGGCCCGTAGACGTGATCGGTGATGGGCGTGTAAACGGTTGACACCACGCTGTTGACGTACCCGAGTCCAGGCCCGATCAGGCCGTAGCTCTGCAGCATCGGCGAACCGCTGGAGCCATTGCTCCAGTGATCGCAGGGGAACATGCCGACCTGGTTGGCTTCGATCCCGGGGAGGATGTTCCCCGCGCAGGTTCCCTGGGTCTCGCCGCCGGTCGGGTAACCGAAAACGTCGGTGAACGCGCCGTATTGCTGGTTCCAGGACAGCCCGTTGCCGCCCACCACGCTCACGATCGGAGTGCCGTCCATGATGGCGACGCCGACGTCACCGGCCGGGAGTCCACCGAAGACCCAGTCGGTGCGCGCGGCCAGGCCCGCGGCGACCCAGTAGCCGAACGGTGCGCCGTTGTCATAGGCGGGCGCGAAGACAAAGCCCTGCATCCAGAGCCCGAACCCGCTGCTGACACAATGCCCGGCGGTGATCACCAGCCGGCCTTTGTCGCTGTTCACCGTCGCGCCGGAGCACATGTGCTCTTTCCCGTCGATGGGGTCGTAGAAGAACGCCTTGCCCACCGTCCTGTTCAGCACCGCCTGGGCGGACACATCGGCGCCCGCGGCACGGGCCGCCGCCGCGATCGCCTTGCTGGACGGCAGCCGGGGCTCAGTGGTCCGCGGTGGCCCGGTCGGCTTGGCCAAGGCCTTGGTGGCGGGCGTGCTCGTGCTCGCCGGAGCCCGCATTGGTGTCGCGGCCCGCATCCGGTCGGCGGTCCAGAAGCGCCGGAGGTTCTTCACGCCGGCCGGAGCGGCCGCCGGGGCGTTGACATAGGCGCTCGTTGGCACGCCGCCGCCGGTAATGGGCGCGGCGCGGGACGCGGCGCGGGACGGTGTCGCCGCCAGTCCGGCGGCGACGACAGCGCTCGCGGCCATGGCGGCGATACGCAGGGCGAGTCTTCCCATCAATTCCTCCTGCTGTTAAACCGGCACATCTCAGTGATCGGCTGGTCAGGCGCACATTTCGGGGTGCGTCTCACACGGCGGTGGCGGCGGAATGGTGCAGCAGGCGACGGCCGCGCTCGAGGGGGCCGCGAATGCGATGCTGAAGATCACCGCGAGCAACATGCCGGTCAGGCGGCGGGCCGCTCGGCGCTGAAACCGTCCCGGACCATTCACGATCATCACCTCGTCGCGTGGGATTGATTCGGCATGGCCAGGGTGGCCGGTCACGAGGCGGCACGAATCAGTAAAATTACCCAACCGGCTACGCAAACCGATTCCGGCTGGCTCACGAGCACCGTCGGCATGGCGACATCCTTGCCACGCTGTCGAGATTCGGTCCATACTCCCCAGCAGCGCCGGACGGCCAGCCACGGAAGGACATCACGATGTCCGGGTTCAGTCGGAAATCGCGGCACCTGCTCATCGCGCTGCTCGGCGTCTCGCTGGCCATCACGGGAGTCATGGCGAGCGGCTCGGCGACCGCGGCCATCTCGCGCGCCGACGGCACGATCGTGCGGACCGGCGCCGTCAGGCCGGCGGACCCGATCGCGCACGACCCGACGATCGCCAAGGAAGGCGGCTTCTACTATGTCGTCATTACCGGTGACGCCCAGAACCCGAACCACTATCTCCCGATAAAGCGTTCAAGTGACCTGGTTCACTGGCAGGAGGTGGGCCCGGTCTTCACCTCGCTGCCCTCGTGGGTCAGCCAACAGCTCGGGACAACGCCGGCCGACGCCTGGGCACCCAGTCTCACCCGGGTCGACGGCCTGTGGCGGCTCTACTACGCCGCCTCGCAGTTCGGCACCCAGAACTCGGTCATCGGCCTGGCCACCTCGCCGACGTTGGATCCCGGCAGCCCTTCGTACAAGTGGACCGACCGGGGCATGGTGATCCGCTCGACCCAGGGGGTCGAGGACTACAACGCCATCGACCCCCGATACGTCGACGACGGCGCGGGCGGCGCCTGGCTCGCGTTCGGCTCGTTCTGGGGCGGGATCAAGATGCGCCGGCTCGACCCGGCCACCGGGATGCTGTCCAGCACCGACACCACCGAATACTCGCTGGCCTCGCGGGTGGCCCCGGACGCCGAGGAGGGCCCCGCGATCATCCGGCACGGCGGGTACTTCTACCTGTTCATGTCGTTCGACTTCTGCTGCCGCGGCATCAACTCCGACTACCGGATGGTGGTCGGCCGTGCCACCTCGGTCACCGGCCCCTACCTGGACGCCGGCGGCGTCCCACTCACCAACGGCGGCGGAACCGAGGTGCTTCGGGGCTACAACGAGTTCATCGGGGCCGGCGGCGGCGATGTCTACACGCGCGGCGGCCGGGCCCTTCTGGTCAATCACTACTACGACGCGACCGACAACGGAGTCCCTCGCCTCAATGTCCGTCCGCTGTCCTGGCGCAACGGCTGGCCGGTCGTCGGTGACCCGCTCAACCCGAGCCGCTCCGTCGGGCACGGGGACGCCTACCTGCGGATCGTCGAGCGAACCACCGGGCTGCCCGTCACCGATGTCGGCTGCGGATACGAAGGAGCACCCCTGGCGCTGGGCGCCAACACGCCCGACGACCCCTGCCAGCAATGGCAGTTCGGCTACCGGGGCGGCGGCGACTCCAGCGTGCTCAACCGATTCAGCAACAAGATCGGCGAGGTCCACGCCTGCGACAACTTCGACGGCGGTGCCGTCGCGCAGTGGGGCTGGATCGGCTTCCTCGGGAACAACGACTGCCAACGCTGGGTGGCCGCACCCACCTCGGCGGGCTGGACGAAGATCCAGAGCATCCTCCCCGGGTCGAGGGTCTGGGACGTGTCCCGGTGCGTCGGCGGCACGGCCACGAACATCGTCGTCAACACCCGCACCGCGTCATGCCAGGAGTACCGCTTCGAGCCGGTCGGCCCGGTCCTGCTCATCGACCAGGACACCACCTCGCACCTCACGGGCCGGCAATGGCGCTTCACCTCGGTCGGTGGTGCGGAGTACACCATCTCACCGGCGGGTTCGGACCGGGTCCTCGCGGCCGTCGCCTGCGACGCCACCAGCACGCCGACGCTCGGAGTGTTCGAACGCGACCGGCACGCCACGCCCTGCCGGCAGTCGGCGCACTGGACGCTCCTCCCCAACAATGACGGGACCTGGAAGCTGAGCCTCGTCGGGACGTCCGTCGTCAAGAACGTCAAGCTCGAACTCCCCTGACGGGCTGATGGTTCACGCGTCGCGCCGCACCAGCAGCCCGCCGCCCACCGCGAGCAGCACGGCCGGGTACAGGCACAGGACGGCGAACCCCGCCCACGGTGACAGCACGCCGTCGACGGGCACGCTCACCCCGAGCGAGTTGCCCATGATGATCGTGGGGAAGAACTTGGCGACCGCCGTACCGGTCGTCCCCGCCAGCAGCGCCGGCAGCACGAACAGGAGGCCAACCAGCGCGCCGATCGCGCTCGCCGTGTGCCGGGTGATCGCGCCGACGCCGATACCCATGAGACCCACGAGAGCCAGGTAGGCGCCGGACAGCAGCACCGCGCGCAGCACGTCCGGGTCGCCGAGCGAGGGGTGCGGCACGTCGGCCGCGAGCGCGGCGCGACCCGCGAGGAACGTCACGAACGTGACCACCTCGCCGACGACCAGGGCGAGCCCGCCGAACACCGCCGCCTTCGCGGTGAGCGCGAGACGCCGGTCGGGTACCGCGGCGAGCGTCGAGCGGATGGTGCCCGAGGAGTACTCGCCCGTGATCACCAGCACGCCGAGCGCCCCGACGATCAGCTGGCCGAGCGCCACCCCGGCCAGGACGTTGTTGGTCGGGTCGAAGGACGCGATCTTCTCGGCGCCGCGCGGCGCCTTGGTGTTGGCCATCGTCACGACGCCCATGGTGATCATGCCGAAGGCCGTCAGGAGCAGCGCGTACGTCGTGGAGCGCAGGCTGCGCAGCTTGATCCACTCCATGCGGGCGGCCTGCCGCAGGCCGTAGTGCCCGCCGCGCGCGGTGGCGTACGCCGTCGTGGTCATCACCTGCTCCTCTCGGCGGTGTACGTGGCGCTGCCCTGGGTCAGCGCGAAGAACGCCTCCTCCAACGACCACCCTGGGGCGGTGAGTTCGGCGACCGACGTGTCGGCGAGCAGCCGGCCCGAGCCGATCACGACGAGGTGGTCGGCGATGAGCGCCATCTCGCTGATGAGGTGGCTCGACAGCAGGACCGTGCGGCCCTCGGCGGCCAGTGACCGCATCAGCTCACGGATCCAGCGCACCCCTTCCGGGTCGAGGCCGTTGACCGGCTCGTCGAACAGGAGCACCGGCGGGTCGCCGAGCAGCGCCGCCGCGATGCCGAGCCGCTGCGCCATGCCCAGCGAGAACGTGCCGGCCCGCCGGCCGGCGACCGAGGCAAGGCCGACCGCCTCCAGGACCGTGTCGACCCGCGCCGGGTCGATGCCGCCGCCCGCGGCGAGCGCCGCGAGATGGCTGCGGGCGCTGCGGCCCGGGTGGAAGGTGCGAACCTCGAGAAGGGCGCCGACCTCGCGCAGCGGCCAACTCAGGCCGCTGTACGGGCGGCCGCCGATGGTGGCGTGACCGGCGTCCGGCCGGTCGAGCCCCATGATCATGCGCATGGTGGTGGACTTGCCGGAACCGTTCGGGCCGAGGAATCCCGTCACGCTCCCTGGACGCACCCCGAAGCTCAGATCCTCCACGGCGACCGTCCCGCCGTACCGTTTGGTGAGACCCCTGACCTCGATCATCACCGCTACCCCGTTCCTGCTCGTGCGCCGGAAAGTCGACGCGCCGGATCGACGTTTTCCACGCTAGGAACGGCGGGCGGACGCCGGAACGAGGCTGTCCCCAAAGACTTCTGGGGGAAAACCCACAGGCCCCGCGCCCGTCCGGCCGGCCGCCGGCGACGCCTGGCTGCCATGCTGGACAGGTGTCAGAGCACCTCCGGTGGCGCGTCCCGGCCGCGTCCGCCGTCGTGAAGCTCGCCGGCGCGGTCCTGCTCGCCGCGGTGGCCGCGACTTCCGGTGCCGAGCGTGGGCGCCTGCTGCTCGCCGGCGTCGCCGCGGTCGCGCTGGCCGTCTGGGGGCTGCGCGACGTTCTCGCGCCGGTACGCCTCGCCGCCGACGAGGAGGGCGTCACGGTCGTCACCGGGTACGCCGGACGCCGCCGTATCCCGTGGACGGACGTCGAGCGCGTCGGTGTCGGCGAGCACCGCACCCTCGGCCTCCGTACGGAGATCCTGGAGATCGACACCGGCGAGACGCTGCACCTGTTCAGCCGGCACGACCTCGGCGCCCCGTGCGAGGACGTCGAGCAGGCGCTGACGGCCCTGCGCCGGTCGGCCGGTGAACGTCATCCACAGGCGGAGGGCGAGGGCGGTTCCTAGCCGAACCTCTCGCGCGCGAGTGCCGCGCCCTGGGCGAGCGCGGTGAGCTTGCCGTAGGCGGTATCCCGGCGCATCGGCGCCATGCCGCAGTTGGTGCCGGCGATGATCCGTTCGCGTGGCACGTATTTCATCGCCTCGCCGATCACGTCCGCCACCTGCTCGGGCGTTTCCACCTCGTCGGTCGCGACATCGATCACGCCGACCTGAATGTCCTTGCCGTCGAGGAGCCTCAGCAGGCTCATCGGCACGCGCGAGTTGCGGCACTCGACCGAGACCTGGCCGATGCGGCTGCGCGCCAGCGCTGGAAAGATCTCCTCGTACTGACGCCATTCGCCGCCGAGTGAGGCTTTCCAGTCGATATTGGCCTTGATGCCATAGCCGTAGCAGATGTGGACGGCGGTGGTGCAGCCGACTCCCTCGATCGCCCGGTGCAGGGCCTCGATGCCCCAGTCCTTGACCGCCTCCATGTAGACGTTGAAGGCCGGCTCGTCGAACTGGATCACATCGACGCCGTCGGCGGCGAGCGCGCGCGCCTCGGCGTTCAGGAGGCCGGCGAACGCCATCGCCATCTTCACCCGGTCGCCGTAATGGGCGTCCGCCACGGTGTCGACGATGGTCATCGGACCGGGGAGGGTGATCTTGAGCTTGCGCCTGGTATGGGCGCGCGCGAGTCGCGCCTCGGTCGCATGCACGCGGCCCTTGAGACGGAGCTCGCCGGTGACCTGCGGGACCGCCGCCTTGTAGCGGTCGGCGCGGATGCCGATCTCGACCTTGTGGGTGAAGTCGACGCCGTCGACGTGCTCGACGAAGCCGTGCACGAAATGCTGCCGCGACTGCTCGCCGTCGGTCACGACGTCGATGCCGCAGTCCTCCTGAAGTTTGAGGGCCAGCAACGTGGCGTCGCGCTTGGCGCCCTCGAGCTCGGCGCCGCTGAGCCGCCATGGCGCCCACAGGCGGTCCGGCTCGGCAAGCCAGGCGGGCTTGGGCAGGCTACCGGCAATAGCGGTGTCGAACATCGCTTCCTCCGCCAGGTTTACTACGCATCACAGTACGCGTCGGGCCGGCTTCCGAGACATCTATTGGTTGTTCCTGGTGCGTTGGTCGGCCAGGTGGAGGACGTCGTCGATGGGCCCGCAGACTTCGCATCGCCAGATGTGCGTGGTGCCGTCGTCGTAGGTGGTGATGATGTGCCCGTCAGGGGCGAACTGGATGTTCTCGGCGGCCACGCCATGGTCGCGGAATATCAGGGGTTCTCCGTCCCCCGTGGTGCGCCAGATCCGGATGGTGTCGTCGGTGGCGGTGGCGGCCACGAGTTGGCCGTCCTGGCTGACGGCGACGCTGCGTAGGCGACCCTGGTTGCCCCGCAGGATGATCGGGTGGCCGGTTCCCGTCGGGTTCTCCAACGCCAGGTCGCGGGATGGAGGCATTACCTGGGCGATGATCTGTCCGTTCGCGCTCACCATCATCTCGAACGCCAATCCTCGGTGGTGACGCCACATGTTCGGGTCGGGCACGTAGAGCCGTATGGTCCCGGTTGCCCTTCGGGTCTGCCAGCTCGCGGTCGCCGGCGCCAGAGCGGCAGGGTTGGGGAAGCCTCTGGTCGGGTCGCCGTTGTCGCGGGTGACGTCCCATCGGTCGAGGGCCACGTGGCCGATGGTGAGGAGATTCCGGCCGTCGGGGGTGAAGGCGAGTCCCCGGACGCCTTCGGGGGCTCCGCGCAGGGTGATGGGGCGGCCGGTCCCGTCCGAGCTCCAGATGTGGATGACGCCGTCGTCGCCGATGCCGGCGACGTCGGTGCCGCCAGGGCTGAACGCCACCCCGAACAGCCGGCGGTCACTGTGCAGGATGATCGGACGGCCGGTTCCGTCGGCGTTCCAGATCCTTGCCGTGCCGTCCTCGCCGACGGTGGCGATCTTGCGGCCGTCGCGGCTGGCTGTGGCGTCCCAGACGGGCCCGGCGTGGCCGCGCAGGACGACGGGCTCACCGCTGCCCGTCACGTCCCACAGCCGTGTCGTTCCGTCATCTTGACCGCTGATCACGGCATGCCCGTCGGGGGCGAACGCGATGGTGGTCACCGCGCCGGGCGACCCGTCGAGGGTTCGGGGGGTGCCGGCGGCCGGGACGGCATGGGCGGTGTCCCAGATGCCGATGGTGCCGCCGGCTCCGGCGGCGACGAGCTGCCGGCCGTCGGGGCTGTAGGCCAGGGTGGTCGCGGCCCCGGTCTGGGTGCGCAGCACGCTCGGCGCGCCGCGTCCATTGGCGTTCCAGATGCGGATGGTGCCGCCGGCTCCGGCCGCGAGGTGCCGGCCGTCGGGGCTGTAGGTGAGTGCCCTGGCCGCTCCTTCGTGGGTTCGGAGGATCACGGGCCGGGCGGCCGGCGCCGCGCGGTCCCAGATGCGGACGGTGCCGTCGGCTCCGCCGGCGGCGATGTGGCGCCCGTCGGGGCTGACAGCGACGCGGAGCGCCCGGCCGGGAAAGGTGCCCACGAGGGTCGACTGGTGGCCGCGAGCGGCCCAGTTCCATGTGCGGACGGTGCCGTCGCCGCCCGCGCTGGCCAGCCAGCGCCCGTCCGGGCCGAAGGCGACGGCCAGGGCTTTGTCGTAGGGATGGCCGAACCAGAGCGGCGCGGTATCGGCGTGCCCCGAGGCGTTCCAGACGTTGATCGTGTGGTAGCCGTCCACAGCGACGAGGTACCTGCCGCTCGGATGGAAGACGGGAGGTCCCTGGCCACCGCCACCGTCGGTGTTCCAGAGGGAGACGCGCCCGCTCACGCCATCCCGGGTCACGGTGTAGGTGCTGATCTGTATCTCGTCCTGGACCGCCAGCCGCCGTCCGTCCGGGCTGAAGGCGACCCCGACGATACCGCCCACCGGCTGGATTCCCGGCTGGGTGATGATCTGGCTGAGCCCGGCCTCCAGGGTCGCCTGCCGCAGCGTGTCTTCGGCCTGCACGGTGGGTTTGATGCCGTACGCCCGGCGAGCCAGCCTGATCGCGCCGACGGGATCGACCGGCAGTTGGCTGCGGGCCGAGGCGACCAACTGCCGGGAGACGGCCAGGTCTCGTTCGCCGGCGGCCCGGCCGGCCTGCACCAGCGCGGTGGCGGCCAGCACGCTCATGGCGGCCAGCGCGGCGACCATGCCCGCGGCGGCCAGCCGTACCCGGCGGCGTCTGGCGCCGTGCTCACGGGCCCGCCGCCCGCGGCCGGCCGCCAGGAACTCCCGTTCCAGGGCGTTGAGCCGTCCCAGGTCCCGGTTGTCCCAGGCGGCTAACCGTGGCCCGCGGTACAGCAACCCGTCGTCCCTTCCGTGCCGGTCCCATTCGACGGCGGCCTCGGTGAGTCGCCGGTGGGCCACCAGCAGGTCGCGGTCGTCGGCGAGCCAGCCGCGCAGGCGGGGCCAGTGCCGGATGAGCGCCTCGTGCGCCACCTGAACCTCGTCCTGGCCGACCGTGAGCAGCCGCGCCGCCGACAGCCGTTCCAGCACCGCCGACACCGCTTGGCCGTCCTGGCCGTTCTGGCCGTCGAGGAGTTCTGCCATGGGGACCCGGCGGCGGGTGTCCTCGGTGCCCTCCCCGAGTGCGGTCAGCCGGAGGAACAGCCGATGGACGATCCGCTGTCCGTCGGGATCGAATCCCGCGAAGACGCGTTCCGCCGACTGCGCGATCCCGCCGTGGATGCCGCCGGCCCCGCGGTAGACGGCCAGGGTCAGGACATCGGCCTTGCGGCGCCGCCAGGTCTCCAGCAGCGCGTGGGAGACGAGCGGCAACGCGCCTGGCTCACCGCGGGCATCGGCGACGATGACCTCGACCAGCGCGCGCTCGATCTTGAGACCCGCGTGCGCCGCGGGACCTGTGGCGACCTCCCGCAGCTCGTCATCGCTCATGGAGCCGACCAGCAGCTGCCGGTCGTTCAGTGCCGCCACCAGCGCGGGATACTCCGCGCAGCGGGCATAGAAGTCGGCGCGCACGCCTAACACCACCCGGCAGGCCAGGTCGCCGTGCCCGTCGATGCCGCCGGCGGCGAGCAGGCAGTCGACGAAGCGAGCCCGCTCCGCGGCGTCGCGGCAGAGGGTGAAGGCCTCTTCGAACTGATCGACCACGAACACGACACAGGGCGTCTTGGCCCCGGCGGGTAACACCCGGCGCAGCGCCGGCCGGATCCTCGCCGGCTCGGCCATCAGGTCATCGTGGAGCGACCTGGCCGACGCACCGGTGACGGCCGCCAGCCCGCTCGCGAGCGCCTCCATCGGATGGCTTCCCGGAGTGAACAGCAGCACCCGCCAGCCCGCCGAGCCAGGGATGCCCCCTCGCTCGAGCGCCGGCAGCAAACCAGCGCGCAGCAGCGAGGACTTACCGCTGCCCGACGGGCCGAACACCGCCACGAACGACGCCGTCGACAGTCGCTCAAGCAGCCGCCCGACCAACCGCCGCCGGCCGAAGAACCACTCCGCGTCACCGGGCCCGAAGGTCATCAATCCCCGGTAGGGCGCCGTCTCCAGCTCCTCCCCCGCGGCGGCGTCCGCCGCGGCGAGCTCCTCGGCGACCTCGCGCCACCGTGCCTCCCACGCCCCCGAATCTCCCCCGCACGCCTCCACGTAGGCCAGCGTCACCTGCAACGAAGGAAGCACCTTGCCGCCCGCCGCCTCGGCGAGCGTCGCCACCGAATAGTGCGCGCGCCGCGCCAGCTCTCGATATCCCGGGCGGCCTGCGGCCTCCCGCAGCCGCCGCAGCTCGACCGCGAACCGTGCCACCGGCCCATTCTCCGGATCGACCGCGCGCTCCGGCCTTCCCATAATTCACCCCGATAGCACCCGATTTAAAAAGCTATATCGACATATCAACCCTAAACCATCCGGGCCGATCGCAGTAGGGAGCCACCAGGGAGCGATCCTGAATGTGGATTGTCTGGTCGTCCGGCACCTTGCCAGACAACCCAATAGTTCGAAAGAAATCGGGCTATTCGATCACATCCTACGACGAAAGAACGGAGCCGCCCGCTACGTCGCCCGCCCATGTTCGGCCCCGATCCCCGCCGGGGTAAATGCTGGAGTCATGAGGATCCTCGACCCAGTCCTGAATGACCTTACCCCGCGCCATCTGGAGATCTTCTGGCGTTACCAGGTGGTGCGCACGGGGGTGGACTTCTGCGCCGCCACCTGCTTCGTCGCGGGCAGCGCCTGCTTCTTCTACGCGTCGCTGTCCGTCACGGCGGACTGGTTGTTCCTCATCGGTTCCCTGCTCTTCGCCGTCAAGCCGACGATCGATGTGGTGCGCTCCGCCCACCTCGGCAGGCTGCCCGCCGGCGGGGCCGGCTCGCCAGGGGGCGGTGCGCGGTTATCCGGTGGCCGGTGGCCTTGGCCGGTGGCCGGTGGCCGCATCCGGACCGCGTTCGAGCGAGTACGCCGGGTAGAGGACGGGCCGGCCGGGCCGTTCCCATGGCAGGATGACGCGGGTGACCGGCAACGAGGCGACGCTCGGCGTCGACCTGAGTCGAGCCTCCAGCGTTCGCGTGCACGACTACATACTCGGCGGCAAGGACAACTTCGCCGCCGACCGCGAGTTCGGTGAGCGGATCGTCGCCACCGTGCCGCAGACCCGCTGGATCGTCCGCGAGGCGCGGGCGTTCCTGGAACGGGCGGTCAAGTACTGCGCGGAACAGGGCGTCCGGCAGTTCCTCGACATCGGCAGCGGCCTGCCCACCACGGACAGCGTGCACGAGGTCGCGCGGCGGGTGGACCCGGCCTGCCGCGTCGTCTACGTCGACATCGACCCGATGGCGGTCGCGCACGCCCAGGCGTTACTCGCCACCGGCATCCCCGGTATCGCGGCGATCCGCGGCGACGCGCGACGCCCGGCGGAGATCCTCGACCACGGCGAGGTGCGCGCGCTGATCGACCCTTCCCGACCCGTCGCCGTGTTGATGGGCTCCCTCCTGCACTACCTCACCGACGTTGACGACCCGGCCGGGGTCATCGCGGGGTTCATGGGACCCGCGGCCCCCGGCAGCCACCTTGTCCTGTCGCACGGCACCTTTGACATGCTGCCCGAGGAGTCCGCCCAGGTCAGCGAGTTCTACCGGGGGCTGGCCGTGCCCTTGGTCCTGCGGAGCAAGCATGAGGTCAGCGCGTTGTTCGCCGGGCTGGAACTGGTGGAGCCCGGGGTCGTGTTCACCGCGGAGTGGCGCCCACTCCACGAGGTCGACGACCCCGGGCGGGCCGGCGTCTACGCCGGGGTGGCCCGCAAGCGCGGCGACCGCGCCGGGACCGGTCAGCTGTCGGCGGCGGGCTGCATGTCGTCGCGGTAGACCCAGTACAGCATCCGCAGGTTCGGGTGCTCCGTGACGCTCCACAGCCGGTGGCCGTCGGTGTTGTTCTCGTCGTAGCCGAACGCCTCGGCGCCGCGCGTCCCCACGATGCTCCACGCGTTCCGGCCGCCACGGTCGCTGTACACCTTGCCGGGCTGCACGACGCCGTTGCCGTCGGTGTAGGAGGTGTTGTAGTAGACGGTGGTCTGCTGGGCGCTGTCGTAGTGGGCGGCGACCCCCTGGATCCGCGGCGTGTAGGTGCCGTACACGGTCGTCGAGGTCACCACATCGCCGGAGGCGTGCAGCGAACCGTCGGCGTTGAGCGGCCAGCGCACCACCCGTACCGGCTTGCCGGCCACCACCCCGGCCGTCCGCCGGTACTCGCCGCTGACCAGCCCCGGGGTGGGATAGCTGTTGTCCACCGACACGGTGCTGAAGCACAGGTTCCGGCCAGGCCCGTCCGGCGCCTGGTCGTCCGGCTTGCAGGTGCCTGCCGACGTGTCGTAGGCGTACCTGCCCTCCTCGAACAGCGCGTACTTCGCACCGTGGGCGTAGAACTTGCCGTCCGTGGCGTCCACGCCGAGGCCGCTCTTGCCGGTGGCGACCTGGTACGGCTTGCTCAGGTTGAACACCCGGAAGCCGCCCGAGGTGTCGGCGACGTACAGGTAGTTGCCGGCCACCGCGATGCCGCCGGCGTGCAGGCCGAGGTCACCGACGGCCTCCGTGCTCAGATCGGCGCGCACCGGCCGTACGTCCTGCATCGCCAACTGGCCGGAGGCGGTCGTGGTCGGCACCGCGAGCAGGACGATCCGGTAGCTGCCGTCCGTCTGCGCCGCGGGGCGGGCGCCCACCGTGATCCGGGTCATGTCCGTTTTGCCCGCGCTGTCCTTGTGGTACCAGCTGAGCAGCACGCCGCTGAGCGTCGACGTGCGGCTGATGCCCACGCCCTGGGGATACCAGGAGTTGTTCGCGTCGTCGTTGTCGAAGCACCACGCGCCGAGCGGCACCTTGGCGTCCAGCGCGTCCACCGCGTCGTTGCCGGCCGGGCAGCCGCTCTTCCAGCGCAGCGTCCGGTTGCCGTCGGCGGCCACGGTCGACATCTGGGTATGGCTGATGCCGTGCGTGCCGTCGGCGACCAGGCCGTCGATCTCGGCGAGCGCGGCCTGATCGGTCGGATGCCAGGTGAGCTTGAACGAGGCGTCGATGGTCGTGGTCTCCCCCGGATGACCGGGGTCGACCGGAGCAAGCGCCGAAGCGCCGGCGCCGGAAGCGCCGGCGGTGCCGGCGAGGCCGATCAACGCGATGGCGGACACGAACAGATGGCGGCGCAGGAGCATGCGCGATTCCCCCGTTGCGATCTTTACCGGGACAGATGAGGAGATACTGACTGACCGCAGGTGACCATAGCGGATCCTGTCGACGTCGCGTGAAGTGGCCCCGACATTGCCGGGACATTGCCGTGGCACTGCCGCACGATCTCATTTCGGACAGGCGGCTTCTCCGGTCGGCGTCCGACCCGCGGGCCTTCGCGGGTCCCGCGCCATCAGTGCCGCTTATACGCGACTAGCCGCATTCGTTGTTTCTCGGTCCTCCTGACCTCGGGTTATCTTGTCGCAGCACGGAGTCGCAGCACAGAAAGGATGCGAATCGTGCTTTCCGCGCAGGACAACGAGATCCTGACCAGGGTCGGACCCGGCACCCCCATGGGCGACCTGCTGCGGCGCTACTGGACCCCGGCGCTGCTGTCCAGCGAACTACCCCGGCCCGATGGCGCTCCCGTGCGGGTGCGGCTGCTCGGCGAGAACCTCGTCGCCTTCCGCGACACCGAAGGCCAGGTCGGGCTGGTCGCGGAGAACTGCCCGCACCGCGGTGCCTCCATGTACTTCGGCCGCAACGAGGACTGCGGCCTGCGCTGCGTCTACCACGGGTGGAAATTCGACCGGACCGGTCGCTGCGTCGAGATGCCCAGCGAGCCGGCGACCAGCAATTTCAAGGACAAGGTGCGGATCCCCGCCTATCCGACGCACGAGTCGGGCGGCATCGTGTGGACCTACATGGGCCCGCCGGAGACGCTGACGCCGTTCCGGGACTTCGGCACAGAAGCGCTGCCGGCTGAGCAGGTCTACGCCGCGAAGCTGCACTCGACGTGCAACTGGATCCAAACCATGGAAGGCAACTTCGACACGGCGCACATCTCCTGGCTGCACCAGTACCACGCCGCGGCCGACATTCCCGATGACGGCACGGACCGGCCCGGCTACCCCTCGAACAGGCTCACCTGGAAATTCTGGATGCACGACCGCGCGCCGCGACTCGAGGTCGAGAACACGTGGTACGGCTTCCGCTACGCCGGGCTCCGGACGACCCCCAACGGACACACCAACGTGCGGATCACCGAGTACGTCTTTCCGTACGGGACGATCGTGGCCGCGGTGCCGTTCTCGACGCGCCAGCTCATGGTGGTGCCGATCGACGACGTGAGCTGCTACCGCTACGGCTTCACCGCGCAGCCGCCGAGCAACCCGCGCGGCTACGGCGGCGAGCCCTTGTTCGACCCCCGCTCCATCCCGTTCACCGTGAACTTCAGCCCGGGCGTCACCCCGCGCACGCACACGGCGGAGAACGACTACCTGATCGACCGCGACGTGCAGCGCGACGGGACCTTCAGCGGCATCTCCGACTTCGTCAGCCAGGACCTGATGGTCACCGAGTCGATGGGGCCCATCTACGACCGCACCCAGGAACACCTCGGGACCATCGACAAGGCGATCATCCGGATGCGGCAGCTGCTGATCAGGTCCGCCAAGGCGCTGGCCGCCGACGGCGCCGCGCCGCCCGCGCTGGCCGGCCCGGGCACCGACTTCCGGACGATCAGGTCGGCCGAGAAGATCCTCGAACCCGGCGAAGACTGGCGCGTCCTGGGCACCGACGAGGACCCCGTCGTCCAGGAGGCCCTCATGTCTCCGGCCACGAGCCCCAAGGCCGGCGAGTAGCACGATCAGGGCGCGGCCGCCCGCGCGGCCTCCGTCACGAGCTCACGGAACCAGCGGTGGGCGTGGTCGCCGTCGAGGCGTTCGTGCCACCACAGCCGGTGCACGATGGGGTCGGTCCGCTGCGGGCACTCGAGCACCCGGATGGGCAGCCGCCCCCGCAGCGAGGACGCCAACCGCTCCTGGACGAGCGCGATGTGCTCGCTGCCGGCGACCAGGTGGGGAACCGCGGCGTGGCTGTCCACCCGGACGGCCACCACCGGCCTGACCCCGAGCAGCGCGAGCTGGCCGCTCACCGGGACGGACGACGGGAAGCGCGCGTCGCTGTGGTAGGGCACCACCCAGGTGGAGCTCGTCAGGTCCTCGCGGGTCAGCCCGCGCGCCTCGAAACGAGGGTTGTCCGCCGAGGCGATGCAGACCCAACGGTCGCGAAAGAGCTCGCTCGACCGCATCTCGGGGAGGTGGAAATGGATCGTCGCCGACGAGACCACCGCGTCGACCATCTGGATCGTCTGCGCGATGTGCGCGGCGAGACCCTCCCTGGCGAGGGAGAGGCCCAGCCGGGCGTGCGGGGCGGCCCGGCTCATCGCGCGGGTCAGCTCCGCGCCGAGCACGGACAGGCCGTAGTCGCCGATGACCAGCCTGAACTCACGCCGCGACGTGGCCGGATCGGCGTCCTCCGCGGTGGCGAACAGCTGCTCGACGCCGGCGCACACCGCATCGATCTGTTCGGCGAGCTGGACCGCCAGGGCCGACAGCTCGTACCGGCCGCGACGGCGCACCAGAAGGTCGTCGTTGAAGTGCCGGCGCAGCCTGGACAGCGCCGCGCTGGCCGCGGGCTGGGTCACTCCGAGGCGCTCGGCCGCGCGGGTCACGTTGCGCTCCCTGAGCAGCTCGCGCAGGACAAGGAGAAGGTTCAGGTCGATGCCCGCCAGCGATGAGGACACGAACGTCACCACCTCATCATGGGGTCCCAGCCGCGTTCGGGAACGTTCGGAGTTGTCGAAAACCGCACCTCCGGGACCGAAATGCGGGCAGAGTCGTACACCTAACGAGTTCCCGGTCGACGGCACGCGAGAGGAGGCGCGCGGCATGGTCGTGGCGGAGGCACCGGCCGAGGAGGCCCTGCTGGCGCTGACCCTGATCACCACCTGGGCGCTCGCCACCGGCCGCGCGGTGCGCTCGGACGTCCCGCCCGGCCAGCTCACCGAGGACGAACTGATCGAGTTCTGGGCCGATCCGCTGATCGGCGACGAGAGCTCCCAGCTCACCCCGGGCTGGGCCGCCCGGCTGTAACCCGCGGGCGTATCAGCTCGCGGGAGGTGATGCCGGTGGCCGCACGTGGCGGCGGTCCGCGCCCGGCCCAGGAGCCGGCCGATCCACGCGATAGGGCGACAGCCGAGGCGAGGCTGCGTCTGGTGAGCGACTCCGTGCGGGACGAGCGCTACCCGTCGTGGGACGACGTCTACCGGGACAACGTCGAACGAATTTACCGGGTGCTGTTCGCCCGGGTCGGCAACCGGCCGGACGCCGAGGATCTGACCGGCGAGGTTTTCGTGGCCGCGTTGCCACGGCTGCGCACCACGGCCAGCGTGCGGGAGGTTCGGGCCTACCTGCTCGCGGTGGCCAGGACCGTACTCGCCGAGCACTGGCGCCGCACCCTCGGCCGCCAGCTCACCGCCATCGATCCCGACACGCTGGCCGAGGCGCTCACCGTCGCCGACGACGCGGCCGACGCGGCCAGAGTCACGGCCGTACAGCAGATCCTCGACGAGTTGCCGGAGCGGTACGGGACGATCCTCCGCCTGCGATTCCTGCAGGCCGCCACCGTCAAGGAGGCCGCCAAGCAGATGGGTGTCACGGTCGCCAACGCCAAGGTGCTGCAATATCGGGCGCTGCGGCACGCCGCGCGGCTGTTGGAGGTGGAGGCCCGGTGAGCAGGATGCGCAGGTTCAACCGCTACGTCGACCGGCTGCTGCGACAGCGCCGGCCGCGTCCCTTCGTCCCGACCGACGAGGAGGCCGGCGCGCTCGCCGCCGCGATCCGGTTGCGCGCGGCCCGCCCCGAAGACGCCGCCCCCAGCGCCGAGTTCGTCGCCGCCCTCCAGGACCGGCTGGCCCGGGTCGAGCGCGGCGAGGAGACGGCGACGGACGAGCCGGCGCCGCGGCCGTTCCACCACCGGCGCCGCGGCCTCCTGGTCGGCACCGCCGCCGCGGCCGCGTCCGCCGGGCTCACCGCGGCCGCCGACCGCCTCTTCGGTGGCCGCGGCCGGTCGGCCGGGACCGGCGCGAGGCGGGGGGGCACGCTCGAACCCAACGACGGGACGTGGCAGACCGTCATGGCCGCCGGCGATCTGGCCGAGGGAGGCGTCGCCGCCTTCGACACCGGCACCGTGGCCGGCTTCGTGATGCGGACCGCCGGGCGGGTCTCGGCCCGCTCCGGCGTGTGCACCCATCAGGGCTGCCGGCTCAACATCCAGCGCGTGCGGCTGGCCTGCCCCTGCCACCGCACCTTCTTCGATCTCGATGGGACCGTCATCACCTCGCAGCTGCCCACCCCGCCGCCGCCGCTGCCGGCCATCGAGGTGCGCGAGCGCGGGGGAAGCATCGAGGTACGCGTCCCCCACGCCACCCCGTGAAGACGCGGCCGTCCCCCCTGTCAGTGGAGGGGACGGCCGCGTGCGGGTGGTCAGCGGGGGGTGAAGTCTTGGTTGGTGGCTGGGGCGTTCTTGCAGGGCCATTGGTCGAGTTGTTGGCCTTGGTTGTTGCCGGCGCCGAAGACGTCGAGGCACAGGCCGCTGTTTTGGT
>DASUWU010000147.1:0-95749 GCA_036378315.1 Streptosporangiaceae bacterium | reverse complement strand
GTCCGCGATTGCGACCATCCGCCCAAACCGGCTCGGCGGACCGGTTAGGCTGTGGCTCTGGGTTCCGCGTCCCCGCGGCGACGCGGCCCGCGGGCCACCCGTACCGACCCGCACCAACCAGAGACGGAGGCCAGTTGAGCGACCTTCCCGTGCGCGCGCAGGTGGCGGCCGCCCTGGGCCGTACCGCATCGAAGATGTCGCGGCTGGCCGGGCGCGGCGACGGCTCGGTGATCGGCGGACGGGTCGGTCTCGCGCTCGACCCCGAGCTGCTGCGCCGGCTGTCGACCGACCGCAGGCTGGTCCTGGTCAGCGCCACCAACGGCAAGACGACGACCACCCGCCTCATCGCCTCCGCGCTGCGCGCCCGCGGCGAGGTGGCGACCAATGCCTTCGGCGCGAACATGCCGTCCGGACACGTGCTGGCCCTCGCGCAGGCGCCGACGGCGCCGTACGCGGTGCTCGAATGCGACGAGAAGTACGTCCCGATGGTGCTGGCGGAGACCTCGGCGGCCATCGTCGCCCTGATGAACCTCAGCCGTGACCAGATGGACCGCGCCGCCGAGATCTGGTTGCTGGCGGGCAAGTGGCGGTCAGCGCTCGACGGCGCCGACACCCATGTGGTGGCCAACTGCGACGATCCGCTCGTCACCTGGGGCGCGTCGACGGCCAAGAGCATCACCTGGGTCTCCGCCGGCCAGCACTGGCGGGAGGACTCCTGGTGCTGCCCCGAGTGCGGCGGGCCCCTCGACCGCGAGGGCGTGCACTGGAAGTGCCGCGAGTGCCACTTCGCCCGGCCCAAGCCCGACTGGATCCTGCACGCCGATCGGGTGACCACGCCGCGCGGCAAGACCTACGAGCTGTCCCTGCAGCTGCCCGGCCGGGCCAACCGGGCCAACGCGGCGATCGCCCTCGCCGTCGCCGCCCAGCTCGGCGTCGAGCCGGAAGAGGCGCTGCCCAGGCTGGCCGGCGTCACCTCCGTGGCCGGCCGGTACACCACAGTCGAGCACGAGGGCAGGCGGCTGCGGCTGCTGCTGGCGAAGAACCCGGCGGGCTGGCTCGAGGCGTTCGATGTGCTCGAACCGGCGCCGGGGCCCGTGGCGCTGTCGATCAACGCGCAGGGGCCGGACGGGCGCGACACCTCATGGCTGTGGGACGTCGACTACCGCGTGCTGCGCGGCCGCCCCGTGTGGGCGACCGGCGAGCGCCGGCTCGACCTGGCCGCCCGGCTCGAGGCGGCCGAGGTCGCCTTCACGCTCGTCGACGACATCGACGACGCGATCACCTCGATGGGGCCCGGCCGGCTGGACGTGATCGCGAACTACACCGCCTTCCAGCAGATCCGAGCGAGGTACGGCCGTGTCGTCTGACCGCATCAAGATCGTCTGGATCTATCCCGACCTGCTCAGCACGTACGGCGACCGCGGCAACGTCATCGTCCTCGAGCGGCGGGCCGCGCTGCGCGGCATCTTCACCGACACGGTGCACGTGCGCTCCGACGAGCCCGTCCCGGTCGACGGCGACATCTACCTGATGGGCGGCGGCGAGGACCGGCCGCAGATCCTGGCCGCGCAGCGGCTGCGCGCCGACGGCGGGCTGCAGCGCGCCGTCGAGTACGGCTCGGTCGTCTTCGCCGTGTGCGCCGGCTACCAGCTGCTCGGCACCGAGTTCGGCGGCGAGGAGGGCCAGCAGGTCGAGGGCCTCGGCCTGCTCGACATGCGCAGCGGCCGCGGCGGCAAGCGCGCCGTCGGCGAGATCGCCGGTGAGGTCGACCCGGCGCTCGGCATCCCGACGATCACCGGCTTCGAAAACCACCAGGGCGTCACCCGGCTCGGTCCCGGCGCCCGGCCGCTGGCCACGACCACGGTCGGCGTCGGCAACGGCGACGGCACAGAAGGCGCCCACCGCGACCACATCGTCGGCACCTACATGCACGGGCCGGCGCTGGTGCGCAACCCGGCTCTCGCCGACCTGCTGCTGGGCTGGGCGGCCGGCCGCGAGCTCGCGCCCGTCGACGACTCGTGGGCCGGGCGGCTCCGCGAGGAGCGCCTCGCCGCTGTGCTGCCCGGCTGACCCCGCCGCGCCCGCAGCCGTGCAGCCGGTCGACCTGGAACTCGTCACGCTGGCCGAGACCAGCGCCGTCTTCACGTGGTACACCGGCGTGCCGGGCACCGACGACGGGCTCGGCCGGATGGTCCCGGCGCCCGCCGACGGCGAGGTAGCGTACGGAACCCATCCGGCCCGGCTCACCGAGGTGGCGTACGGCGACGACGCCCCGACGCCGCACCACTATGTCGAGGTCAACGGCCTCGAACCCGGCCGCACCTACTACTACCAGGCCCGATCGGGCGGCAAGCCGGCGGCGGCGACGGTCCTCGCCGCGGGGGAGGCGGCCGGCACGCCACAGCCGGGCGGCACGTTCCGCTTCGCCACCCCGCTGCCGCCGCCCGGCCGGCATCTCTTCTCGATCGCGCTCTGCAACGACCTGCACCTCGGCGAGACCGTCGCCGGCCTCGTCGGCGGCCTGCCCGAGATCAAGGGCATCGCCCAGCTCGCGGGCCGCCCCCCCTACCCCGAGATCATGGCGGAGGCGGTGGTCGCCGACGCCCGCCGGCGCGGCGCGCGCTACCTGCTGGCCGCGGGGGATATCTCGGACGAGGGCGCACCGGCCGACCTCGCCCGCGCCAAGGCGCTGCTCGACCGCTTCGGCGCGCACCAGGCCGACTACTTCGTGGCCCGCGGCAACCACGACAGGGCGCATGCCGGTGCCGCCTACGCCGGGTGCGGCCCAGGGCGGTGGCAGGGTCGCGACTGCTTCCGCGACCGCTTCTTCCCCGGGGACCGGCCGACGTACTACTCGACCGACCTCGACGGCCTCCACCTCATCTGCCTGGACACCTACGACAAGCCGGGCGGCGGCGGGGACGCGGGCGGCCTGTCAGGTGGGCAGCTCGCCTGGTTCGAGGCCGACCTCGCCGCGCACCGCGACCAGCCGACGATCGTCGTCGGTCACCATCCGCTGATCACGCCCGACCATCCGCTCGCCGACACCGGCGCCACCGCGCTGGAGGCCGGGCAGGCGGCGTCGGTGCTCGCCACGTACGCGCGGACGCCCGGAGTGTTCCTGCAGCACGCGGGGCACACCCACCGCAACCGGCGCACGGTGCTGCCCGGCGCCGCGCACGTCACGCAGCAGGAGGTCGGCGCGGTCAAGGAGTACCCGGGCGGGTTCGCGCTGCTGCGCCTCCACTCGGGCGGGTACGCGCTCAACTTCTACAAGGCCCGCGATCCCCTCGCCAGGGAGTGGAGCGAGCGCAGCCGCCAGGAAATCAACGGCCTCTGGCCCCAGATATCCCTCGGGTCTAGCGTCGCCCACCGCAACAGCGTCGGCGCCCGCGACCTGTCAGGGCTTGGCGGGACCGGCCGAGCCGCGCGCTAGCGTGTTCGTCCGGACGCCGGCGAACCGGGCGGCGCACCCGCGGCGGCACCCTTTTCAGATCGCCTCGGACGGCTTGCGCACGCGGAAGGCGAACTGCCCGCAGAACGTCAGCTTCCTGAGGTTCACCAGCGAGGGGCGCCGCCCGGTCTCCTCGCCCCACTTGTCGATCTCGCGATTGAGCGGCGACTCCTCGACCCAGTAACGGCTGTAGTTCTCGCGGTCGTTGTGGTAAAGCCGTTCGATCAGCGTCACCCCGTCCAGCGACGGGCGGATTTCCTCCAGGACGAGGCCCGCCTCCTCGACGAGGACACGGAACCCGTACGGCGTGTAGTTCCACAGGCTGCGCGAGTGGTACGGCTCGAACTGGGACGTGCTGCCGATGAGCACGCCGCCGGGTCGCAGCACGCGGGCGATCTCCATGAGTAGCTCCCTCGGCCACTGGACGTGCTCGAAGACCTGGTGGGAATAGATCAGGGGCACCGAGCAGGTACGGAGCGGGAGGTGGAGCCCGTCGTACCACAGGAGGGGAGCGTCGGTCGCTTTCGGCTGCCCGGCCTCGTAGGAGTCGGTGATGTCGACGCCGACCCACCTGACGCGGGGGGCGTGGCGACGGAAGAGCTCGGCCGAGGTGCCGCGGCCGCATCCGAGATCCACCACCAGATCGGGCGCTTCGGGTGCCGTCATGGCCTCGTCCAGATAGTGCCGTGAGGTCACCTGGCGGGCATGATCGTTAGGTATGCAGTCGCGTAGGACGTCCCACAGCGTCGCCATTGCCCCAGTGTTGTCCACGGCGGCCGGTCAGGACAGCCCGTCTCTCCTGGTGCCGGGAATCGTCGTCGGAGTGATGCCGGGATGTCTGAATTGAGGTTAGTAGACGAGCGCCTGCGCGCCCTCGGCTGTGATCTCTTCCACGAAGGTCGGCGCTCCGGCGATCCGCACGCCCTTGATCAAATCGTCCTCGGTGATGTTCCGGCGAGCCGCGCACTGCGTGCAGACCGTCACCTGGCCGGCGGCCAGCACGACCTGCAGGAGGTCGGCCAGCGGCGTGGCGTGCGGCAGCGTGAACTCCTCGGCCCGGCCGGGCAGCCCGTACCACGAGGATTCGCCGGTCAGCCACAACGACACCGGAACCCCGCTCGCCGCGGCGGCGGCGGCGACAGTGAAGGCCTGGTTGCAGCGTTCCGGGCTGTCCGCGCCCGCCGTCGCCTTGATCACAAGCGATCGCCCCATAAGCGAAGATTAGTACCTTGGACCGCCGTGCCGTGGGCGGCGCCCGACGGCCGGGCGCGACATGCCGTTGGAAAGGAGAAGATCCATGGCATCGCTGTCCTAGACTTCCGGCTGTGCTCGGCACGGTGAACGCCATCGCGCTCGTCCTGGTGTTGACGACCGTCGCGGTGGCCGCGCTCGTCTTGGTCGTCAAGCTGTCCAGGCCCCGCTAATCGCCGGCCGCCCGGGCGCCGGAGCGCGGTACCGGCGGACGAGTCCGTGCGCGATGGGAGCCGCGCGGGCCAAACGCCGCTACGCTCGGCCAGCATGGAGCCTGAGCTGCACCCTGACCTCGCGCCTCTCGAGTTCCTCATCGGCGAATGGGAAGGCGCGGGCGTCGGCGGCTATCCAACGATCGAGAGCTTCCGCTTCGGCCAGGAGATCTCCTTCACGCACAACGGCAAGCCCTACCTGATCTACACCAGCCGCACGTGGCGGCTGGACGACGCGGGCCACCTCGGGGCGCCGCTGGCCACCGAGGCCGGCTTCTGGAGACCCCAGCCGGGTGGCCGGCTGGAGGTGATCCTCGCCCATCCGAGCGGGATCGCCGAGATCTACCTGGGCGAGATCACCGGCACCCGCGCCGAGCTGAGCACCGACGTGGTGGCCCGTACCGAGACCGCCAAGGAGGTGACCGCCGGCCGCAGGCTGTACGGGATGATCGGCGAGGACCTCGGCTACGCCTACGACATGGCCGCGGTGGGCCAGCGGCTGCAGTCCCACCTGTCCGCCCAGCTGAAACGGGTGTCGTAGGCCCGCCAGCGGTGATCCGGGAAAAGACGATCCCCGGACCACTTCCCGCCGCGTGCGACGGGGGCGGGCAGGACTAGTCCCACCGGTCCGGGGATCGGGTGTCTGTCTGGTATTCACCGCCGCCTTCCAGCGGGCGGTTCCCAACTACGGGTTCCGGGGTGAATCACCCCGGGGCCGACGTGAGCGGGTTGTCCATACGACGGGGAGTCCCTTGCGCGGGGCTCCCAGCGACAGACGGCCGCACACGCGGACGGCGGCTAGTGGACAGCCACCTCGCGAGTCCTAGAGCTATGCATGCTTTGGACCACCTCCTTTCCCGCGTTAGCAGCACGCTATGCGAGCGTCGAGGGAGTGGCAAGCGAGTTTTTTGCCGTGTCCGAGGTGACCGGCGTCACAGCGGGCCCCCCGCGGGAACGGACGCGGTCATAGACTCGATGTATGCCCGAGACCTGGCAGGAGGAGCTGCGGTCCCATGGCTACCGGGTCACACCGCAGCGCCAGCTCGTGCTCGAGGCGGTGACAGCGCTCGAGCACGGCACTCCGGAGCAGATCTGCACCGAGGTGCAGCGCACCGCCCGCGGGGTCAACATCTCGACCATCTACCGCACGCTCGAGCTGCTCGAAGAGCTCGGCCTGGTCAAGCACGCCCACCTCAAGCACGGCCCGCCGACCTACCACCTCGCCGCCGAGGCCGAGCACGTGCACCTGATGTGCCGCGAGTGCGGCCGGGTCCAGGACGTCGGGCCCGAGGTCGCCGCCGGCCTCGTCGGGGTGCTGGACCGCGAGTACGGTTTCGTCACCGACGTGCACCACCTCACCGTCTACGGCCTCTGCCGCGACTGCCGGGACGCGTAGCCTGGAACGCATGAAGAGCCCGCTGCTGACGGCGCCCGGAGCCGTGCCCGCCGACCCGCCCGACGAAGAGATCGCCGCGCACTACGGAGAGCCCTTCCATGAGCAGCGTGCGCTCGCCGAGACCGGCGCGTTCGTCGACCGGAGCAACCGCGGCGTCGTCCGGATCGGCGGCCCCGACCGGCTGCGCTGGCTGCACAGCATGACGACGCAGCACCTGGAGCGGCTGCGGCCCTTCGAGCCCGCCGAGGCGCTGCTGCTCAGCCCGCAGGGCCGGGTCGAGCACCACCTGGCGCTCGTCGACGACGGCACCGCCGTGTGGGCGCACGTCGAGCCCGGCACCGCGGAGGCCCTCGTGAGCTTCCTCGACTCGATGCGGTTCATGCTGCGCGTCGAGGTCGCGGACGTGACGGACTCCTATGCGGTGGTCACCACCAGCGGCCCGGCCGAGGGCGAGCTCGCCATGCCCGACGTCGCCGGCACGACGTTGCTCGTGCCGCGCGCCGAGCTCGCCGGGCGCGACTGGGGAGTGCGGCCCGCTGGTCTGTGGGCGTACGAGGCGCTGCGCATCGCGGCGCACCGGCCGCGGTTCGGCCTCGACACCGACGACCGGACGATCCCGCACGAGGCCGGCTGGATCGAGACCGCGGTCCACCTTGACAAGGGGTGCTACCGCGGCCAGGAGACGGTGGCCCGGGTGCACAACCTGGGCCGGCCGCCGCGCCGGCTGGTGTTCCTGCACCTGGACGGCAGCGTCGACCGGCTGCCGGCGCACGGCGACCCGGTGGAGCTGCGGGGCCGGGCGGTCGGGTCCGTGGGATCCGCTGCGCGGCACTACGAGCTGGGCCCGGTCGCGCTCGCGCTGGTCAAACGCTCCGTTCCGGTCGACGTCGAGCTGCTCGCCGGGGGCGTCGCCGCGACCCAGGAGGTCGTCGTGTCCCCGGACACCGGCGCCAACGTCACGATCGCGCTGCGGCGCCGGCCCGCCTGACCCCGGGGTGCGCCGATGGTTCCCGGTCAGGACCGCGCGCTGCCGCCGCCTCCGCCGAGCGAGGAGGCGAGGACGCGGCGCCGCCGGTGGCGCGAGCCCGTGCAGGCGTGGTGGGCCCTGTTCGCCGTGCTGGGGCTCGCCGCCGTACTGGCGAGGTCGTGGCGGCTGGCCCTGCTCGGCCTGCTGCTGTGGTGTCTGTACGAGTTCTGCCTGGTCCCGACGAGGTGCCGGGTGCTGACCCGCCAGGGCTACTCCTGCGTCGAGCCGGTCCGCGGGCGGCTGTTCGCCTGCGCCAGGCGGCACCAGCAGATCAAGAACGACGCCCTGTGGCGGCTGGCCGGCCTGCGCAACCCGTTCCGCCGGCTCGCGCCGCCGCCCGATCCGCACCGGACCACGGGCGTGCTCGTGGTGTCGCCACGGATCCGCGGCAGGCTCGAGAACGGCGACCGCATCGTGCTCGCGGCCGCGTCGGTCATCACGCTGGCCGCGATCGTCGGCATCGTGGCCGCTGTACGCCCATAAGCTGTACGCCCCCATAATCAGTGATCGGCTGTGGACGCGGCGCCTTGCCGGCAGGAGTGCGGAAAAGAAACAACATGCCCCTGTGTCGCGCTATTCGCCGGCCCGCCACCGGTAAATAGGATTTCGATCTTCGACCTGAGGTTGCCCGCTTACCGGCCGGACCGCCTTGCTTGAAAGGCTTGACTCCGGTAGTTACGCTGTTGACCTGGATTTAGGGGTTCGGGGTTACGGGGGATTCGTATGACGAAAGTTGAGGATTGGGCGGTGCCCGTCCCTGTCGGATACCGGGTGGCCGGCTGGGAAGTGGTGCGGGCGGTCGCCACAGGTTCCTGGGGGAGCGTCTACGAGGGTCGGCGAATAGTGGCGGGGCCGGATGCGGACACGCCAGATCGCGTTGCTCTGAAATTTCTGCCAACAGGAACGCTTACCCCCAGGCAGGTCAACTATTTGGCCGATATGGCGGCCCGGGAGTTGAGTCTCCACAGCGCGCTCAGCCACCCGCGCCTGATCCGACTTTATGAGGCACTCACCGTGGATGACGAGCGCTCTCCGACGTTGGACGGCGCGGCCGTACTGGTCATGGATCTGGCACGTGAATCGGTGGCTGAGTTACTCGACGCGGCGAGCCGCGGGCCCGTGGCGAACGCACCGCGGTTGATCGTGGAACTGTGCGAGGGCCTTGCCCACATGCACGACAATGGCTGGATCCATGGTGATCTCAAGCCCCGGAACATCCTCATCATGGCGGACGGATCGCTGCGGCTGGCCGACTTCGGTTTGGCGGTGGAGTTCGATGGCACCCATGGGTACCTGCCACCCGCGGGCTCGGCGGACTACATGCCACCCGAACGATGGGACGAGCCGCTCACAGATCGCGGTAGAGCCGTCCGTACCGGCTCTGATATCTGGGCGCTCGGGATCACGGCCTACCAGATGCTCACCGGCCGGTTTCCGTTCCCGGGCAGCACCGCCCGGGCCCGCATGGCCGCCGCCTCCGAATATGTGTCGGGACGCAGGGAGCTGCCGCTGCCCGAGACGCTGCCCGCGGCATGGCGGGAGTGGCTCGCCGACTGCCTCGCTCCGGCGGCGGCGGCCCGCCCCACCGCGAACGAGCTGCTGGATCGTGCCAGGACACTCGCCTCATACCCGGCCGCCGGTCCGGCGCGGCCGCGGCGCAGGAACCTCCGCCTGCTGGTCACCACCGTCCTGCTTGCCGTGATGGCGAATGGCGCCACGGCCTGGGTCCAACTTCCCAAGTACGAGCGACCGCACGATCCGTACCGCACCTGGTTGCGCACCGACTCCGACATACCGTCGCGGTACCGCAAGGCGATCGTGGATGCGGCCTGGTGCACCCGGCAGGTCCCCGAGGTTACGCCCGCGCTGGTGGCGGCGAGCCTCAAAGCGCTCAGCGACTTCAATCCGAACCTGTCCGACCCGGTCAAGGACGAGTACGGTATCGCCAGGTGGACGCCCAGCGTGCTCGAGTTCTATCTGCCGCCGGAACAGAAACCGCGCGCCCTGCGAATGACGGCTGATCCTTACGTGTCGATCAAATACATGGGCACCTATCTGTGCCGGCTGGCACCAGAAGTCGTGAAGTACGCCACCGCCCCATTACAGCGGCAGTTGTTGGCGGCCGTGATATTTCAGAGCAACACAAAGGACATGGCTCGGGTCCACGGCATACCTGACTATGCGCGCTGGTACGCCGACAAGGTGGAGCGGTACCTGCCGCTCTATCTGCCCAATGACCGCCGGTCCCCACCGCCGCGCGCCGAGGAGTTCACGACCGTGTCGACAGCATGGTGAGGTGCTCCGGTCGGACGAGGTTGAACCGGAGCGCAAGCGATACCAGGGCGGCGCGTTGCCAGTCGGCCTTGCCGCTCTGCCGCGGGTCCCTGACCCGGAGCTTGGTCCTGGCCAGATACTGGATATGAAAGTTGACCGCGGGCCGGGTCAGGTCGGCGCAGGCCGGGTGGTCGCGTAACCGATCCAAGAGTTGCGGCACCGTGGGGATCACCGTCGACGCGGGGTCTTTCAGCCGGGGCTCGCACAGCGCGACCAGGATCAGGAAGTACTTCGCCGTCTCGTCGAATGAATACCCCGCCGTCGTATTGTCCCCCGGCAGTTCGCCGGCGGCGGCTGGAGCCGCGTACGCGTGCTCCGGCGCGAACACCAGGAAGGAGAGCGGTGCGCCGCCGGTGGGCAGCGCCACGCGGGAGAACTCGTACGGGATCGGCGCGTTGAGCCGTCCCGGCGGCACTTTGATGAACTCCCCGCCGCCCTCCGGGTTCTCGACGACGTAGGTCTTGCTCCGGTTCAGGTTGCTGATCAACCAGTAGTCGTCAACGGCGCTGATGCGGCCGGCGAGCCGGGGAACCCCCGGGTCGGCGAGGACGAGGTCGATGCACACCCGTGCCGGTCCCCGCCCGAATGTGATCTCCTCACCGGGCTTTAACTCCAACGGCCGAAAAGTGTTCTCACCTGCCGCACAGGGCTGAACCAGAACCGTCCGCACAAGATCCCCTACCGCGCGACTGCCTGCGGCCGCCAGGACGCAATCCGTCGGCGGTGGAAGAAACCCTACTCCTATAAGCCTCCAGGTGTTGCAGCGGTACGCATTAATCCACACTCGGTGGAGGTGGCCGATAAGCGGATCACTCCCGCCGTCTCCGGAGGGGAGAGACGGCCTCTGTCCGGGCGACAGTTCGGCCATGGCCAAAGTGAGGCGCCCGGCCGCGCCGGTACGGGCAGCCTTTCCACGCACACACTTCACTGCCGGAAACAAGTCCGGCGGAAAGGAAATGTAATGCCACTGAGTGCGCGCATCAAAAACCGGGCCCCGGTGCGGATCCTCGCGCTGGCGGCCGCAACGGTCCTCGCCGCGGCGGGCGCGATGGCCGCGACCGGATCCGCCCAGGCGGCGCCGGCCAAACCCAACCCGATCAGCCGGATTCCCACCCTGCCACCGGCGCCTGCCGACGCCCACCCGTTGTCGGCCGCCGCCGTGTCGCCGACGATCTCGCCGGCCGCCCAGAACACCTTCCACGTCAACCCCGGGGCCCCCTGGGTCTGCGGCTCCGGGCTCCTGTGTGTCGCGGTCTGGGATTACACGACCGGCAACTGGAAGCAGTTCAACCTTTTCACCTGCGCCAAGTACAGTTTGTCCAACTGGCTCGACTCGGGCGAATACCTGGACCACCAGACCGGCAATGTCCTGTCGCACTTCTACAATCAAGATGGGTCCGTCCGGAAGTCCTTCAGGCCGGACTACCCGACCGTGCACAGTCAGAACTGGACACCCGTCTGGTCCATCCGTAACTGCTGACGCGATGACCCGCCGGCCCGGCCCCATGTCGCGACGACGCGGGGCCGGCCGGTCCGTTTGTGGCCATGTCTCCGAGGGTCACACGTCGATGACGAGGGTGACCGGGCCGTCGTTGACCAGCGAGACTTCCATCCGGGCGCCGAACTCACCGGTCTCGACCCGGGCGCCGAGCGCGCGCAGCGCGGCCACCACGGCGTCCACCAGCGGCTCGGCCACCGGCCCCGGCGCCGCGTCGCCCCAGGACGGCCGCCGGCCCTTCCGGGTGTCCCCGTACAGCGTGAACTGGCTGATCACGAGCAGCGGCGCGTCCAGGTCGGAGCAGGACCGCTCGCCGTCGAGGATGCGCAGCCCCCACAGCTTGCCCGCCAGCCGTTCGGCCCGCGCCCTCGTGTCGTCGTGGGTCACGCCGACCAGCACCAGCAGACCCGGCTCGGCGATGGACCCCACCACCCGGCCGTCGACGGTGACGCTGGCCCGGCTCACTCGCTGGACTACGGCTCGCACGGTCCCGCATTCTGCCGTGTCCCGCGGAGCTGAGATCATGCGGTCATGACAGCAACGCTCATCACGGTGGCGCCCACCGGGGCCGAGTCGGACAAGGCCGAGGTGCCGGCCCTGCCGGTCACCTTGGACGAGCTCGTCCAGACCGCCAGGGAGTGCGAGGCGGCGGGCGCCGCGGTCATCCACATCCACATCAGGGACGACGCGGCGCGACCGACGCTCGACCTCGGCCGGCTTCGCGACACGGTCCAGGCCGTGCGCGCGGCCACCGACCTCATCGTGCAGCTGTCCACAGGCGGCGCGGTCACCGACTCCTACGAAGACCGGCTGCGGGTGCTCGACGCCGGCCCCGACGCCTGCTCGCTGACGTGCGGGACGGTGAACTTCGGCGCCGACGTGTTCATGAACCCGTGGCCGTTCATGGTGGAGCTCTACGAGCGCACCCAAGCGCTGGAGATCGTTCCGGAGTTCGAGCTGTTCGACCTCGGGCACGTCGCCGCACTGCACCGGCTGCTGGACAGGCACGGCCCCCCGTACGGCGGTCACGTGCACTGCGACCTGGTCATGGGCGTGCCCGGCGGGATGGCCGGCGACGCGCGCACGCTGGTCGCCGCCGTCGCGGCGCTGCCGCCCGGCGCGACGTGGTCGGCGACGGGCGTGGGCCGGACCGCCCTGCCGGTGATGTACGCCGCGCTGTCGGCGGGCGGCCACCTGCGGGTGGGCATGGAGGACACCCTGACGTACGCCAAGGGGCAACCGGTGACCGGCAACGCCCAGCTCGTGGAGCGCGCCGCGACGCTGGCCGGGATCGCCCAACGCGAGCCGATGCCGCCCAAGGAGGCACGCGCCTTCCTCGGCATCAAGCCGCGCTCGTGAGCGGGGCGGACGGCACGGCCCATCCGGTGAATCCGGTCCTGGTCGAGGTGGAGCGTTCGGGGTTCGTCGAGTCGCTGCATCGGGGGGCCGCGGTCGGGCTGGACGCCCGTGGCGGGTACGCGGTACGGGCCGGCGTCACCGATGTGCCGATCTTCCCGCGCTCGGCGAACAAGCCGCTGCAGGCCGCGGCGATGCTGCGGCACGGGCTGGGCCTGGACGGCGAGTTGCTGGCGCTGGCCGCGGCCAGCCACTCGGGCGAGGACTTCCACGTCGACGGGGTGCGGAGCATCCTCGCCGGCGCCGGGCTGACCCCTGAGGCGCTGCGCTGCCCTGTGCAGCCCCCGCTCGACCAGCGGGCGGCGGACGCGCTGGTGGCGGCCGGCGAGCGCCCGTCGCGGGTGCACATGAACTGCTCGGGCAAGCACGCCGCCATGCTCGCCACCTGCGCCGCCAACGGGTGGCCGACGGAGTCGTACACCAGCCCCGACCACCCGCTGCAGGTCGAGATCCGGCGGACCATCGAGGAGCTGGCGGGGGAGAAGGTCGCCGCGACCGGGGTCGACGGCTGCGGCGCGCCGCTGTTCGGCTTTTCCTTGATCGGCGTGGCCACGGCCTTCCGCGCGCTGCTGGGCGCCGAACCCGGCAGCCCGGAACGGCGGGTCGCGGACGCGATGCGCGCGCACCCGGAGTGGACGTCGGGCACCGACCGCGACGAGCGGCGGCTGATGGACGCCGTGCCCGGGCTCCTCGTCAAGTCCGGCGCCGAGGCCGTTGACGCGTTCGCCTTCGCGGCCGGGTCCGACGTGCTCGCGGGCGCGGTCAAGATCGAGGACGGTGGCCGGCGGGCGCGTACACCGGTCACCGTGGCGCTGCTCAGAGCCCTGCTCCGGCGCGTCGACGGCGGGCATGGCGTGCCCGAAGACCTGGTGACCGTCCCGGTGCGCGGCGGTGGCCGCGTCGTCGGCGCCGTTCGCGTGGTCCCCGGCCTGTTCGGCTGAAGGAACGGGCGGTCGCCCTAGGACAGGCTACGGAACTGGCGGGCCTGTGAGATGGCACCCGACGTGGCGAGCATGAAGATCCGCATCGACTCGGCGAACTTCGACATGTCCCACTCGGCCGGCCCCTCGTACCAGTAGAGGTTGTCGGCCCCCTTCTCGCGGACGCCGGCGTCCTCGACGGTCTTGGCCCAGCGCTGGACGGCGTCGAAGACCACCGCGTACGGCAGGTAGCGCGAGAACACGGCGAGGCGCTGGTCTTCTGGGACGTCCTCGACCGCGCCCCGGTACAGGTAGGCACGGAACCCGATCGTGTGCGCGAGCACGGTGGCGCCGCGCGCCGTCTTGGCCGGCATGTGCTGGCCGCCCAGCGTGAGGGCGGCCCCCGCGATGATGACGGCCAGCCCGATCAGCGCGAGCTCGGAGAACAGGGCGAGCAGGATGGTGCCCGCCACCCCCGCCGCGGTCACGATCATGCCGGCGGTGGTCCAGCGGGTCCGTTCCGCGTCCGGGCGGCGGCCGAACCATCCCTGCCGCACCACGTCCTCGTAGAGCGCGTTGCGCACCGCCGAGAGCTGTCCGGCGAAGGTGCCGCCGAGCTGCGAGAGCCGCACCTCGTCGCGGCCGTCGAACAGGGCGGCGTACAGCATCCGCTCGTAGCGCAGCAGGTCGTCCGGCGGGCGGTCGAGCCGGCGCAGCTTCCAGTCGAGCCGGCCGTAGGTCTCGCGCGGCAATTCCTCGATCAGCAGGTAGCCGCGCACCGCGAGGTCGACGATGGTCGCCGTGACGTCGATGACGTCGGCCTGCTCGTCGATCAGCGTGCCGACCTGCCCGGGACGTACGCCGTCCGGCGGCTCGAACGCGGCACCGTTCCCGATCGGGGGGTGGTCGCCCTCGGCGGCCCGCTGGTCGACGATCCGCGAGTCGCGGCCGCGCAGCTGGTACAGGACGGCCAGGCCGCCGAGCAGCAGCACGAGCAGCGCCACCAGGGCGCCACCGGTGACCCCGTTCACGGTGAACGCGGTCGCCAGCGTGTGCCGCTGCTCGTACAGCGGGGCGGCCCTGGTCGTGCCCGGCGGGTAGCCGACGGCGACCGTGAGGTACTCCCGCGGGAAGAGGTTCTGCTGGGCGAACACGCCCCGCGTGTGGGTGTGGTTCGTGAAGAACTGGGTGCACCCGATGGAGCTGGTCAGCTCGCCGGCGAAGCAATTGAGGTTGGTGATCGCCGCGGCGGCGTCGACCGTGACCCGTGCCTCGCCGACCGGAACCGGCCACCCGCCGATCGCGGTCCAGCGCAGTTCCTGCCCGGAGCCGCCGGCGGAGACCGCGCCGCGGACGTCGTACTCCAGCGTCGTGGAGCGGATGCCGGTGACCCGCGCGCCCGAGACGCGCACCGCCAGCTCGTCGCCGTTCGCCGACGTGGTGACCGCCGCCGGACCGCCGTTCGCGCTGGACGCCGTGATGTGCTCGACCCTGAACACCCGGTCCCTGCGGTCGCTGTCGCGCGTCTTGACGACGAACGTCCGGTCGAAGGAGGTGCCGCCGCCGGCGAAGTCGTACGTCACGATCTCTTTGGCGTGCACGACGCCGTCGGGGCGTACGGTCAGCGCGACGGCGTCCCTGACCACCCGCTGCGGGGCCGCGGCCGCCGGGAGGGCGGCCGGCGCGGCCGCCGGCGTCGCGACGGCGAGAGGGGCGGCGACGGCGGCCACAGTGGCGACCGCGACGGCGGCCGCCCTGGTCAGGACGGCCCGCGGGCTACGCGTCAGCGGCACCCGCAATCGACCCGGCATGGGCGAAAAGCCTAGCGGTCCCGCCAGCGGGGTCGGGCGCGACGCGGATTCTCGTACGGGGCTTGTGCCATCATTTCGGACCATGGTCGGCCCGTCCCCTCCGGCGCCGCCACGGCGCTTCCCGCGCGCAGGCGGCCGGCCCGCACCGGCGAACCCTTACGCGCTCCCGGTCCGGTACGCACCCCGCCGCCGCTCGGCGACCAGCGGCGTCGTCGAGGCGCTTGGCGCGGTCGCCGCCATCGTGGTGATCGGTGTGCTGGCGATGGCCGCGTTCGGTGGTCGCGACGGCGGCGCCGGGTCGCCGGGCGGCGGCGCCGGGGCGCGCCGGGTCGGCCGCGAGGTGGCGACCGGCAACGCGCTGTACAAGACCGGCGAGCTCACCTCCGTGTCCTGCCGGTTGCCGCGTATCGTCCCAGGCAGCGGCCGCTCGATGAAGCACTTCATGGACACGCTGACCGGATGCCTCGACGCGGTCTGGCGGCGCCAGTTCGCCAAAGCGCACCTGGCGTTCCCCCGCCCGAGCCGGGTCTTCTGGTCGCAGCCGGGCCGCAGCCCGTGCGGCTCGTACCCGCAGCCGGGCGCCGCCGCGTTCTACTGCGCGGTGAACGACACCATGTACGTCGGCCTCGAGCACGTCGTCGAGACCGCCGGCGGCGAGCCGGTGTCGCACTACGCGGTGTACGCCAGGGTGGTCGCGCACGAGTACGGCCACCACGTGCAGCAGGAGGCCGGCATCCTCCTCTACGGTCACCAGCTGATGAACCAGCAGGACGTCGCGGCGTCGACTGAGGCGAGCCGGCGCATCGAGCTGCAGGCGCAGTGCTTTGCCGGCGCCTTCCTTGGCGCGGAACGGGCGACGCTGCCGATGACGGAGGAGCAGTACCGGGCGATGATCGCCGACGTGTACAGCCGGGGCGACGACCGCCAGCCCCCAGAACGGCGGGATCACGGTTCGGCCAGGCATTACGCCGGATGGGTGATCACCGGCTTCGTCAAGCGGGCGCCGGCGGCGTGCGACACCTGGACGGCCGATCCGTCCCTGGTCGGCTGACCGGGACGGGATGTGACAGTTCTCACCCGCTGCTGCTAGCTGGAGCGCTTGCTAGAGCAAGCACTTCGCGTAGAGTGAAGGCATGGCGGGTTCGAAAGTCGGTTCCATCGGAGAGTACATCCGGGAGCAACGGCAACGGGCGAAGATCTCGCTGCGTCAGCTCGCTGACGCGGCCGGGGTCTCCAACCCCTACCTCAGCCAGATCGAGAGAGGTCTGCGCAAGCCGAGCGCCGAGATTCTCCAGCAGATCGCCAAGGGCCTGCGGATCTCCGCCGAGGCCCTGTACGTCCAGGCGGGCATCCTCGAGGAACGCGAGGCCGATACCGACGTCCAGGCGGCGATCCGCACCGACATCGCCCTGACGGAACGGCAAAAGCAGGTGCTGCTCGACATCTACGAGTCGTTCCGCAAGGAAAACGAGGGCAGCGCCCGAGCGGCCGCCGCCGCCGCCCGCGAGCAGGGCGGCACACCCGACCCCGATGACGACGCAAGGAAGGAAGCAGTCGAATGACCATTGCCAGCAAGCTGCGCGACAACAAGGCGTTCTACGCCGCCGCTGGGGCGAGCGACCTCGCCGCCGAGAAGCTGCGCGAGGTCCCGGGCCGAGTCTCGAAGCTGCAGACCTCCGTCAAGGAGATGCAGGAGAAGGTCGACGCCAAGGACTTCCCTGGCGCCGCCGTCGCGTACATGACCCACGTCGGCACCCGCGCCGTGGAGATCATCGATGAGCTCGCCGAGCGCGGCAAGCAGGTCGTGAACCGCGTCGCCGACCAGACGCAGGCGCAGATCGAAGAGGCCAAGCCCTCCACCAGGAAGGCGCCGGCCCGCAAGCCGTCCACCGGCACCGGTGCCAAGCAGCACTGACCGGCCGGCGCGCGTCGGTCTCCGCACTCCATTTCCCCCGGCCCGGCCGATCATCGGCCGGGCCGGCCGCTGTCCGCCGTCCGCCCTCCCCGCCCTTTGCATGAGGCGCGCCGGTGCGTACAGCACATAGGCTGACCCTGGTAGATCCTGCGGCTGCCGGCGGCCCGGCACCGCCCGATCGGGCAGGAGTGATGATCACCGGTGAACAACGTCCAAGGCGGACTCGCCTTCTTCTTCTGGCTCATCGCGATCGTCGCGTTCGTCGTCGAGGTGTACGCGCTGGTGGACGCCATCCGGGTGCCGACGGACGCGTACGCGGCCGCCGGCAAGCAGACCAAGAAGCTGTGGTTGATCATCCTCGCGATCGCGAACGTGGTCGGCCTGGCCGGGGCGGCCAACATGCTGACGATCCTGTCGATCCTGCCCATCGTGGCGTTCATCGTCGCCGCTATCTATCTCGCCGACGTGCGTCCGGCGGTCCAGACGTACCGCGGCAAGGGCAGGCCGGGCGGCGGCTCCAACATGGGTCCGTACGGCCCCTGGTAACCGGCCGGTGACCGGCGGGTGACCGGCGGGCCGGTCAGCTCGGGGCCGGCCGAGCCAGGCCGAGCTCGCGCAGGTCGGCGATGAACCGGTCGGCGAAGTACCGGTTGCCCGCCGCGTTGGGGTGCGTGCCGTCGCGCCTGATGTACTCAGGGGCGTTGCCGACGCCCGAGTGGATGTCACCGGTGATCCACTGCTCGGCGAGCGGGTCGATGAACGGCACGTCCAGCGCGTCGGCGACCTCTTCCAGCGCGTCCCTGACCTGCAGCGCCTTGGCCGGCGGGTCGCCGCCCCACAGCGGGCCCATGAGCACGAGACGTGCGGCCGGCCAGTGTTCCTTGATCTCGGTCAGCAGCTGCCGCGCCGCGTTCCTGACCTGCTCGTACGAATGCGGCCAGTCATTGTGGCCGCCGCTTACGACGATCATGTCGGGGGCCGGGCGCCACGCCAGCTGCTCGGCGAACAGGGCGGCGAACGTCCGGTGCGAACGGCCTGGGGTGACGAAACCGCTCCCGTAGTGCCCGGCGATGACCGCCTGCCACCTGAGCCGGCGCGCGGCGTCGGCGGCGAAGGTCTGCTCGGGCGCGACGTCCGGCAGCCCGGCGGTGTAGCTGTCGCCAAGGATCATCACGACCGGGGCGGCGGCTCGGGCGGCCGGCCGGCCGCTCGCCGCCGACGACGCGTCGGCGTGGGCCTTGGACTCGGCCGGTGCGGCGCACCCGGCAAGGCAGATCAGCGCCGCGAGCGCCGACGCACACGAGACGAGACGACGCACGCTTCCTGCCTTCCGTACTCGCCGGAGATCGCCGTTAGGGTGACGCGTATGGAGACAGACCGCCACGGGCGCACGCACCGGCTCGAACTCGACGACCAGACTCTGCGGGAGTGGGACGCGGTCGTGCTCGACTCGGGGCCCGAGGGGATCGTCCTCGACCGCTCGGCATTCTATCCAGGTGGCGGCGGCCAGCCGCCGGACCACGGAATATTGCTCTGGCAGGGCGTCCGGACCCGGATCGTCGGCACGCGCAAGGGCGATGACCTCGTGCTGATCCCGGCGGAGGACGACCCGGTGCCGCCCGTGGGCACCGCGGTCCGGGGCGCGGTCGAGGACGCCCGCCGCACCGCGCTGATGCGCACCCACTCGGCGCTGCACCTGCTCGGCGGTGTGGTCTTCCGCGACTACGGCTGCCTGGTCACCGGCGGGAACATGGAGCCGCTCGCCGCGCGCATGGACTTCAACCTGACCGAGGTGCCGCCCGGCTTCAAGGAGACCGTCGAGGCCGCGTGCAACGCCGAGGTCGAGGCCGACCGGCGGATCGACGTCCGGACCCTGCCGCGCGCGGAGGCGTTCGAGATCCCCGACATCATCCGCACCGCGACCAATCTCGTTCCGCCCGAGGTGAAGGACGTCAGGATCGTCGACATCGTGGGGCTCGACACCCAGGCGGACGGCGGCACCCACGTGGCCTCGACCAGGCAGATCGGCCGGATCGTCGTCGCCAAGGTCGAGAACAAGGGGCGCGGTTTCCGCCGCGTGCGCATCAAGGTCTCGGACTGAAGGCCGCGCGACGTCCCGGCTCGTTCCGGGACCTCCGTCAGGGGCGTCGCGGGCGGGCGCCGAGGGCGTTCTCGAACGCGGCGTAGACCTCGTCGGTGAACAGGACGAACCGGACCTCGGCCACGTGCGAGGGCGTGGTCCTGACCGTGCCGACGGCGATCCGCGCCGCGTCGTCCACCGGCCAGCCGAAGATCCCGGCGGACACCGCGGGGAAGGCGACCGTGCGGGCGCCGAGCTCGTCGGCGACCCGCAGGCACTCGCGGTAGCACGAGGCCAGCAGCCCGGACCTGTCCTCCGACTCCGCATAGACCGGGCCGGCGGTGTGGATGACCCAGGTCGCCTTGAGCCGACCGGCGGTCGTGGCCACGGCTCGCCCGGCCGGCAGCCCCTCCTTGTAGTCGGTGTCGCGGAGCCGCCGGCATTCCTCGAGGATCCGCGGGCCGCCCTTGCGGTGGATGGCGCCGTCCACTCCGCCGCCTCCGAGCAGTGAGGAGTTGGCCGGGTTCACGATGGCGTCCACCCGCTGCTCGGTGATGTCACCTCGCACGAGCGCGAGCTTCATGGCTACCTGCCTCCCGCCGGAAGAGGGCATGGGGCCACGCTAGCGAGGTGGGAGGGAAGGGCGCGCCCACCCGGAGGGCGACAAACCCGAGCCGTGGCGCGGTGGCCCGCCCCCACCTGCGGTACTACGGTCTGTAGTACTACTCCTGGTGGTGCGCCGCCCGCGCCGGAGGTTAGGCTGCCTCCCGTGAAGGGTCTCGGAGAGCTCGAACGCACTGTCATGGACGTCCTGTGGGCGCGGGTCGACGCCGGGCAGGGCGCCGCGACGGCCCGCGAGGTCGGCCGCGCCCTCGCCGGCGAACGCGACCTCGCGCACACCACCGTCATGACCGTGCTCGACCGGCTGGCCAAGAAGGGGTTCCTGCACCGCGAGCGGGACGGGCGGGCCTGGCGCTACCGGCCGGTGGCCAGCCGCGAGAGCTATGTCGCCGAGCTCATGCTCGGCGCCCTCGACCTGACCGGCGACCGGGACGCCGCGCTGGCGCACTTCGCGCGGTCGGTGTCCGGCGACGAGGCCGAGGTGCTGCGCCGGGCCCTCGACGAGCTCACCAGGCGCGAGGCCACGCGGCGCCGGCTCGTCGACGGCGGCCCGGCCGCGAACGCGAAGAGCACCGACAAGCGGCCGCGGGGATGATGGCATGAGCGGGACGCTCCTGCTGGTGGCGATCGCGGTCGGCTCGATCGCCGGAGCGCACGCGTTGTCGCGGGCCCGCTGGCCGTGGCGGACGCCGCGGACCGCCATCGTGCTGTGGCAGGCGCTCGGCCTCGCCTGGGGGGTCGCCTCGATCGGCGCGCTCCTCGGCTTCGCCGTGCAGCCGTACGGACAGGGCATCGCCGGCGGGCTGCGCAGCGCGGGCGACGACCTGGCCGCGGGGCAACTCGGCGGCCGCCTCGTCGTCGCACATCTGGTCGCGCTGCTGGCCGGGCTGGCCCTCGCCGCCGTGCTGCTCATCATGCAGGGCTGCGCCACCTACGGGGTGGTCAGGGCACGGCGCCGGCACCGGGCGCTGCTCAAGCTCGTGGCGCACGGCGAGCCGTCCGTGCCGGGGGCGCTGGTGGTCGACCATCCGGCCGCGGCGGCCTACTGCGTCCCCGGCGTGCGCTCGTCCCAGGTCGTGGTCAGCGCCGGCACGCTGGCCCTGCTCGACCCGGCCGAGCTGGCGGCCGTGCTGGCCCACGAACGCGCCCACGTGCGGGAGCGCCACGACCTGGTGCTGCTGCCCTTCACCTCGTTGCGGCAGGTCTTCCCACGGCTCCGCCTCGTCGCCCGCTCGCTCGAGGCCGTCGAGCTGCTCATCGAGATGACCGCCGACGACCGCGCCGGACGCCACCGCGCCCCCCGCGAGCTGGCCACGGCCCTGCTCAGGTTCGCCGCCGCGCACCCGGCGGGCGCTCCGTCCGGCACTCTGGCCGCCGCGTCCGCCGACGACATCCCCGTCATGGCACGGGTGAACCGGCTGCTCGCCCCCGTCCGGCCGCACCCGGCCGCGCGGGCGGTCGTGCTGTCCGCGGCGGCGCTGATCGCTGTCGTCCCGCTGTTGCTGTACGCGTTCCCGCGCTGACCTCGGACGGGTCGTGCCCGGCCGGTTCCCCCGTGGCCGACCGGTCAGGACCGCATCTCGGCGAAGCCGGTGCGCCAGGTGGAGTACTTCGGCTTCCAGCCGAGGCCGTGCGCCCTGGCGTTGGAGACCGGGCGGCTGGTGGCCGCCGCGTGCCTGGCGACTCCCGGTTGCGGGGCGCCGATGATCTCGCTGTAGACGGGCAGCCACTCGTTGCCGGTGGCGGGCTCGTCGTCCACGACGTTCACCGGGCCGGCCGGCCAGTCGAGCGCCGCCACCGCGGCGGCCGCCGCGTCGTCGACGTGCACGAAGGACGTCCAGGCCGGGGTCAGGGCGAGCTCCCCGGCGCGTACGCGGGCGGCGATGGCACCGTCGGGCGCGTACCACGTGCCGGGCCCGTACAGCGCGCCGTAGCGCAGCACCACACCGCGCGGCATCTCGGCGACCGCGTCCTCGAGCGCGGCGACGCCGGAGTAGGGGGGCGCGTTCGGGTCGAGCGGGTCGTCCTCCACGGCCGGCGTCGGGCCCGGCTCGTACACCCACGCGATGCTCTGCGCGATCATGGTATCGACGCCGGCGGCGCGGGCGGCGGCCACGAGGTTGGGGGTGCCCTCGGCGCGCAGCCGGGAATTGGCCTCGAAGTCCTCGGCGCTGAGGTCGGTGAGCTGGTGGATGATGACGTCGGGCCGCTCGGCCGCGACCACGTCCCGTACGGCGGCGGCGTCGAGCACGTCCACGATCACCGGCCGCGCGCCCATGTCGCAGAGCGCATCGGTCCGCTCAGGCCGCCGCGTGGTGCCCGCGACCTCATGGCCGGCCTGCGTGAGCAGCGGCACCAGGTTGCGTCCGATGACGCCGGTGGCGCCCGCGACCAGTATTTTCACTCCGTACCTCCCACGCGCTAGCAGGTACCGTTGAACTCCCGGTTGAAGTCAACTTTGTCAGTTGACCGCGAAAGCCGACCCCCAGTCGGGCATAACAATTGATATAGAGTCCCGCCGCCGTCCGCCGGCGGGCGCGCCCCACCACGACGCCGAAGACCTGACATGTGAGCAGATCGGCTCCGGTGGCGCGGACGGTGCACACCGTTTTCATTGTGCACCGCGATCGCCAGTGGTCCGCATCGGCGACCGCGTAAGTGTGCGCGGCGGAATTGAAATGGCCGACGGCGGCCGGGAAGATCCCCCAATCCCCGACCGCCGTCGGTTTCCGAGGCGGGCCGCAGGCTCTGCCGGCTCCGCCAGGTCCGGTCTCTCAGTGAGCGAGTGGCGGGTTGGCGCGCTGCGCCAGGCCGAGCGCGTAATCGGCCCACCAGGCGCCGGCCGCGGGGTCGACGATGCCGTACTCGGGGTCCTCGGGGCCCGCGGTGCCGCGGGTGCAGGAGCCGTCGGACTCCCCGGGCCGCTTCACCCAGACGTCCGCGTCGATGAGCGGGTTGCCGGTGGCGGTGGTGGGCCGGACGCCGAGCCCGCGCCCCGGCGGGTTGCACCAGTCCTGGGCGTCGGAGTAGACGCCGGCCGGCGGCGTCCACGGACCCTGCCCGTTGCGGCTGGTGTCCACCACGAAGTGGACGAGGTGCCGCGGGTCGGCGCGCACCCCCGCGATGTCGGCGTCGGTGCACGCCGCGGCCCCGGTGCGCATGCGGAAGGCAAGGCACTTCGACAGCCGGGTCCCGTAGTCGACGAGCTCCGTGTCGCCGCGGTAGTTGGAGACGTTGAGGAAGAAGCCGTCCGCCTTGGCGATCCCGCCCTGGAGCAGCCGGCTGGCCATGCCGAGCTGCAGGTTGGGGACGCCGTACCCGGCGTCGTAGTCGTTGATCTGCTGCCAGGCCGAGTGGCCGGCGTCGATGTAGACGGCGGTGTGCGGCTGCCGGTGCAGCGCGGCGATCCCGTAGTTGATCTCGCGGAACCGCTCGTTGACGAGGCTGAGGTCCTCGGGCTGCCCGGTGGACCCGCCGCCGCCCTCGTTGCACCATGGCTCGCTGGACAGCAGCGCGAGGCCGTCCGGCTCGAGGATGACCACGGCCTGGTGACCGCCGATGCCGCGCGCGAACGCCCCGATCCACTGCCGGTACGCCTGCTCGCTCGGCGCCCCGCCGGCCGAGTACTGCGAGCAGTCGCGGCCGGGGATGTAGTACGCCGCGAGCACCGGCACCTGGTGGGCGCGGGCCGCCGCCGTGACCACGTCGTGCACCTGGCCGCGCACCTCGCCCGGCGTGCCCTTGGTGAACCAGATGGCCTGCGGGATCTTGGCCAGCGCGCGCATGTAGGCGGCGTCGGCGGTACGGCCGGCCGCGGCCCAGGCAGCGGCCTGGTCGCCGGCGTTCGTGTGCGGCTCGGCGTAGAACCGTACGTGCGAGGCGTCCAGCGGATTGTGACCGGTATGCGCGCCGGACGCGGCCGCCGCCGGCGCCGCCGCCGCGCCGAGGCCGGCGAGCAGCAGGGCGGCCGCCGACATGGGCGCGAGCACGCCCCGGCGAAGAGTCGTGGTGAGGTCCATCGGGCGTACCTCGGGTTTCTGAACGAGGGGTGGATGCGGGAGTGGAGTGGGAGCGCTCCCACGTACATTCAGATCCTTTCCGGATATGTCGCGAGCGCGCAATGCTCTTGGCCGTAACCGCGGTGGCCAGGTGGGGTCACCCGCGAACCGCCCGGCGGCGGCGCGCCCGGCGGGGTCCCGCCGGCGAGGTCAGCTCGTGACGCGGTGGACCTTGTAGGGCGCGGCCTGGACGCGCGGCTTGAGATCGATCCGGTCGATGTTGACGTGCGACGGCCTGGTGGCCGCCCACGCGATGCAGTCGGCCACGTCCTCGGCGGTGAGCGGCTCAGGAACGCCCTCGTACACCTTCTCCGCCCGCTCGGCGTCGCCGCGGAAGCGGACCAGGGAGAACTCGTCGGTCTTGACGAGCCCGGGCGCGACCTCCGTGATGCGGACCGGCTCGGCGACCAGCTCCAGGCGCATCGTGTCGTTGACCGCGGCGGCGGCGTGCTTGGCCGCCGCGTATCCAGCGCCGCCCTCGTACACCGCGTGCCCGGCGAGCGAGGTGACGTTGATGATGTGCCCGTCGCCGCCGGCGATGAGCTTGGGCAGCAGCGCCCGGGTGACGCGCAGCAGGCCGAGCACGTTCGTGTCGTACATCGCCTGCCAGTCGGCCGGATCGGCCTCGGCCACGGGCTCGAGGCCGAGCGCGCCGCCGGCGTTGTTGACAAGGACGTGGCACTCGCTGATCGCCACGGCCAGCGCGTCGACCGACTCCTGCGAGGTCACGTCCAACGTGAAGGCCACGAACCCGTTCTCGCGTCCCTGGGGGTCGGCCGCCCGCATCTCGGCCGCCAGCTTGTCCAGCCGGTCGCGGCGGCGCGCGCCGAGCACCACGTTGAACCCTTCGGCGGCCAGCCGCCTGGCCGTGGCCGCGCCGATGCCGCTACTCGCTCCTGTCACCACTGCTGTCTTTCGCATGGAACATATCCTCGCAACCTGGGCCTGCTGAGCGACCGCCGCCATCGCGGAACAAGCCGCCGGTATCGATGGCTTCTTGTAGCGGAGGTGGTATCAGTGGCGCGCCGAGTCACTCCGCCTGGACGAACTTTCGATACGTCCAGAGGTGTCACCGGGGGGATCAGCAGGATAGCGACGATCAGCGTGCATACGTCGCCGCTCGATCAACCGGGGACGGGGGACGCCGGGGGGATGAACGTCTACATCGTCGAGGTGGCCAAGCGGCTCGCCGCGCGGGGCGTCGAGGTCGACATCTTCACCCGCGCCACCAGCCGGGCGCTGCCGCCGGTCGCCGAGCTCGCGCCCGGCGTGCAGGTGCGGAACGTCGTGGCCGGCCCCTTCGAGGAGCTGGACAAGGGCGAGCTGCCGGCGCACCTGTGCGCCTTCACCTCGGGGGTGCTGCCGGCCGAGGCCGCCGGCGAGCCGGGGCACTACGACGTGGTGCACAGCCACTACTGGCTGTCCGGCCAGGTCGGCTGGGCGGCCAAGCAGCGCTGGGGGGTCCCGCTCGTGCACTCGATGCACACCCTGGCGAAAGTCAAGAACGCGGCGCTGGCCGCCGGCGACACTCCCGAGCCGGCCGACCGGGTGCTGGGCGAGGAGCAGGTGGTCGAGTCCGCCGACCGGCTGATCGCCAACACCGACGACGAGGCCCGCCAGCTCGTCACGAGGTATGGCGCCGACCCGCGGCGGGTGCAGACGGTGCCGCCCGGCGTCAGCCTCTCCATGTTCCAGCCGGGGCTCGCCGGCGCGGCGCGGCGCCGTCTCGGGCTGCCGCGCGAGGCGTACGTCCTGCTCTTCGTGGGCCGCATCCAGCCGCTCAAGGCGCCGGACGTGCTGCTCCGCGCGGCCGCGCGGATGCTGGCGGACGACCCGTCGCTGCGGTCGCGGCTCGTCGTGGCGGTCGTGGGCGGGCCGAGCGGCGCCGCGCGCGCCCGCCCCGAGGAGCTCCAGCGGCTCGCCGCCCACCTCGGCATCACCGACGTCGTACGGTTCGAGCCGCCGTGCCCGCAGCCTGAGCTGGCGCAGTGGTACCAGGCCGCCGACGTCACCGTCGTGCCCTCCTACAACGAGTCGTTCGGGCTCGTGGCGGCGGAGTCGCAGGCGTCAGGGACGCCCGTGGTCGCGGCCGCGGTCGGCGGGCTGCGCACGGCGGTCAGGGACGGCGAGTCCGGCGTGCTGATCGAGGGTCACGACCCGGCTGCCTACGCGGCGGCGCTGCGGCGGCTGGCCGATCTGCCGCGGCTGCGGGCCCGGCTGTCCCGCGGCGCGGTGCGGCACGCGGCCGCGTTCGGCTGGTCCACCACCGTCGACCGGTTGCTGGAGGTATATACCGGTGCCATGGCGGAGTCGAGGTCGAAGGTCGCGCTTCCATGAGCGGCGGCCCGGATCGGGTGATCAAGGAGACGCTGGACGCGAGCGGGCTCGAGTACGAGCAGCCGCGCGCCGGGGCGTACCTCGTCAAGCTGCCGGGCAGCCACAAGCTGGCGACGATGACGTGGCTGATCGTCGGCGACCAGGCCCTGCACATCGAGGCGTTCTTCTGCCGCAGGCCGGATGAGAACCACGCCGAGTTCTACCGCTGGCTGCTGGAGAAGAACGGCCGGTTCTACGCGGTGCACTTCACCTTGGACGACAACGGAGACGTCCATCTGGTGGGCCGGCTGCCGTTGACCGCCGTGACGCCCGAGGAGATCGACAGGGTGCTGGGCTGCGTACTGACCTACTCCGACGACAACTTCGACCGCGCCCTGGAGATCGGCTTCAAGTCGTCGATCCAGCGCGAGTGGGACTGGCGGGTGAAGCGGGGCGAAAGCCTTGCCAACCTCAGGGCGTTCGCCCATTTCGCCGACCCGGCTCGCCGCCACTAAGCTCAAGCGCATGGCGAAGCTGGTACTGCTGCGGCACGGCGAGAGCGTGTGGAACGCCGAGGGCCTGTTCACCGGGTGGGTCGACGTCGACCTGTCGGAGAAGGGCGAGAACGAGGCGCTCACCGGAGGTGACCTGCTGCTCGACGCGGACATCAAGCCCGACGTCGTGCACACCTCCGTGCTCAAGCGGGCGATCCGCACCGCGAACATCGCGCTCGACGTCGCCGACCTGCTGTGGCTTCCCGTGCGGCGCTCCTGGCGGCTGAACGAGCGGCACTACGGTGCGCTGCAGGGCAAGAACAAGGCGCAGACCAGGGAGGAGTTCGGCGAGGAGCAGTTCATGATCTGGCGCAGGTCGTACGACACCCCGCCGCCGCCGATCGCCGACGACGACCCGCTGTCCCAGGTGCGCGACCCGCGGTACGCCGGGCTGCCGTCCGAGCTGATCCCGCGCACCGAGTGCCTCGCCGACGTGCTCGTCCGGATGCTGCCGTACTGGTACGACGCGATCGTGCCCGATCTGGCCGGGGGCCGGACGGTGCTGGTGGCGGCGCACGGCAACTCGCTGCGCGCCCTCGTCAAGCACCTCGACGCGGTCTCCGACGAGGAGATCACGGGGTTGAACATCCCGACCGGGATACCGCTGGTGTATGAGCTCGACGACGACTACGTGCCGCTGAAGCGGGGCGGAGAATACCTCGACCCGGACGCCGCGAAGGCCTCGATCGAGGCCGTCAAGAACCAGGGTCGCTGACCACTCAGGCCGGCCTCAGGTGTTGATCTCCTCCGGGTGCTGCCCGGTGACGAGGTAGACGACGTTTTCGGCCACGTGGACGGCGTGGTCGGCGAACCGCTCGAAATACCGGCCGGCGAGCGAGATGTCAACGGCCGGCTCGACGCCGTGCGACCACTTCGGCGAGAGCAAAACGTCGAACAGCTTGCGGTGCAGCCGGTCCATCGCGTCGTCGTCGGCGTCGAGCTGCATCCCGGCCTCGACGTCCTGGGAGGCGATCACGTTTCCGGCCTTGGCGACCATCCGCTCGGCGATCTGGCCCATCTCCAGGATGGTGGACTGCAGCTCGGGCGGAACCGCGCTCTCCGGATGCCGGCGGCGGGCGGTCTTGGCCAGGTGCACGGCGAGGTCGCCCATCCGTTCGAGGTCGCCGCTCGTCCGCAACGCGGAAACCAGCGTGCGCAGATCGCCGGCGACCGGCTGCTGCCGCGCCATCAGATCGAAGACCGTCTCCTCGATCTCCGTCTGGAGCTTGTTGATGTGCTCGTCGGCGCTGATGACCTCCTCGGCCAGGCGGAGGTCGGCGTCGAGCAGCGCCGTCGTCGACCGCGCCATGGCGGAGCGCACCAGACGGGTCATCTCGACGAGCTTGTCGGCGAGGGCGTCGAGCTCCTCGTGGTAGGCGTCGCGCACCGTATATATCCCCCTATGTCTGGAGCGGATCCAGCCTACGACGTGCCTCACCGGAGCGGCGAACGTGATGGCGAACCCAGTGATGAAGTTGCTGATGAGAATGCGGATGACACCAGCCCGTAGGATCGCGGAATGCCGTGAACGAATCCGGCCAAAAAGGTGAACTTTGGGCGAACGTCCCCACGCATGGTCACCGGGTACGGCAGTGCCGTGCCGGCGTGCACTTACGATCCTGAGTGTGCACGTCGAAGTAATCGCAGGGCTGACCGCCGTGGTCGGGCTCGCCACCGGGCTGGTGACGGGGCTTGCCGTGCGGGTGAGCGAGCGGGCTCGGCAGGACGTCCAGATCCCCATGCCGTCCGCCGGGCTGCCGCCCGGCATCGCGTCGGTGTTGAGCGTGCTGCCGTCGTCCGCCGTCGTGGTCGACGGCGAGGACCGGGTACTGCGGGCCAGCTCGGCGGCGCGCGCGTTCGGCCTCGTCAGCGGCGATCGTATGGTGGTCGACGAGCTGCTGGCGATGGCCCGCGTGGTGCGCAGGGACGGCGAGATCCGGGAAAGCGAGATCCAGGTGGTCCCGCCGCGCGGCGGGAACGGTCGCGAGGGTCGCTGGTTCGCCGTGCGGGTCGCGCCGCTCGGCGCGCACGGCCTGGTGCTCGTGCTCGCCGAAGACCTGACCGAGCTGCGGCGGGTCGAGGCGATCCGGCGCGACTTCGTCGCCAACGTGAGCCACGAGCTCAAGACACCGGTGGGCGCGCTGTCGCTGCTCGCCGAAACCGTCGAGGGAGCGGCCGACGACGCCGACGCCGTACGCCGCTTCGCCGGCCGGATGCAGCAAGAGGCGCAGCGGCTCACCAGCCTGGTCCAAGACCTCATCACTCTCAACCGCATCCAGGGGGACGAGCCGCTCGGCGACCTGCGGCCGGTGTCGCTCGACGACGTCTGCGCCGAGGCCATCGACCGGGTCCGCCTCAAGGCCGGCGCCAAGAACATCGAGGTCGCGACCGGCGGCAGGTCGGGGCTGATGGTGCGGGGCGAGGAGGAGCTGCTCACCACCGCGCTGCGCAACCTCATCGACAACGCGGTCGCCTACAGCCCCGACAACACCCGCGTCGTGGTCGTCACCCGGCAGGAGGACCGGCGGGTCGAGGTCAGCGTCACCGACCAGGGGATCGGCATCTCCGACGCCGACCTCGGCCGGATCTTCGAGCGGTTCTACCGGGTCGACCCGGCCCGCTCGCGCCAGACCGGCGGGACCGGTCTCGGGCTCGCCATCGTCAAGCACGTCACGACCAAGCACGGCGGTGAGGTGACGGTCTGGAGCAAGCCGGGTGCCGGGTCGACCTTCACCATCCGGCTGCCGCTGCTCAGCGAGCCGCTTCAGCATGACTCAGTGAAGAACACCGTACGGGAGGCCACACCGTGACCCGTGTGCTCGTCGTTGAGGACGAGGATTCTTTCAGCGACGCCCTGTCGTACATGCTGCGCAAGGAGGGCTTCGAGGTCGCGGTCGCGGTCAGCGGTCCCGACGCGCTTGAGACCTTCGAACGCAACGGTGCCGACCTGGTGCTGCTCGACCTCATGCTCCCCGGGCTGCCCGGCACCGAGGTCTGTCGAGAGCTGCGGTCCAGGTCGAACGTGCCGGTGATCATGTTGACCGCCAAGGACAGCGAGGTGGACAAGGTCGTCGGTCTCGAGCTGGGCGCGGACGACTACGTCACCAAGCCGTTCTCGTCCCGCGAGCTGGTGGCCAGGATCCGCGCCGTGCTGCGCCGCCGCGGCGACGCCGAGGAGCTCGCGCCGGCCGTGCTCGAGGCCGGGCCGGTCAGGATGGACGTGGAGCGGCACATCGTCAGCGTCGGCGGCAGGTCGGTGCAGCTGCCGCTGAAGGAGTTCGAGCTGCTCGAGGTGCTGCTCCGCAACGCGGGCAGGGTGCTCACCCGCATGCAGCTGATCGACCGCGTCTGGGGCGCCGACTACGTCGGGGACACCAAGACGCTCGACGTCCACGTGAAGCGGCTGCGCGCGAAGATCGAGCCGTCGCCGTCCGATCCGCGCTACATCGTCACCGTGCGCGGCCTCGGTTACAAGTTCGAGCCCTGAGCGGCCAGTCCCTAGCGGGTCGCCGTCGCGGTGGGGGTCGCGCTCCCCGCCGGGGTCGCGGTGCCGGTCGGGGTGGCGCTGCCGGTCGGAGTGGCGCTCCCCACCGGAACGGCGGTCCCGGTCGGCTGCGCCGACGAGGTGGCCGCGGGCGCCGGGGCGTACGTCGAGTAGTAGGTGTCCCTGGTGACCACGGGCACCAGCGCCTGGAGCCCGCCGGCCCGCTCGAACTGCAGCGTGACCCGGATGGTCTCCCCGCCGCTGAGCGGCGTCGCGAGGTTCTGGAGAGTGAGCAGCGGCGTGGTGATGCCCGCGGGCGTCGCGACGCCGAGCATGACCAACCGCTGGTAGGGCAGATCGATGGCGCCGCCCTGGATCTGCCCGCGCAGCGCGACGCCGGGCGCCGAGATGCCGATCAGCCGGTCCGGCCGGCCGTCCGAGCTGTCGTTGACGATCCAGGCGTACACGGTGGCCGCGGAGCCGGCGGCGAGCTGCCCGGCGGGCGGCGGGCCGAGGATGAACAAGTTGCGTACGGCCACGCCGCTCTTGGTGGTGACGTTCACGCCCTCGGTCAGCTGGGTCGGCTTGGCGGTCTGCGGGTCGTTGCCGGCGCCGCATGCCGACACCGCCGAGGCGATGGTGAGGGCGCCGGCGATGGCGACCGCGACCGAACGACGGCTGTGGCGGATCACGGTCTCGATCTCTCCTCGTGCTGCCGTGGTTGATGGGGAGCGCGTTGCACGCCGACCCGAAGAGTATCGATGCCCCGGCGGCACCCGTGCGGTGGGGTCGCGCGACGGCGTCACATCGGCGCGAGGGCGGCCTGGCCCGGCCGCTGCAGCGGTTCGAGCTGCGGATCGAACCGCTGGTCGGCCCGCAGCCCGCCGAGCACGGCGCCGATGATGCCGTCGGTGTGGACGAACACGGCGGTCACGCCGTTCGGCCGGAAGGTGGAGACGAGGACGCCGCCGTCGTCGGCCATGACGCGGGCCGCGGCCTTCTTGGCGAGCGCCCGCAGCTCGGCCGCGCCGGCCGTCGCCCCGGCCGTCGGCGTTTGCCTGGCGGGCGGCCGCGGCTTGATCGAGTTGTTGCCGGAGCCCGGCCGCTGGCCGCGGTCGACCGGTGCCGGCCCGGCGACAAGGAACACGCCGATGCGATGCGCGGCGGTCTGCCTGGCCAGCGAGGAGACCGCGGCGTCGCATCCGCAGTTCGGGGGCACCATGACGATCACGGCGGGTCGCTGGTCCATCAGCGCCACCCGCTCGCCGTCGACGGTGACCTGGGCGTCCGGCAGCGGTCCGCCGATCTGCCCGGCGCGGGCGCTGGTCCGCGGCGCCAGCGGCGTGCTGGCCGGGCGCGGTACGGCGTGCGGACCGAGCACCGTCAGCAGGGTGCCGCTGACGATGGCGATCAGCAGGGCCGTGGCGATGATCGGGGCGGCGAGGCCGTACCGCGTGAACGGCCGCAGCAGCCGGCGCCAGCGGGCCCGGCGGCGCAGCTGGCGCTGCTCGCGGCGGTAGGCGACGACGTCCCTGTCCAGCTCACGGGCATCATCGGGCACGACGATGTCGATGTGTGGCAGCCCGTAGTCGTCGCCTTGGGGGTCGCCGTTCCGCCCCACGCCACACCTCGCTCTCGCGTCGCCCGTCGTGGCCTCTTCCGGTCCCATTTCCCAGTATGGGCCGGGTTCTGCGGCAGGTGCAGTCCTGCCGTGCAGCTCGCTCAGGAAACTGTCGCTCGCGCGTTTCCGGGGTGTCGCGATAGCGCGACATTCCCCCTTCGGGCACCTGGTCGCGCCCCGATCGAGCGGCTTTGTCAGCCTGCAAAATCCGGGCTGACCTGCATATATGTTCAAATGGACGGTGCGGTCTCCGGGAGCCTCGTGCTATCCTGGTCGCAGCGGAAGGGGTACTTGTCACATGACTTTCACGGTCGGCGACACCGTCGTCTACCCCCACCATGGGGCTGCTCGGATCGAAGCCATCGAGAACCGCACCATCAAAGGTGAGGACAAGACCTACTTGGTCTTGAAGGTCGACAAAGGTGACCTGACAGTACGCGTCCCCGCGGAGAACGCCGAACTGGTGGGTGTCCGCGACGTGGTGGGCCAGGAAGGTCTCGAGAAGGTGTTCGAGGTGCTGCGTGCACCCTACACCGAGGAGCCGACCAACTGGTCCCGCCGCTACAAGGCGAACCTCGAAAAGCTCGCCTCCGGGGACGTCAACAAGGTCGCCGAGGTCGTGCGTGACCTGTGGCGGCGCGACAAGGAGCGCGGTCTGTCGGCCGGAGAGAAGCGGATGCTGGCGAAGGCCAGGCAGATTCTGGTCAGCGAGCTCGCCCTCGCGGAGAAGACCAACGAGGACAAGGCCGAGGCGCTCCTCGACGAGGTTCTGACGGGCTGAGGGCCCCGAGTGGAGCAGGCTGCTCGCCGGCCTTCGGCCGGCTTCGCCGCTGCTCGGCCCTCGGTGTTGGCCCGGGGGGACGACCCCCGGAACCCCCCGATGTGGGGGCTTCGCCCCCACGCCCCCGGCCGGGGCCGGGTTTTATGCATTGATTTCTTCGAGCGTATGAATGTCTTGAATCGCGGATGAGCGTGCGGCTTCCTCGGGTGGGCGTCGGAACCGACGTCCACCCGTTCGCGTCCGGGCGTCGGCTGTGGGTGGCCGGGCTCGAATGGCCCGGCGAGGGCGACGGGCTGGCGGGCGACTCCGACGGCGACGTGGCCGCGCACGCGGCCTGTGACGCCCTGCTGTCCGCGGCCGGTCTCGGCGATCTCGGCGCGGTGTTCGGCACCGGTGACCCGCGCTGGGCCGGCGCGTCGGGTACTGACCTGCTCCGCGAGGTCGTCCGCCGCGTGGGGGAGGCCGGCTACCTCGTCGGCAACGTCGCCATCCAGGTGATCGGCAACCGGCCCAAGATCGGTCGCCGTCGCACCGAGGCCGAGAAAGTGCTGGGCGAGGCGCTCGGCGGCGCACCGGTCAGCCTGTCGGCCACCACGACGGACGGGCTCGGCCTCACCGGACGTGGCGAGGGCATCGCCGCCATCGCCACCGCGCTCGTCGTGCCCGCTGACGACTGACCCGCGGCCGTTCGGTTACGGCCGCGCGGGGCCGGCTGGATGGACGGTGCCGGCGACGGCGCCGAACGCGAGGCGGGTGCCGTCGGCGGCGGGCGCGGTGGCGGAGATCACGACGGTGTCGCCGTCGTCCAGGAACGTTCGTCGGGTCCCGTCGGGCAGGTCGATGTGGTCCCGGCCGTCCCACGTCAGCTCGAGCAGGCAGCCGAGCTGATCGCGGCCCGGCCCCGAGACGGTGCCCGACGCGAACAGGTCGCCGGTTCGCAGCGCGGCGCCGTTGACCGTGGCGTGCGCGAGTTGCTGGGGGGCCGTCCAGTACATCGAAGCGAAACCCGGCCGGGCGATCACGTGGCCGTTCAGCTCGATCCGCAGCGACAGGTCGATGCCCCAGGGTTCGGCGCAGCGCAGGTAGGGGAGCGGCGGCGGGTCCTGCACCGGAGGGGTGACCCGGGCGGCCTCGAGCGCCGCCACCGGGACCACCCACGGCGAGATGGACGTGGCGAACGACTTGCCGAGGAAGGGGCCGAGTGGCTGGGACTCCCAGCGCTGGATGTCCCGCGCGCTCCAGTCGTTGACCAGCACGAAGCCGAAGACGTGATCGCGGAAGTCGGCCGGCGGTACCGGCCCGGCCGCCGGCACGCCGACGACGAAGCCGACCTCGGCCTCGAAGTCGAGCTTGGTTGTCGGCCCGTACGACGGGGCGCGCTCACCCGGGGCGGTGCGCTGCCCGGACGGCCGGACCACCGGGGTGTCCGACACCACGACCGTACCGGCCCTGCCGTGGTAGCCCACCGGCAGGTGCCGCCAGTTCGGCGGCAGTGGATCGGCGGCGCCGGCCCGGAAGATGCGGCCGGCGTTGGTCGCATGGACGAGGGACGAGTAGAAGTCGACATAGTCCGCCACCTCGAACGGCAGGTGCAGCCGCGCCTCGTCGACGGGGACGAGGTGGGGGGCCACGGCCCGGCGGTGCGCCACGTCGGTGAGCAGCTCGGTGAGCCGTCCCCTGGTGGCCTGCCAGGCGGCCCGGCCCGCCGACATGAAGCCGTTCAGCGCCCCGGCCGCGAACCACCCGCGGTCGTCGAGCAGTCCGGCGGCGCCCAGCCCGGCCAGGTCAACGACGTACGTGCCGATGGCCACGCCCACGCGAGGTGGTTCGCCTGGCCGGGAGAACACGCCGTACGGCAGGTTCGCCGGCCCGAAGCCGCTGCCCGGCGCCGCCGGCGGCCATGAGTCGATCTCCATGTGATGTACCTTCCCCCGCCGGCTCCGAGAACCGGCGCGCGGTTCGCCGGCGGTGGCCGCCCGGCCGGTCGCGGGCAGGTCAGTCGCGGGCAGGTCAGTCGCGTGGCGGGGTGGGTGAGCTACGGAACCTGCTCGCCGGTGGGATCCACTCCACGGTCGGCGCCGCCCCGTCGGGCGCGGGCGGGCCCCCGAAGTGGTCGGCGGCCTCGTGCGCCCAGCGTTCGGCGTCCTCGGCGGCCAGCGCGCTCCACCGCTCCACGTCGTCCTCGTCCTCGCCTTCGTCGTCACCGGCGGCCTCGGGCGGGGCGGTGTCGGTCGAGGTGCGGCCGGCGGCGCCGGCGGGCACGTCGGCATCGGGGTCTTCGGCCCGGTCCGTGGCGAGGGCGTAGTCGTCCACGTCGTCCGCCGCCTGGGGCCGGCCGGCGTCGTCGCGGCGGCGCGGCATCACCAGGTCGGGCTGGGTCGTCTCGGTGTCGTCGTCCTCCCCGGCCGGGCCGGTGATCCGGGCGGCGCGCCGGTGCGTCACCAGCTTGATGTCCGTGGGCAGCGTCGCCGGGACCTTCGCCGGCAGGCCGGACGGTACGTTGGGGGAGACGTCCGCCGGCTCGGCGGGTGGCGCGGCGAGCCCGGGGATGACCGGCGCGGCCTCCTCGCGCGGCGGCTCGGCGGGTTGCGCGGCGACGACCCGTACCGTTCCCGTGGGCGGCAGCGCGCCGCCGCGACCGCCGGCGCCGGCGCCCGGCCGGCCGAAGAGCAGCTTCGCCTGCCGGAACATCGACAGCCACAGCCAGGCGGCGAGCAGCAGCAATACCCAGGGCGCGACCGCGACGCCGGCCGACAGCCACTTGTCGGGCAGCGGGTCGTAGCCCTTGACCGCGCGCTGGGCGCTGGCCGCGGCGGCCCCGGCGAGCAGCGCGAGCAGCAGCAGCCAGCGCATGCCGCGGGCCCACCAGGGCGTGCGGCGGGCCAGCACGAGCGAGAGGATCGTCACCACCACGAGCGTGTCGATCATGCCTGGGTAGACCGGGGCGTAACGTCGCGTCGCGCCGCCGGCGAGCGCCAGCGCGCGCAGGTCGTCGTACGACAGCACGAAGGACGCCGCGGCGAGGGCGGCGACGCCGAGACCGGCGGCAGCGGCCAGCAGCCGCTGCCGTGCGACCCCGGAAGGACGAGGGGGCATGGCGCCATTGTTGCCTGGATCATGCTGGAAGGTGATGGACTGTCCGCCGCGTGTCGCGTGATTCGCCGTTGCCGGGCGGGTATGCGCAGATCATCGGCCGCGGACGGCGCGAATGACGACAATGCTGAGGTGAGGCGAGGGCCATGACGTACTACCGGGTCGTGGGTGAGATCCCGCGCAAGCGCCACATCCAGTTCCGGCGTCCCGACGGGGGGCTGTACGCCGAGGAGCTCATGGGCGAGGAGGGCTTCACCTCCGACTCGTCGCTGCTCTACCACCGGCACCTGCCGACGGCGATCCTCAAGAGCGAAGGCGTCGAACCGCCGGCGGCCCAGGCCGAGGCGGCGCTGGCGCCCAACCACCCGCTGCAGCCGCGCGCGTACCGCACCCAGGACCTGCCGGCCGGCGGCGACCTGGTGCTGGGCAGGCAGCTGCTGTTCGGCAACGAGGACGTCAGGATCGCGTTCGCCGCCGCGGACGCGGCGAGCGAGCTCTACCGCGACTCCGTCGGCGACGAGGTCGTCTACATCCAGTCCGGCGCGGCGCGCTTCGAGTCGACGTACGGCGCGCTCGACGTGGGCGAGGGCGACTACGTGGTGGTCCCGAGGGGCACGATCCACCGCTGGCTGCCCGAGGGCGGCCAGGTGCGCGCCCTCGTCGTGGAGGCGCGCGGCCACGTCCGCCCGCCCCGCCGCTACCTGTCCCAGTACGGCCAGTTCCTCGAGCACGCGCCGTACAGCGAGCGCGACCTGCGCGCCCCGGCCGAGCCGCTGCTCGCCGACGGCACCGAGGTGGCCGTGCTGGTGCGGGCCCGCGGCGGGCTGTCCCGGCTGACGTACGCGCACCACCCGTTCGACGTGGTCGGTTGGGACGGCTACCTCTACCCGTACGTGTTCAACATCGCCGACTTCGAGCCGATCGTGAAGCGCACCCACGCGCCGCCGCCTGTGCACCAGACGTTCGAGGGCCCGAACTTCGTGATCTGCTCGTTCTGCCCGCGGCCGCTCGACTTCGACGACGCCGCCGTGCCGATCCCGTACAACCATCACAACGTCGACTCCGACGAGATGATGTTCTACGTGGGCGGCGACTACACGGCGCGCAAGGGGTCGGGCATCGGGGTCGGCTCCATCTCGCTGCATCCCTCGGGGTTCACGCACGGGCCGCAGCCCGGGGCGGTGGAGGCGGCGGTCGACGGGCTGGCGCGCGGCGTCACCACGACGTCGGAGACGGCCGTCATGATCGACACGTTCCGGCCGCTGCTCCTCGGGCCGGCGGCCACCCGTGCCGAAGACCCCGAGTACGCCTGGACCTGGGCCCGGCCGCAGGGCGGCGGCGGGCGCTGAGCGGCCGGCCCCGGCGGGCCCGCGCTCCCGCGCTCGCGCGCGGCCGGACGTGCGCACGTATTCGGGTCCTTAATGCGGTGGGTCGGGCGCGCCGATCTAATAGCCTTGACGGCGTGAGCCTGCAGCTGTACGACACCGGTACGCGCACGATCCGCCCCTTCGAGCCGCTCCGCGAGGGCCGGGTGGGGATGTACGTGTGTGGCGCCACGCCGCAGGCCGCTCCCCACATCGGTCACCTGCGCTCGGGCGTCATCTACGACGTCGTGCACCGCTGGCTGCTGCAGCTCGGGTATGAAGTGATCTTCGCCCGTAACGTCACCGACATCGACGACAAGATCATCGCGGCGTCCGCGCAGCTGGACGTGCCCTGGTTCGCGCTCGCCGAGGCCAACCAGCGGGCCTTCACCCGCGGCTACGAGCTGCTCGGCTGCCTGCCGCCCACGGTCGAGCCGAAGGCCACCGGGCACGTCCCGGAGATGATCGTGCTGATCCGCCGGCTGATCGAGTCAGGGCACGCCTACGCCGCCGGCAGCGACGTCTACTTCGACGTGCTGTCCTGGGTCGACCGCTACGGCAGCCTGTCTCACCAGAAGCTCGAGAACATGCGGGCGGCCGGCGACACCGCCGACGAGGGCGCCAAGCGCGACCCGCGCGACTTCACGCTATGGAAGGGAGCCAAGCCGGGGGAGCCGTTCTGGGAGACGCCGTGGGGCCCTGGCCGGCCCGGCTGGCACCTCGAATGCTCGGCCATGTCGACCAAGTATCTCGGCTCGACGTTCGACATCCACGGCGGCGGCGTCGATCTGATCTTCCCCCACCACGAGAACGAGGTCGCGCAGTCGCAGGCGGCCGGCGACGGGTTCGCCCGCTACTGGCTGCACAACGGCATACTCACCGTGGGCGGCGAGAAGATGAGCAAGTCCGTCGGCAACGTCGTGCTGCTCGACGACCTGCTGGAAAAGGCCAGGCCGGTCGAGGTGCGCTACTACCTGGTCGCCGCGCACTACCGGTCGATCACCGACTTCACCGACGCCGCGCTGGCCGACGCGGCCACCGCCTACCAGCGGATCGAGGGCTTCGTCACCCGCGCCGCCGAGGTGGTCGGCCCGCTCGACGCCGGTCCCGGCGACGTGCCCGAGGCCTTCGCCGCCGCGATGAACGAGGATCTCAACGTGCCGCAGGCGCTCGCCGTCGTGCACGAGACGGTGCGGGAAGGCAACCAGGCGCTCGCCGCCGGCGACGACGGCGCGCGGGTCAAGGCCGCGTTGGCCTCCGTGCGGGCGATGACCGGCGCGCTCGGGCTCGACCCGCTCGCCTGGGTGCGGCCGGGCGAGGAAGACCTGCGTCCCGTCGTCGACGCGCTGGTGAAGATCGTCCTCGAGCAGCGGGAGGCGGCCCGCGCCCGCAAGGACTACGCGACCGCCGACACGATCAGGGACGCGCTCAGCGCCGCCGGCATCGTCGTCGAGGACACCCCGCGCGGTCCGCGCGGGGTGCCCAGGCGGGGCTGAGGTTGTTGGCCGGCGTTCCGGCGGCGTAACGTCGAAAACCCCACCGCGAGGCGGTAGCCGTGTTCGAGCGTTTCAGCGACCGTGCCCGCCGGGTCGTCGTCCTGGCCCAGGAAGAGGCCCGTGACCTCGGCCACGGCTACATCGGCAGCGAGCACCTGCTGCTCGGCCTGCTGCACGACGAGGACGGCACGGCCTGCCGGGTGCTGCGGCGGCTGCAGGTCACGCCCGACGCCGTACGCGAGAAGGTCGGCGCCCACATCAGGCCGGGCGGCACGACGAAGCAGGGGCACGTGCCGTTCACCAGGCCGGCCAAGAAGGCGCTGGAGATGTCGCTGCGCGAAGCCCTGCAGCTCGGGCACGACTACATCGGCAGCGGGCACCTCCTGCTCGGCCTGCTCAGGGAGGAGCACGGCACCGCCGCGCGGGTGCTGGCCGAGCTGGGCGTCGGCCTGGGCCGGGTCAGGTCCCTGGTGAGCGAGCTCGGCGAGCCCGCGGAGGCGCAGCCAGGACCGCGCGCCTTCGCCGCCGGTCCGTTCCGTGAGCTGCCCGACCGGCTGAAGGGCATCGAGGAGCGGCTCGCGGCGATCGAGTCGCGGCTGGCCGCGATCGAGGAGCGACTCGAACCACCAGCCACACCGCGTAGTCTTTGACGGTCGGGGGCGCTTCCGCCCTACCGCGCGCGTTGGAGGGCGAGACCACATGGCGAAGCGGCGCAAGAAGGGCCCCAGCTTCACCCCGAAGGCCGAGGATCGGCACTGGTACGGGCGGCGGCAGGCCGCCAGAGCGGCCAAGTCGTCCGTCCGCACCGGCACGTGGACCACCGGGCCGGCCAACCGCGCGCCCGCCGCGGCCCGCGCCGGCTCCGGGGCGGCGTCCGGCGCCGGCGCCGCCGAGGTCGTCGCCGGACGGAACGCGGTCGTCGAGGCGCTGCGCGCCGGCGTGCCAGGCACCGCCCTCTACGTCATGTCGGCCACGGACGAACGCGTCCGCGAGGCGATCATGCTCGCCGGCGACACCAGGATGCCGCTGCTCGAGACCGGCAAGGCCGAGCTCGACCGGCTCACCGACGGCGCCGTGCACCAGGGCATCGCGATGCGGGTCCGCCAGTACCGGTACGCGCATCCCGACGACCTGCCCGGCCGCGCCACCACCCCGCTGATCGTCGCCGTCGACGGCGTGACCGACCCACGCAACCTCGGCGCCATCGCGCGGTCAGCCGCCGCCTTCGGGGCGACCGGCGTGGTCATCCCCGAACGCCGGGCGGCCGGGGTCACCGCCGCCGTCTGGAAGTCGTCGGCCGGCGCGCTGGCGGACATCCCCGTCGCACGGGCCACCAACCTCACCAGGGCGCTGCGCTCCTACCAGAACGCCGGTCTGTTCGTCGCGGGTCTCGACGCAGGGGCCGGCACCGCCGTCGCCGACCTGCAGCTCGCCACCGACCCTCTGGTGCTCGTCGTCGGCGCCGAGGGCCGCGGCCTGTCGCGGCTCGTCGCCGAGGCCTGCGACGTACTCGTCGGCATCCCCATGCCGGGCAAGGCGGAGTCCCTCAACGTCGGCGTCGCCACCGGAATCGCCCTCTACGAGATCTCCCGCCGCCGCGCCGCCTGACCGTTACCGAGGTCGGTTACCATTCGGTTCGTACGTCGCCGGTGTAGCTCAGTGGCCAGAGCAGCCGCCTTGTAAGCGGCAGGTCGTCGGTTCGATCCCGACCACCGGCTCGAGGTGGCCTTACATGCTCGGCGAGCTCTGCTCGCCTTCGCCGTGGCCCGTTGTGTTGACCCGGGGGGGCGACCCCCCGGACCCCCCGATGTGGGAGCTTCGCCCCCACGCCCCCGGCCGGTTCCGGGGTTCGAGCGGCGACTTCCCGCCAGATCCGCACTCGGGCGTCAGCCGGCGGGGGCGATGGTGAGCGAGCCGGAGCCGGTCCTGGCGACGATGACGGCCGGGGCGGACGGGTCGGTGGGCACCTGCACGGAGTCGTCGCCCGACTTGGTCGACTGGTCGACCCGGTAGGGGCCGCCGGGGACCCTGATGCGCACGTCGCCGGAACCGGTGACCGCCAGCACGTTCGACGGAGCGGAGCTGAACTTCAACGTGACGCTCCCCGAGCCCGTTTCGGCGCGCAGCGTACCGCCGCGTACCGAGGTCGCGATGATGTCGCCCGACGAAGTGTGCAGGTCGGCCTGCGCGCCGATCGAAGTGATCATGATGGACCCCGAGCCGGTGTGCGCGCGCACCGCCCCCTGGACGTCGCGGACGCCCACGTCGCCGGAACCGGTCTGCAGGTCGGCGGCGGCCACCTCGGCGACGCGGATGGAGCCGCTGCCGGTTCGGATCCGGACCTGCGTGGCGGCGGGTACGGTCAGGTCGTAGTCGATCGAGCAGTGCGTGCAGCCAGGTACGAAGGTGAGCACGCCGCCGGACAGCCGCTGGCTCGGGTGCGGCTTGGTCCGTCCCCGGTAGTCGATGGTGCGGTGAATCGTCGCACCCTGGTCCTGGCCGGCGCGGATCCTGATGTCGCCGGAGCCGGCCGCCAACTGGACGGCCGTCACCTGGCCGGTCACGGCGGCCTCGTCCGTGACCGAACGTGGACCCATGTGGATCTGAACGCCGCATCCGGAGACGGCGAGCGCGGCGACCGCCACGGCGGCGGCCGGCAGGGCGGCGGCACGGTTCGGCATTGGGACCCCCATGGTGTTTGCGACATGCCCGAGGCTAGCCAGGACGTTCGGGCGTCTCCATGGAGCTATCGCGTGATCTTTGGGTGGGGCTATCCCCACCGGGCCCGTCAGCCGCCGGGCGGCCGGAACCAGTCGTCGCGTGACTCGAGCCGCAGGAAGTCGAACGGGGCGGTCGTCTCGGCGCCGGTGGCCGGCGGGGCGGCGCCGCCGTCCGGCTCGGCCGGCCGGGCGGGCGGGCCGAGGTCACGGCCCTGGCGGCCGCGCTGCACGATCTCCCAGCTCTGGTCGGCGAGCGGGGTGCTCCCCTCGAGCAGCGGGACATTGCTGCCGGTGCCCAACGGGTCGTCACCGAAGTCGGGCTCGCCGCGTCGGGCCGGCTCGCGCGGCTGCGCGGGCAGGACGACAGGCGCGGACAGCAGGCCGGGCCGGTGGGTGTCCGGCCGGTCGTGGTGACGCGGCTGCGGGTCGGCGGCCCGGCGGGCGGGGGCGCGGGTGGCCTCGGTGCGCGGCGCCTGCCGCGGCATGGCCCTCGGCGCGGTCCGCGGTACGGTGTGGCGCGCCGGCGGCATCCGCGACTGCGCCGCGGCCCGCGGCGGCGCGGCGGGCGCGTCCCGGCCGGCGTACGACTCGGCGACCTCGTACATCTGGTAGGGCTTGGTCGCGGGTCCGCGGGTGCGGCGGGCGCGCTGCCGCCAGCCCATCATCAGGCCGATGATCAGGAGCAGCGCGCCACCGCCGAGGACGGCGATCAGCGGCGGCGTGGCGTGGGCGCGCAGGGAGGCACCCGCGGCCTCGGGCTTGGGCTGGGACTGCGGGCGTGGCGGCGGCGGGGTCTGGCAGAGGCGGTTGCCCGCGTACATGGCCCGCAGCGCGTCGGCGACGCCCGTGCCGACCTTGGTGTCGCGACCCGCGGGCGGGCGGTGCGTCACGCCACGCTCGAGCGCCAGCCTCGCCTGGTCGGGGGTGAGCGAGGGGCAGCGGGACCTGACCAGCGCGGCTATCCCGGCGACGAGCGCGGCCGACGGGCTGGTGCCGGTGCCCTCGACGTACGACCGGCCCACGTCGGCGCTGATGATGTCCACGCCGGGGGCGGCGACCGAGACGTAGGCGTGCCGGTTGGTGAACCCGGCCGGGCGCAGCGCCTTGTCCACGGCGCCGACCGCGGTGACGCCGGGGTAGGCGGCGGGGAAGTTGGTGCGGTTGGGGCCGGCGCCGTCGTTGCCGGCCGAGGCGATGAGCATGGCGCCCTTGCCGAGGGCGTAGCGAACGGCGTCCTCTTCGACCGGGTTGCCGTTGTAGACCATCGTGCCGCCGCCGAGCGACATGTTGATGATCTGGGCGCCGTGGTCGACCGCGTACCTGATGCCCTTGGCGACCGCGTCCCTGGTGCGGTCGACCTGCGCCTGATCGGAACGCTCGGGGTCGTCGTTCTCCCACGTCACCCGGATGGAGAGGATCTTGGCGAGCGGGGCGACCCCGATCACTCCGGCCGCGTGCCCCGGGCCATGGCCATGACCCGCGATGATGCTCGCCATCGCGGTGCCGTGCCGGCCCCAGTAGCGGTTGCCCGGCCGGCGGCCGTGGCCGGTGTAGTCGGGGCCCTGGATGACGCGGCCGACGAGGTCGGGGTGGCGGCCGTCAACGCCGGTGTCGAGGACGGCGACTGTCACGCCGGCCCCCTTGGACCACCTCCACGCCTGGGGAACGTGCAGCGCGGTCAGCGACCACTCCCGGCTCCTGATGAGATCGGCCCGTGCCGCGACGGGGGCCGCCGCGCCGGATTCCGGCGTGCCGGTGGCCGTGACCAGCGGGACCGCCATGACGGCGGCGAGCAGCGGGAGGGCGAAGACGAGCGGCCATCGCGCGGTGCGGAGGGATGAGGTCGGGTCGGGGCGTCGGTGGGTCCGCTCGGGTCGGCGGCTGCCGGCAGCGGACACGGCACCGAACCTCCTCCCCTGACGCCGCACAAGCGGAGACAAGGAAAAGCTCCGGCGTGACGTTCGGTCACCGCCTGAACTCCGCTCGGCCGTGCGCCGCCTCATTCTGCCACGGGGGAGGCGACCCGCTCGGCCGCTCTGGACACTTGGCCCACTTAACCGCACGCCCGTAACCGGGACCGACACGCCGGTGCGCGGCTCTGACGAGCGGAAACACCCGGAGGGGTGAGTAAACCCACCGGTAATAGTGCGGCGGTGTAACGTATCTACCAGACCATTCCGGTCTTACCGTGCTGGCTGGCCGCAGCGCGAGCGCGCACCTTCCCCGGTGGCCAGTCCTCGCGGGGCCTCGCCGCCCCGGCACGCAAGAGGCTTGTTCACAAGCCCGCCACCTGCCGCGCACGTGCGGGCGGTCACGCGGTGGGCTTGTGAATAAGCTTCGTCGCCTCCACCTGCTCCGCTGGAGAGTTACTCGGGCGGCAGCGCCCCGCGCCCGGCCGCCGGCATTCCTGGGTCGGCGCCCGCCGCGAAGATCTTGTCGATGGTCGCCGGATCCATGGGCCCCCGTACCGCCGCGTTGGTGAAGCGCGCCAGCAGCCGGGCGAATTCCGCTCGCTCGGCATCCGTCCAGTCGGCCAGCAGTTCGGCGAGGTAGCCGCGCCGGAACCGGTCGGCGACCGCCTTGAGCCGGCGGCCCGCGTCGGTGAGCTGCAGGTTGGCCCTTCGCGCGTCCCGCGGCGACGGGCTGCGGGCGACGAACCCGGCGTTGATGGCGTGGCCGACCAGGCGGCTCGCCGTCGACGGGTCGATGCCCAGCTGCTCGGCCACCGCGCCGACGGTCACGTCGCCGCCGGGGGCGCTCGGCCCGTCCTGCTCGCCCTGCCGGCCCTGACGGGCGGCGGTGGGGGCGGCGGCGGCGGCCTGGCACCCCTGGCCGCCGCTGAGCTGCGCCACGGCGTGCACCACCAACAGGCTGGACGTCTGGACCGGCCGTCCGGTCGGGCCGTGCTCCCGCAGCTTGCGGATGATTTCGGGTTTTGCCCATACCCGACGGATATGGAAGAGCGCCGTGTCTATTTCGATCAGGGTGGAGGCGGCCTTCCCCGCGGGTCTTTCGCTCGCCGCCATCGGGGGCCTCCGAGGATTCGGCTGTTACCGCTGATGCCAGATATCACTAGTTATGCGTTCTGTGCATCCTGCATATATAACGATTGACCGGCGGAAATGGTTCACCCCCACCAAAAGGCGGCGGCGATGATCGCGTACAGCACCATCAGCGTGGCGCCTTCGAGCCAGTTCGACTCCCCGTCGAGGACCACGATCACGGCGACGACGACCGAGATGATCAACACCGCGATGAGAAGCGGTGACAGCACCAGCGTGAACGCGGCGCCGACGAGCGGGGACAGCAGCACAAGGGCCGGCGCGACCACCAGCGTGATCTGCAGCGGGCTCTGGAGGATCACCGCCAGGGCGTAGTCGCTCTGGTTCCGCACGGCGAGTTGGATGCCGACGACGTTCTCGACGGCGTTCCCCGCGATCGCCACGATCACCAGGCCGGCGAACGCCTGGGAGATGCCGAGCGCACCCATCGCCGGTTGCAGCGCCGCCACGAACCAATCGGAGACGAACGCGGCGCCCACGCCGGTTCCGGCGAGCATGGCGAGGGCGACGCCGAGCGGCCACGCCGGCGCGTGACTGTGACCTCGCCCCTGACCGCGACCGGGCTCGGGCCGTCCGCCGTCCGCCGTTTCGTCCGCCGCGCCGCCGCCGCGCCGCCTGATGGCGGCCGGCAGCGACGCGGCGAACAGGCCGAGCAGCAGGATCGAGGCGACGATGGACAGGCCGCGCTCGTGACCGGCCGCCGGGGTGTGCAGCGCCGCGGTCAGCGCCGGCACCAGGAGCGCCGCGACCGACAGCACGAGCAGCAGCGAGATGGTACGGGCCGGCGCCTTCTCGAACCGCTGCGGCCCGTTCTTGATCCCGCCGGCGAGGAACGCGAGGCCGAGCACGAGCAGCACGTTGGCGAGGATCGAGCCGACCAGCGACGCCGTGGCCACCGCGTACAGCTTCTGCTTCAGCGCGAAAAGCACCACGAAGAGCTCGGGCAGGTTGCCGAGCGCGCTTTGGACCACGCCGGTGGCGCCGGCGCCGAGCCGGTCGCCGAGCGCGTCGACGCTGCGCCCCACCAGGCTGGCCAGCAGCGCGAGCCCGAGTGCCGAGATGACGAACGGCGCGATGGTGCCGCCGATCCCGCCGTAGTGGGCGATGCCGGCGGCCGCGGCGGCGAGCCCGGCGAGGCCGATCAGCCGCCAGTCCGCTCGCGAGAAGCCAGGACCGGCCGGGCGCGTGCCGTCCGGCCCCGAGCCGGCTTCCCTCGTATCGGTCCGTCCCTTATCGGGAGCTTCGCCCATACCGGAAGAACTCATGCGAAAGATCATGCCGGATCGGCGGTGAGCCGTACCCGCGCTCCCGGCGACAATCCCAGCCGCCCCGCCGCGTTCCCGCCGTTGACGGCGAGCGCGACCCACCCGGCCGAGTCGGCGTACGCGACGAGCTCACCGGCCGGCACCGAGCCGAACGCCTCGCGGTACGGCACCGACAGCCGGCGCTCGCCGACCCGCACCGCCAACGCGGCGCCGGCCCGCAGCCCCACCTGCTCGAGGTCGGCGGCGGTGACGGACAGCTGGATGTTGCCGAACCTGTCCACGGTCAGCACCTCGCCCTCCGCGCCGCCGTCCGTGATCACGCACGTCGGCCTGGGCAGCGCCACGAGCGCGTCGAACTCGACCTCGTCGCCCGCGGCGTCGAGCGCGAGCCCGTTCGCGATGTGCGCGGCCACCGGCGCGAAGATGTCCCGTCCGTGAAAGGTCGTGGAGACCGGCTGCTGCCACAGCTCGGTGTTGGTCAGCTCGTACGCCCGCCGCGGCTCGCCGGCGCCCAGCGCCGCCCACGACAGGACGCCGTTGTCCGGGCCCACGAAGACCTGCTCGCCCGCGCGCACCGCGATCGCCCGGCGAGCCGTGCCGACGCCCGGGTCGACGACGGCGACGTGCACGCCGGCGGGCAGGTACGGCACGGTCTGCGCGAGCACTGCCGCCCCGCGCCGTACGTCGCCTGGCGGCACGAGATGAGTGATGTCGATGATGGGGATCGCCGGCGACAGGCGGGCCATGACGCCATGACATGCCGCGACAAATCCGTCTTCAAGCCCATAGTCGGTAAGGAACGAAATGCAGTGAAATGCGGCCACGCCTCTCTCCTGTCTCCGGACAGGACCCACCTCTGGACTCGGTAGAGCGTACGACGTGGCGCCGTTCCTCCAGAACACCGGGAAGACGTCGGCCCGGGCGCGTAGCATGACACCCGGCCGAACCCCGGACGACCGGGACCTTAAACCACAAAAGGGGACCTGATGCACTCGGTGAACGCCCCGGGAGAGGGCCCTGTGCCCAACGAGGCACTCTCCGCCGGCCCCGCCCCCGACGGCACCGACCCGGCCGACCCGATGTCCGCCCACTCCGCCCACTCCGCTCTTTCCGCGCGGGACCGTGACCTCCTGGCGTTCGAACGCCAGTGGTGGAAATACGCCGGAGCGAAGGAGCAGGCCATCCGCGAGCTGTTCGACATGTCGGCGACGCGGTACTACCAGTTGCTCAACCAGTTGATCGACCGGCCGGAGGCGCTGGCCTACGACCCGATGCTCGTCAAGCGGCTGCGCCGGATGCGGGCGCAGCGCCAGCGGCAGCGGGCCGCGCGCCGGTTGGGCATCCGCACCTGACGTGGCCGACACTGGCCACGTGACTTCTCCTACCCCCTCCGGCGCCGCCGCGCTGGCCGCGATCGCCGAGCGCGCCGCGGACGCCGTGATCGCCCTCGATTTCGACGGCACCCTCGCACCCATCGTCGACGATCCCGCGGCCGCCCGTGCCCTTCCCGAGGCCGCCGGCGCGCTCGCCGGGCTGGCCCCGCTGGTGAACGCCGTCGCCATCATCACCGGCCGGCCAGCGGCCGTCGCGGTCGAGTACGGCGGGTTCGCCGAGGTCGACGGCCTCACCGTGCTCGGGCAGTACGGCGCGGAACGATGGGAGTCCGGCGTGCTGCACGTGCCCGAGCCGCCGCCCGGGGTGGCCGAGGTACGGACCAAGCTGCCGCGGGTGCTCGAGGCTGCCGGTGCGCCCGAGGGCACGTCGATCGAGGACAAGGGCCGCGCCCTTGCCGTCCACACCCGGCGTACGGCCGAGCCGCAGGTCGCGATCGACCGGTTGCGCGGCGTCGTCGCCGCGCTGGCCGACCGGACCGGGCTCACCGTCGAGCCGGGCCGGTACGTACTCGAACTGCGCCCGCCGGGCATGGACAAGGGCGCCGCGTTGCGGACCTTCGTCGCGGAACGGTCGGCGACCGCGGTGCTGTACGCGGGCGACGACCTGGGTGACCTGGCCGCCTACGACGCGGTCGACGAGCTGCGCGGCCAAGGGGTCGCCGGCGTGACCGTGTGCAGTTCGTCCGACGAGGTCACGGCGCTGGCCGAGCGGGCGGACATCGTGGTGGACGGCCCGGCCGGTGTTATCGAACTGCTGTCCGCCCTGGCCGCCGACATCCGGCGGGCATCAGGAGACGCCTCCTAGACGGCTGCCGGCTAGGGTGCGCGCACCTGGAGGCTGTCGAGTATCCGCCTGGTCAGATCGTTGTTGTCGATCTGCTTCACCCTGATCCACATGCCGAACCTGCCGGACGTGTCGACCAGTCCGATCTCGCTGAAGGAGATCGGGCCGCCGTCGCACCGGACCCAGCGGGTGATCGTGCCGTTGAGCGTGCCCCGCCGGTAGGGCCGCGTCGGCTCCTTCCTGCAGTTGGGATGCCGGGACACGGCGGGCGGCGGCAGCCGGCCCGGCGTGAGGTCGCGCGTCATGCCGACGAAGACCCCCGGCGTCGCGGCCTTGAGCGTGCGGAACTGGGTGAGATCAGGCGTGGCACGCAGCACCGGCTCGGCCCGCTGGTCGCCGGCCAGCCCGACGGTCGCCGGCCGCCACGTCTCCTCCTGCTGCTTCGCCCAGCCGGTCGGCACCGTCACGCTCAGGTGCCCCTTCGACTCGCGGACCGTGCTGAATCCGGCGGGCGGGCCCGTGTTCGCCGGCCGGCCGGCGCCGGCCTTGCCGCCGCTCTTGCCGCCGCTCTTGGCACCGTCGCCGCCGAACAGGTTGCCGAACACCAGCCCGCCGCCGATCGCCGCGGCGAGGATGGCCAGCGCGATTCCCGCCGGCACCAGCAGCCGGCGGACGGACCCGGCGGGCCCGGCCTCGGCCGGATCCGGGCGGGCGCCCTCACGCCCGCCGTCGCGGCCGCCGTCGGTCCCGTCCCGGTCAGCCCGGTCTTGCCTCGCTCCGCGTCGTTCGACCGCGCCTCGTTCGCCCCGCCCGCGCCCGGCCCGGCGGCGATGGGCGCCGCCGCGCTGGGCGGGCGTGTCGTCGACCGCGGTGCGGTCGGCGTCGGGGGGGCTCGGCAGCCTGTACGCGGCCGTCGCCACGTCATCGCTGCTCGGTGCCGGCGGTCCGGGGGCGTACGGCGGGACGGGCCCGGCCGGCGGCCCGAGCGGGACGCGCGAGCCCTCGGGCGGCGGGCCCGGGTGCCCGGGCGGCGCCCCCGGTGGGGGCGGCCCGGGCGGCGGAAGCCGTTGCGCACCAGGCGGGAGCGGCGCTTCCATGGGCCGCTGCGGCGCGGCCGGCTGCCGCCACGGCGCCGGCTGCTGTTCGGGGCCATCCTGTCCTGGCTCGTCTTGTACTGGCCATGCCTGTCCGTGCCCGGCCGGCTCCTGTGCGGCCTGTCCCTGTGCGGCCTGTCCCTGTGCGGCCGGCTCCTGTGCGGCCGGTTCCGGCGCGGGTGGCTGCCACGGCGCCCGCGGTCGGCGGACGATGGGGACGCCGCCGACCGGGGTGGGCAGTTCCGTACGCAGGCCGGCCAGCGCCTTGGCGAACGCCTCCGCGGTCGGGAACCGCTGTTCCCTGTCGAGATGCACCGCGCGCATGATCACCTCGTCGACCTGCCGCGGCAGTCCGGGAACCGCGGCGCTGGGCGGCATCCGGACCGGGGCCGGGCCGGGCGGCCGGCCGGTGAGCAGGTGATAGGTGAGCGCGCCGATCCCGTACACGTCGGCCCGTACGTCCAGGCCGCCACCGAACCGCGTCTGCTCGGGCGACATGTAGCCGGGGGTGCCGACGGGCAGGGTGAAGGCGCCCGAGGCGTGCGCCAGCGCCTTGGCCAGGCCGAGGTCGGCGATCAGCAGCCGCTCGCCGCCGTCGGGCGTGGACTGGAACAAGATGTTGGACGGCTTCAGATCGCGGTGGATCACGCCGAGACGATTGATCACCTCGACGCCGTGGGCGATCTCCTCGGCGATGTAGAGGGCGTGGCCGACCGGAAGCGGCCGGTGGTCCTTCAGCCGGTCGGCGAGCGCCCCCCGGTCGGCGTAGGACATCACGAAGTACGGCCGGCCGTCGGGCAGGTCGCCGATGTCGTGCACGCGGACGAGCCGTTCGGAATCGGCCCGCCGCAGGATGCGGGCCTCCTCCAGGAACCGGTTGCGCACGTCGAGATCGTCGAGCAGGCTCCCCGCCAGGACTTTGATCGCGACCGGTGCCTCGAGCACGTCGTCATGCCCCAGCCATACGGAGGCGAATGCGCCGGAGCCCAGCACGCGCTCGATTCGGTAACGGCCGACCGACGATGGTATGGACACCCCCGTATCATGCCCAAAAGCGGGGACAGCTGAGGGGCAGGCGCCGATGGCATTCGACGAACGCACGGAAGAGCTGGCGGTGCGCGCCGCCAAGGGCGACCAGAGCGCGCTGAACGATCTGCTCCGCGCCATCGAGGCCGACGTGCTGCGGCAGTGCGCCCGATTCCTGCCTTGCCGCCAGGACGCCGAGGAGGCCTGCCAGGACGCGCTGCTCCAGGTGGCCCGCAACATCCGCAGGTTCGAGGGGCGGTCGCGGTTCAGCACGTGGCTGCACGTCGTGGTGGCCAACTCGGCCCGCTCGACCTACCGCTCGCTCAAGCGGCGTTCGGTCGAGCAGGCGGGCGAGCTGCCGCAGCAGCGGCCCGACCCGCGCCGCACCAGCGTCATCGCCGGCTCGCGGGTGGACATCCTCGACGCCATGGAAGAGCTCGAGCGTCGCAAGCCCGACCTGGTGGCCGCGCTCGTGTTGCGCGACGTCTCCCAGCTGGAGTACGCCGAGATCGCCGAGCAGCTCGGCCTACCGCTCGGCACGGTGAAGTCGCGCATCCACGAGGCGCGCAAGCAGGTCCGCCAGACGCTCGGCGAGTCCTACACCGGCTGACCGGCCATCGGCTGTCAACCACCGGCTATCGGCCACCGGCTAAGTCGAGGGCGGCGAGCTGGTCGGCGAACCACCGGTGCGGGGGGAGCGCGGTGGCCGCGGCGGCCAGCCGGGCGGTGCGTTCCGCGCGCTCGTCGCTGGGCATGAGCAGCGCCTGGTGCAGCGCCTCGGCCGTCTGGGACACGTCGTAGGGGTTCACGATGAGCGCGTCCTCGCCAAGCTCGGCGGCCGCGCCGGCCTCGCGGGACAGCACCAGCGCGCAGCCCCGCTCGGACAGCACGGGCCCCTCTTTGGCCACGAGGTTCATCCCGTCCCTGATCGGGTTGACCAGCAGGACGTCGGCCAGGCCGTAGGCGGCGAGCGACCGCGGGTAGTCGTCGTTCACCTGCAGGATCAGCGGCTCCCAACCGCCGTTGCCGAACTCGTCGGAGATCGCTGCCGCCTCGCGCTGCACCGCGGCCGTGTACTCGCGATACTCGGGCAGGTCGTGCCGCGATGGGTAGGCGAAGGCGAGATGGACGACCCGGTCGTGCCACTCACGGTGCTTGGTGAGCAGCTCCCGGTAGGCCGCCAGGCCGCGCACGATGTTCTTCGACAGCTCGGTGCGGTCGATCCGGACGATCAGCTGCCGGTCGCCCACCCGCTCGCGCAGCCCTTGCGCCCGCGCCCGTACGTCCGACTGGGCGGCCCGCTCGCGCAGCGCCGGGCCGTCGATGCCGAGCGCGTGCACCCCCACCCGGGTGGCGCGGCCCGTGTAGGTGACCGTACGGGCCATCCGGTCCACCTTGGCGCCGAGCAGCACCTCGCAGCAGTCGAGGAACGCCTCCGCCCAGCGTTCCGACAGGAAGCCGGCGTGGTCGGCGCCGAGTACGCCTTCGAGCACCTGGATGCCGATGTCGTCGGGCAGCAGCCGGTAGTACTCGGGCGGCGCCCACGGGGTGTGCGAGAAATGCACGATCTTCAGATCGGGGCGCCGGTCACGCAGCATCCGCGGCGCCAGCGTGAGGTGGTAGTCCTGGATCGCCGCCTTGGCGCCGCGCGCCGCGTCGCGGGCGAGCGCGTCGGCGAAGGCCGCGTTGTACGCCTCGTACGACTGCCAGTCGCGCCGGGACCTGGCGTCGAAATGCGGTTTATTCGGCGTGTCGTACAGCAGGTGGTGGACGAACCACAGCGTCGAGTTGGCCACCGCGTTGTAGGCGCGGTGGAAGGTCGCCGCGGGGATGTCGAGCATGCGCACGGCCGCCCCGCCGGTGTCGTGGCCGGCCAGGTCGAGGCGGCCGTCAGGGGCCTGCCGGGCGGCCGCGCGGTCCGCGTCGTCCAGCGCCGCGCACACCCAGATCACGTCGGTGTCGCCGGCTACGGAGGCGAGCCCGGAGACGAGCCCGCCGCCCCCGCGGCGCATGGTCAGCGTGCCGTCGTCGCCGAGGGCGAACGACACCGGGCCGCGATTGGACGCGACGAGAACCTGCGTGCCACTCATGGTCGGCAGTGTGGCATGCGCCGCGCCTTTCGTACGGCGCCACCCCGCCCGTCGCCGTCTCACACAATGGAACGCTCTCCTCGGGACGGGCCGCCAGCAGGTAGAGTCTGGTCCGGAGCCGGGCATCGTGTCATGGCGGGAGATGCGAGTTTCATCCACAGGATGCCTCCCGCCGCTTCCCGGCCGAACAACTGAATACCGCTCATCCAGAGGGGTGGAGGGACCGGCCCTGTGAAGCCCCGGCAACCTTCCCGGTGACGCACTCGCGGACATGGCAGCGAGGCCGCCCGGGACATGGTGCCAACTCCGGCTCGCGACCAAGGTGGCGCGGGAAAGATGAGGAGAGAGGCCTCGCGACACATGGGACACCACACTGCCCCTGCCAATCTCGGCCCCGCTTCGGCGTTGACCTGCCGTGAATGCGGTGAGACCTACGATCTCGGGCCGCACTACGCGTGCGAGCAATGTTTCGGCCCCCTGGAGATCTCCTACGACTTCGGCGCCCCGACACGGGCGGACATCGAGGCCGGGCCGCGCAACATCTGGCGCTACCGCGGCCTGCTGCCGGTGCCGCCGAACGTCGCGGAGACGCCCAACACCGAGCCCGGCCTGACCCGCCTGGTGCGCGCCGATCACCTGGCCGAGTCGCTCGGCATGGAGCGGCTGTGGGTGAAGGACGACAGCGCCAACCCGACCCACTCGTTCAAGGACCGGGTCGTCGCGGTGGCGCTCGCCGCCGCCCGCGAGCTCGGGTTCAAGGTGCTGGCCTGCCCGTCCACCGGCAACCTCGCCAACGCGGTCGCGGCGGCGGCCGCCAGGGCCGGCATCCGCAGCGCGGTCTTCGTGCCGGCCGATCTCGAAACCCAGAAGATCATCACGACGGCGGTGTACGGCGGGCTGTTCGTCACGGTGGACGGCAACTACGACGACGTGAACCGGCTGGCCTCCGAGATCGCGGGGGAGCGCGACGACTGGGCGTTCGTCAACGTCAACGTGCGGCCGTACTACGCCGAGGGCTCCAAGACGCTCGGTTTCGAGATCGCCGAGCAGCTCGGCTGGCGGCTGCCCGACCAGATCGTGGTGCCCGTCGCGTCCGGCTCCCAGCTCACCAAGATCGACAAGGCGTTCCGCGAGCTCGTCGCGCTCGGCCTCGTCGAGGACCGGCCGTACAAGGTCTTCGGTGCGCAGGCCGCCGGCTGCGCGCCGGTCGCCGCCGCGTTCAAGGAGGGCCACGACGTCGTGCGCCCGGTCCGGCCCGACACCATCGCCAAGTCCCTCGCCATCGGCAATCCGGCCGACGGGCCTTACGTGCTCGACGTCGTACGGCGCAGCGGCGGCGCGGTCGAGGAGGTCACCGACGCCGAGGTGGTCGAGGGCATGCGGCTGCTGGCGCAGACCGAAGGGATCTTCGGCGAGACGGCCGGCGGCGTGACGGTGGCGACGCTGCGCAAGCTCGTCTCCACCGGCCGGCTCGATCCGGCGGCCGAGACAGTGATCATCAACTCGGGCGACGGGCTGAAGACGCTGGACGCCGTGGCCCAGGTGGTCCGGCCGACCGCCACCATCGCCCCGTCGCTCGAGGAGTTCAGGAAGGCAGGGCTGTCATGAGCGTGAGCGTGCGGATCCCGACGATTCTGCGCAGCTACACCGGAGGCGAGTCCGAGGTGAAGGCCGCGGGGAACACGCTCCGCGAGGTCATCTCCGACCTGGACGCCAACTACTCCGGTATCGCGGCCCGCATCCTCGACGACGAGGGCAAGGTCCGGCGGTTCGTCAACGTGTACGTGGGCGACGAGGACGTCCGGTTCGCCAACGGCCTCGAGACCGCCACGCCGGAGGGCGCGCAGGTTTCGATCATCCCTGCCGTCGCCGGCGGCTGATGACCGGCGCTTACCGTCGCATACCCCCGCCGCGGCGGGGTGCGCGGGTGGTCGTCCGGATTTCGCGGTGGCCAGGACCGGCCGGACGATCTACCCCGTTTGAGGGTGTCGAACGCGCGATCGTCACCAGTATGGTCGAGCGCGATCACGCTCCGGTGTGGTCGACGGGTCTCAACGTGAGCCGGGGTTGGGGTCCGAAGAAGAATCCGCGGCCCTTTTTGGGCCGCTGCATTGCCTGAGGGTTGAAATGGCGCAAGGCACCGTCAAATGGTTTAACGCGGACAAGGGATACGGCTTTATCGCCGTCGATGGCGGCCGTGATGTGTTCGTGCACTACTCAGCCATCCAGATGGACGGCTACCGCAGCCTGGAGCAGGGCCAGCGGGTCGAGTTCGAGATCACCCAGGGCGACCGGGGCCCGCAGGCCGAGGCCGTGCGCATGCTCTGACGGTGCTATGGCGCGGATGCGCAGAGCCGGCGCATCCGCGCCATAGACCGAGACAAAGAGCGAAATGGGCGCGTACGGAAAGGTACCGTTGGGCTGTCGAGGTCGATGACGACCGGCGTCGACGACGTGCCGGTGCTGGGGACGCACCGGCGCTGAGGACGTGGCGGCGACGCGGAGGGCGGCGCGATGAGCGGGTATGGGGGCCGGCCTCCGTCCGACTGGCAAGGTCCGTCCGGTCAGCACCCGTCCGGTCAGAATCCCTACGGTCAGAACCCGTACGGCCAGCATCCGTACGGCCAGAACCCGTACGGTCAGAACCCGTACGGCCACAACCCCTACGGCGCCCCGGCCGGGTACGGTGGCGCCGATCCGTACGCGTACGATGCCGCCGCGTACGGCCCGCCCGGCTTCCCGCGCACGCCCCCGGCGAGCAACGCCGCCGCGGTGGCCGCCATCATCGGCAACTGCGTCGGCCTGATCTTCGTCTGCGGCATCGGCATCGCCTGGCTGCCCGGCCTGATCCTCGGCGGGGTGGCGGTCAACAAGATCCAGTCCGATCCGGCGGCGGCGCGCAGCCTCACCAGGGGCAGCTGGATCTGCTGTGGTCTCAACTTCGTGATCGAGGCCGTGATCTTCCTGGTGTGGTACCTCGGGACCCACTGACACCAGGGTGTGGAAGCCGCGACCCGGCGCCGGTGTTGCACACTGGTGACTTCGTTCCACGTGGAAGGGCAGCCAGTGACCGACGGCCCGCTCATCGTCCAGTCCGACAAGACCCTGCTGCTCGAGGTCGATCACGATCTCGCGGACGCCTGCCGCAGGGACATCGCGCCGTTCGCGGAGCTCGAGCGCTCTCCCGAGCATGTCCACACCTACCGGGTGACGCCCCTGGCGCTGTGGAACGCCCGCGCCGCCGGCCACGACGCCGAGCAGGTCATCGACGCGCTGCTGAAGCACTCCCGTTACCCGGTCCCGCACGCGCTGCTGGTGGACATCGCCGAGACCATGGCGCGCTACGGCCGGCTGCGCCTCGAAAAGCATCCGTCGTACGGGTTGGTGCTCGTCTCGACGGACCGGGCGGTCTTCGAGGAGGTGCTGCGGGCCAAGAAGATCAGCCCGCTGCTGGGCGACCGGGTCGCCGACGACACGGTCGTGGTCCACGGGAGCGAACGCGGCACCCTCAAGCAGGCGCTGCTCAGGCTGGGCTGGCCGGCCGAGGACGTCGCCGGCTACGTGGACGGCGAGGCGCACCCGATCGACCTGCGCGAGGACGGCTGGGCGCTGCGGCCGTACCAGAAGGACGCCGCCGAGTCGTTCTGGCAGGGCGGCTCCGGGGTGGTGGTGCTGCCGTGCGGCGCCGGCAAGACGGTCGTCGGGGCGGCCGCGATGGCGCACGCGCGCGCCACCACCCTGATTCTGGTGACCAACACCGTCGCCGCGCACCAGTGGAAGCAGGAGCTGCTGCACCGTACGTCGCTCACCGAGGACGAGATCGGGGAGTACACCGGCACCAAGAAGGAGATCCGGCCCGTCACGATCGCCACGTACCAGATCATGACGACGCGGCGGAAGGGCGCGTACATGCACCTGGAGCTCCTGGACGCCCGCGACTGGGGGCTGATCGTCTACGACGAGGTGCACCTGCTGCCGGCGCCGATCTTCCGCATGACCGCCGACCTGCAGGCGCGCCGCCGCCTCGGCCTGACCGCCACGCTCGTCCGCGAGGACGGGCGCGAGGGGGACGTCTTCTCGCTGATCGGGCCGAAGCGCTACGACTCCCCGTGGAAGGAGATGGAGGCGCAGGGCTGGATCGCGCCAGCCGACTGCGTCGAGGTGCGGGTGACCCTGACCGACTCCGAGCGCCTCGCCTACGCGACGGCAGAGCCCGACCTGCGCTACCGGTTCTGCGCCACGACGCCGACCAAGACCCGCGTGATCCAGGCGCTGGCCGCCCGGCACGCCGCCGAGCCGACCCTGGTCATCGGCCAGTACATCGACCAGCTCGACGAGCTGGGCGAGCTGCTGGGCGCCCCAGTGATCAAGGGCGACACGCGGGTGCGCGAACGGGAGCGGCTGTTCGACGCGTTCCGCTCCGGTGAGATCTCCTTGCTGGTGGTGTCGAAGGTCGCCAACTTCTCCATCGACCTGCCTGAGGCCGCGGTCGCGATCCAGGTGTCCGGGTCGTACGGCTCGCGCCAGGAGGAGGCGCAGCGGCTCGGCCGGGTGCTCCGCCCGAAGGCCTCCGGCCGCGGCGCCCGCTTCTACGCCGTCGTCGCGCGCGACACCCTCGACCAGGAGTACGCCGCGCACCGGCAGCGCTTCCTCGCCGAGCAGGGTTACGCCTACCGCATCGTCGACGCCGACGCCGTCCTCACGGGCGAGGAGATCTGACCTCTCATCCGCGCGGGTGGTACGCGAAAGGGGCGGTCCCGGGTGGGACCGCCCCTTTTCTGGTGCGTTCAGGAATGGCCGACAGGGACTCAGAAGTCCATGTCGCCGGCGCCCGGGGTGGCCGGGCCCTTGTCCTTCTCCGGCTTCTCGGCGATCACGGCCTCGGTGGTGAGGAACAGCGCCGCGATCGACGACGCGTTCTGCAGTGCGGAGCGCGTCACCTTGGCCGGGTCGATGATCCCCGCCTCGAACATGTTGACGTAGTCGCCGGTGGCGGCGTCCAGGCCGTGGGCCGAGTCGAGGTGCTTGACCTTCTCGATCACGACGCCGCCCTCGAGACCGGCGTTCACGGCGATCTGCTTCAATGGCTCCTCGAGCGCCCGGCGGACGATCGCCGCGCCGGTCGCCTCGTCGCCCTGGAGGTCGATCTTCTCGAACGCCGTGGCGGCCGCCTGCAGCAGCGCCACGCCACCACCGGGCACGATGCCCTCCTCGACGGCCGCCCTCGCGTTGCGTACGGCGTCCTCGATGCGGTGCTTGCGCTCCTTCAGCTCGACCTCGGTGGCCGCGCCGGCCTTGATGACGGCGACGCCGCCGGCCAGCTTGGCGAGCCGCTCCTGCAGCTTCTCGCGGTCGTAGTCGGAGTCGGTGTTCTCGATCTCGACCCGGATCTGGTTGACCCGTCCGGCGATCTCGGTGGCGTCACCGGCGCCGTCCACGATGGTCGTCTCGTCCTTGCTGATGACGACGTTGCGGGCGCGGCCGAGCATGTCGAGGGTGACGTTCTCCAGCTTGAGACCGACCTCCTCGCTGATGACCTGGCCGCCGGTGAGGGTTGCGATGTCGCCCAGCATCGCCTTGCGGCGGTCGCCGAAGCCCGGCGCCTTGACGGCGACGGACTTGAAGATGCCGCGGATCTTGTTGACGATCAGCGTGGACAGCGCCTCGCCCTCGACGTCCTCGGCGATGACCAGCAGCGGCTTGCTCGCCTGCATGACCGCCTCGAGGACGGGCAGCAGGTCCTTGTTGGCCGAGACCTTGGAGCTGACGATCAGGATGTACGGGTCCTCGAGGACGGCCTCCATCCGCTCGGGGTCGGTCACGAAGTAACCGGAGATGTACCCCTTGTCGAAGCGCATGCCCTCGGTGAGCTCGAGCTCGAGGCCGAAGGTGTTGCTCTCCTCGACGGTGATGACGCCTTCCTTGCCGACCTTGTCCATCGCCTCGGCGATCATCTCGCCGATCTGGGTGTCGCCGGCCGAGATGGACGCGGTGGAGGCGATCTGCTCCTTGGTCTCCACGTCCTTGGCCAGCTTGGACAGCTCCTCGCTCACCCGCTCGACCGCGGACTCGATGCCCCGCTTGAGGGACATCGGGTTGGCGCCGGCGGCCACGTTGCGCAGCCCCTCGCGCACCAGTGCCTGGGCCAGCACGGTTGCCGTGGTGGTGCCGTCACCCGCCACGTCGTCGGTCTTCTTGGCGACTTCCTTGACCAGCTCGGCCCCGATCTTCTCCCACGGGTCCTCGAGCTCGATCTCCTTGGCGATCGACACGCCATCGTTGGTGATCGTGGGGGCGCCCCACTTCTTCTCCAGCACGACGTTGCGGCCCTTGGGACCCAAGGTCACCTTGACGGCATCGGCGAGCTGGTTCATGCCGCGTTCGAGGCCGCGCCGGGCGTCCTCGTCGAACGCGATCATCTTGGCAGCCATAGGCTCCAGTCCTCCCGGAACATGGGTGGCTATGACGGATCGAGCCGACGCCCGCGACGGACGACCCCCGCCTGACGGCCTCCATTCCGCCGCCGGACGCGAGGCCTCATCGCCCCGATCCCAACTCTGGGATTGTCACTCTCAACTGTAGAGTGCCAACCGACTATTTAGCACTCTACCCGCCCGAGTGCAAGCTCTCGCACCCCCACCAGCACCGACACGCCAGGCCCCAGCACGCGGACGTAGGCGGGATCGTGGTGCACGCCATGATGCCGGTCGGCGTCGAGCGGGACTCTAGTCTGCGGACCGCAGGTACTGGAACGCGTACGAACGCCATGGTCGCCAGGACTCCGCGACGTCGGAGAGGATCGGGGTCGTGGGCACCAGGACGTCGGGGTCGCCGAGGGCCCGCATCCGGATGTAGGCGATCACCCGTGGCGGGAGGCCGGTGACGCTCCGCAACCGGCGTACCGCCTCCTCGCGCTCGGCGCCGACGTTGAGCGGCAGGTCCCCGCTGGCCAGCGCCGCGGCCAGTTCGCGTACGGCGGCCCGCCGGCCGGTCGGCAGCTCGGCCGGGTCGAGGTCGGCGAGCGCCTCCGCGGTCGGGAAGGTGTGGGTGATGCCGCCGATCGGCGTGGTGAGCGGCTTGCCGTAGTGCGCGGCGAGCCGGGTGATGAGCGCCGTGCTTCGTGGCGCCACCGTCACGTGCTGCCCGAGCGCCCCCCGGATCGCGACCTCGTGCGGGTCCGTGCAGCCGGGCACCCGGCGGCCGGGCGATCGCGCCACCAACGGCGCCAGGATGCCGTCCCGGCCGAGCAGCTCGTCGACCGCGCGCGGATCGGCGTCCAGGTCGAGCAGCCGGCGGCAGCGCTGCACGGCGGCGGTGAGGTCGCGCAGATCCTCCAGATACAGCTCGCAGCGCAGGAAGCCCCGTCCCTCGTGCGCGCACTCGATTCCGGCGGCGGCGAAGGCGACGACCGCGGCGCCGTGCGGCAGCGCCAGCGCCCTGCGATAGACGCCGTCCGCGTACTCCTCGACGCCGGCCACCGCGCGGCCGCCGAGGTAGGTGAGGAGGTCGGCGAGGTCGAACGGCAGCCGGACGGGCAGCCGCAGGGTGACCCCGCCGGCCTGCGTCGGACGCGCGTCGCTTCGCGGGGCGGCCCGCGCCCGCAACTCCGTCGGGGTGAGCGCGAACACCTGCCGTACGGTCTCGTTGAACTGCCGTATGCTCGCGAACCCGGCCGCGAAGGCGACGTCGCTGATCGACAGGTCGGTCGTTTCCAGCAGCATCTGGGCCGTGCGGGCCCGCTGCGCGCGGGCGAGCGCCAGTGGACCCGCGCCGACCTCGGTGACGAGCACTCGCTGCAACTGCCGCTCGCTGTAGTTCAGACGGGCGGCAAGACCGCCGACGCCCTCGCGGTCGACAAGGCCGTCGGCGATGAGCCGCATCGCGCGCCCGGCCACGTCCGCACGGGTGTTCCATTCCGGCGATCCCGGCGTCGCATCGGGTCGGCAGCGCTTGCACGCGCGAAATCCGGCCCCCTGCGCCGCCGCCGCGGTACGGAAGAACCGCATGTTGGCACGCTTGGGCGTGCGCGCGGGGCAGGTCGGACGGCAGTAGATGCCGGTGCTCGTCACGCCGATGTAGATCCGGCCGTCGAAGCGGCTGTCGTTGCTGAGAACCGCGCGGTAGAGCAGCTCGTCACCGGTCACCCTTCCACGGTGCGCGAGGTCGGGCCCCGGGCGCTAGCGGAAAAACGACACAATTACGCGCGCACGCCGTCCGTCCTGGTCGCCCGACGGCCCGGCGCAGCGGTTTCAGCCTGATTTCAGTGCCGTTCGGCACTATGCGAATCGGTGTCGCGATTCGCGGGGGAAACTGCCATGGCTTGCGACCCACTCGTCCATGCGGTCCCGTACGAACGGCGGAATGGGATGTTCCTGGACTGGGAACCGGCTCAGCGAAAAGAGTACGACGAAATGCTGGCGGCCGTCCGGCGGCATTTCGCCGACCGCGCCGCCGCGACGCCGCTGCGGGACTCGTGGCGGCACTGCGGCGACCTCGGGCTGCTGGGTCTGTGCGTATCGCAGGAGTACGGCGGCGGTGGCCGGTCCGCACTCGACACCGCACACCTGATCGAGGCATTCGGCCGCGGCTGCCCCGACACCGGCCTGGTCTTCGCGGCCGGCGCGCACCTGTTCGCCTGCGCCGTGCCGGTGGCCGCCTTCGCGACGGCCGAGGTGCGGGCCCGGCTGCTGCCGGGAATGTGCGCGGGGACGCTGATCGCCGCCAACGCCATGACAGAGCGCGACGCGGGATCGGACGTATCGGCGCTGACCACCCGGGCCGTCAGGGACGGCGACCATTACGTGCTCACGGGCGAGAAGTCGTGGGCCAGCAACGCGCCGGACGCGGACGTGATCGTCACTTACGCCGTCACCGACCCGGCGGCCGGCTTCCTCGGCAGCTCGGCCTTCGTGGTCGAGCGTTCGACGCCGGGGCTGGTGGTCGAGGGTCCGTTCGAGAAGATGGGCCTGACCTCCTGTCCGGCCGGCGTGGTGCGGTTCGAGCAGTGCCGGGTTCCGGCCGCGCAACGGCTCGGCGCGGAGGGGCAGGGCGGCGCCGTCTTCCAGCACTCGATGGGATGGGAGCGGGCCTGCCTGTTCGCCGGCTACGTCGGGCTGATGGATCGGCTGCTCGAGCGCTGCGTGGCGCAGGCGAGGCAACGCAGGCAGTTCGGCCGCAGGATCGCCGAGTTCCAGGCCGTGTCGCACCGCATCGCCGACATGAAGCTGCGGCTCGAGGCGGCGCGTCTCCTGCTCTACCGCGCCTGTTTCCGGCTGGACAGCGGCGCGGACGCGTGGCGGGACGCGGCCGCGGACGCCGCCCTGTCCAAGCTGGCGATCTCCGAGGCCGCGGTCCGGTCGAGCCTGGACGCTCTGCAGATCTTCGGTGCCCGCGGTTACCTGGCGAGCGAAGGGATCGAGCAGGCGCTGCGCGACACCGTGCCCACCACGCTCTTCTCGGGAACATCCGAGATCCAGCGAGAACTGATCGCGAACGGACTGGGGCTGTGAACCAGCACGACGATCATGACGCCCACGACCTCGGTGAGCTGGTCGCCCGCAGCGCCCGCCTGGTACCGGACGCCCTGGCCGTGTCCGGGCCCGGCGGCGCCCTCACCTACAGGGAACTGGACCGGGCGGCCGACGTCCTCGCCGCGCGGCTGCGCGCCCGCGGTGTCGGCGGCGGCGACCGGGTGGTGATCTGGCTCGACAAGTCGGTGGCCGCGGTCGTCGCCATGCAGGCGTTGCTGCGCCTGGCCGCCGTCTACGTCCCTGTCGACGGCACCAACCCGGCGCCGCGGGCGGGGCTCATCGCGCGCGACTGCGCCGCCGCGCTGGTCATCACCGATCCCGCCCGCGCCGCCGCGCTGGGCGACGGACCTGAGCGGTACGTACTCGATGGCGTGCCGGCCGTCGAGGGCCCGGTGGCGCGCGTCGCGGAGCCCGTCGCCGCGGACGACCTCGCCTACATCCTGTACACGTCGGGGTCGACCGGCGAGCCCAAGGGCGTCGGCATCACGCACCGCAACGCGCTGGCGTTCGTCCGCTGGGCGGCGGCCGAACTGGGCGCGACCGCGCGGGACCGGTTCGCCAACCACGCGTCGTTCGGATTCGACCTGTCGGTCCTCGACCTGTACGCGGCCTTTCTCGCCGGCGCGTCCGTTCACCTGATCCCGGCGCAGATGGCGTACGCGCCGGCGCAACTCGTCGACTTCGTCGTCCGGGAACGGATCACCATCTGGTACTCGGTGCCGTCGGTACTGGTGCTGATGATCCGCGACGGCGGCCTGTGCGCGACGTCGCCGCCGGCCGAGCTGCGCGCGCTGCTCTTCGCCGGCGAGCCCTTCCCGATGCAGTACCTGACCCGCCTGTACGCGCATTGGCCGGGGATCCGGTTCCTCAACCTGTACGGCCCGACGGAGACGAACGTGTGCACCTTCCATGAGGTGACCGCGGCGGACGTGGCGTCCGGCCGGCCGCTGCCGATCGGCCGGGCGAGTTCGGGCGACGACGTCTGGGCGATCCGCGACGACGGCGGCCGCGCGGAACCCGGCGAGGTGGGCGAGCTCGTCGTGGCCGGCCCGACCGTGATGGCGGGCTACTGGGGCCGCGAGCCGCAGCACGGCCCGTACCACACCGGCGACCTCGTCCGGGTGCGGGCACCTGGCTGCTTCGACTACGTCGGGCGCCGCGACTCCATGGTCAAGATCCGCGGCCATCGCGTCGAGCTCGGCGAGATCGAGGCGGTGCTCGCCGGCGAGCCGCGGATAGACGAGGTCGCGGTCGTCATCACCGGCGAGGGAACCGCGGCGCGGCTCGTCGCCTTCGTGGTGCCGGCGGGCCGGCCGCCCGGGCTGCTCGCGCTCAAGCGCTGGTGCGCGGAACGGCTGCCTCCCTACATGGTCGTCGACTCCCTCGTCGTCGTCCCGGAGCTGCCGCGCACCGGGAACGGCAAGACAGACCGCCGCCGGCTGGCGGCCGAGTTCGCGCGGCCGCTTGCCGGCGCGACCCCGCAGAAAGGCTCATGATCCATGGAATTCACGCTGGACCCCACGCGGGTTCGCACCGAGCTGGAGCAGTACATCCGTACGGAGTTCCTCGATGGCGACCCGTCCGCCGAACTGACCGCGACCTCTCCGCTGCTGGACTGGGGCGTGCTCAACTCGATGAACACCGCCCGCGTGATCGCCTTCGCGGGCGAGCGGTTCGGCGTGACCGTGCCTCCGCGGGAGGTCACTCCGGCGAACTTCCGCGATCTCGAATCCCTGGCCCGGCTGGTGTGCGCGCTGCGCGGACCGGATCAAGCCGGCCGGGAAGATCGGGTGGAGCAGGGAACCTAGGGGGACGCTCGTGCGCTGGACCGATATCTACCTCGCCGGCGCCGGCACCTGCCTGCCGGCGCCGGAGAGCGCCGAGCTGGCGGTCGCGGCCGGCCGGTACGACCCGCAGGAGCACAAGGACAACGAGTTGATCTCCGTGCTGGCCGCGGGCGCGGAGACGGCGGTCGACATGGCGGTGGGGGCCGGCCGGCAGGCGCTGGCGCGCAGCGGGCACGACGCCGGCGACATCGCGCTGTTGCTGCACTCGAACACCTACCACCAGGGCGAGGATCTCTGGACGCCGGCGACGTACGTCCAGGCCAAGGTGATCGGCGGAGATGCCCCGTCCATCCAGCTCAACCACGCCTGCGACGGCGGCATGGCGGCGCTCGAGTTGTCGATCCCCTACCTGCTGGCGAGCCCCGGCCGTCCCGCCGCGCTGCTGACCACCGGCGACCGGTTCGTGCTGCCGGGTTTCGAGCGCTGGCACAGCGACATCGGTCTGGTGTTCGGCGACGGCGGCACGGCGGTGGTGGCGTCGCGCCGTGGCGGGTTCGCCCGCGTGCTCGCCACCCACTCCTCGTCCGAGCCCGATTTCGAGGAGTTGTACCGCGACACGGTGCGGGGGTTCACCGACGCCCCGCACCTGTCCGGCGAGCCACTGGACCTGCGGACGCGCAAGCGCCGCTTCGCCGAGAAGATGGGGCTGACGTTCGTGATGGAGCGCCTGGCAACCGGTCTGCGGCGCAACGTGGACAGGACGCTGGACGACGCGGGCGCCGACCTGGACTCGATGGCGTGGATCGTGCTGCCCAACCTCGGCAGGTCGCTGTTGACGTGGCAGCTTCTCGCGCCGCTGAAGCTCGACCTGGACCGTACGCTCTGGGACTGGGGACGCAAGACGGGACACCTCGGCGCGGGCGACCAGTTCGCCGGTCTGACGTATCTGGTCGAATCCGCGCAGGTGGCACCCGGCGATCTCGTGCTGCTGGCGGGCGTCGGGATCGGCTATTGCTGGACCAGCGCGGTCGTCGAGATCGGTGCGGTCCCCGACTGGTCGGGACCGGACGCGGCGACCCTCCGGATATAGAGCGATGATCGGCGTGCTCGACCGGTCGCTCCGCGTCGACGGCGGAAATCCGCCAGCGGCCCCACCCGCGTTCTGCGACGGTGGTTTTCGGTCCGGATAAACCTGCCGCGCCACTCCTTGGAATTCTTTTGATACGAGGAAACGGCGTTATGCGGCGACGACGGTAAATCCGAGATTTCGATCCGGATATCCGGAATATCCGAAACACCAACAGCGCGAAGGAGGACGGTCACGGTGCTGGAAGTGAAAACCGCCTTGGGGGCCGGCTCATGAGCACGCAACACCAAACGCGGGAAACCGCCGCCCGGCGTCCCGGCTACGCGACCGTCGCGCTGCTCGCCTCGGGCGCCACGTTCCTCGCCATCCTCGACGCCACGATCGCCAACCTCGCGGTCGCCGGCATGCGCAAGACCTTCCACGACGCGTCGGTCGCCGACCTGTCGTGGGTCATCTCGCTGTACGCCATCACGTTCGCCGCGATCCTGGCACCCGCGGGCCGGCTCGCCGATGTCATGGGCCGGCGGACGCTCTACGCGATCGGCATCGGCCTGTTCTCCCTGATGTCGCTGATCTGCGCGATCGCGCCCGTGCTGCCCGTACTCCTGGCCGCGCGCGCACTCCAGGGCGTCGGCGCCGCCGCCATGATCCCGGCCTCGCTCGCCGTGATCCTGGTCGACTCGCCGCCCGAGCGCCGGCTGGCCGCCATCGGCGTGTGGAGCGCCTCGGCGTCCGCGGCGGCGGCGGTGGGCCCGAGCCTCGGCGGCCTGCTCATCGACGCGTTCACCTGGCGTGCGGTCTTCATCATCAACGTGCCGATCGGGATCGCCCTGCTCGTCGGGCTGATGCGCGTCGTCCAGGGCTCCGCCGGCCGGCGCGGGCCGTTGCCGGACGTGCTCGGCACGGCCGCGCTGGCCCTCGGCATCGGCGGCCTCGTCCTCGGCGTCACGAAAGGCACCGACTGGCACTGGACCGGCACGCGGACGCTCACCTCTCTCGCGGTCGGCGCCGCCCTCGTGGCGCTCGCGTTGTGGCGGTCGGCGCGCCAGCAGGTGCCGGCGATCGAGACGAAGCTGTGGCGCAACCGCACCTTCGCGTTGGCGAACGTGGTCTCGTTGCTGTTCGGCGCCGCGCTGTATGCCTGGCTGCTGGTCGGCGTGTTGTTCTTGGTGAACGTCTGGCACTACTCCGAGCTGGCGGCCGGCTTCGCGCTCAGCCCAGGCGCCGTCTTCTCCGCGGTCGCCGCCATCGGCATCGGCCGGGCGCTGGGCCGCTGGAACCCGCGGGTGGCGGTCCTCGCCGGCTGCGTTCTCATCACCGCGATGGCCGCCTGGCTGGTGGTCTGGCTGCCGGCCGACGCGCACTTCGTCCAGTTGTGGCTGCCGACGGCCACCATCTCGGGTTTCGGGTTCGGCGCCGTGAGCACGGGCGTGTCGAGCGCCGCGGCCCTGTCCGTGCAGCCCGTGCAGTTCGCCGGCGCGACCGGGCTGAACATGGCCGCGCGGCAGGTCGGCGGGGCGCTGGGCATCGCGGTGCTCGCCGCCATCCTGGCCGGCGGCGATCCGGCGCGGCCGCACGTCTATTCGCACGTCCTCCTCTTCTGCGCGCTGACGGCCGCGGGCGCCGGCATCGTCGGGCTCGGCCTGTCCCTGCGGCCCAAGGCGGCGCCCGCCGGGCAGCAGCCGGCGAAGCGGACGGCGAGCGCCACGTCCACGGATCGCGCGCAGACCGCCAACCCAACCTGACGGCCGCGGGCGCCGGGTCGGCGGCCGCGGTAACCGGATAGCAAGGAGGTCCACACACCATGGTCCAGGCTCCGACATACAACGCTCTCGACATCTTCGACCCGGCGCACCGCCCCAACCCGTATCCCGTCTACCGCTCGATCCGTGCCGCCGGCGCGCTGCATCCGCTGGCGCCGCGCATCTACTTGGCCACCCGCATGGCCGACTGCTCCGACGTCCTCGGCGATACCGCCTGGGGGCACGGATACGACGACCGGATCAGCCCGTTCCGGCCCGGGGTGGGACGCGACGACGTCCCTGGCTCCTTCCTCGGCATGGACCCGCCCGACCACACCCGGCTGCGGCGGCTGGTCAGCAGGGCCTTCACGCCGCGAAAGATCGCGCAACTGCGGACCCGCATCGAGGAGATCGCGACCGGCCTGCTGGATTCGGCACTCGAACGCAACGAGGTCGATCTCATCGAGGACTTCGCCGATCCGCTTCCCCTGACGGTGACCTGCGAGATCGTGGGGGTTCCCGTCGCCGACTATCCCGTCTTCCGCCAATGGTCCAGCGCGATAGTCCGCGGCGTCGACCCCGACGCCCTGCTCGCCCCGGACGAGATCGCGGCCCGCTACACAGCGGAGGCCGCGTTCGAGTCGTACGTCAAGACGCTGGTGGACGAGCGCCGGCGGACCCACCACGGGGACCTGCTCAGCGACCTGGCCGCCCTGGAGGACTCCGGCGACAAGCTGTCGGAGCATGAGCTGCTGGAGATCGGTGCGACGTTGATGGTCGCCGGCCACGAGACCACGGTGAACGGGCTCGGCAACGCTCTGGTATGGCTGCACCGCAATCCCGACCAGCTCGCCCTGCTGCGGAAGGATCCCGACCTCGTCCCGGCGGCCGTCGAGGAGGCGCTGCGCTACGACTCGCCCGTCCAGTACACCTCGCGGGTCGCGCTGGAGGAACGCGAGGTGGCCGGCCGCCGGTTCGAGCGCGGCGAGGGCATCGTGCTGCTGTTCGGGTCGGCCAACCGCGACCCGGACGCCTACGACGACCCGGACCGCTTCGACATCATGCGCTACCACGGGTCGTCGCCGGCGCTGCGCCACCTGGCGTTCAGCACCGGCCCGCACCACTGCCTGGGCGCACAGCTCGCCCGTACGGTCATGGACGTGGCGCTGCGCAGCCTGCTCGACCGGGCGCCCGGCCTGACCCTGACCACGCTCGATGCGCCCGAGTACCGGAACCTCTACCTGTTCCACGGGCCGCGGACGCTGCCCGCCCGGATGAGACCCTGAGCGCTCACGGTGCCCGGTGCGTGCGCCGCCCCGCCGCGGGGCGGCGCACGCCGCGTTTCGCCTTCATGCTCCGGCGCGCGGTCGCGCCCCGCCGTCCGGTTCGGGTTCCGGTACCGGCTGCGGTTGTGGTTCCCCGCGCGGGACTCCCGGCAGCCGCGGCCAGTCGCGCTCGGCGGCCAGGGCGGCGAGCGCCGGATCGTCCCCGACGACGACCGGATGCCCGACCGCCTCCAGGAAGGGCACGTCGGACGCGTCGTCGCCGTACGCGTGGCAGTCGGCCGCCGCGACCCCGTACCGCCTGGTGGCCGCGCGAACCGCCGCGGCCTTGTCCGGGCCGATCATGGGCACGACCAGCTCCCCGGTGTACCTGCCGCCGGCCACCTCGAGCCGGGCGCCGATGACCGCGCCGGCGGCCAGGCCGCGGGCGATCGGATCGAGGCAAGCGGAGAACGATCCGGACACGAGAACGGTCAGGTCGCCGCGCCGGCGATGGGCCTGGAAAGCCGCCAGCGCGGCCGGCAGGAAGAAGGTGCCGGCCCGCTGCTCGGCGGCGAACCAGGCACGACCCCATGCCGCGACCTCGGCCACTTGGTGGCCCGCGTACACCCGGTAGTACTCGCGGGTGAGCTCGGCCCGCGACGCGCCGGCGCGACCACGCGCGAGCAGCTCGTCGCGCAGGCTCGCGTATTCGACCGGCGGCCGCCCGAGACCGGCCAGGTAGAACCGCAGGAAGCGAAACATGCTCTTGACCGCGATCAGCGTCTCGTCGACGTCGAAGAACGCGATCGCGCGCCCGTCCACCGGCCCCGTCGCCGGTTCCTCGTGCAGCGGCGCTACCACGTGACCGGCAGCTCCTCCCAGCCGCCGAGATGGGCATAGTGCTTCCAGCGCAGCTCGTGCGGCTCGATCGCCGGCCGCAACCCCGGGAGCCGGGTGAACAGCGTCCGCAGCCCGATCTCCAGCTCGGCCCTGGCCAGGCCGGCACCCAGGCAGAAGTGCGGCCCGTGGCCGAAGCCGAGGTGCGGGTTGTCCTCACGCAGGACGTCGAGCCGGTCGGGGTCCTTGAAGACCGCGGCGTCCCGGTCGGCGGAACTGATCGAGGCGATGACGGCGTCGCCCGCCGGGACCACCGTGTCGCCGAGGCGTACGTCGGCCAGCGCGATACGCAGGAAGGAGCCGTCCCCTGGCTCGTTCATCCGGATCAACTCCTCGACCGCCGCCGGGAACAGCTCCGGATTCCGGAGCAGGAGCTCGAGCTGGTCGCGGTGGCGCAGCAGCGCCAACGTCGCCCCGCCGAGCACGGTCACGGTCGTGTCGTGGCCGGCGAGCAGCAGCAACGCCCCCAGGCTGACCAGCTCGGACTGGGTGATCGAGCCTTCGTCGAGCCGCGGGACGAGCGCGCTCAGCAGGTCTGGTCCCGGGTCGCGGCGCTTGGCGTCGATGAGTTGGACGAAGTAGTCCCGCATGTCGCCGTTGGCCTTGATCATCTCCTCGCGGGTGTACTTCGTGAGAGAGACGAAGTGGTCGCACCAGCTCCCGAACTTGCCATGGTCTTCGAACGGCACGCCGAGCAACTCGCAGATGACCCGCAACGCCAGTGGCCGGGAGAAGTGCTCGTTCAGATCGACCGGCGGCGTCCGCCCGGCCATGGCGGTGAGGATCTCCTCGGCCAGCGCGGCGATGCGGGGGCGCAGCCGCTCGACCCGGCGCGGGGTGAACACGTGGTTGGCCAGCTTCCTGATGCGGGTGTGCCGCGGCGGGTCCATGCTGAGGATGCTGTCCGGGTCCGGCTCGACCACCTGCGCCCGTGGCGCGCCGGGCCGAAACAGCGCGGCCCGGCTGAACCTCGGGTCCGACAGGACGGTCTTCGTGTCCTCGTACCTGGTCACCAGCCAGGCGGTGGGCCCGGTCGGGAGGCGTATCGGGCACACAGGCCGCTCGTCACGCAGCCGCGCGAACTCCGCCGGAGGCTCGGTGGGCACGCTGCGCGGCAGGGGATGGGTGTACTCGGGAATCTGTCCTTGCTCCATGGAATGCTCCTTCGCGAGTGGCTCTAGAAGGCCAGTGCGGCTTCGACGACCTCGGTCAACTCGCCGGCGTCGAGGGTGGGCAGCCGGCCGAGCGCGTCGGCTGTCGCGCCGGACGCGCCGGTGGCCAGCAGCTTCCTGCGGGCGATCGCCGCGTGCGTGCGGCGGGTGTGCGGTCCGGCCGAACCGGCCGCCTCCGCGCGGGAGCTGACCAGCCGCCGGCCGTCGCGCAGCACGATCTCCACCTGTGAGCCGATCATCTTGGTCGACCGCTCGAACGTCGCGCTCGGCGGTCCTGAGGGCGCCAACCCGGACGGGATCCGGCCGCCGGAGAAGTCGGCGAGCCACTCGTGCGCCCGTCCGCCGGCCTGCCGCAGCGCCTCGCCCAGCGGTGCGGTGGCGCCGAGCAGGGACCGGCTGAGCCCCTTCTCGTACGCGAGGCGGACCTTGGCGGCCAGCGCCCACCGCTCCGGGTCCGAGCACGCGGGCTCGGCCAGGTCGGCCGGTGTGATGTCGCCGTTGAGCAGGACGGTGGCCACGTTGTAGCCGACGGACAGGTTCAGCGCCATGATCGATGACCTGCCGCGGTCCAGGTAGGGGCGGGCCTCCGCGTCCATCACCATAGTGAGCCTGGGCGCCGAAACGACGATCTCCTCCACGTCGGCGAGGTCGCCGGGACGCAGCCGGCCGTACAGCTCGGTGGCGCAGTCGATGGCGGCGTCGACGTACGCGCCGGCGGGATGCACCTTGAACGACAGGGTCTGCGTGTGCCATCGGCGGCCAAGCCCGGCCAGCACCACCTCGGGCGACGGCACCGCAGAGAACTTCGCCAGGAAGCCGTCGGGATGCTCGAGGATGTCGGGGGCACCGCCGACGCCCGCCGCCGCGGCGGCGCACGCGTCCAGCGCGATGCGCACCGGCACCGCCGCCGACAGCACCTTCGCGTCGCTGCCCACGAACGCGCGGCGCAGCGGCCACGGGGGTGCCGCGAGCGCCAGCCCCCAGGCGTCCACCCACCGGCGGACGGGGGCGGCGGCGGCATGCAGCCGGGCCGCCACCGCCCCCACCAACTGCACATACGTGGCGGTCTGGCCGCGGAGCGGGCCGAGCGCCGCCGCGGCGGCGACCCGTGCCGCGCATTCGTTCGCCGCGACCACGGCGGTGAGCAGCCGGCGCCCGTCCAGCCGCAGCGCCCGCTGGTCGGCCAGGGGGACGTTCACCGAGGAGTGCGAGACGTGGCCGACGTACATGCTGTCCTCGTAGTAGAGGCACGCGGAGAGGGCGGCGAGGAGGTGCGCGGTCCGGTCCGGATCACCGGGGGTCGGCGGCCCATAGGCGCGGAAGAGTCGCTGGCCGAGCGGGTGCGCCAGGCCGGCCCGTATCACGCCCAGATGCGAGATGACCTGGCTCGTCGCGTAGTCGACGACATCGGGCGGCAGGTCGGCGAACGACAGGCCGCCGGCCCATTCCGCGAGCGCGTGGTTCAGCGGCACGTCCCGCGCCCCGCCGCCGGATGGCTCCCGCACGGGTCCGTCCTGCGACTGCGCCGGCTTGGTGTGCGCTGGCATCTGGCGGCCCCTGTCCCGCGGGCGCCGCTCGCCCGACGTTCTCTCCAAGGGTGCTGGTGGGACCTGAAATCTCACTGACGCCCGTGGTCGCGTGTCCGCCTGTTCCGCCTATTCCGTCGAGTCGCCGCGGTGCCGTGCCGTCAGCCAACGACATCGATGAGCGACGGATCCTGGTTGAGGATCTCGCGTATCCGCGCTTGTAAGATCGGCGACGGATCGATCCCGAGCTCCCGGTTGAGGCGCTGCCGGGTGCGCTGGTAGGCGGCGAGCGCGTCGGCCTGCCGGCCGCACCGGTACAGCGCCCGCATGAGCTGGTCGGCGAACCGTTCGCGGAGCGGGTTCTGGGCGGTGAGCTGCTCAAGCTCAGGAACGAGGTCCTGGTGGCGGCCGAGCGCGAGCTTGGCGTCGATCAGGTTCTCCTGGGTGAGCACGCGCGTGCTGTCGAGCCGGAAGGCGATGCTGCGGCAGCACGGACCGTCGCCGGTGTCCACCAAGGCCGGACCGCGCCACAGGGACAGGGCGCGCTCGAGCAGGTCGATCGTCCGGGCGGGAGGTGTGCCCGGCCTGGCACCCTCGTCGGCCAGCCGCAGGAAGCAGTGCGCGTCGACGGCCTGCTCGGGCAGGGCCAGCATGTAGCCGGTACCCGTCGTGCGGAGGATGCTGTCGGGTGCCGACCAGCGCAGCCGGTACCTGAGCAGCCGGCGAATACGCGCGATGTGTGCCTGCAATGCGTTCGTCGGGTTCGTGGGGGGCGAGTCCCCCCACAGCTCGTCGATCAACTGGTCGCGGGGTACGGTCAGATCCGACCCGGTGGCCAGCATGGCGATGATCGTGCGGAGCTTTTCGCCCTGGATGTCGAATCGGACGCCGTTCTCGGCGATCTCCAGAAGTCCTAGGACGTTGATGGTGATCGGAGCATGCTCCCACCCCCGTGATGTTCTCATTTTCATCACTTCCCCCATATGTAAGCATGCGTGCGCGAGCGATTTCTGGCAAGGTCCATTGTGAAGGTCTAGTTCGATAATTGATCGAGCGGTCCCCGTTTGCGTATCCGACAGTTCACCCCGTGTCGTCGGGCGTACGCGCCCTGACAAATTCGTCGCACACCGCGCGCTCTATATTACCTACCTCGCAAACGTTGTCTACTGGCAATCTTCTGACCACCGTTGACAAAAATGGTTTATCGGCCCAACTGTGACCGATAACGGTTGCGCTTCGCGGTCGGTTTGGCACAGATCGCCAGTAGCACGAGTCTCAAGAGGATTCCCGAGCCTCGATTCGAGTCACCCGCCATCTGTCGGCACATCCCGCCGGGGCCCCCGCCGCCAATGGCCATGTGGATGGCGGAAATCCGCCAGCCATGGCCGGCGACCGCCCCCATACTTTGCAACAGCCTGCCGGAGGGGAGTCATGCATGGGCGCCAACGTGCCGCTTTCCAGCGAACGCGACGATCCGTATCTGCTGAGCGCCGACGACTGTGCGCGGCTGTTGCGGGACGCTCCGTGGACGCGTTTCGCCGCCGTGGGGGACAGCGGCGCCGAAGGGATCACCGAGCCGGTCGACGGATACTCGACCCGGCCGTGGTTCGATCGCGTCGCCGCGGAACTGCGGCAGGTGCGGCCTCATCTGGCCACCCGCAATTTTGGGAAGAAGAACCTGCTCGCCACCGAGGTGCGCGCCACCCAACTCGAGCCCGCACTGGAGTTCGGCCCCGATCTGGTGGTCGTGCTGTCCGGCGGGAACGACATACTTCAACGCGAATTCAGCCCGGCCGGGACCGAGTCCGAGATCGTCGAGGTCGTCTCCGTTTTTCTTGATCGGGGAATGACCGTGGTGACGATGGGACTGTTCGATATCACGACGTCCCCGTATGTCCCGGAGAAATATCGCAAGGTGATGAGCGAGCGCATCGCGCTGCTGTCCGGGATGGTCCGGGACATCGCGGAGCGGCTCGGGGCCCTGCACGTCGATCTGCCGTCCCACCCGGCGGGCAAGGAGGCCATCTTCAGTACCGATGGCCTGCACCTCAACGCCCGCGGACAGGCGATCGTGGCGACGGAGACCGTCCGCCGGCTCGGCTGCCACCTCGGCAACCAGCTCGATGACCACTGAGCTCGAAGAGGAGCCGACCGATGGGTGACCGCACGCACGCCGACCGGGCACTGCTGTTCCGCTCCTACCACCAGCGCGGCGTGCTCGTGCTGCCGAACGCCTGGGACGCCGCGAGCGCCGCGGTCATCGCGGCCGCCGGTGCCCGGGCGGTCGCCACGACGAGCGCCGGGGTCTCGTGGGCCCTCGGCCGGCCCGACGGCCACGGGCTCTCCAGGGCGGAGATGGCGAAGGGAGTCGAGCGGATCGCGGCCGCGGTCACCATCCCGGTCACGGCGGACATCGAGTCCGCGTACGGCCCGAGCCCCGACGACGCCGCCGCCACCGTTCGCGCCGTCCTCGCCGCCGGAGCGGTGGGCATCAACCTCGAGGACTCGGCCGGCCCGGGCGGGCCGGAGCCGCTGTTGCCGGTCGCGGCACAGGCGGCGCGGATCCGCGCCGCCCGCGAGGCCGCCGCGGCAGGCGGGTTGCCGGACCTCTTCGTCAACGCGCGCACCGATGTCTATCTCCTGCCCGAGTTCTCCGGAGACCGGCTGGACGAGGTGCGCCGGCGGGCCGAGGCGTATGCCGCGGCGGGCGCGGACGGCCTGTTCGTCCCTGGGCTGCTCGACCTGGCCGCGTTGGAGCTCCTGGCCAAGGCCACCCCACTGCCGATCAACGTCATGGCCGTGCCAGGCGGGCCGTCCGTCGCGGAGTTCCAGTCGTCCGGGGCACGCCGCATCAGCGCCGGCGCCGGCATCGCCCAGGCCGCGTACGCGCTCGCCCGCCGGGCCGCCACCGAGCTGCTCACCGCCGGCACGTACGACAGCTGGCGCGACGGCGTCGGCTACGGCGAGCTCAACGGCATGCTGTCCCCCGGGGGGCGGTAGCCGGCCGGATGGATCGAACCAGCGATGCCCGGGCGCTCGCCGCCGACGTCAAGACCTGCGTGCGCCGCCTGGGGGGCACGTTCATGAAAAGCGCGCAGGCACGACGCGACGCCGACCGGCTCGGGCTGCCGGGCTTCACCTACTACTTCTATGGGCGTGGTGGAGTCCTTGGCGACATCGAGCCCGACATCGCGGCGACCGCCTTCATGTTCTTTCCGCCCGCGTTCGTCCGGGATCACTGGCTGGCGGGACGGGGGCGGCTGCGGCCGCACCAGTCCGCGCTGTGCTACGCCGAGACGTGCCGCACGTGGGGTCGCGCGCACCTCGCGCACATCCCGGGTGCCGACCGGCTCGCCGAGTTGCTCAGGCGCGTCGCCGAAAGCGCGCCGGCCACCGGCTTGCCGCTGTTCGCCGGCTGGCGGGCGCTCCCGCTGCCCGATGATGCCCCCGCCCGGGTCGCCCAGCTCGCGCACGTGCTGCGCGAGCATCGCGGCGGTCTGCACGCGATCGCCGTGTTGGCGACGGGGCTCACGCCGCTCGAGGCCACGGTGGCGCGCACCGACGGTGAACGGCGGGCGAAGTTCCTCAGGTGGCCGGAGCCGTACCCGACCGTGACCGACGAGATCCACCGGCGCCGCCAGGTCGCCGAGGAGCTCACCGACGACCTGGCGGCCTCTGCCTACGCGGTCCTCAGCGCGGCGGAGCGTACCGAGCTGAGAACGCTGCTCGATCGGGCATACTGCCGCGCGATCCGCCTGCGCGGCTGAATCGAACTTCTGACGGGCCGCGCCGTCGAGCGCGGATGCAAGTGGAGAACCATGGTCGTGGACAGCCCGTGCCGGCCGGAGCATGAGCCGGAACGCGATGATCCCTATCCCATGCCCGGGACGCGGGCGGAAGGGTGGCTCAAGAACGCCCCTTGGAAGCGCTTCGTCGTGCTCGGCGACGGGCACGCCCGCGGACCGAGCGCCTCGATCCCCCGCTACGGCAACCTGTCATGGTCGCGGTGGGTCGCCGACCAGCTCAAACGCCAGCAGGCCGAGCTGCTCTACCTCAACCTGGCTCGCCGGGACGCGCTCATCCCGAGGGTACGGGCCACGCAGCTGCAGCACGCGTTGACCTTCCGCCCCGACCTGGCCGCCGTCATGTGCGGCGGTGCGGACCCGATGCGGGACTCGTTCTGTGCCGACGCCGTCGAGACCGAGCTGACGCGGATCATCGTCGCCCTCCGCGACATCCAGTGCGACGTGGTGATCGTCGGCCTGCTCGATTTCACCCGCTCCGGGCGGATCGCGCCCGATCTCCGCGGCCCTTTGCTCGAACGGCTGCGCCAGCTGACCGAGCGGATGGAGGCGGTCGCGCTGCGGTTCGGTGCGCTGCACGTGGACATAGCCGCCCACCCGGCCGCGCCCGACCCGGCGATGCTCGGCGCGGACGGCCGGCAGCTGAACCGGCGCGGACACGCCGTCGTGGCCGGCGAGGTGGCGCGCCGGCTCGGCCGGCACCTGGGGAACGAGGTGGACTGAGCTTTGAGGGACGGCCGGCTACTGGGGGAGATTGTCATGCCGGAAGCCGGGCGGGGCGCTCCCGCCGAGCGTGGCCAGCACCGAGCCGAGGACGTGCCTGGTCTCACCGGGATCGATGATCTCGTCCACCGACAGCCGCTCGGCGGAGATCCCTGGCGCCATCGCGTCCCGGCGGTAGTTGGCGATCAGCTCGTCGCGGGCTGATCCGCGTTCCAGATCGCGGCGGTAGATGATGTCGACGGCGCCCTCGGCGCCCATCACCGCCAGCTCCGCGCCCGGCCAGGCGAAGACGGCGTCGGCGCCCAGCGCCTTGGAGTTCATGACGATGTACGCGCCCCCGAACGCCTTGCGCAGCACGACGGTCACCCGCGGCACCGTGGCCTCGGCGAAGGCGTACAGCAGCTTGGCCCCCTTGCGGATGATGCCGCCGCTTTCCTGCTCGCGACCCGGCAGGAAACCCGGCGTGTCGACCAGCGCCACCAGCGGCAGCCCGAACGCGTCGCACATCCGGACGAACCGCGCCCCCTTCTCCGACGCGGCGATGTCGAGGGTGCCGGCCAGCGCCTGCGGCTGGTTGGCGACCACCCCCACCGGCCGGCCGCGCAGCCGCCCGAACCCGACGACGAGGTTGCGGGCGAAGCGGGGCTGCAGCTCAAGGAAGCTGCCGGCATCGACGATGCCACGGACCACGCCGCGGACGTCGTAGGCGCTGCGGTGGTTGGTCGGCACCTGCGGTAGCGGCTCGGGGTCGACCGCGGGCGCCGTCGGCGGCTCCGTCCAGCAGGAGGACGGCAGATACGACAGCACCCGGCGGGTCAGCGACCACGCGTCCTCGGCGTCGGCGGCGACGAGGTGGGCCACGCCGGACCGCTTGCCGTGCAGCTCGGCTCCGCCCAGCTCGGCGGCCGTCACGTCGGCGAACGTCACCGCCTTGACGACCCGCGGCCCCGTGAGGAACATATGCGCCCTGTCGCGCTGCATGATGACGATGTCGGTGAGGGCGGGCGAATAGACGGCCCCGCCCGCGCACGGACCGACGACCGTGCTGATCTGCGGGACGCGCCCGGACAGCTGCACGTTCGCGCGGAAGATCGCGCCGTACCCGTCGAGGGCCGCCACCCCCTCCTGGATCCGGGCGCCCCCCGAGTCGAGCAGCCCCACGACGGGCATGCGGGCGCGCAACGCGTGCGCCATGATGCGAGCGATCTTGCTCGCGTGCACCTCGCCGAGCGAGCCGCCGAGTACCGACGGGTCCTGCGCGAACAGTCCGATCGGCCGGCCGTCCACACTGGCCAGGCCGGTCACCACGCCGTCCCCCGGCGGCCTGCGACGATGCATGCCGAAGGCCGTCACCCGATGCCTGGCCATGCTGCCGAACTCGATGAAGGAGCCCGGGTCGGCCAGCCGGCCGACCCGCTGCCGCACCAGCGGCAGCGCCGTTCCGTTCGCTCCCGGCGTCGCCTCCGGGAGCGCGAGGACCTCGCTCATCCGCGTCTCTCCGATGCTCACGTCGCCGTCACGACCAGCACGGCGTTCTGCCCGCCGAACCCGAAGGAGTTGCTCACCGCCGCCGGGATGCGCAGGTTGCGCGCCTCCTTGGCGACGACGTCCACCGGGATGTCGGGGTCCTGGCTGTCGAGGTTGGCCGTCGGCGGTGCGATGGAGTTCTCCACCGCGAGGACCGTGTACGCGGCCTCGATGGCGCCGGCCGCGCCGAGCGCGTGCCCGGTGACGCCCTTGGTCGACGTGACCGCGGGAGCGTCGCCGAGGACGCGGTGGATCACCTTGCCCTCGATGTCGTCGTTGAGGGGCGTCGACGTCCCGTGCGCGTTGACGTGCGCGACCGCTTCTGGCGTGATCCCGGCGTCCAGCAGCGCCGCGCGCATCGCCCGCTCCACGCTGCGCCCTCCCGGGTCGGGAGCGGTGGCGTGGTGGGCGTCGGCGCTGGCGCCGTAGCCGCTGACGTACGCCCGGACGCGGGCGCCGCGGGCGGCCGCGTGTTCCGGCCGCTCGAGGACCAGTACGGCGGCCGCCTCCGCCGCCACGAACCCGTCCCGGCCGGCGTCGAAGGGGCGGGACGCGCCCGCCGGGTCGTCCGCCCGCCGCGACAGCGCCCCCATCTGGCTGAACCCGGTCACGATGGACGGGATCACGCAGGCCTCGGCGCCGCCGGCCAGGACGATGTCGCAGGCGCCGCTGCGCAGCAGCTCGCGCGCCACACCGATCGCGGTCGTGCCGGAGGCACAGGCCGTCGAGGTGACGAAGTTGGGACCGCGCGCCCCGCAGTCCATGGCGACGTACCCGGCGATCATGTTCACGGCGAGCATCGGGATGAGGAGCGCGGACACCTGGCGTGGCCCCTGGTCCAGCAGCCTGCGGTGCTGTTCCTCCCACGTTCCCGCGCCGCCGATCCCGCTGCCCAGGACGACGCCGACCCTTGCGTCATCCCACTCGGGGCGGACCTCGCCGGTATCACCCCGAGCCCCACCCTCCGGGTCCGTACCGGCCAGCCCCGCGTCCGCCAGCGCCTCCCGCGCGGCCACGACGGCGAACTGCGCCACTCGATCGAGCCGCCACGCTCTGCGACGGCCGAGCAGGGCGTCGGCGTCGAAGCCGGGCACCCGGCACGAGAAGTCGACCGACAGGCCGGCCAGCGCCGGATCGCGGGCCGCCGTCGAGACGCCCGAGCAGATCCGGGCCCAGTTCTCTGCCACGCCGATCCCGGCCGGGCTCACCAGGCCCAGGCCGGTCACGGCGGCGGCGAAACCCGGGCGCGCGGCGGGTGCGGTCACACCGACACCCCGTTGGCGGTCAGCACCTCGACCGCGCTGGTCATGGTGTGCTTGGGGGTCAACTCGCTGTCGCCGATGTCGACGCCGAACTCTTCCTGAACGGCCATCGCGACCTCGACCAGCGCCAGCGAATCCAGCTCGAGCTCCTCGAACGTGGCGTCCGGCTCGATCTCCGTCGCGCTGACGCCGAACTTGGTGACGAGCAGATCGCTCAGGCGCTCATAAACGGTGGTCATGTCATACTCTCCTCTGATTTTTTGGTTTCTCCCGGGCCGTGGACGTTCGGTCAGGCCGGGGTGATGTCGGGCCAGCGCACGGTGGTGGCGCCCCAGGTGAACCCGCCGCCGAAGGCGGTGAGCAGCACGCGGTGGCCGGGGCGCAGCCGCCCGTCGGCCACGGCATCGGCGAGCGCGAGCGGGATGGAGGCCGCCGCCGTGTTGGCCACCCGCTCGAGGTTCATCACGCACCGCTCCTCCGGGATGCCGAGACGGCGGGCCACCCGGACCAGGATCCGGCGATTCGCCTGATGGGCGACGAATCGATCGATGTCGTCGACTCGCCAGCCAGCCCGGTCGATGACCGCCAGCGCGGACTCGGCCATGCGCACGATCGCGTGCCGGAAGACCGGCTGTCCCTGCATCACGAAGTACTGATCGCCGTCGGGCGCCGGGCGGCCGGTGGACCGCTGGCGCGAGCCGCCGCCCGGGATAGAGATCAGCTCGGCGTAGCGGCCGTCGCTTCCGAGGTCGAAGGGACCAAGCGCTCCTGGCTCGTCCGCCCGCCCGGCGCGCAGCACGACCGCCCCGGCGCCGTCGCCGAACAGCGCCCGGGTGGTGCGGTCGGTCGGGTTCAGGATGGTGGAGTACGTCTCGGCGCCGATCACCAGCACCGTGCCGGCGACCTCGGTCGCGATGAGGCCGGCGGCCGCGGCGAGGGCATACAGGAAGCCGCTGCACACGGCCGCGACGTCGAAGGCGGCGATGCCGGTGACGCCCAACCGGCTGGCCACGTCGGGCGCCGTCGCAGGGCACGGCCGGTCGGGAGTCGTGGTGGCCAGGATGACGGCGTCGACGTGATCGATCTCGGCGGACTTCAGCGCCCGCGCTCCGGCCTCGACGGCGAGATCGGAGGTCGCCACGCCGGGGTCGGCGATCCGCCGCTGCCGGATGCCGGTACGGCTGTAGATCCACTCGTCCGACGTGTCCAGGTATGCGGCAAGGTCGTCATTGGTAACGATCCGCGGCGGCGTCCACGCGCCGACCCCGGCCAGCACGGCGTCAGGCATCCCGCACCTGCCCGCTCACCTTGGCGAGGTGGGCGGCGACCTGCCGGTACGACTCGCGTGCGGTCACTTCGACGTACGGGATGTCGTACTGCTCACAGAAGCCCTTGACCAGGGGCCGCGCCCTGCGCAGGTTCATCCGCGGCATGGACGGGAACAGATGGTGCTCGATCTGGTAGTTGAGACCGCCGTACATGAAGTCGGTGAACCGGCTCGACAGCAGGTTGCGCGAGGTGATGATCTGGCGGTGCAGCCAGTCGAGCTCCTCCTTCTGCCCGCCGCGCACCGGCAGACCCTTGTGGTTGGGCGCGAAGGCCAGGCCCATGTAGAACCCGAACGCCATCTGATGCACGGCGATGAACGCGACGGCCAGGGCCGGTGGCAGCGCGATGAAGACGATCGCGGCATAGGCGGCGAGGTGCACCGCCAGGATGGCCGGGTCGGTCCGCCGGTGCCGCTTGAGCGCTCCGCGCGCCGCGGCGATGAACCCGGCGAGGTGGAGCCGGAGCCCTTCGAGCGTGATGAGCACGAAGAACATCCACGACTGGTGCGCGATGATGAACGCGTTGACCCGGCCGGGCCGGCCGGCGCGCTGCTCCTTGGCGAAGATGACCTGGCGGCGCAGGATGTCGGGATCGCGCTCCAGGTGGTTGGGGTAGCTGTGGTGCCGGCTGTGATGCTGCACCCACCAGCCGAAGCTCACGCCGGTGAGCAGGTTTCCGTGGACGTAGCCGACGAGGTCGCTGGGACGCCGGGTGCGGAAGATCTGCCGGTGTCCGGCGTCGTGGCCGATGAAGTCGATCTGGGTGAAGGTGAACCCCAGGTAGGCGGCCACGGCGAGTTGCCACCATGAGTCACCGACGATCACGAAGGCGGCCCAGCCGGCCGCGAGCATCGCCAGTGTTGCGGCGATCTTGACCGCGTAGGCGCCCACCCGGGGCCGCATCAGGCCGGCGGCCTCCACCTCGCGCGACAGCTCCTCGAATGTGGGTTCGACCTGTGTGGTGGCGGTACTCATGGCTCGTTCACCCTTCGCTCGCGGCTCATCGGATGGCCTCTTCCAGCCCCATGTAGTCGAGGCGGATCCGTTGCATCCGCGCCGCCCACTCCTGCGCGGTCGCCAACCGCTCCTCGGCTGTGGTGTCGACCAGCCGGCGGCCCGGCCAGATCTCGTAGTCGCCCACGACGTCGGTGAGCCGCCGCATGCCCTCCTGGAACAGCACCTCCCGCCGGTGGACGAGGTCGCCGGCCGGCAGCTTGTCCCACAGCCGCAGGCCGCGGGCGATGAGCTCCAGCAGCCGGTCCTTGTCGGCGGGCCGGTTCCTGAGGTGCGCGCGTACGATGGCGCTGCCGACCGTCAGGTGCCGGATCTCGTCGATGCCGGCGGCGCGCTCGATGTCGGCCGCGGCCGGGTCGAGCGGCCGCCATTTGCGCTCACTCAGCTCGGCGGCCGGCGCCAGCACGCCCTCGACCAGCACCGTGAGGACGAGCACCCCGCCGATGAAGTCGGCGTTCTCGCGCAGCACCTCGAGGCCGAGGTCCTCCAGCGGGACGAGGACGGCGTCGCGGTCCGCCCCGGCCACCCCTTCGATGGTGGACCACAGGGCGTCTTCGCGAACTCCGAGCTCGAGCAGGTGACTGCGGAAGGCCATGGCGTGCCGCGCCTCGTCGACGAGCTGGGTGGCGTAGAACTCCATACAGGCGTTGTCCGGTGCGTGGGCGACGAGGTAGGAGATCGCCCTGGTCGCCTTCTCCTCGGCGATCGAGCGGAACGCCAGCTCCTGCAGCAGCGCCTCGCGCAGCGGGCCGGGCTCGCGCATGTGGTCGGGCGTCACGGTGTCGTCGGCGTGGCCGAGCACGTTGCCGCGAAGCGTGCCCTGCGGGACGGCCGCGAACCAGTACTTCAGGTCGCAGACCTCAGGTGTCAGGTCGAGGCCCATCGCCCCGTCGAGCAGCGTGGGGGCACGATGCCAGTCGGCCTCGGCCGGGATGGTTCCCATGGCGCTCAGTCCTTTCTTCGCACCGTCAGGCGGTGATGAGCGTGTCGGAGTAGAGCTTTCCGGCGAACCGGACGAGTGGCCGGCCGGTGCCGGAGACGGCGGTCCGCACGCTGCCGAGCAGCAGTTCGTGGTCACCGAGCCCGATCACCTTGTAGATCTCGCAGCTCAGCCACCCGAGTGCGCCGCGCAGCACGGGCAGCCGGTCGAGGCCGGCCCAGATCGCCTCGCCCTGCTGCTCGTCGTCCCGCCGGGCGTCGGCGAAGCGGCGGGCGAGCTCGGCCTGGTCGGCCGACAGGACGCTGACGGTGAAGGAGGCGTCGCGCTTCAGCAGCGCCAGACACTTGCTGCTGCGCCGCAACGTCACCGAGACGAGCGGTGGGTTGCGCGACACGAGGGAGAACGCGCTGACCGTCACACCCCGCCGCGGCGTCGATCCGCTCGTCACGACGACGACCCCGCTGGCGAAGTGCTGCATCACCTCCCAGAACGGGTCGGCGGCCGGGCACGCCGGCTGTCCGGTCATTTCGCCGCCGCCGTCTGTTCCCGCACGACCCGTACGTCGCCGCGCCGCGACCGCAGGTCGGCCTGCAGCCGCTCGAATGCCGGGTCGGCCTTCGGCTCGAAGTCGACGGCGAACGGCTTGAGGAAGTTGCCGAACAGCGCGCGGTCCCCGCACAGGTGGATCGGCAGCGCGAGCAGCGCCCACTCGGGGCCGATCAGCCACATCCACAGCCCGGCCACGAGACCCTGGGTGAACATGCTGTGCATGACGTTGTAGAGCACGTAGTAGGCGCGGGGGATGTGCCCCGTCCTGCTGCGGTGGTAGGCGATGGTGCCGGGGATGTAGCCGATGAGGTCGATGTAGGCGAACAGCACGACGAACGGGATCCAGCGGATGTCGCCCAGGTGCATGAAGAACAGCACGGTGGCGAGGACGAGCGCGGCGCCGTACTCCAGCCGGAGCAGCCGGTAGGTGGTGGTGGTCAAAAAGAGGTTCTTGGCGTCCATCAGTGCACTTCATTCGTGAGTTGGTCGGTGATTTCCGTGGTCTGGCCTGGCTGCGCGCGTTGCGCCGGCGCGTCGGGCTCGACGAGCCGGCCGGTGCCGAACAGCCCGACGAGGATCCGGTAGACGGTCTCGCGGAACGTCCGCTCGGCGATGGGGTCGAGGATCCCGGCGAGGCTCGGGATGCCGAAGTCGAAGTCGGCCTCGAAATGGACCAGAGAACCGCCGGCCAGCGGTGCCACGCACCAGTGCCCGGCGAAGTGGTCGAAGTCGCCGTCGGTCTGGGCGAAGGAGATCCGCATGTTCGCCCGGTCCTTCAGGTCGGTCTCCGACCAGCGCAGGATCCCGTTGCGGAAGTAGACCTCCCAGTCGCTGTCGTCACCGGCCACGCGCACGGACCGGACCACGTCGACGAGGTCCGGATAGCGGCCGAAGTCGCCGATCTTGTCGTAGACGGCGTCGGGGGCCGCGGGGACCTCCACTCTCAGCTGGACGGCGCGCATGGCTCCTTCATCCCTTCGGCCCGGTCGCGTACCGCGCCGCCAGGGCCCGGCAGGCTCGCTCGAGGGCGCTGTACAGGTGGTCGATGTCCGCGTCGGTCAGTACCGCGGGCGGCGTGAGCCGCAGGACGAGGTGGGAGTTGAGCGAGTGATTGGCGATCACGCCCTGGTCCACGAGCTCCAGCAGCAGGTCGCCGGCCGGCCCGGGCTCGGCGAACTCGATCCCGATCAGGAGCCCGACTCCGCGAACCTCCCGGACCAGCTCGCCGGCGTGCTCGCGCATGATGCGACCGACTCCGTCGAGCAACTCGGCGCCCAGACCGCGCGCCCGCCCGACGAGGTCCCCCTCCTGGATCGCCCGGATCGCGCCACTGGCAGCGGCCATCGCCAGCGGTGCCCCGGAGAAGGTTGATGTGTGCAGGTAGGGGTCCTTGTCGAAGACCGTGAACGCCTCCTGGCCCGCCACCACCGCCGAGACGGGGACGATGCCGCCGCTCAGTCCCTTGCCGGCCAGCAGCGCGTCCGGCATGACCCCCTCCAGGTCGGCGCCCCACCAGGCGCCGAGCCGGCCAAGGCCGGTCTGCACCTCGTCCAGCACGAAGAACGCCCCGTACCTGCGGCACAGCGACTCGACGTCGCGCAGGTAGCCGGCGGGCGGGATCACCACACCCGCCTCGCCCTGCACCGGCTCGACGATGACGCAGGCGTTGCCGGGCTCGGCCGCCAGCGCCTTCTCCAGCGCGGCGGCGTCGCCGTACGGCACGTGCGTCACGTCGGGGAGCAACGGGCGGAAGGGATCCTGGAAGACATCCTTGGCGGTCACGCTGAGCGCGCCGAGCGTCTTGCCGTGGTAGCCGCCCGCCATGGAGATCAGCCGCCGGTGGCCGTGCGTGCGGGCGAGCTTGAGCGCGGTCTCCACCGCCTCGGCGCCGGAGCCCGTGAAGTGCACCCGATCCAGGCCCGGCGGGCTGACACCGATGAGCGCCTCGGCGGCGAACGCCATCTGCGGTTCGAGGAACAGCCGCGTGGCGACCGGGTGCTGGTGCAGCTGCCGCTCGACGGCCGCCACCACGATGGGATGCCGGGCGCCCATGAGGAACACGCCGTACCCGCCGCAGTTGAGGAACCGGCGGCCATCGGCGGTGCGCACCCAGGCGCCCTGCGACCACACCTCGACGTGCCCGCCGATGAGTTCGCCGAGCGTCGCGCGTCCCTTGTTGAGGTACGTGCGGTAGAGCCGGTTGACGCGATCAGGAGCCGCGAGGTCGTTGGCCGTCATCGTCGTCACGCGATCCTCAGGACGGCGCCGCCGAAGTAGTCGACGAGCGGCTGGACCAGGCTGGACCTGGAGGGCGGGTGGAAGGCGAGGGCATGCGAGACCGCCGCGAGGTAGGCCACGTCCGGGTCGCGCACGAACGCCATCCCGCCGAGCAGCTCGACCGCGTCCCGGACGGCGGCGCCCAGCGCGTCCTGCACGGCGAAGCGCGCGATCAGCGTCCTGGCGAGCGCGTCGTTGTCGCACTCGCCGGCGGCCATCATGCGGGCGGCCCCTTCGAGGAGCAGGCCGGCGCTCTCCAACCGGATGCCGACCGCCGCGCGCTCGGCGGCCGAGCCGCGGCCGGTGCGCATGAGCCGCTCGACCAGCGCGCTCGCCATGCCCCAGTACGAGGAGGCGATGAGCAGCTCGAACCAGAGGAAGCCGGTCGTCTGCAGCTCGTCCAGTTCGCCCGCGGCGCCGAGCTCGGTACGCATGATGAGGTCGTTCTGCACGAACACGTCGGTGAGGCGCACCTCGTCGCTCTCCGCGCCGGCGAGCGCCCAGCTCGACCAGAACGGATGGACGGTGATCCCGTCGACGTTCTTGGGGATGAGTAGCACCGCCATGCCGCCGTCGGGCAGCTCCACGCTCGCGGTGAGCAGGTCCATCGACCGCGACAGGCTGCACGGCTTCTTCGCCCCGGTGACGAGGTAGCCGCCGTCGGCTGAGGTGGCCGTCATGGTCGGGGTGAGGATGCCGGTCCCCGGGCGGCCCTCGGCGAAGCCGGAGGCCACCAGCAGGTTCTGGGTCGCGATGCCTTCGAGCAGCGCCCATTCCATGCCGCTGTTCTTCAGGCTGTCGGCCAGCGCGAACAGCGTGGCGACAGAGAAGTGATGCATCGTGGTGGCGACCGCCAGCGACGGTGCGGCGGCGGCCAGGGCCCGCAGCGTGCGAACCGCCTCCATCGGCCCGGCGCCCGACCCCGCGTAGACCTTGGGGATCACCAGGGCGGGGCCACCGTGCCTGCGGAACAGCTCGATGGCCGGGCTGCCGGGGGACTCGAGCTCGCGCAGCGGGATCTCGTCGAGACGGTCGAGCAGGCCTGGGAGGAACGCCTCGCAGGTGCGCCGCGCGGTTTCCAAAGATCGCATGGTCATCCCCTCACGGGTTCGCCGGCGACGACGGCCTGCCAGGCGCCGAACACCGCGTCTCGCGGCCGTACCCCCGGCGACTCGCTGACGCCTTGCAGGTGAGATGTACGCAAGATCGGGTAGTTGGCCTCGCCGAACGCGCCCCCGGTCAGCCCCGTGCCGCCATGGGTCGCCAGGTACGGGAGGAAGCCGATGTGCGAGTCGTTGATCTTGAGCAGGCCGCCATTGCGGACGCGGTCGGCGAAGTGCCGGACGATCCGCTGGTCGCGGGCCCAGACGGAGTTCCGCAGCCCGTAGTCGTTGGCGTTGATGACGTCGACGAACGCGTCGAGCAGGAAGTCGTCGTCGCCGGACTCGGGGACGACCACCGGCAGGAGCGGAAAGAACGTCTCCTTGCGCACCACGTCGAGCCGGCGCGCCAGGTCCAGGCCGTCGACCCGGACCACGGTGGGCTCGAGGAACACGCCTGTGGTCGAACGGGTGCCGTCGATCTCCATGCTGTGCCCGCCGCAGACCAGCCGGGCGCCGCCGTCCAGGGCGCCGCGCAGGCAGTCGAAGAACCGGTCGTTGCGCAGCACAGGGGTGAGCAGCACGTCCGGGTCCTCGGGGTAGCCGGGCCGTACGTCCTTGGCCTTCTCGACCAGCAGGCGCAGCAGCTCGTCGGCCACCGCCGGATGGACGATCACCTGATTCGGGATCATGCAGAGCTGTCCGGACCCGTAGAAGCCCTCGGTCAGCGCCTCGGCGGCGTAGTCGAGATCCGCGTCGCGCCAGACCGCGACGACGTCGTTGCCGGCGAGCTCGAGGATCGGCTTCTTGCCCCTGGCGATACAGCGCTCCTGGAACCGCAGGCCGTTCTCGCTGGTGCCGAAGTACATGATGTCGTCGACCAGCGGGCTGTCCAGCCAGGCGGTGAGCATCGGGGCCGGATCGCCGCAGACGACGTTGAGCGTGCCTGGCGGCGCGCCGACCTCGTCGAGGGCCGGCGCGACGAGATCGCGCATGACGTACATAACGCCCAGCGGCATGCTGCGCGGCGCGCGGACGACCAGCGCGTTCCCCGCCATGATCGAGGTCGCGCCGAGCAGCGCGCTGGACAGCGGCGCGTTCTGCGGCGGGTTGAGGCAGACGACGCCGTCCGGCTGGCGCCGCACGACGATCCGCCGCGGCCCCCGCCAGTACTCCATGTGCATCTGCGACAGGTAGAAGCGCAATGAGTCGGGGCCGAAGCATTCGAGCATCCCGGAGACCTGCCACCGCGCCAGCGCGAGCGGATGCCCCTCGGTCGTCAGCATCTCCACCAGCTCGTCGGCCTGCCGGACGATGCGGTCGTGGATGGCCGCGCCGAGGGCCATGACCCGGGTCTCCAGCGGTGCCGCCGCCCACTCGGCGGCCGCCGAGGACGCGGACAGCAGCGCACGGAGCGTCGTCGTCGCGTCGGACTTGGCGACCCTTGCGACGATGCCGGGGGGCAGCTCCTCGCCGTGCCAGCCCGTGCGCTCGAGCCGCCGCTTCACGCGCAGGCTGGCGAACGCGTCGTCGAGCAGGGCACGGGCGGACACGACGTACACCCAGTCGTCGCCGCCCACGTCCGCGCCGTTCACGTAGGAGCGGTACGTGCGGAGGCGGCCGGGCCGGTAGGCGCAGGACCCGGGCGAAATGGGTGATGAGCGGCGGCCACTCACAGAGATCCCGCTTTCTCTCGGTGTCTTCGGAGCGAATGCGATATTGATCACGACCCGGCGGAAACTCTCCCGGCGGGCAATCGCGTCAACTCTGCGATGTGGCGCTGACACGGCCGTCAATCGAGGCTGAAACGCGTATGTCAGCGTTATTTCAGCGCCCCCGACCATGCTGTCAGTCGCTGGGTTGTGGTTCGCCAGGCAGGCGGCCAGAAGCAAACGAGGCGACGATGACGATCGAGATCAGCGAGGACGAGCTCGCGCTACGCACGCTGGTGGATTTCGGTGACCATCCGAGTGGCTTTCTCGCGCTGAACGAGGGCACGGAACGGTTCACCGCCGCCGGGCTGCGCGGCTTCATCGCCTATCGCCGCTCCGGCCGGTATCTCATCCAGTTCGGCGGCCCGTTCGCGCCGGCGGAGGACCGGATGCCGCTGCTCGCGAGGTTCATCGACCTCGCGGCGACCGAGCGGCGCAAGGTCGTCGCGATCCAGTTGCAGCGCGCGGACGCCGAGAGGTACGCGGAGGTGGGCTTCACCGTGAACCAGGTCGGCGCCACCTACGCTCTCGACCTGGACGGGTTCACGTTGCGCGGCACCAGGTTCATGCGGCTGCGGAACAAGATGTCCAGGGCGCGCCGCAGCGGGCTGCGGGTCATCGAGACGACCACCGAAGAATGCACCGCCCTGACCTCGATCGACAAGCGCTGGCTGCGCAGTAAGGGCCGCCACGTCAAAGAGATCGAGTTCCTCGTGGGGCAGGTCGGCGGCCCGATGCAGGCACATCGGCGACTGTTCGTCGGGCTGCTCGAGGGCGAGCCGGTCGCCTACATCTCCTATTCGCCCGTGTACGGGGAGCGTCCCGGCTGGCTGCACGACCTGAGCCGGCGGCTCCCCGACGTGGCACCGGGGACGATGGAGACGATCAACGCGGCGGCGATCGAGGCGTTCCGCGCCGCCGGCACGCGCTGGCTCCACTTCGGCTTCACGCCGTTCACCGGCCTGGATCCGGCCCTGGAAGTGTCCGGTGCCAGCCCGATGGTCGGGCGTTTCATCCGGCTCCTCGCCGCCCACGGCGCGGCCGTATACCCGGCGAAGTCGCAGGTTTCGTACAAGGAGAAATGGGGTGATCTTTTGGTCCTGCCCGAATACCTCGCGTTTTATGGCCGGCCGCGAATAGGCGGCATCTGGCAGATACTGCGTACGTCGAAATCTCTTTAGGAGCTTGATCGACATGGAGAGGTACCCGAAGCGGCCTATCGGGAACGGGATACTAATTCCGGAGGGTGTCACCACCCGCGCAGGTTCGAATCCTGCCCTCTCCGCGAGCGCACCCGGCCGCTTTACGTGGCGGCGGTCGGGCTGCCTGATCGTCGCCAACCCGAAGGCGGGCGGCGACGTGCTGGACATAGCGGCGGCCATCGCCGCGCGCTGCCGCCGGCGGATCGGCGAGCCCGAGGTCATGACCACCGAGTACGCCGGACACGCCGAGGCCATCGCCGGCGAGGCGGCCGCCGCCGGCCGGTTCGATGTCGTCGTGACGGTCGGCGGCGACGGGACGGCGCGCGACGTGGCCGCCGGGCTGCACCGCGGTGCCGTGCCGGACGTCGAGGTCCCGGCCCTGCTCCCGCTGCCCGGCGGCACGGGGAACTCCTTCTACCGGGAGATCTGGGCGGACCGGCCATGGCCGGAGACGCTGGAATCCGTGCTGACGGGCGCCACGGTCGACCGGCGGCGCATCGACCTGGCCCGCATCGAGGAAACCGGCGACGTCGTACTGCTCGGCGCGTGCTCCGGCCTGGTGGCCGACGCCCTGGCGGTCGCCGCCGGCATCGACGGGTTGAGCGGGCGGGAGCTGTACGCCCGCGCGGTCGCGGAGACCGTCCGGTCATTCCGGCCCTATCCGGGGCGGGTGTACGTGGATGGCGCGATCGTGCACGAGGGCCCGGCGGTCCTCGCCAACGTGGGGGGTGGACGCTACCGCGGCGGCGGCTACCTGCTGCTCCCGCACTCGCTCCTCGACGACGGGCTGCTGGACGTGTGTGTGGTCGGCGGCGAGCTCGACCCGCGCCTGCTGCCCGATCTCACCCGCGACGGCCGCCATGTCGAGCATGACGCCGTCGTGTACGCGCGCGGCTCCCGGATCACGATCGAACGCACCGACGGCGAGCCGCTGAGCTTCGAGCACGACGGTGAGCTGCGCCTCGGCCACGACTCGTCCAGGACCCTGACCGTGCTGCCCCGGGCCGTGCCGGTCCTGGCGCCCTCGACCCGATCCGACCGCAGAGGAGACCGACGTCGATGAGCCCAGACACAGGCGGGTGGAGCATCCCGGCCGCCGGCCACACCCGCTTCGACTTCAGGTACGACAAGGGTCGCGAGCGGCTCCTCTCCCTTTACCAGAAGGGCAAGGACAAGCAGTGGGACGCCGTGGCGCGCATCGACTGGTCGATCGACGTGGACCCCTTCGACGTGCTCGGCACCCCGGAGCACACGCTCGCGCTGTACGGCTCACGCCAGTACGACCGGCTGGACGCCGAGGGTCGTCGGCAGCTGCGCCAGCACATGGCCGGATGGGAGTTCAGCCAGTTCCTGCACGGTGAGCAGGGGGCGATGATCTGCTGTTCACGCATCGTGGAGTCGGTGCCCGACCTGGACGCGAAGTACTACGCCGCGACGCAGGTCATCGACGAAGCCAGGCACGCGGAGATCTTCTCTCGCTTCCTCAGGGACAAGGTCGGCGTCAGCTATCCGATCAACAAGAGCCTGCAGACGCTGCTCGGGGACGTGCTGAACGACTCACGCTGGGACATGCCGTACCTCGGTATGCAGGTGCTGATCGAGGGGCTCGCGCTCGCGGCCTTCGGCGTCCTGCGCGACAAGACCACCAAACCGTTGCCCAAGCAGATCCTGGCGTACATCATGCAGGACGAGGCCAGGCACGTGGCGTTCGGGCGGCTGGCGCTGCGCGACTACTACCGGCAGCTGTCGGCCAAGGAGCGCGCGGAGCGCGAGGAGTTCGTCGTCGAGAGCTGCTACCTCATGCGGGATCGGCTCCGCATGGTCGAAGTCTGGGAAACCCTCGGCCTCGACGTGCGCGAATGCCAGGAGTACTACGACCGCGGCCCCCGGATCCGCGCCTTCCGCTCGCTGCTGTTCTCCCGCATCGTCCCGTGCATACGGGACATCGGCCTCTGGGGGCCGAAGGTGCAGGCCGCGTACGCCGACATGGGCGTGCTCGACATGGCCGCCACCGATCTGGTCAAGCTGATGGACGCCGACGAACGCCAGGCCGAACTGATCGACGTGGAGAAGGCCCAGCTCGCCGCCAGAAGGGCCGAGATCGATCAGACGATCGCCGCGGCCACCACCAACGGTTCCGGTGACGCGTGAGAATCCGGCGAGGTCAGACCCGATCCAGGAGGTCGGCCGACGGCGCGTAGTCGATCCGCCAGTCAACGGGGCAGCTGAGCAGGCCGTCGCCGACGCATCGCGTCCCGACGCTGACCCACCGGACGTCGCCGTTCGCGCGCAGGGAGAAGGCGACGGCCACCTCGAAGCCGTCGGCGCCGCATCCGCACCGAACGGGCTCCGGCGCGGCGCCCTCCCAGTAGTCCTCGCTGTCGAGCATTAACGCGGATTTGGCGCATTCGGCGCAGGTACGTTCCGCGCAGCCCTCGTCGGCGTCGGCGCGCAGCCGGAAGACCCGCCCGCCGCACCCGGAGCAGACGGCCGGCACGACCCGGGCGATGCGGTAACCGCCCGCTTCGAAGTCACGAAGGTACTCCGCGAGGTCAGCGGCATGCTGCCCGCGCCACTCATCACCGTTCTTGTCGATGGCCACCTGGATAAGTTATTGCACCCGTTCCGGCCCGCGGGCCGGAACGGCGTCCACATTTCGGCCGGGTTGTGCCGCAAACGCTTTCACCGGGGCGCAGCCGGGAATCCGGGCGGGCGGCGCGAGCCTGATCAGCGCTCGGCCAGCATCTGGCGGAGCCGTTTGCGGTCGGTCTTGAAGACGCTGGTGACCGGAACCGCGTCCACCACGTGGATCTCCCGCGGGTACTTGATCTTGCCGATGCGCTCGCGGGTCCAGGCGATGAGCTCCTCGGGCGTGACCGTCGCGCCGGGCACCAGCGAGACGAAGGCCACGACCTCCTCGCCGCTCTTCGGGTCCGGCCTGCCCACCACGCCGGCCATGGTCACCTCCGGATGCTCGGCCAGCGCGTCCTCGACGTCCCGCGGGAAGACGTTGAAGCCGCCGCGGATGATGAGGTCCTTCTTGCGGTCGACGACATACAGGTAGCCGTCCTCGTCCACGTGGCCGATGTCGCCGGTGCGCAGCTCGCCGTCGACGATGGCGGTGGTGCCCATCTCCTGCTCGTGCAGGTAGCCGCGCATCAGTGAGGCGCTCCGCACGCAGATCTCGCCGTCCTCGCCGGCCGGCAGCTCCTTGCCGTCCTCGTCGCGGATCGTCACCTCGTACCCGGGCAGCGGCGGGCCGACGCTGCCGATCTTTCTCCGGCCGACCGGATTGACCGACGTCACCGCGCTGGTCTCGGTCAGGCCGTACCCCTCGAGGATCTGTACGCCTGGCAGCCGCCGCTCGAACTCCTCCATGGTCTCCCTGGGCAGCGGGGCCGCGCCTGAGGTGACGTACCGCAGGTCGGGCAGCGGGGTAGCGCCGAAGTCGGGGTTGGCGAGCAGCATGTGGATCATCGCGGGCACGAGCGGCCCGAACTGGCAGTGGTGCTCGGCGGCGAGGCGCTCCCACTCCTTGGGCTCGAACCACCGCATGAGCACGCTGGTGCCGGGTTGGCTCGACTGCATGCCGGCCAGCGTGACGATCAGGCCGTAGGCGTGGGACAGCGGCAGCGGCACCAGCGAGCGGGTGAGCCCCTCCACCTCGTGAGCCTGCCGGCCGGCGAGCGAGGTGTGGTAGAGGCCGGCGTGGGTGAGCATGACGCCCTTGGCCCGGCCTGTGGTGCCCCCGGTGTACATGAGCGCGGCCAGGTCGTCCTCGGCGGCGTCGACGAGCGGCGCCTCGTCGCAGGATTCGAGCTGCGCGTACGGGATCGTCTGCTCCGGCCCGTCGCCCACCACGATGACCGAGATGTCCAGGCCGTCGGTCGCCATCTGCACGGTGACCAGCACCTCGGGCGTGGTCACGATGGCGCGGGCGCCGCTGTCGGTGAGGATGTGCCTGAGCTCATCGGCGGAGACGAGGAAGACGACCGGCGTCACGACGGCGCCCGCCCGCCACAGCGCCCAGTACGTGATGGGCACCTCGGGGCAGTTCGCCATCATCACCGCCACCCGGTCGCCCGGCCGCACCCCCAGCTCGGCGAACCCGCCGGTCACGCGGCGGGCGCGCTGGGCCAGATGGTGGCTGCGGTGCCAGGTGCCCTCGAAGAACAGGGACTCGTAGTCGTCGAAGCGCTGCCACGACTCCTCGCTGAGCCTGCCGAGCGTGCGCGTGTGCGCATGAGGTCCGCTCATCGCCGCCATCCCTCTCTACCTACTGATGAGTACGCCCCCGCCTGCTGCTTACCCGATCGCTGATCGGCGCCCACGTCAAGAGGAAGCACGCGAATCGACCCTGGCGACGCCGGTGATGCGGTGCAGCGCGAACCGCTGCACGGTCGCCCTGGTGGCGTCGTACGCCGTCAGGTAGCCGCCGTCGACGCGCACCGGCTCGACGATCCGCGACGAGGCCTGGCCCTGCTGGTCGAGGTATCCGATCCACACGCGGCCGCCGCGTTCGACCGCGGCCCGCAGCTCTTCCACGGTGGCCATCGAGGGGGTGCGGGGCGGCTCGCCGTCGGGCGGCTCCGACCGGAACCGGGCGAGCTCGGCGCCGTGCCTGGACGCCTCCTCGCCGGCCCGGAGCGCGCGCACGGCGGCGGCGGCCATGGCGTCGGTGGGCGGCGCCGCCCCGCGCGGGTGGCCGGGCGTCCCGCCCGCGGCGCCGTCCGCGGCGCGCCTGGCGTCCGGCCGGGTCACCACGACCCCGCCCTCGGCGGATTCGGCGACCGGGGCGTACCCCATGGCGCGCAGCGACTCGAGCAGTTCCGACAGGGTGAGCCTGCTGGCCACGACCGTGGGCGCCAGCCGATGCAGCCGCAGTCCCGGCGCCTCCCTGGAGGCGAGGATCTCGTCAAGCGTGGCAGGGTCGTCGCAGCGCACGTAGCAGGAGGCCATGCCGACGCGCAGGTGCCCGTGCCGGCGCGCGACGTCTTCGATCATGTACGTCAGCGGCTGCGGGACGGGGGTTCTCGAGTGCCGCGCCAGGAGGTCGAGCAGGTCGGCGGCCGACCGGCCGGCGTCGAGGGCGCGGCGCACCGACGTCGGCCCGAACCGGTACACCGTGGCCCCGCCGGTCGACTCGACGTCGGCCATCAGCGCCAGCTCCCTGGCCAGCTCGGCGACCAGCGGGCCGGGCGCGACGGCGGTGAGGTCGGCCTGGATCAGCACGTGGTCGATGAGCTCGGGCAGCATCGGCGCGAGCCGGGCCGCCGCGGCGGTCGCGTCCGCGGTCGCCGCCAACGCCCGTCCTGGCGAGGTCAGCGCGCCGAGCCCGGTCAGGCCGAGCGCCTCCGCCTCGCGCAGCGTCCAGTCGATCATCCGCTCGCGCAGCCGGCCGCCGCGCCGCGGCTCGCGCCAGGCCAGGTACGCCTGCACCGCGCCAGGATCAGGCGCGACGGAGGTCGACGCGAGCGCATCGAGCACCGCCCGGCGCACCGGAGCCGCGCTGGTACGGATCGACTCGTCGGCCAGCGCGTTGATGGTCTTCTCCCGGTCGTCCCGCGCGCCGGCCAGCCCAGGCACCCGGTCGGTGGCCAGCCACGCGGTCACCAGATCGGTCCACCGTACGGCCGCGTCGCGCAGCCGCCACAGGTCGAAGGCCCTGGTCGGCAGCCATTCGCCGCCGTGCCGCCCGAGCAACCCCGCGGCGTAGGCGACCTCGAGGAGCAGCGCGGCCGTCCACTCCGGCACCTCCAGGTCGGCGGCCGTCGCGCGCAGGTCCCGTACGGCAAGGCCCCCGCTGCGCAGCACGGGAGGAGGCTGGACGCCCCAGCGATCGAGCAGGTCCTCGATCGTACGGACCAGCGTGTAGGCCTGCCCGCCCGCCGTCCGGTCGACGAGCGCCTGGTCGCGGGCGGCGCCGTCGAGCGCCGGCGGGCCACCGACCGGATCACGGAACAGCCGCCCGGCGCGCAGGTGCAAGGCGACCTCCCTGGGGAGCACGACGGTGCGGTCGTCGGCGGCGGCCAGCAGCCCGCGCGCGAGCAGCCGCTCGACCGGCGTGGTCGCCGTGGCGACGCGCACCGCCCGCCGCGCGCCGTCCACCCGGCCGACCGACGGTCCCCAGGCGAGCTGGTCGAGCGCCGCGCGCGCCTCGGGCCCGGCGTCGTCGATGAGGTCGCCGGGATCGGCAAGGCGGGCGGCGATCGCCTCGACAAGGGCCTGCGCGACCGGGAACGCCGTGTCCGCGGTGACCGCGAGATCGGCGGCGAGCCACTCGAGCCGGTCGATGGCGTACCCGGCGAACGCCTCGCGCGCCGGCGGCCCGAGGCCCGCGGGGTTGGGCAGCGCCTGCCGTACGCCAGGCGCCGTGCGCAGCCCGTCGTCGCCGTCCCACACCAGGCCGAGCGTCCGCAGCCGGTCGACGGCGGCGCTCACCGGCGCGCCCGCCGCGTCACCGTCCGCCCCCACGCCGAGCGCGGCGGCCAGCCGGTCGATCGGCGTGGGCTGTGGCAGGACGAGCAGCGCCTCGACCACCGCCAGAGCGAACCGGTCCAGCATGTCGAGGCCGCGCGCGATCGCCGAGGGTGTCGCGGCACGGGCGGCGAGCGCGCCCAGGTCCGCCGGCACCGGAGTGACCAGCTCCGGGCGTGCGGCGAGCAGCGCGCGCAGCTCCTCGTCGCTGCGTGCCCGCACCCAGTCGGCGTACGTTTCCATCTCCACAACCGTAAGTGGTCGGCCGGTGGGGCAGTATCAGCTTATGGACGGGGGCCGGAGTCCGGGTCGAGCGCGCCGCCGGGGGTGTAGCGATGACTGAGTCGGCGGAGCAGCTCGTCCTCGAGTATCTGAGCCGGGCGAACGACGCCGCGCATCGCTGTCTGGGATCGCGGGAGCGGCTCGACTTCGTGACCAGGCTCCGGCAGCGGATCGATGAGTACCGCGCCCGGGAGGGCGGTGCCACGAAACCCGACGAGGTCCGGAAGGTGCTGGCCAGGTTCGGCGATCCCGAGGCCCTCGTCCGGCGGGAGCGTCGCCGCCTCGACGAGATCGCCGCAGGGAGGCGCGCTGACGAAAGGGAGGCGGCCGGCAGGGAGGCAGCCGGCAGGGAGGCAGCCGGCAGGGAGCCAGCCGGCAGGGAGCCAGCCGGCAGGGCACGGCGGCTCGCG
>DASUWU010000146.1:0-39814 GCA_036378315.1 Streptosporangiaceae bacterium | reverse complement strand
CCCAGTGCCGCGCCGTCCTGGCCGCCGCGCGGCCCCTGGGCGGTGCTCGTCTCGTCCGCCTTTCGGCACGTCAGGTCGGGTGGGGCGGGCGGCGGCGACGGGTCGGGCAGCCCGGTGCGCGTGAAACCGTTTCACGCCCGAGGCCGGCGAGCGGCGGTCAGACCCGCCGCCCCGTGCCAGGGCTAACGGGCCCTCCCGCCATCTAGAGGACTTTGGTCTCTGGCGGCCCCTCGATCGCTCGGGCGATCCTCACCCAAGACATTCGGTCGGGCCGCCGTGGGCCGCCCGACCGCGCCGGACGAGGAGGGACCCCTGCGATGGTCGAGTACGTCGCTATCGAAACCGTACAGATGGAGACGCGGGGGCCGGTACCGGAGGGCGCTGTGGAGCTGGCTCGGGATCGGGTCACGGCGTTGCTCAGGCTGGCGAAGGAGCCGGTCCTGTCCGCCCGCGTCAAGCTCACCATCCGTACCGAGCCGGCGCTGCCGCGGCTGGCCGTGGCGCAGGCCAACCTGGACGTCGACGGCCGTCCGGTGCGGGCGCAGGCCGTCGCCGAGACGATGTGGCGGGCGGTGAACGAGCTGCGGGACCGGTTGCTCATCCGGCTGGCCCGCGTGTCGCGGGACTGGCCGGCGCGGCGCGGCGGCCGCCCGCTGACGACCCCGCGCGAGTGGCGGCCGGCGGGCGTTCCCGGCCGGCGGCCGCCCGACCTGTCGCCGCCGGCGGGCGAGCAGCACGTGGTCCGGCACAAGGTCGTCAAACCCATGGTGGAGACGCCGATCGAGGCCGCGCTCGACATGGAGCTGCTCGACTACGACTTCTACCTCTTCACCGACACGGTGACCGGCGGCGACTGCGTGATCGACAGGAACGGCACCAAGTATCGGGTGAAGCGGCTCGCCACCGACCCGGACGAGTCCGGCCGCGCCGGACCGATCATGGTGGACCGCGAGCCGGCGCCGGTGCTCACCCCGGCCCAGGCACTCGGGCGGCTGACGGCGCGGAGCCTGGCCTTCGTGTTCTTCGCCGACGCCGAGACGCGCGGCAGCCGGGTCGTCTACCGGCGCTACGACGGCCACTACGGAGTGATCACCGCCTGCCCGTGGTGATGACCTGCCCGTGGTGACCGGCCCTTGGTGACCCTCCGCTTCACCAGCCGCGGGCGCGCCACTCGGGGAGGTTCGGGCGCTCCTTGCCGAGCGTGGTGTCCTTGCCGTGCCCCGGGTACACCCAGGTGGTGTCCGGCAGCCGGCCGAAGACGCGTTCCTCCACGTCGCTGAGCAGCTGGTTGAACAACGTGGGGTCGCCCCACGTATTGCCGACGCCGCCGGGGAACAGGCTGTCGCCGGTGAACAGGTGCGGCGACCCGGGCGGCTCGCCGTGCGGGTCGTAGAGCAGCGCGATGGACCCCGGCGTGTGCCCGCGGAGGTGGATGACCTCGAGGGCGGCGCGGCCGATCCGTACCGTGTCGCCGTGCTGGACGGGCTCGGTGACAGGGACCGGCAGCACCTCGGCGTCGAAGGGGTGGGCCACCACGGTCGCCTGGGTGGCGTCGGCCACCGCGCTCAGCGCCTGCCAGTGGTCCTGGTGCCGGTGCGTCGTCACGATGCGGTGCAGCGGCCGGTCGCCGATGAGCTCCAGCAGCCGCGGCGCCTCGTTCGCCGCGTCGATGAGCAGTTGCTCGCCGGTGGCCGTGCAGCGCAGCAGGTAGGCGTTGTTGTCGTACGGGCCGACCGCGATCTTGGTGACCGTGAGGCCGGGCAGCTCGCGAACATCGGGCTTACCGCCCACCTTGACGTCGCCGCTGTAGCTCATGGATCTCCTCCCGCCGCTCCACGGCCTATCCTTCCCCATCTTCACGGCGCGCATGACGCCGGCCCGGCCGAGCTGTGTGCTTGGGCCCGGCGGTTTCGCTGGCGGCGCGGCTTCGAACACGTGTACGGTCTCGAATGTCGCTCGGGCGCCTGCCCGGCGGCGAGGTCGGTTCGGGCGTCACCCGGCCGCCGGCACCGTTCCGGACTAATTTGTCGGCGGCCCTGGTTAGCCTGAGGATGACCTGTCGCTACGGGGCCAAGGGGATAGCGGAACCGCCGTGCATGACCGACTTATCGTGCGTGGAGCACGCGAGCACAACTTGCGGGACGTCTCGCTCGACCTGCCGCGGGACGCCCTGATCGTGTTCACCGGGCTGTCCGGCTCGGGCAAGTCGAGCCTCGCGTTCGACACGATCTTCGCCGAGGGGCAGCGGCGCTACGTCGAGTCGCTGTCGGCGTACGCGCGGCAGTTCCTCGGCCAGATGGACAAGCCCGACGTCGACTTCATCGAGGGGCTGTCCCCGGCGGTGTCGATCGACCAGAAGTCGACCAGCAAGAACCCGCGCTCGACGGTCGGCACGATCACCGAGGTCTACGACTACCTCCGCCTGCTGTACGCGCGGATCGGCAAGCCGCACTGCCCGGCGTGCGGGCGGCCGATCACCAAGCAGACGCCGCAGCAGATCGTCGACCGCGTGCTCGAGCTCGACGACGGGGCGCGGTTCCAGGTGCTGGCCCCGGTCGTGCGGTCCCGCAAGGGCGAGTACGGCGAGCTGTTCCGCGAGCTGCAGACCAAGGGCTTCTCGCGGGCCAGGGTGGACGGCACGGTGGTCCGGCTGGACGAGCCGCCGGCGCTGAAGAAGTACGAACGGCACGACATCGAGGTCGTGGTCGACCGGCTCAGCGTCAAAGACTCCGCCCGCCGCCGGTTGACCGACTCGGTCGAGACCGCGCTGCGGCTTTCCGGCGGCCTGGTGGTGCTCGACTTCGTCGACCTGCCGGCCGACGATCCGCACCGGGAGCGGATGTACTCCGAGCACCTGGCCTGCCTGTACGACGACCTGTCGTTCGAGGAGCTCGAGCCGCGGTCGTTCTCGTTCAACTCGCCGTACGGGGCGTGCCCGGACTGCACCGGCCTCGGCACCCGGATGGAGGTCGATCCCGACCTGGTCGTGCCGGACACCGGCAAGACCCTCGGCGACGGCGCCATCCAGCCGTGGTCCAACGGGCACACGAGCGACTACTTCCTCCGCCTGCTCGACGGGCTCGGCGAGGCGCTCGGCTTCGACCTGAACACGCCGTGGGAGAAGCTGTCGGCCAAGGCCCGCAAGGCGATCCTGACCGGCAACGACACGCAGGTGCACGTCAGCTACCGCAACAGGTACGGGCGGCAGCGGTCGTACTACGCCGACTACGAGGGCGTCGTCCCGTGGATCCAGCGGCGGTACGCCGAGTCCGAGAGCGACGCCGGTCGGGAGCGGTTCGAGGGCTACATGCGCGAGGTGCCCTGCCCGTCGTGCGGCGGCGCCCGGCTCAAGCCGGTGGTGCTGGCGGTGACGATCGACGGCCGGTCGATCGCCGAGGTGGCGGCGATGCCGATCGGGGAGTGCGCCAAGCTGCTGCTCGGCCTGGAGCTGAGCGACCGCGACCGGCACATCGCCGAGCGGGTGCTCAAGGAGATCAATGCCCGGCTCGGCTTCCTGCTCGACGTCGGGCTCGACTACCTCACGCTCGACCGTGCGTCGGCCACCCTGGCCGGCGGCGAGGCGCAGCGCATCCGGCTGGCCACCCAGATCGGCTCCGGCCTGGTCGGCGTGCTGTACGTGCTGGACGAGCCGTCCATCGGGCTGCACCAGCGCGACAACCACCGGCTGCTGGAGACGCTGGTCAGGCTGCGCGACATCGGCAACACGCTGATCGTCGTCGAGCACGACGAGGACACGATCAAGACCGCCGACTGGGTCGTCGACATCGGGCCGGGCGCCGGCGAGCACGGCGGCGACATCGTGGTGTCCGGCACGGTGGCCGACCTGCTCGCCGCCGAAGAGTCCATCACCGGCGCCTACCTGTCGGGGCGGCGCGAGATCCCGGTGCCGGCGATCCGGCGTCCCCGGCAGAAGGGCCGCGAGATCGTCATCAAGGGGGCGCGCGAGCACAACCTGCAGACGATCGACGTCGCCTTCCCGCTCGGCGTGTTCACCGCGGTCACCGGCGTGTCGGGGTCCGGCAAGTCGACGCTGGTCAACGACATCCTCTACAACGCGCTCGCCAAGCAGCTGCACGGCGCCCGCACCGTGCCCGGCAAGCACAAGCGGATCCTCGGCATCGACCAGCTCGACAAGGTCGTGCACGTCGACCAGTCGCCGATCGGCCGCACCCCGCGCTCCAACCCCGCCACCTACACCGGGGTCTTCGACCACATCCGCAAGCTGTTCGCCCAGACCACCGAGGCCAAGATCCGTGGCTACCAGCCCGGCCGGTTCTCCTTCAACGTCAAGGGCGGGCGGTGCGAGGCCTGCGCCGGCGACGGCACCATCAAGATCGAGATGCAGTTCCTGCCGGACGTCTACGTCCCCTGCGAGGTCTGCCACGGCGCCCGCTACAACCGCGAGACCCTCGAGGTGCACTACAAGGGCAGGACCATCGCCGAGGTGCTCGACATGCCGATCGAGGAGGCGGCCGGCTTCTTCGAGTCAATCCCGGCGATCCACCGCCACCTGCGCACCCTCAACGACGTGGGTCTCGGGTACGTCCGGCTCGGCCAGCCGGCCCCCACGCTGTCCGGCGGCGAGGCGCAGCGGGTCAAGCTCGCCGCCGAGCTGCAGCGCCGCTCGACCGGGCGCACCATCTACGTCCTCGACGAGCCGACCACCGGACTGCACTTCGAGGACATCCGCAAGCTTCTCGGCGTGCTCGGCCAGCTCGTCGACGGCGGCAACACGGTCATCGTGATCGAGCACAACCTCGACGTCGTCAAGACCGCCGACTGGATCATCGACATGGGGCCCGAGGGCGGCTCCAGGGGCGGCACCCTGGTCGCCGCCGGCACCCCGGAAGAGGTCGCCGCCGTCCAGGAAAGCTACACCGGGCAGTTCCTCGCCAAGATCCTCACCACGTGACGTGCTCGGCAGAATGTGACGAGACGGGGCCGGAGCGTCCGCCCGCTGAACCGCGGGGACCCCGACCCCGTAACTGAGACCGTCAGCCTTCGCCAGCGAGCGAACGTTCAGAGGAGGACGCACTATGCGACAGGAGCCCGCACCGGACGTGGAATCTTCCACTGCCGACCCCCAAGCACCGAGTCCGGATCCGACGCTGGAGGGACGCACCCGGCGCGGGCTCCTGGCCGGAGCCGGGCTGGCCGGCGTCGCCGGGGTGATCGCCGCGTGCGGCGGTGGCGGGTCGAGCGACTCCGGGAGCGGCGACGGTTCCGGCGGTGGCTCCGGCGACGGCTCCGGCGGCACGGGGGGCGGCGCCCTGGCGAGCACGAGCGACATCCCCGTCGGGGGTGGCAAGGTCTTCAAGGACGACAAGATCGTGGTCACCCAGCCCAAGAGCGGCGAGTTCAAGGCGTTCAGCGCCATCTGCACGCACCGCGGCTGCACTGTGAGCACCGTCTCCAACGGCACGATCAACTGCCCCTGCCACGGCAGCAAGTACTCCATCAGCAACGCCTCCGTGGTGGCGGGCCCCGCCACCAAGGCGCTGGCCGAAAAGAGCGTCAAGGTCGAGGGCAACAAGATCGTCCTGGCTTAGCGCCCGGGGCCTGGGCCGCGGCCCGGCGGGCATGCGCGTCCTGTCGGGCCGCCGCACTAGGCTTGCTGGCGTGGCAGATCCGGCGAAGTACCGACCGGCGCCCGGGTCGATTCCCGAGTCGCCGGGGGTCTACCGGTTTCGTGACGAGCGCGGCCGAGTCATCTACGTGGGCAAGGCCAAAAGCCTGCGGTCCCGGCTGAACTCCTACTTCGCCGACTTCTCCGGCCTGCACCCCAGGACGCAGACGATGCTGCGGACCGCGGCCGCCGTCGACTGGACCGTCGTGGCCACGGAGGTCGAGGCGCTGCAGCTCGAATACTCCTGGATCAAGGAGTTCGACCCGCGCTTCAACGTCCGCTACCGCGACGACAAGAGCTACCCCTACCTCGCCGTGACGCTGAACGAGGAAGTCCCCCGGGTCATGGTCATGCGGGGCGCGAAGCGCAGGGGGGTCCGCTACTTCGGGCCGTACTCCCATGCCTGGGCGATCAGGGAGACGGTCGACCTGCTGCTGCGCGTCTTCCCCGTACGGACGTGCTCGGCCGGGGTGTTCAAGCGGGCCGGGCAGATCGGGCGGCCGTGCCTGCTCGGCTACATCGACAAATGCTCGGCGCCGTGCGTCGGCCGGGTGTCCGAGGCCGAGCACCGGCTGCTCGCCGAGGACTTCTGCGACTTCATGGCCGGCAACACCAGCCGGTTCATCAAGCGGTTCGAACGTGAGATGCACGCCGCGTCCGACGTCCTCGACTACGAGCGGGCGGCCCGCCTGCGCGACGACATCAGGGCGCTGGAGCGGGCGCTGGAAAAGCAGGCCGTCGTGCTCGGCGACACCACCGACTGCGATGTCGTCGCCTTCGCCGAAGACCAGCTGGAGGCGGCGGTGCAGGTCTTCTACGTACGCGGCGGGCGGATCCGCGGGCAGCGCGGTTGGGTCGTCGACAAGGTCGAGGCGGTGACCACGAGCGAGCTCGTCGAGCAGTTCCTCATCCAGATGTACAGCGAGAGCGAGTCCGTTCCCCGCGAGGTGCTGATCCCCGAGCTGCCGCCCGAGCCGGACGCGATGAGCGAGCTGCTCGCCGAGCGGCGCGGCGGCCCCGTACGGTTGCGCGTGCCGCGGCGCGGCGACAAGCGGTCGCTGCTCGAGACGGTCGAGCGCAACGCCAAAGAGGCGCTCAAGCAGCACAAGACGCGGCGGGCCAGCGACCTGACCACGCGCAGCAGGGCGCTGCAGGAGATCCAGGACGCCCTCGAGCTCGACCAGGCACCGCTGCGCATCGAGTGTTACGACGTGTCCAACCTCCAGGGCACCAACGTCGTCGCGTCGATGGTCGTCTTCGAGGACGGCCTGGCCCGCAAGGGCGAATACCGGCGATTTTCCATCAAGGCGGTGGAGGGGCAGGACGACGTGCGCTCCATCCACGAGGTCGTGCTCCGCCGGTTCCGGCGCTACCTGGAGGAGCGCGAGGCCACCGGTGAGCTCGATCTGCTGGACGCCGACGACGGCGCGAAGGGGCCGGTGGACCCCGAGACCGGCCGGCCGCGCAAGTTCGCCTACCCGCCCAACCTGGTGGTCGTCGACGGCGGCCCGCCCCAGGTGGCGGCGGCGCAGCGGGCGCTCGACGAGCTCGGCATCGACGACGTCGCGGTGTGCGGTCTCGCCAAGCGGCTCGAAGAGGTGTGGCTGCCTGGCGACGGCGAGCCGGTCATCCTGCCGCGCACCAGCGAGGGCCTCTACCTGCTGCAGCGGATCCGCGACGAGGCGCACCGCTTCGCGATCACCTACCACCGGGCCAAGCGGTCCAAGACCATGACGGTCAGCGAGCTCGACAACGTTCCCGGCCTCGGGCCGACCCGCCGCACCGCGCTGTTGAAGCACTTCGGCTCGCTGCGGCGGCTGCGCGAGGCCTCGCCCGACCAGATCGCCGAGGTGCCGGGCATCGGGCGGCAGACGGCGGAAACCATAGCGGCGGCACTGCACGCCGATGGGGGGAGATGACGTGGGCGGCGGCACGACCGGCCGGGTGCCGGAGATAGTGATCATCACCGGGATGTCAGGGGCGGGGCGCAGCACGGCGGCGAAGTCGCTGGAAGACCTCGAGTGGTTCGTGGTCGACAACCTGCCGCCAGGGCTGCTGGCGACCATGGCCGACCTCGCCTCCCGCGTGCACGGCGCGGTGCCGCGGATCGCCGCCGTGGTCGACGTCCGCAGCCGCGCCTTCACCACCGACCTGCACTCGTCGATCTCCGAACTCGAGGCCCGCGGGGTGCACCCGCGCGTGGTGTTCCTCGAGGCCGGCGACGCCGAGCTGGTGCGCAGGTTCGAGAGCGTCCGGCGACCGCACCCGCTGCAGGGCGAGGGCCGCCTCGTGGACGGCATCGCCCGCGAACGCGAGGTGCTGCGCGAGGTGCGCGGCGAGGCCGACCTCGTCATCGACACCAGCGGGCTGAACGTCCACGAGCTGCGCGCCAAGATGATCGGCTTCTTCGGCGGCGGCGCCGGCCAGCCCGTCCTGCGCGCCACCATCGTGTCGTTCGGCTACAAGTACGGCCTGCCGGTCGACGCCGACCTCGTCGTCGACTGCCGCTTTCTGCCGAATCCGCACTGGGTTCCCGAGCTGCGCCCGCTCACCGGCCGCGACGCCGCCGTCCGCGACTACGTGCTCGCCCAGCGCGGCGCCAAGGAGTTCCTCGACGCCTACACCGAGGTGCTGCGGCTGCTGGCCGACGGCTACGAGCGCGAAGGCAAGCACTACGTGACCCTGGCCGTCGGGTGTACGGGGGGCAAACATCGTAGTGTTGCCATGGCCGAGCAGTTCGCCGGACGGCTGCGCGGGGAGGGCGTCGAGGTCCAGGTCACCCACCGCGACCTGGGGCGGGAGTAGGCCGGGAGCAGGGCAGGCGGTGGGGCCGGGAGTCGCGATCCGCGATCGCGGGTGAGGAATCGAGCAGCCGGGGGTGTCGTGACCGGATCCGGACCTGCTGTCGTCGCGCTCGGCGGCGGGCATGGTTTGGCCGCCACGCTGTCCGCGCTGCGCAAGGTGACCGAGCGGCTCACCGCCGTGGTGACCGTCGCCGACGACGGCGGATCCAGCGGCCGGCTGCGCCGCGAGCTGGGCGTGCTGCCGCCCGGCGACCTGCGGATGGCCCTGGCGGCGCTGTGCGACGACGACGAGTGGGGCCGCACCTGGAGCCAGGTGATCCAGCACCGCTTCCGGAGCAAGGGCGACCTGCACGGGCACGCCGTCGGCAACCTGCTCATCGTGGCGCTGTGGGAGCTGCTCGAGGCGCCGGGGGCGCACTCGACCGTGGCCGGCCTCGACTGGGTGGGGCGGCTGCTCAAGGCCAGGGGCAGGGTGCTGCCGATGGCGTCGGTGCCGATCGACATCGCCGCCGACGTACAGGGCGCCGATCCGGCCAGGCCGGACGACGTGACCGTCGTCCGCGGCCAGGTCGCCTGCGCCAGCACGCCGGGCAAGGTGCTCGGGGTCTCCCTCATCCCGCCGGACCCGCCGGCCTGCCCCGAGGCGGTGGCCGCGGTGGACGCGGCGGACTGGGTGGTGCTCGGTCCCGGGTCGTGGTTCACCAGCGTGCTCCCGCATCTCAAGGTGCCGGGGCTGGCCAGGGCGCTCACCACCACCAGCGCACGCCGCATCGTCGCGCTCAACCTGGCGCCGCAGCCGGGGGAGACCGACGACTTCTCGCCGCAGACCCACTTGGAGGTGCTGCGCGCGCACGCGCCCGACCTTCGCCTCGACGTCGTGCTCGCCGACCGGGCCGTGGTCGAAGACCCGCCGGCCCTGGAGAAGGCCGTGAGCGGGTTCGGCGGGACGCTGCTGCTGGCCGACGTGGCCGCGGCCGACGGGTCGCCACGCCATGATCCGGAACGGCTCGGCCAAGCATTCGCACAGATCTTCTCGACTCGCGGCCTGGTCGACGGGAATCCTGGAGACTGCCGGTAGTTGTGTAACCATTGGGGGAGGGGTTTCGTCGATGGCGATGACGGGTGTGGTGAAGGACGAGCTCAGCAGGCTGTCCGTGATGAAGCCTTGCTGCCGCAAGGCCGAGGTGTCCACCCTGCTGCGCTTCGCCGGCGGGCTGCACCTCGTCAGCGGCCGCATCGTGATCGAGGCCGAGCTCGACACCGGAGCCGCCGCGCGTCGCCTGCGCAAGGACATCGCCGACGTGTTCGGGCACACCTCCGACGTGGTCGTGCTCGCGCCGAGCGGGTTGCGCAAAGGAAACCGCTATGTCGTCCGGGTGTTTCGCGACGGCGAGTCGCTGGCCCGCCAGACCGGCTTGATCGACAACAACGGGCGGCCGGTGCGCGGCCTGCCCAGGCATGTGGTCGCCGGCGCCGCCTGTGACTCGGAGTCCGCCTGGCGCGGCGCCTTCCTCGCGCACGGCTCGCTGACCGAGCCGGGCCGGTCGATGTCGCTCGAGGTCACCTGCCCCGGCCCCGAGGCGGCGCTCGCGCTGGTCGGCGCGGCCCGCCGGCTCAAGATCCATGCCAAGGCCCGCGAGGTGCGCGGCGTCGACCGGGTCGTCGTCCGCGACGGGGACGCGATCAGCGCGCTGCTCACCCGGCTCGGCGCGCACGACAGCGTGCTGGCGTGGGAGGAACGCCGGATGCGCCGCGAGGTCCGGGCCACCGCCAACCGCCTGGCCAACTTCGACGACGCCAACCTGCGCCGTTCCGCCCGGGCCGCGGTGGCGGCCGGCGCCCGGGTGGCCCGCGCCCTGGAGATCCTCGGCGACGACGCGCCCGAGCACCTCGTCGCCGCCGGCCGGCTGCGCCTGGAGCACAAGCAGGCCTCGCTCGAGGAGCTCGGCCAGCTCGCCAACCCGCCGCTCACCAAGGACGCCATCGCCGGCCGCATCCGCCGGCTCCTCGCCATGGCCGACAAGCGGGCCGGCGACCAGGGCATTCCCGGCACCGAGGCCAACCTCACCCCGGAGATGCTCGCGCCCTAGATTTCCGGTGATTCATCGCCCGCCGCCGCGCTTTCGCCCGCGGTCCGACCCGCTCGCGGCCTGCCAGTGGTCTAGACCAATGTTATGCTGATCGTGGCTCGCCGCTCCCCGGGGGCGGGACCGGCGTCGCCTGCGAGAACGGGCGCGTTCGTTCGGTAGGGTCGTTCGTGGGGGCATCCCCGGCCAAGCTTGGCGACCCGGCACCGCGAGCCGGGCACGTAGGACGACGACGAGGACGAGGAGATCGGTTCCGTGACCATCCGGGTAGGCGTCAACGGGTTCGGCCGCATCGGCCGCAACTTCTGGCGCGCGGTCCACGCCAAGGGGGCTGACATCGAAGTCGTGGCGGTCAACGACTTGACCGACAATGCCACGCTCGGCCACCTGCTCAAGTACGACAGCATCCTCGGCAGGCTTCCCGAGGACGTGAAGGCCACCGCCGACGAGATCGTGGTCGGCGGCAACACGATCAAGGTTTTCGAAGAGCGCGACCCGGCGAAGCTGCCCTGGGGCGACCTCGGGGTCGATGTCGTCCTCGAATCCACCGGGCTGTTCACCGACGCCAACAAGGCGCGGGCGCACGTCGACAACGGCGCCAAAAAAGTGATCATTTCCGCGCCGGCCAAAAACGAGGACTTCACCGTCGTCATCGGGGTCAACGACAGCGCCTACGACCCCGCCGCGCACACGATCATCTCCAACGCGTCCTGCACGACGAACTGCCTCGCGCCGATGGCCAAGGTGCTCAACGACGCGCTCGGCATCGAGCGCGGGCTGATGACCACGATCCACGCCTACACGGCCGACCAGAACCTGCAGGACGGGCCGCACCGCGACCTGCGTCGCGCGCGGGCCGCCGCGATCAACATCGTGCCGACCTCGACCGGCGCGGCCAAGGCCATCGGCCTGGTGCTGCCCGAGCTCAACGGCAAGCTCGACGGCTACGCGCTGCGCGTGCCGGTGCCGACGGGCTCGGCCACCGACCTGACCGCCACCGTCGGCCGCGACACCACGGTCGACGAGGTCAAGGCCATCTTCAAGGAGGTCGCCGACGGCGCGCTGCGCGGCATCCTCACCTACACCGACGACCCGATCGTGTCGTCCGACATCGTCACGGACCCGGCGTCCTGCATCTTCGACGCCGGCCTGACAAAGGTCATCGGCAACCAGGTCAAGATCGTGGGCTGGTACGACAACGAGTGGGGTTACTCCAACCGCCTCGCCGACCTGGTCACCCTCGTCGGCTCGCGGCTCTGACCACCCCGTCCCACCGCCGTCGTGATCATGCAATGGCCACCGCGCCCCGCCACGCCGGGGCGCGCGACGTGCCCATTGCATGATCATCGGCGGCTTCCGTAGTGGAGGATGTTGCTGATGCGCACGATCGACGACCTGGAGGTGGGCGGGCGGCGGGTGCTGGTCCGTTCCGACCTCAACGTGCCGCTCGACGGCGACGTCATCACCGACGACGGTCGCATCCGGGCCAGCGTGCCCACCATCGCCGCGCTCGCCGAGCGCGGCGCCCGAGTGATCGTCTGCGCGCATCTCGGCCGCCCCAAGGGAACGGTCAAGCCCGAGTTCTCCCTGGCCCCCGTCGCAGCGCGGCTCGGCGAGCTGCTCGGCGCCGAGATCGCCTTCGCCGCCGACACGGTCGGCGAGTCCGCCAGGCAGGTCGCCGGATCGCTCGCCGACGGCCAGGTCGCGCTGCTGGAGAACCTGCGCTTCGAGCCCGGCGAGACCAGCAAGGACGACGCAGAACGCGGCGCGTTCGCCGATCGGCTGGCCGCGCTCGCCGACATCTACGTGGGGGACGGTTTCGGTGCGGTGCACCGCAAGCACGCCAGCGTCTTCGACGTGCCGAAACGGCTCCCGCACGCCGCCGGCAGGCTCATCGCGCAAGAGGTCGCGGTGCTCCAGCGCCTCACCCACGACATCGAACGGCCGTACGCGGTGGTCCTCGGCGGCGCCAAGGTGTCCGACAAGCTCGGCGTGATCGACAACCTGCTCGGCCGTGCCGACCGCATCCTGGTCGGCGGCGGCATGGTCTTCACCTTCCTCAAGGCGCAGGGCCACGAGGTCGGCCGGAGCCTGCTGGAGGCCGACCAGGTCGACGCCGTCCGCGGCTACCTGCGGCGGGCCGAGGAGTCCGGCGTGGAGTTCGTGCTGCCGGTCGACATCGTCGCGGCGACCGAGTTCTCCGCCGACGCCGACCACGAAGTGGTGGCCGCTGCCGACATCCCGGCCGACCGCTTGGGCATGGACATCGGCCCCGAGTCCGGCAAGCTCTTCGCCGCCCGGCTGGCCGACGCCAGGACCATCTTCTGGAACGGCCCGATGGGCGTGTTCGAGATGGAGCCGTACGCCGGCGGCACCCGGGCCGTCGCCCAAGGTCTGCTCGACTCGGGCGCGTTCACCGTGGTCGGCGGCGGCGACTCCGCGGCCGCCGTACGCCGGCTCGGGTTCGCCGAGCAGGCGTTCTCCCATATCTCGACCGGGGGCGGGGCCAGCCTCGAGTACCTCGAGGGCAAGACCCTGCCCGGCCTTTCCGCACTGGAGGACTGACGGTGGCTGCCGCCAAGCCGGCGCGCCGGCCGTTGATGGCCGGCAACTGGAAGATGAACAACAACCATCTCGAGGCGATCGCGCTCGTCCAGCGGCTGGCCTTCATGCTCAAGGACGCCGACTACGACGCGGTCGACGTCGTGGTGCTCCCGCCGTACACCGACCTCCGCAGCGTGCAGACGGTGGTCGACGCCGACCGGCTGCGCATCGGGTACGGCGCGCAGGACCTGTCGGCGCACGAGAAGGGCGCGTACACCGGCGAGATCTCCGGTCCGATGCTGGCCAAGCTCGGCTGCTCGTACGCGGTCGTCGGGCATTCCGAGCGCCGCCAGTACCACGGCGAGGACGAGCCCCTCGTCAACGCCAAGGTGAAGGCCGCGTTCGCCGCCGACGTCATCCCCATCCTGTGCGTCGGGGAGGGCCTCGAAGTGCGCCAGGCGGGCGAGCACGTCTCGCACACGCTGGGCCAGCTCGACGGAGCGCTCGAGAAGATCCCCGCCGACCAGGCCAGGACCATCGTGATCGCCTACGAGCCGGTGTGGGCGATCGGCACCGGTGAGGTCGCCACCCCGGAGGACGCGCAGGAGGTCTGCGCCGCGATCCGGACCCGGCTCGCCGAGCTCTACCCGGGCGAGCTGGCCGACCAGGTTCGTATCCTGTATGGAGGTTCGGTCAAATCGGGCAACATCGCCGGCATCATGGCGCAACCGGACGTGGACGGCGCGCTGGTCGGGGGTGCCAGCCTCGACGCGGCCGAGTTCGTCAAGATCTGCCGGTATCGCGAGCTGCCTGCCTGACAAGGGCGTTTCTACCCCAACCCAGCGGCGGAACGTCGTACCCTTCATAGCGAAACCCCGCACACACGAGAAGGCACTACCTGCTGTGATCATCGCAACGTCCATCGTGCTCATCCTGACGAGCGCGCTGATGGTGCTGCTCGTCCTCCTCCACAAAGGCAAGGGCGGCGGCCTTTCCGACCTGTTCGGCGGCGGCATCACCTCGTCGCTCGGTGGGTCCTCCGTGGTCGAGCGCAACCTCGACCGCCTGACCATCGGCACCGGAATCATCTGGTTCGCCGCCATCGTGGTGCTGGGGCTGCTGTTCAAGTCCAAGGGCATCTGACCGCCGTACCGGACGGCAGCAGCAGGGTCGTTGACGCCGCGCTTCCCGCGAGGAAGGCGGCGGGGGAGAGAGCGAGGAGTAGTCCGTGGGTAGTGGCAACGCGATCAGAGGGAGCCGCGTCGGCGCGGGACCGATGGGAGAGGCCGAGCGCGGCGAGGCCGCGCCGCGCATCTGGGTCTCGTTCTTCTGTGCCAACCGGCACGAGACGCGACCGAGCTTTGCCAGTGACGTGGCGATCCCCGATCTGTGGGACTGCCCCCGGTGCGGTTTTCCGGCCGGAAAGGACTCCACGAACCCGCCGGCTCCGCCCAAGACCGAGCCGTACAAGACCCATCTGGCCTACGTGAAGGAACGCCGCACCGACGAGGACGGCCAGGCCATCCTCGACGAGGCCCTGGCCAAGCTGCGCCAGCAGCGCGCCGCCGTCCGGGCGGCGATGCAGTCGGCTCGCGGCTAGATTCCGGCTGTGCGGACGCGAGCCATCGGCGCCGTGCCGGTGTCGGCGATCGGCCTCGGCGCCATGCCGATGTCGGTCGAGGGCCACATGCCGGACGAGGCGCAGTCGATCCGGACGATCCTCGCCGCGCTCGACGCGGGCGTCACGCTGATCGACACCGCCGACGCCTACACCCCCGACCACACCGAGATGGGTCACAACGAACGGCTCGTCGCGGCGGCGCTGAGCCAGTGGGGCGGCGACCGCGACTCGGTACTGGTGGCGACGAAGGGCGGCCACACCCGCACCCCGGGCGGCGGTTGGGGCCGGAACGGGCGGCCCGAGTACATCAAGGCGGCCTGCGAGCGCTCGCTCAAGGCGCTCGGCGTCGACGCCATCGGCCTGTACCAGCACCACAGGCCCGACCCGGCGGTGCCGTACGAGGAGACCATCGGCGCGCTGCGGGACCTGCTCGACGAGGGCAAGATCCGCATGGCCGGCATCTCCAACGCCGACCCGGCTCAGATCGGGCTCGCGAACGACATCCTCGGCGGTCGCCTGGCGAGCGTCCAGAACGAGTTCTCGCCGCGGTTCCGGTCCAGCCGGCGGGAGCTGGCGCTGTGCGGCGAGCTGAACATCGCCTTCCTGCCCTGGTCGCCGCTGGGCGGGATCGGCGCGGCCGGTTCGCTCGGCAGCAGGCACGCGGCGTTCGCCGAGGTCGCCGCGACCCGCGGCGTCTCGCCCTACCAGGTGTGCCTGGCCTGGGAGCTGGCCACGTCGCCGGTCGTCATCCCCATCCCCGGCGCGAGCCGCCCTGAGTCGATCCTCGACTCCGTCGGGGCCGCCGACCTCGTCCTGACCGCCGACGAGCTCGCCGCCCTCGGCTAGACCTTCAGCATCTAGACCTTCAGCATCGAGGTGAAGGGCCGGCGGGCCCCTGGCACGCCGGCCCGGTCCAGGCCGCCCTGCTCGTAGCGGTCGAAGGCGAACGGCAGGCCCGCGGCGACCAGCACGTTCCGGTGGTCCATGAGCTGGAAGTGCAGATGCGGCTCGGAGGAGTTGCCCGAGTTGCCGCATTCGGCGAGCTGCTGGCCGGCGACGACCCGCTGGCCTCGCCGCACCCGTACCGACCCGCGACGCAGGTGCGCGTAGGCCGCGTACACGCCGTCGCCCTGGTCGACGACGACGTGGTTGCCGAGGACGAATCGCGGGTTGAGCAGCTCGCGCAGGGCTCCCTCGACGAACAGGAAGAGGATGCCGGGCCAGGAGTTGCGGCTCCAGTGGTCGCGCTGCCACCCGCTCGCCTTGACCACCACGCCGTCGGCGACCGCGTAGACCGGCTGCCCGAACCCGGGGAACCGGCGCGGCGGCCGGGCCGGCGGCCAGGCGTGGACGCCTTTCCACGCGCGGTCGGTGGCGGGGTGGTACACGAGGTCGATGGCGTAGGTCTGTCCGTAGGCGTGCAGGCCATGACTCGGCACCCGGTCGGCCGGGCTGTTGGCCGGGACCCAGCGGCCCCGCACCGGCGGCCGCACCCGCATCGGCTCGCGCCGGACATAACCGAACGGCAGATACAGCGACACGAGCACGACGGCGAAGACGGCCAGGCCGGTGACGTGCAGCCAGTGGACGCGGTGCCACGGCCACGTGATCAGGTCGATGATCGCGGCGAACAGCAGCAGCATGCGTACGCGGGCGATCAGGACGGGCAGTCGTTCACGCATCGGTCGCTTCTCCCGTGGATCGGCAGTGTCAGCGGCGGGTGGTGGCGAGCGCGACGAGCAGCGGCACGACGCGCTCGCCCGGCACGGCGTACTGGCCGCGGGTCGTGCTGCGCAGCCAGCCGGCGGCCACCAGTTGGCGCAGGTGGTGGTAGAGCTGGCCGGTGGTGCCGAGCCGCTCGTGCGCGGTGAGCTCGCCGGCGGTGCGGGCACCCTGCAGGATCTCCCCGAGCAGCAGCAGCCTGACCGGATGGGCGAGCGCGGCGAGCGCGGTGGCGGCCTCCGACCAGTCGTCGGCGAGCATGTCGTCGACGGGATGGCCCTGCTGCCACTCGTAGTGCTCGCCGGTCGGCAGCGTGACGTGGCCGGCGAACACCACCGCACCGGGCTCGGCCGTGCGGCGCTTGAGCCCGTCGAGCGCCCAGAAGGTGTCGCGGTCGAGCTCGGAGGTGCTGACCCTGACAGACCTGGACCCGCCTTCGAGCCGCGCCACCCGCGCCTCGAGCCCGGCCACGCGGTCGGCGAGCGACTCGCCGTCCTCGCCCGTCGAACCCGTCATGTATCCATTTATACGTAATTACGTAGAAGCGTCAAGCGGCGATTAACCGCGGGCCACCCGAGGCGGCGGCTCGCTAGCATGGTCAGAACGCGACTGGCGCACAAAAGGTGGAGTCCACCACCGGGGAGCCGAGCCGTCCACACGCCGCGCGCCTGGGTGTGGGGCCACGTGCAACGTGCGGAGGTTTCCCCATGCACCAGCCCGTCATCTCTCATCTCACCGCCGCCGACCCCGAGGTCGCGCATCTCATTCAGGCCGAGGCGCGGCGCCAGTACGAGAAGATCCGCCTCATCCCGTCGGAGAACTACGTGTCGCCGGCGGTGCTCGAGGCCACCGGCACCGTGCTGACCAACAAGTACTCCGAGGGCTACGCGGGCGCCCGTTACTACGAAGGCCAGCAGCTCGTCGACCCGATCGAGCTGCTGGCGATCGACCGGGCCAGGCGGCTGTTCGGCGCCGACCACGCCAACGTCCAGCCCTACTCGGGCTCGCCGGCCAACCTCGCCGTGCACCTCGCGTTCCTGAGCCCGGGCGACACGTTCCTGTCGCTGGAGCTGGCCCACGGCGGCCACCTGACGCACGGCTCCCCGGTGTCGATCTCCGGCAGGTGGCTGCGCCCCGTGCACTACGGCGTCGGCCGCGAGACGGGGCGGGTCGACATGGACGAGGTGCGCGAGCTGGCCCGCAAGGAACGGCCGCGGCTCATCCTGTGCGGCGGCACGGCCATCCCGCGGACCATCGACTTCCCCGCCTTCGCCGAGATCGCCCGTGAGGTCGGCGCGGTGCTCGTGGCCGACATCGCGCACATCGCCGGGCTCGTCGCGGGCGGCGCCCACCCCACGCCGGTCGGGTACGCCGACGTCATCACCACCACCACGCACAAGACCCTGCGCGGCCCGCGCGGTGCGATGATCATGTCGACGGGCGAGCACGCCAAGGCGGTCGACAAGGCGGTCTTCCCCGGCCTGCAGGGCGGCCCGCACAACCACACCACGGCCGCGATCGCGGTGGCCCTGAAGGAGGCGGCGACGCCGGACTTCGCCGCGTACGCCCGCCAGGTGGTGGCGAACGCGAAGGCGCTCGCGGCCGCGCTGAGCGAGCGCGGGTTCGATCTGGTCTCCGGCGGCACCGACACCCACCTGATCCTCATCGACCTGACCCGCCGGGGCATCGGCGGCAAGCCGGCGGCGAAGGCCCTCGACCGCGCCGGGATCGAGCTCAACTTCAACACCGTGCCGTACGACCCGCGCAAGCCGTGGAGCCCGTCCGGGATCCGGCTCGGCACGCCGGCGATCACCACGCGCGGGCTCACCGAGGCCGAGATGCCGCGCATCGCGGAGTGGATCGAGCTGGCGATCGGGTCGGCGAGCGACGACGCCGCCCTGGACCGTATCGCCGCGCAGGTCCGCGAGCTGCTGGCCGGCTACCCGATGCCAGGGTGGGCGCCCGCGCCCTGACCGATGTCCAGGCGGTCGCCGGCCGGGCGCAGCACCGAGATCAGCCGCCAGGCGGCGGGGTCGTCGACGCCGATGTCGGTGAAGTCGCCGTAGCACGCCGTGATCTCGAGTGAGCCGGCCAGCCGGACCGCCGCCGCCAGCTCGGTCGCCGTCCAGAACCGGTACGGCACGACGCCCTTCACGACCCGGGTGGCGCCGTTCGACGTCACGGCGATGGTGACGTGGTCGTTGACGACCTGCGTGATCGGGTCGAGCCGGTCGCGCGGCTCGCCCCAGCGCACGTCGACGCGTTCGCCGGCGACCTCCAGCCGCCACGCGTTCGTCGTCCGCGCCCGCTCGCCCAGCCGGTCGGCCGGGTGGCTCATCTCGACGATGTAGACGCCGCCGGCGGCGAGGTGGTCGGCGACCCGGTCGAGGTGGGCGACGAAGGCGTCCAGCGTCATCAGGTGTGCCGTCGAGTCGAGCATCGTGATGATCAGGTCGAAGCGCTGTTCGAGCCGGAAATCCGACATATCGCCCTGGACAGCGCGGACGGGCAGCCCGGCCGCGGCGGCCCGCTCGGCGGCGTACGCGCACATCGCCGGGTTGAGGTCGAGCGCGGTCGCCTCGATGCCGCGGGCGGCGAACTCGCGGGCGTGCTCGGCCGGGCCCGCGGCGAGCTCGAGCACGGTGCGTACGGGAGCCGCGTCCTGCGGCCTGTGCCGCCCCGCCCACCGCAGCAGCGCGGCCACCTCGGCGGGGATGTCGCGAAACCCGCAGGCGAGCTCGTAGGCTCGTGGATCGTCGTAGATCCCGGTCACCCCGACATCATGCCAGGAGCGGCCGGTGCGCCCGGCGGGGGTCGCGGCGCGCGGCGACCGCTCACGGGCCGACGAACCAGGCGAGCTCGCAGCCGATCGCGGCGGCGTACCGTTCGAGCGTGGTGGCCCGCACGTCGCCGTCGCCCGTCTCGAGCCGGGCCACAGCGGACTGGGACGTACCCATCCGAGCCGCGATGTCCGTCTGCGACAGACCGGTCGCGCGGCGCCGTGCCGCCAGTTCCTCGATCGCCTGCCGCCGCCGTGTCTCCATGGCCCGGCGGCGCTGCGCCATCTCGGCCGTCGCCCCCAGGGGGCGGGTCGTCATCGTCATGGAACATCCCGCGTCCACCTCCCCGCGGGCGGGCGCGGACCTCCTCCCTGGAATCCCACGACAACGGTGGACCAGCACTGTTACAGGCGCGCTACGCCACCGTGAGGGAACCGTTTCGCCGCTGCCCCTTTTGTCACGCGTGTATGGCTTTGCCGCGTGAGCTGCGCGTACGCTACGCCGGTGATCGATGACACCACGCGCGACGCGGGGGATCCGGACGGCGGGAACGTACGGCTGCCGCTGCTCGACCCGCGCGCGCTGACCGCCGAGCAGCGCGCGCTGTACGACGCGATCGGCGCGGCCCGCGGCGGGCAGGTGCCCGCCGGCGAAAGCGGGGGGCTGCTCGGCCCGTTCAACGCGATGCTCTACAGCCCGCGGATCGGCGAGCCGCTGCAACAGCTCGGCGCGGCCATCAGGTTCCGCACCGGCTTCACCGCCCGCGAGCGGGAGCTGGCCATCCTCGTCGTCGCGGCGCACCTGCGCGCCGACTTCGAGTGGTACGCGCACGAACGCATCGGCCGCGGCAGCGGGCTCACCGACGAGGAGCTGGCCGCGCTGCGCGCCGGGCGGCGCCCGTCGCTGGACGACCCGAGGGAACGGGTCGTGCACGAGACGGCGCGGGCGCTTGCGGTGGACGGTGACCTCGACGCCGCCGCCTTCACCGCGGCCGTCGACGCGCTCGGCCGCCCGCTGCTCGTCGAGCTGGTGACGCTCGTCGGCTACTACGCGGCACTCGCCCTCCAGCTCAGGACCTTCCGGGTCGGGGTGCCGCCGGGCGCGCCCGCCGTCGCGTGGGATGCCCCGTGACCGCCAACGGCGGTGTCTCGTACTGGATCCACGACGTCGGCCGGCCGCGGCCGCGGCCCCCGCTGCCCGGCGACCGCGCCGCCGACGTGTGCGTGGTGGGCGCCGGCTACACCGGCCTGTGGGCCGCGTACTACCTGAAACGGGCGCGGCCCGACCTGCGGGTCGTCGTCCTCGAGCGCGAGTTCGCCGGCTTCGGCGCCTCGGGGCGCAACGGCGGCTGGCTGCTCGGCGAGCTCGCCGGATCCAGGGAGCGGTACGCGGCCCGGCACGGCAGGAGCGCCGCCATCGCGCTGACCCGCGCGATGTTCGCCACCGTCGACGAGGTGGTGAAGGTGGCCGCCGGCGAGGGCATCGACGCCGACATCATCAAGGGCGGCGTGCTCCGCGTCGCGACCAACGCCGCCCAGCTCGCCAGGCTGCGCGCGCTCGTGGCCGCCGACGCGGACTGGGGCTGGGGGCCGGGCGACGTGATGCTCCTCGACGCCGCGGCGGCCGAGGCGCGGGTGCGGGTTGCGGGAGCCGGCGGCATGGCCTGGAGCCCGCACTGCGCCCGAGTGCATCCGGCCAAGCTGGTTCGCGGGCTGGCCGGCGCCGTCGCCCGCCTGGGCGTGGAGATCTTCGAGGGCACGCCGGTCACCGCCGTCAGGCCGCGGACGGCGGGCCGGCCGGCGGCCGCGGCGACGCCGTACGGCACGGTCACCGCGGAGTACGTGATCCGGGCGACGGAGGGCTTCACCGCGGGGATCGCCGGCCACCGGCGGGACTGGCTGCCGATGAACAGCTCCCTCATCGTCACCGAACCGCTGCCGGACGAGGCCTGGAACCGGATCGGCTGGACCGGGGCCGAGGCGCTCGGCGACATGGCGCACTACTACATGTACGCGCAGCGCACCGCGGACGGCCGCATCGCGCTCGGTGGCCGGGGCCGGCCGTACCGGTACGGCTCGCGCTGGGACGCGGCCGGCCGCACCCCGGCGGCGACCGTCGCCGAGTTGCGCCGCACGCTGGGCCGCCTGTTCCCCGACGCGGCCGGGGCGGGCATCGCGCACGCCTGGTCGGGGGTGCTCGGCGTCCCGCGGGACTGGTGCGCGGCCGTCGTGGTGGACCACGTCACCGGGCTCGGCCACGCGGGCGGCTACACCGGGCACGGCGTCGCCACCGCCAACCTGGCCGGACGGACCCTGGGCGACCTGGTGCTGCGCCGCGACACGGAGCTGACCGCGCTGCCCTGGGTGGGCTGGCGGGTACGCCGCTGGGAGCCTGAGCCGCTGCGCTGGCTCGGCGTGCACCTGCTGTACCGGCTCTACCGGCTGGCCGACGCCCGCGAGGATCGCGGCGTGCCGCGCACCTCGGTGCTGGCCCGCGCCGCCGACCTCATCGCCGCGAGGTTATCCGGGCTCGCCGCGAGATCGTCCGGGTTCGCCGCGAGATCGTTCGCCGCGAGATCGTCCGGGTCACGTGGACAGCGCGCGGTCGAGGTCGGCGGGGAGCTGGGCGGCGGCCGGACGGTCGAGCAGGAAGAGTGTGCGCTGGCGGCCGCGTGCCCCGGCCGCCGGCACCTGGATCGGCCCCGCGTCGGACAGCGCCATGCGCACCGCCGTCGCCTTGGTACCGCCGGCGGCGATGATCCAGACCTCCTGGGCGGTGCGGATGGACGGGAGGGTCAGCGTGATCCGGACCGGCGGCGGCTTGGGGGAGCCGCGCACCGCCACCACGGCGCGCTCGTCGTACAGCGCCGGCATGCCGGGGAACAGCGAGGCCACGTGGGTTTCCGGGCCGAGCCCGAGCATGAGGACGTCGAACGACGGCACCGCGCCGTGATCCTCGGGCCGGGTCGCGGCGCGCAGCTCCGCCGCGTACCGTGCGGCGGCCGCCTCGGGGTTGGCGCCGTCGGGCCCGTCGGTGGCCGGCATCGGATGCACCCGGCGCGGATCGACGTCCACGTGGTCGAGCAGCGCCGCGCGGGCGCCGGTCTCGTTGCGCTCGGGGTGGCCTGCCGGCAGGAACCGCTCGTCGCCCCACCAGATGTCCAGGTGTCCCCAGTCGACCGCGTCCCGCACCGGGGTGGCGGCCAGCTCGGCCAGCACCGCGGTGCCGACGCCGCCGCCGGTCAGCACCAGCGACGCCGACCCTCGCGCCGCCTGCACGTCGACCAGCCGGGTCACCAGCCGGGCGGCGGCGACCTGGGCCAGCAGCTTCTCGTCGCGGTGGATCATCACGACCGGCGCGGTCATGACGAGTCCCCGTTTCCCGCGTCCCGGCTCCCCGCGTCCCCGTTTCCCGCGTCCCCGCTCCCCGCGTCGTTCCGCGCCTCGCCGTTTCCCGCGTCCCCGGCCGTGGCCGCGATCGGCGGGGCCGGCTTCCGCTCCGCGTGGTCGCCGGCGAACCGGGCGGCGGTCTCCTGGTAGACCTCGTCGGGGTCGAGGCGACGCAGTTCTTCGGCGAGCAGCTCGGCCATCGGCCTGCGGTGCAGCGCCACCTGGCGATCGGGCTGGCCGGGCCGCGACAGGGTGGCTACCCGCCCGTCCGGGCGGGTGATCGTGATGTCGCCGTCCACCGTCGTCAGCCGCACCTCGGTGAGACCGGGCCCGCTGGAGGTGAGGCGCCAGGCCGGCACGTCGAGCCGGATCGCCAGCCACGTGGCCAGCAGCTCGGCGCTCGGGCTGTCGGGCTCGGCCGCGACCTCGGCCTCCGTGATCTGCGCGTGCGGCTGGTCGAGCGCGGCGGCGAGCAGCGTGCGCCACGGGGTCAGCCTGGTCCACGAGAAGTCGGTGTCGCCCGGCTTGCGCGCGGCCGCCAGCTTGGCCAGCGTGCCCAGCCGGTCGGCGCCCGCGTACGCGTCGGTCACCCGGCGCTGGGCCAGCGCGCCGAGCGGGTCGTCGCTCGGCACGTCCGGCGGCTCACCCGGCCACCACGTGACCACGGGCGTGTCGGGCACCAGCAGCGGCACGACGACGGAGTCGGCGTGCCCGGCCAGCGGCCCGTACATCCGCAGCAGCACGGTCTCGCCGGGGCCGGTCTCACCGATCCGGATCTCCGCGTCGAGCCGCGACGTGCCGCCGCGCGCGTCCCGCGAGATCACGGTCAGCACCCGGCACGGGTGCTCGCGGGCCACCTCGGTCGCCGCCCGCACCGCGTCGTACTGGGCCGACTCGTCCGTCACGATGACCAGCGTCAGCACCATGCCGACGGCAGGCCCGCCCATGCGGTGCCTGGCCTCCATGAGCGCCTTCTGGATGCGCCGGGTCGTCGTGTCGGCAAGATCGATGTTCACGGTCGCGCTCCCGGATTCATAGGCGCCTCCATGCTCGGCCGTCGCGGGCCATGAGCTCGTCGGCGGAGGCCGGGCCGTAGCCGCCGGCTCGGTACTGCTCGGGCTTGCCGTGCGTCGCCCAGTACTCCTCGATCGGGTCGAGGATCGTCCAGGACAGTTCGACCTCTTCCTGCCGGGGGAACAGCGGGGGGTCGCCGATCAGCACGTCGAGCAGCAGCCGCTCGTAGGCCTCGGGGGAGGACTCGGTGAACGACTCGCCGTAGGCGAAGTCCATGTTCACGTCCCGCACCTCCATCGAGGTGCCGGGCACCTTCGACCCGAACCTGACCGTGACGCCCTCGTCCGGCTGCACCCTGACGACCAGCGCGTTCTGCCCGAGCTCCTCGGTGTCGGTCTGCGCGAACGGCAGGTGCGGCGCGCGCTGGAAGATCAGTGCCACCTCGGTCACCCGGCGGCTCAGCCGCTTGCCGGTGCGCAGGTAGAACGGGACGCCGGCCCAGCGCCGCGAGTCGATCTCCAGCTTGACCGCCGCGTACGTCTCGGTGTGGGTGTCCGCCGGGATGCCCTCCTCTTCGAGGTAGCCGCCGACCTTGACCCCGCCCTGCCAGCCGGCCGCGTACTGGCCGCGCGCCGTGGCCAGGTCGAGGTCGCCCGGCACCCGCACCGAGGCGAGCACCTTCGCCTTCTCGGCGCGCACCGCTTCGGCGCTGAACGACGGCGGCTCCTCCATCGCGGTCAGCGCGAGAAGCTGCAGCAGATGGTTCTGGATGACATCGCGGGCGGCGCCGATGCCGTCGTAGTAGCCGGCCCGGCCGCCGATGCCGATGTCCTCGGCCATGGTGATCTGCACGTGGTCGACGTACGAGCGGTTCCAGATCGGCTCGTACATCGTGTTGGCGAACCGCAGCGCCAGGATGTTCTGCACGGTCTCCTTGCCGAGGTAGTGGTCGATCCGGAAGATCGATTCCTCGGGGAACACCTGGTGGAGGGTGGAGTTGAGGTCCTGCGCGCTGGCCAGGTCATGGCCGAACGGCTTTTCGATCACCACCCGGCGCCAGGAGCCGTCGGCGCGCTCGGTCAGCCCCGCCCGCTGCAGCTGCTCGACCACCTGCGGGAAGAACTTCGGCGGGGTCGACAGGTAGAAGGCGTAGTTGCCGCCGGTGCCGCGCGTGCTGTCGAGGTCCTTGACGCACTTGGCCAGCGACTCGAACGCCGCCGCGTCGCCGAACTCGCCGGGCACGAACTGCATGCCCTCCGACAGGTGCGTCCAGACGTCCTCGCGGAACGGCGTGCGCGCGTGCTCCTTGACCGCCTCGTAGGCGACCTGGCGGAAGTCTTCGTCCTCCCAGTCCCGGCGGGCGAAGCCGACCAGGGAGAATCCCGGCGGCAGGAGGCCGCGGTTGGCGAGATCGTAGATCGCCGGCAGCAGCTTCTTGCGGGAAAGGTCGCCGGTCACCCCGAACAGCACCAGCACGCTGGGGCCGGCGACGCGCGGCAGGCGCTTGTCGCGTGGATCCCTGAGCGGATTCGCCGCGGCGCCCGGACCCCATGTCCTTGGATCCGATGTCGCGATGCGTGCGGGCGAACTCATGCCCGTCCTCCCTGATGAGCGGCGTCGAGCAGCTGGCCGATTCCCGTCCAGCGGTGGTGCAGATGCATGCGGGCGACCGGACGACCTTGCTCGCGCAGCGCCCGGATGGTCGCCAACGCCTGGGCGAGCTGCAGCCGGCTCAGCCTGTCCCCTTCATCGAGAACCGGTTTGTCGTCCAACACGTTCCCGGTCAGCACGAGATATACGCCTTGCCCCGATCCGCCGGCCGGGACGAGCCCTTCCGGCCGGCCGGCCGGCTCCCAGTCCGCCGGCTCGACGGGCGGCGGAGCCGGATCCCATGACACGGTCACCGGCCGGCCGCCGCGCGCGGCGAGCGCGGCCGCGAGGCGCCGCACCGCGCGGCCCTGGCCGAGGAACGGGTCGGGGTCGAGGTAGGCAAGGATGGCCAGATGCCCGCCCGCGGGGATCGCCTCCAGCAGGTGGTCGAGCAGCTCGGCGACGCCGTCCGGGCCGCGCGCGGCGTCGCCGTACCCGGCGTACCCGTCGATATCGCGGTCACGGAACGACGGCTCGCCGTGGGCCTCCCGCTCCGCGTCCCGGCCGGCCTCGCGATCGTCCGGCTCCGGCTCGGGACCGAACGGGTCCGCGCCCAGCAGGTAGGCGGCGACCGCGGCCGCGTACTCCCACACGACGAACTGCGCGCCGAGCGGCCCGGTCACCGTGGCGTCGTCCTGGTGCGGGCGCCCGTCGAGCGCCACGAGGAACAGGCCGCTCGCCGGGGACAGCGGCATCCCGCCGCCCTGGACCACGGGCAGCATCCCGCCGGCGAACCTGGACCCCGGGCGCGCCCGGCCCGTCGCGTCGGCGAGCAGGCGCCCGGCCCACTCGTCCAGACCCGCGAAGCGCCCGCCGAAGCCGGCGACGACCACCTTGTCGCGGCCCTGCCTGGCGCAGCCGCCGAGGATCGCGCCGAGCACGAGGCCGGGGTTGTTCTCCGGCCGGGTGAGGGACGGCAGTACGGCCGTGGCCTCGTCCAGGATCTTTGTGACGTCCGCGCCGGCCAGCGCGGCGGCCAGCAGCGCGTACGGCGACAGCGCACCGAACACGCCGCAGCGCGGGCTCTCGAGCACGGCACCCTCGATCTCCGCCGCGCCGGAGTCCGCCATGACGGTGAACCGTTCGGTCAGCTCCTCGTGGGTCAGCCCGAGGTCGCGCAGCAGCCGGCGCACGATGGCGGCGTGCGACGCGGCCGTTGAGTCCGCCCCGGTCACCACGATCGCGCTCCGGCGCAGCCGGTCGGGATCGGCGCCGAGGCGCAGCGTCGGCGCCGGGTCGAGACCGTCGAGCACGGTCACCGGCGCCCGCGCGTGCCGCGCGACGACCTTGGCCGCCGCGGCCGGAGCGCCCCTGCCCACCAGCACGACCTCGGAGAGCCCGGCGGCGCGCGCCCGGTCGGCCAGCTCGCCGAACCGCGGCAGCAGCCCTCGCGTGACGCCCGGAGCGGCCGGCCAGCAGGGCACGGCGCCGGGGGGCAGGCCCCACAGCGTCGGATCGTCCGAGGCAAGCCGCACCGGCACTTTGTCGATCCACAGGCGGCCGAGGACGCGCTGGGCCGCGTCCCGCACGGCGGTCCGTGCGGTGATCCGCACCTCGCCCGCGGTAACGGTCGTCACATCGCTCATTCGCGTTTCCGGTCCCCCCGTGGCTGCCGTGCCCACCTCCGCGCCGCTCTTCGGCACGCTCATGGGAGCTTCCCGCTCATACGACGTCGGTCAGGCGGGCGATGCCGGCGGGGGAGTCGCGCAGGTGCAGCCACACGACGGGCAACCGGCGGCGGCGCAGCGCCCGTACGTCGGCGAGCGCCCTGGCGAGCCGCAGCGCGCCCAGCGTGTACGGCTGGTCGGGCACCGGCGTGTCCTCGTCCGAGTCCTCCGTCACCACCAGGAAGACCCCGGTGCGGGGGCCGTCCTTGTGGTAGGACGCGGTTCCCTGCAGCGCGCCAGGTCCGAACTCGAAGGACACCGGGCGGCGGATCCGCTCGGCGAACTGCTGGGTGAAGCCCTCGGCCAGCACCTGCGGGCCGGACAGGTAGGACACGACGGACAGGTAGCCGTTCACCGGGACGCTGCGGACGATGCCCTCCATCAGATCGGCCAGGTTGGGGGCGCCGTAGTGGCCGATCGCCGGGTCGACGTACACCTCGACCATGTCGTCGACGAACGTCGGTTCGCCCGACGGCAGCGGCGGCCCGGTGCTGAGCATCCCAGCCGCGTCGTTCTCGACCTCGGTGACGTACTCCTCAGGACCGTCGAACGGGTTGACGCCGAGCAACCAGGCGGCGGCCGCCGCGGCGTAGTCCCACAGCATGAACTGGGCGCCGAGGGGCCCGAAGACCGACGTGTCGGCGCCGGCGGCCGCCGGGCTGCGCGGGTTGAGCGCGATGCCGTGGACGTCGTGGCCCGGATCGGGCAGCCGCCAGCCGGTGTCGTCGAGCGGCAGGATGCCGCGGCCCCGCTTGCCGGTCGCCGCCGCCACGAGCTGCCTGATCCAGCCGTTCAGCGGCCGGCTGCTCGTGTGCACGACGACCTTGTCGCGGGGCACGCCGTGCGGGCCGCCCAGCGCGCAGCCGCCGAGGATGGCGCCGAGCAGCAGCCCGGGGTTGTCCTCTTCCCTGGCCAGGTAGGGCAGCACGCCGGCCGCCTCGTCGAGGAGCGGCCCGACCTCGGCGCCGGCCAGCACCGCCGGCACCACCCCGTACGCCGACAGCGCGCCGTAGTGCCCGGGCAGGTACGGGTCGGTCAGGCCCACGCGGTAGCCGCGCTCGCGGGCGAAGGAGTCGAGCGGGCTGCCGTGGTCGGTGACGACCAGGAACCGATGCGCGATCTCGCGCTCGGACAGGCCGTGGTCGCGCAGCGCCTGCTCGAGGACCCGCCGGCACGCCTCGGTCTCGAGGGCGGCGCCGCGCTTGCTCGACATGATCACGAACGTCCGGTCGAGCCGCGCCGGGTCGAGCACGTCGGCCAGCGGCGGGGTGCCGTCGACGATGGTCAGCCCGGTGCCGCCGCCCACGTCCTCGATGATCGTCCTGGCGGCCAGCGCCTCGGCGCCCATGGCGATGAGGACGATGTTGTCGAGCCCCGAGTAGCGGACCTCGGAGACCAGCCCGTCCACCTGCGCCAGCAGCTCGTGCGACGAGCGCGGCAGATCCAGCCAGCCGAGCCGGCTGTGGTCGATGGCGCGCCGGCCCCACAGCCGGGGATCCTTCGCAGCCAGCGCGGCCGGCACCCCGTTGGTCACCAGGTAGTCCCTGGCCTGCAGGGCGGATTCGAGCACGTCGCCGCGGGTCAGCACGTCTACTCCGGTCAGCTGGGCCGCCTGCATACGAGTCCCCTCCCCTCGTCGCCCATCGTCCCAGGAGGAAGCGGACTATATCCGAGCAACCAACTGATCCGGCGGAAATCTTGATCTAAGTGCGAACTGCTTCCAGAAGCTGGGCCACGCCCTCGGCCCGGTCGCGCAGGTGCAGCCGGACCGCGAGGCGGCCGCGCGAGCGCAGCGCCCGCAGGTCGCCGTCGGCCTGGGCCAGCTGCAGCCGGGCCAGGCCGTACGGCCTGCCCGGCACCTCGACATCCGTGGTGACCGCCCCGGTGACCTGTACGAACACGCCGGTTTGCGGGCCGCCCTTGTGGTACTGCCCGGTCGAGTGCAGGAACCGCGGACCCCACCCGAACGTCACCGGTGCCGGCGTCTTGCGGACCTGCGCGGCGCGGGCCGCAAGGCCAGGTCGCAGCCCGGCGGCCGCGGCGTCGCCGATCCGGTCGAGGTAGGCCATGAGGGCAACGTAGCCGTGGTCGGGCACGGCCTCCAGCACCAAGTCGAACACGTCGTGCAGCGTCTGCACGCCACCCAGCAGCTCGGCGGGCCCGTGTACCTCGACCGCGCCGGCCGTCAACGCCGGCGATCCGGTGTCCTCGGCCGTGCCGGCGCGCAGCAACGCGGCCGTGTTGTCCTTCGACTCCTGGACGTTGGGCTGGTCGAACGGGTTGATCCCGATCACCCGGCCGGCCACCGCCGTGCCGTACTCCCACAACAGGAACTGCGCCCCGAGCGGCCCCTCCACGCTGAGCCCATCGGTCTCCTGCTCGTCCGGCCAGCGGCCGATGACGACCCGGCGCACGTCGTCGACCGGCTCGAAGCCGGGCGCGGTCACGCTCTCGACGACGACGGGCAGGATGCCCCTGCCGTGCTTGCCGGTCGATTCGGCGATGAGCTGCTCGACCCAGTCGCCGAAGCCGGCGATGCCCGACTCGTGGTCGGCGATGACGAGCTTGTCCAGGCCGGCGCGCGCCGAGGCGCCGAGCGCCGCGCCCAGCGTCAGCGCGGGGTTGTCGTAGGGCTGGAGCAGCGTGGCCGACAGCTCGGCCGCATCGTCGAGCAGCCGCGCTACGTCCACGCCGGCCAGCGCGCTCGGCACCAGGCCGAACGCGCTCAGCGCGCTGTAGCGCCCGCCCACCTCGGGGTCGGCGGTGACCAGCGCGTAGCCGGCCTTCGTCGCGATCGCCTCGAGCGGCGACCCGGGATCGGTGACGACGACGATGCGCTCGGCCGGGTCGATGCCGGCGGCACGGAAGGCCCGCTCGAAGACGCGCCGGTGGCTGTCGGTCTCGACGGTGCCGCCGCTCTTGCTGGACACCACGAGGACCGTGCGTTGCAGGCCGTCGCCGACCACCCGGGCGACCTGGTGCGGGTCGGTGGTGTCCAGCACGACCAGCGGCGCCCCGCCGGTCCGCGTGATGACCTCGGGCGCGAGCGACGACCCGCCCATGCCGGCCAGCACGATGCGATCCAGGCCGGGGGCGCCGAGCTCGGCGAGCCGGGGGAGCAGCGCGCGCGACGTCTGGGGCAGATCCAGCCAGCCCAGCCGCCGGCTCGCCTCTTCGGCGGCGTCCGGCCCCCACAGCTGCGCGTTCTTGCCCGACAGGGCACCGGGGACGCCATCGGAGATCAGCCGGTCGAGGACGGCCTCGGCGTCGTCGATGACGCCCCAGGTCGTGACGGAGGCACCCCCCGCGGTCGCCCTGGAGGTCACCCCGCCTCCCGCACGCTCATGGGGCCTTGTCCTCCAGCTCGGCCTTGATGGTGGCGAGCAGCTCGTGCCACGACGTCGCGAACTTGTCGACGCCCTCCTCTTCGAGCACCTTCACCACGTCGTCGTAGTCGATCCCGGCCCCGGCCAGCGCGTCCATGTGCGCCCTGGCGTCGTCGTAGGCGCCCTGGACGGTGTTGCCGCGCAGGTCGGCATGGTCGGCCACCGCGTCCAGCGTCGCCTCCGGCATGGTGTTCACCGTTCCCGGCGCCACCAGCTCCTCGACGTACATCGTGTCGGGGTAGGCCGGGTCCTTGACGCCGGTCGAGGCCCACAGCGGCCGCTGCGGCCGGGCGCCGGCGGCCTGCAGCGCCCGCCACCGGTCGGTACCGAACTTCTCCTCGTACAGCGCGTAGGCCAGCCGGGCATTGGCCACCGCGGCCTTGCCGCGCAGCCCGCGCGCGTCGGCCGAGCCGAGCTTGTCGAGCCGCTTGTCGACCTCGGTGTCCACCCGGCTGACGAAGAACGAGGCCACGGACGCGATCCCGGCCAGGTCGTGCCCGTTCTCGCGGGCCTTCTCGAGGCCGGCGAAGAACGCGTCGATGACCTCGGCGTACCGCTGCAGCGAGAAGATCAGCGTGACGTTGACGCTGATGCCCTCCGCGAGCGTCTGCGTGATCGCCGGAATGCCGGCGAGGGTGGCCGGGATCTTGATGAAAAGGTTGGGCCGGTCGACCATCCACCACAGCGCGCGCGCCTCGGCAACCGTCTTTTCCGTGCTTTCCGCCAGCCGCGGATCGACTTCGAGCGACACGCGCCCGTCCAGCCCATCGGTGCGGTCGTAGGCCGGCCGCAGCACGTCGCACGCCCAGCGGATGTCGTACGTCGTGAGGGCGCGGGAGGCCTCCTCGACGCCGACGCCGCGCACCGCGAGGTCGCGGATCTGCGCGTCGTAGGCGTCGCCCTTGCTCAACGCCTTCGAGAAGATCGTCGGGTTGGAGGTCACGCCGACGACGTGCTTGTTCTTCATCAGGTCGGCGAGGTTGCCGGTGCGCAGGCGCTCCCGGCTGAGGTCGTCGAGCCAGATGGAAACGCCTTCGGCCGATAGCTTCTTCAATGTCTCGCTCATCGGGTGGTAACTCCCCTCAGTTGCCAGTGGTCGAGCCGCGGCCCGCCGCGCCGGCCTTGATCAGGCTGGCCCGCGCCGCCGCGACGACGCGCTCGGGTGTCAGGCCGAACTGCTCGTACAACGTCTTGTAGTCGGCGGAGGCGCCGAAATGTTCCAAACTCACCGACTCGCCCACGTCGCCCACGTACCCACGCCAGCCCAGGGCAATTCCGGCTTCCACGGAGACTCTGGCGCGCACCGCGGGCGGCAGCACCTGTTGCTTGTACGCCTCGTCCTGCTGTTCGAACCACTCGACGCACGGCATCGACACGACCCGCGTCGGCGTGCCCGCGGCCTCGAGGATCTGCCTGGCGGCGAGCGCGAGCTGCACCTCGCTGCCGGTCCCGATGAGGATGACCTGCGGCGCGCCGTCCGAGGCCTCGGCCAGGACGTAGCCGCCGCTGGCCGTCCCCTCGGCCGACGCGAGCTCGGCACGGTCGAAGGTGGGCAGCTTCTGCCTGGTCAGGCACAGCCCGGCCGGCCGGTCGGTGTGCTCGAGGATGGTCCGCCAGGCGACCGCTGTCTCGTTGGCGTCCGCCGGCCGCACCACGTCGAGCCCGGGGATCGCGCGCAGGGCCCACAGGTGCTCGACCGGCTGGTGCGTCGGGCCGTCCTCGCCGAGGCCGATCGAGTCGTGCGTCCACACGTACGTGACCGGCAGCCCCATCAGCGCCGCCAGCCGGACCGCCGGGCGCATGTAGTCGCTGAAGACGAGGAACGTGCCGCCGTAGGGCCTGGTCCCGCCGTGCAGCGCGATGCCGGACAAGATCGCGCCCATCGCGTGCTCGCGGATTCCGAAGTGCAGCGTGCGGCCGTAGAGCCCGCCGCTGAACTCCTTGGTCTGGAACTCGTCGGGGACGAACGAGGCCTCGCCCTTCATCGTGGTGTTGTTGCTCTCGGCCAGGTCGGCCGATCCGCCCCACAGCTCGGGCAGCACCGGGGCGAGCGCCCCGAGGATCTGCCCGGACGCGGCCCGGGTGGCGAGGTCGGTGCCGGCCTCGAACTCCGGCAGCGCGTCGGTCCAGCCGGCGGGCAGCCGGCGGGCGGCGATCCTGTCGTACTCGGCGGCCCGCTCCGGATGGGCCGACCGCCACGCCTCGTACCGCTCCTGCCAGGCGGCGTGACCCGCCCGGCCACGGCTCCGCACCTGCCTGGCGTGGGCGAGGACGTCCTCGGCCACGTCGAAGGTCTTCGCCGGGTCGAAGCCGAGGATCTTCTTGGTCGCGGCGACCTCGTCGGCGCCCAGCGCGGACCCGTGGATCTTGCCGGTGTTCTGCTTGTTCGGCGCCGGCCAGCCGATGATCGTGCGGAGCGCGATGAACGACGGCCGGCCTGTCTCGTTCCTTGCGGCGGTGAACGCCGCGGCCAGCGCCTCGACGTTCTCGTCGTAGGTGCCGTCCGCCGTCCAGTCGACGCGCTGCACGTGCCAGCCGTAGGCGGCGTACCGGGCGACGACGTCCTCGGACTTGGCGATCGCCGTGTCGTCCTCGATCGAGATGTGGTTGTCGTCGTAGAGGAGGATGAGGTTGCCGAGCCGCTGGTGCGCGGCCAGCGCGCTGGCCTCGTGGCTGATGCCCTCCTCGATGTCGCCGTCGGAGGCGAACACCCAGATGTGGTGGTCGAACGGGCTCTCGCCCGGGGCCGGATCGGGGTCGAACAGGCCGCGCTCGCGCCGTGCCGCCATCGCCATCCCGACGGCGTTGCCGAGGCCCTGCCCGAGCGGCCCGGTCGTGGTCTCGACCCCGGCGGTGTGCCCGTGCTCGGGATGGCCGGGGGTGAGGCTGCCCCACCGGCGCAGCGCCTTGATGTCGTCGAGGCTCAGGCCGTACCCGGACAGGAACAGCTGGATGTACAGGGTCAGGCTGCTGTGCCCGCACGACAGCACGAACCGGTCGCGGCCCGGCCACGCCGGGTCGCTCGGATCGTGCCGCAGGAACCTCTGGAAGAGCAGGTAGGCCGCAGGGGCCAGGCTCATCGCCGTGCCCGGATGGCCGGAGCCCGCCTCCTCCACCGCGTCCATGGCCAGGACGCGGATCGTGTCCACGGCCCGGCGGTCGAGCTCTGACCACTCCAGGTCGTTGGTCTGGGGGCCGTTCGTCTGGGACGTCTCTGACTGCGTACTCACCAGGCTCCTCTCGATGGCTCGGCGGGGCCGCAGCCGTCCCCGGCCCGCACGCGGTAGGAACGGAATCGAGCCTATCTCGTTGGCCGGGAGGTGATCGCGGCCGCCCAACCGTGCCAGTGGTCGTGCGCGGCCCCCGGTGTGAGGCCGGTGGTGACGGCGCACTACAGTGAGGTCGCGGTCGCAGGGGCACGCCGCCTGGGCACGCGGAGCAGCAGGCGAGAACGGCGAAGAGACGGGGCGGTTTCCATGAACGACGCAGGGCACAGGACCGCGTCGTGACCGTGCTCGGAAACAAGTTCGGCGTCCCCGCCCAGGCCCAGGCTCCCGACGCGGCCGCCGGCGTCTCGCCGCGTCCGTCCGCCCGTACCGCCGGCGCGCCGGGGTCTCCGGTGCCGGGGACGCAGGGACGCGGCGCGTCCGTACGGACCGTCGGCGCGACCGTCCGCGCGTTCGTGGCGCTGACCAAGCCGCGCGTCATCGAGCTGCTGCTCATCACCACGCTGCCGGTCATGTTCCTTGCCGCCCGCGGGCTGCCGCCGCTCGGCACGGTGCTGGCCACGCTCGCGTTCGGCACCATGTCGGCGGGCAGCGCCAACGCGATCAACTGCTACATCGACCGCGACATCGACGCCAAGATGCGCCGCACCAGGCGGCGCCCGCTGGCCCGCGCCCAGGTGACGCCGCGCGCGGCGCTGACGTTCGGCATCGTGCTCGCGGTCATCTCCACGGCGGGGTTCGCGCTCACGGTGAACCTGCTCGCCGCCGGGCTGTCGGCGGCCGCCATCCTCTACTACGTCGTCGGCTACTCGCTGCTGCTCAAGCGGCGCACCGCGCAGAACGTGGTGTGGGGCGGCATCGCCGGCTGCATGCCCGTCCTCATCGGGTGGGCGGCGATCACCGGGTCGCTCGCCTGGCCGCCGGTCGTGCTGTTCGGCGTCGTGTTCCTGTGGACCCCGCCGCACACCTGGACGCTGGCGATGCGCTACCGCGAGGACTACGCGGTGGCCAAGGTGCCGATGCTGCCCGTCGTCGCCACCGAGCGGCGGGTGGTGCTGGAGAGCCTCCTTTACTCGTGGGCGACCGTGCTGTGCTCCCTGGCGCTGTGGCCGGTGGCCGGGATGGGCGCGTGGTACGGCGGCGTCGCGGGTGTGCTGGGGGCCGTGCTGCTCGCCGAAGTACATCGGCTGTACGCCCGCGTCAAGGCCGGGGTGACCGGTGTCCGGCTGCGGCCGATGCGGTTCTTCCACCTGTCCAACACCTACCTGGCGCTGCTCTTCGTGGCGGTGGCGATAGACCCGCTGCTGCGCTGACCGCACTGTGCCACGCGCCCCGGCATACCGGAGTTTGCGTCGACTACGCTCACCGCATGGCGAGCGTTGACCCCAAGGCGGTCCTCGAGGGACGCGTACCTGGCCGGGCCCCCGTCGGCTTGATCGTTGGGTTGGTGATCTCGTCCGCGTGCGCGCTGTCCGCCCTCGGGTTGGACGCCGTGACCGGCGGCGCCGGGTTCGGAGTCGGGCTGATCATGGCGATCCTGCCGGTGCCGCTGCTGGTGTCGCTGGTGCTGGTGCTGGACCGTCTCGAGCCCGAGCCGTGGCGCAACCTCGTGTTCGCGTTCATGTGGGGCGCCGGGGTCGCGGTGCTCGGCGCGCTGATACTCAACACGCTCGGTCTCGTGTACATCACCGGGCCGCTGTTCGGGGCGGAGAAAGGGCATTTCATCAGCGCCGCCGTCGGCGCGCCGCTGATCGAGGAGTCGCTCAAGGGATCGGTGCTGTTCGGGCTGCTGTGGTTCCGGCGCAACGAGCTCGACGGGTTGACGGACGGCATCGTGTACGCCGCGATGGTCGCGCTCGGCTTCGCGATGATGGAGAACATCACCTACTACATCCGGGCGTTCGACCACGGCGGGGCCACCTCCCTGCAGACGGTGTTCATCATGCGGGGCGTGATCTCGCCGCTCGGGCACCCGCTGTTCACGTCGATGACCGGGCTCGGCGTGGCGTACGCGGCCACCCATCGCGGGCCGGGACGGAAGGTCGCACCGATCGTCGGCCTGCTCTGCGCGATGCTGCTGCACGGCATGTGGAACGGCTCCACCCGCTACGGTCTGGGCGGGCTCGGTCTGGTCTACCTCATCGACCTCGGCATCCTCCTCGCACTGATCGTGATCGTCGTGCGCGAGCGCAAGCGCACCGTCCAGCTCATCCAGCGCTTCCTGCCGCTGTACGCGGGGACCGGCCTGGTCACGCCGCAGGACGTGCAGATGCTGGGCCGGCTGCACTCGCGGCGCGCGGCGCGGCGGTGGGCCAGGCTCATCGGCGGGCACACCGCGGGGAAGGCGATGGCCGACTACCAGCTCGCCGCGACCGAGCTCGCGCTACTGCATCAGCGGGCCGAGCGCGGCGTCGCCGAGCCGGCCTGGTTCGAGCACAGGCGGGCGGCGCTGCTGCAGCTCATGGACCTCGCCAGGCGCGCGTTCATCCGCGACGACCGTGCGCTCAGCCCGCCGTGGGCGGGCGTCGGCGGTTCCGGTCTTGTCCACCCCGGCCCCGGCCACGGCCCGCCCCCCGGCCCGCCGGCGCCCCCGTACCCGCCGCCGCCCGGATACCCGCCGGGGCCCGGATACCCGCCGGGGCCCGGTCATCCCCAGCCCCCGCCGCACCCCGGCGGCCCGGGCGGATACGGCCCGCCGCCGTACGGCTCGCCGCCGTACGGCCCGCCAGGGCAGCCGCCACCGGGTACGTTCCCGCGCTGAGCAAGGGGGGCGGCTCGGGTCAGGCTGTGGCCGCCCATACGATGAGTCCGTGGTCGTGCGTCCGGAGACTCGCCCTGGTGGTCAGCTGTCGAGGTTGCGTGATGCCCTGTGGCACCCCACCGCGGCCGGCGTGCGGATGCTCGCCCTGCTCGGGGTGATCGCGAACGCGGGCATCATCGTCAGCGGCGGCGCGGTGCGGCTCAGCCAGTCCGGTCTCGGCTGCCCCAGCTGGCCGAAGTGCACGGGCGACAGCCTCGTGCCCAACCGCGACAGCGGGCACGCCGCCCTCAACATGGCGATCGAGTTCGGCAACCGTACGCTGACCTTCCTGGTCCTCGCCGCCGGAGTGGCCGTCCTGATCGCCGCCGTCCGCCTCACCCCGCGGCGCCGCGACCTGGTCAGGCTGGCCGCGCTGCAGCCGCTCGGCGTCGTCGCGCAGGCGGTGTGGGGCGGGGTGACCGTCCTGACCAAGCTGCACCCGGCCACCGTCGCGGCGCACTACATGCTCTCGATCGCCATCCTGGTCGCCGCCTACGCCCTGTACGCGCGGGCCGGCGAGGGCGACGACGCGCCGCGGCCGCTCGTCTCGCCGCGGCTCCGCGCGCTGGCGTTCGTCCTGACCGGCGCGGTCGTTGCGTTGCTCACCGCCGGCACGATCGTCACCGGTACCGGCCCGCACGCCGGCGACTCCGCCGCCCCGCGCTTCGGCTTCGGCATCGAAGAGGTCGCCCGCGTGCACGGCGAGCTGGCCTGGCTCACCGTCGGGCTGACCGTGGCGCTCATCGTCGCCCTTCGCCGCACCGGGGCCCCCGCGCAGGTGCGCCGCCGCGCCAGCGCGCTCTTCCTCATCGAGCTGGCCCAGGGCGCGATCGGCTACACCCAGTACTTTCTCGGCGTACCGGCGCTGCTGGTCGGCCTGCACATGCTGGGCTCGGCCGTGCTGTGGCTGGCCACCCTGCACGTCCTCTTCGCCACCCGCACCCGCGGCCGCGCCGCCGAGCCGGCCGAGCCGGTCACACCGGTCGAGCCGTCCACGGCCGCGCGGCCCGCGTAGCGGGCGACCACTCGGCGGCGGTCCGCGCCGGTCAGGTCCGAAGGCCGCCCAGCACGCGGCTGAACACCCCGGCGTGGCGAGCCTCTTCGCGGCCGATGTGGCGGAACAGCCGGGCCGCGGCCAGGTCGCCGGCGGCCCATGCCTCCCTGGCGAACCGCGGGTACATCTCCGTCGCCTCGGCCGTCTCGCCGGCGATGGCGACCCGCAGGTCGGTGCGGGTATCCCGGACCAGGCCGGCGAGGACGGCCTGCTCGGCGAAATGCTCGGTGCGCTCGACCAGCGCGGTGCGCAGGAACAGCCGCGCCACCCGCGGGCGGCCGTGCGCCAGGGCGTGCTCGGCGTACAGGGTGTAGGCCGCCGAGGCGAACGCCTCCCCGCGCATCGCAGCCTGCAGATTTCGCAGCGTACGGCTCGACGACACCTGGGGGCCGCCGGCGGGTATCTCGTGCGGCTGGGCGGTCGGCCCTGGCGGGAAGCCGGTGTGGCCGGACGGGTCCGTGATGGCCTCGAGCGCGGCGGCGAAGTCGCGGCCGTGCGCCGCCTCATCCTGGGCGATCTCGCTGAACAGCCGCGCGGCGTTGAGGTCGCCGTCCTCGGCGGCCTCCCTGGCGAACCGCGGGTACAGGTGCGTCGCCTCCTCGGTCTCGCCGGCCATCGCGGTCCGCAGGTTGTCCGCGTCGCCGCCGACGAACCGGATCACGCCGGCCTCTCCGGTGAAGTGCTCGCGGAGCTCCTGCCGCCCCGCCCACCGGAACGCCGCCGCGGCCCGGGGCAGGCCTTCCCTCATCGCCTGCGCGGCGTATGCCTGGTACGCGACGCCGGCGAACGCCTCCCCGTGCATGGCCTCCAGCGCGTTGGCCCGCGTCCGGGGGTCTATGCCGCTTCCCGCCGCGACCGCGCTCGGCGCGACGATCAGCATCGCGGCGCCCACGGCGACCGTTCCGGCCGCGTATCGAGCGATCAACCAAGATCCCATCTGCTTCCCCCACGTGGTGTATCGAGCGGACGTCGGTAGCCGGCCCCGGCCGGACGGCAGGGGCCATCACTTATCGTCATCGACTGACTACGTGGAGGTGAGGTGGCGAGCGTAAACTTCTGGCCTGCTTTGTGGTCAGCTCTCCCGCAGGTAGTCCTCGACCATGTCGACCTTGGACGTGATCGCGCCGGTCACCCCAGGACGGATGTCCGCCTTGAGCACCACGCTGACCCGCGGTGCCCGTGCCGCGACGGCGTCGACGGCCTCCCGGACCACGGCCATCACCTCGTCCCAGTCGCCCTCGACCGTCGTGAACATGGCGTCCGTACGGTTGGGCAGGCCGCTGGCCCGCACCACCCTGACGGCCTCCGCGACGATCTCCCCGACGTCCTCGCCCACACCGAGCGGTGTGACAGAGAAGGCCACGAGCACAGGTCATCCCTCCCAGCTCCGTAGTTCACGCAGCCCAGGAGTCTAGGCACCCACCCACCGTCGAGTGGCTCCCGGGCCACGCGCGGATGTCCGGGAGGAAGCGGACGGCGTCCTGCGGGCCGGAAAACGAGCACGACTCGGTGCGTCTGACCCGTTGTTTGGATTGTGGCTCCGTCGGTCGTCGCGCTGGCCACGACGGCGGTGCTCGGGTGGCTGGCCGTGCACCGCTGGACCGCCGCTTGCCCCGCCGCCCAGGCCGCCGCGGATGGCCTCGACACGTCACGTCGTGCGCCGAGTTCGCCGCGATGGTGCCTGTGGTTTCCGGGCGCGGTGAGGTGAGGTGTGATCAGCGGAACAGGCTGCGACCCGCCTCGGCATGGTCAGAACGGGATGGGTTCGTCTGGGTCGGGTGGTGGCCGCTCGGTCGGTGTCCGCGGCGGGTGGTCCGCTGGTGCTGCCGGTTCTTGCCAGCTTGGCGCATCCAGCTCGTCATGTTGATCATCCTGTGGAGAGGGTGGCGTCCTGCGGGGGATGGGGTCGGGCAGCGGTTGGATGATCAGTGGCGGCCGGACGTGGTAGTGGACGCCCAAGCGTGAGGTCCAGGTGATGTCGCCTGGTTTGGATCGACGTACGGTCCAGCCGCCTTGGTGGCGGAGGCGGTGATCGTGGCGGCAGGCGGAGTGGGTGTTGGCGTGGGTGGTGGGGCCGCCTTGGGCCCATTGTTTGATGTGGTCGCCGTCGGTGTGGTGGGCTGGCATGCGGCAGCGGGGATGGGTGCAGGTGCGGTCGCGGATTTCGGTGTGGCGCCGCATCGGTTTGCCGGGGGCCCGTCCACCCCGGTGGTGGCTGCCCCCGCCGTGACCGTGAGAGTCCGGCCGGGCCTGGGCGGGGCTGTCGTTCGGCGCGGGGTGCTCGTCACTGGTGTCGGCTCGAGCGTCTGACCGCGTTCTGTCGCCGGCCCCTGTCTCTCCGTCGGTGTTGGAGTCGTGCCGTGCGGGGTCGGTGGTCTCGGGCGCATATTCCCCGTGTTCCGCGTCGTGTCCGGTGTCGTGT
>DASUWU010000145.1:0-72607 GCA_036378315.1 Streptosporangiaceae bacterium | reverse complement strand
CTAGCGGCGCCGGAGCGTGCGGGTGGCCGAGACCCGCTCCCTGATCCTGGCCACGATGTCGCCGGCGGAAAGGTCGCCGGCCAGTACGCAGGCCGAGGTGATGGCCCGGGCGGTCGAGCCGCCGTGCGCGATGACCACGGTGCCGTTCAGGCCGAGCAGGACCCCGCCGCCGTACGTCTCGGAGGCGAGCCGTTCGGTCAGCGCGCGGAGCCGCTTGCGGTGCGGCAGCGCGGCGATCCGCGCGGCGCGGGTCGCGGTCAGCGCCTTGCGCGTCTCGGCGACGGCCAGCCGCACCGCGCCCTCCATCGACTTGAGCGCCACGTTTCCGGTGAAGCCGTCGGTGACGATGACATCGACCCGGCCGGTCAGCAGCGCGTCGCCCTCGATGTTCCCGGCGAAGTCGACCGGGCTGCCGGCGAGCAGCTCGTACGCCCTGCGGGTCAGCTTGCTGCCCTTACCGGGTTCGGCGCCGATGGTGAGCAACCCCACCCTCGGCGCGGCCACGCCCAGCGCGACCTGGGCGTACGCGGTGCCGAGCGCGGCGAACTGGGCCAGCATCTCCGGCTTCGCGTCCGTCGTCGCGCCGGCGTCGAGCAGCACGGTCGGGCGCGGGCTCGTGGGCAGCGTGACCGCGATGGCCGGGCGCATGACGCCGTGCTGGCCGCGCAGCCGCAGCCGGGCGGTCGTCACGATGCCCGCCGTGGTTCCCGCCGACACCATCGCGCCCGCCTGGCCGCTGCGGATCAGCCGGCAGCAGACCGCGATCGACGAGCGGGGCTTGCGCCGGCTCGCCAGCGCGCCCTCGTCCATGGACAGGATCTCGTCGGCGTGCGCGATCGGCACCTCGGCCGCCGCGCCGTGCTCGGCGAGCAGGTCGTGGATCGTCGGGCCGTCCCCCACGAGGATCAGCCGGACGCCGTGCTCCCGCGCCGCGGCGACCGCGCCGGCGACGACCATCGCGGGACCGTGGTCGCCGCCCATGGTGTCCACGGCCACCGGCCCGGGCGAGATGTCGGGCATGGCGGCATCGTAGACCCCATGTGGATCACTTCTTGCGGCGACAGTCCGCGCCCAGGCAGCCGGCGTTCTGCACGAGGGGCCGGCCGCCCACGAGGACGGTGTAGTACTGGTCCTTGGTCCTGACCTGACCGGCCGCGACGACCTGCACCGCGCGCCGCCCCTGGGCCATGCCGGTGCACGCGACCCGCAGCCTGAACTTCGACGCCCCCCGCATGCCGGCGCACGCGAGCGGCGCCGTCAACCGGATGCCGCGCGCCCGCAGCTCGTCCGCAGCCATGACCGGGACCGACCGCAGGAGCGCGGCCTGGGTGCGGTACCTCAGTTCCCTGTGCGAGCGGGTCAGCAGGAGGCCGAGCCCGACGGCGAGGGCGACCGCCACCGCGAGGCAGGGAATTCCGATGCGAATGAAGAGCTTCACGTGCGTAGCGTTCCCGCTCTGTTACCCAAAGTGGCGGCGTGGGGTCGGCCTTTGCCGGAAATTGACCTTGACCCGGTCGCGTGCCCGGCTGCCGGCCGGCCCTACTCGCCCTGCTCGCCCGCGTCGCGGCAGCCCTCGCCCAGGCACGGCTTGCGCAGCACCTCGCGGCCGGCGACGTCGATGACGAACCGCTGGCGCGGATGCCGCGTGTTGGCCTCGTAGGCGACGGCGTCCACCCGTACCGGCTGGCCGCCGTCGGTCTCGCCGACGCACCACACGCGGACGACGGCGAGCGTGCTGCCCCGGGGGATCCGGCAGTCGAGCCGGCCGTGCAGCCGGTAGCCGAGACGGGCCAGCTCGGCGGCGGCGCCGTTGGCCGTGGCGGTGCGCAACGAGCCGTCCGAGACCGTGACCGAAGGATCCTGGCAGCTCGCGATCAGCAGCCCGATGCCGAACGCCAGCAGCGCCAGCAGCATCACGGACGGTGGCCGGCTCATGGGCGTGACCCTATCTCGATCGTTTTGATCTTGGTGATCAGGTCGGCGACGGCCTCGGCGACCGCGTCCGGCCGGTCCACCTGCAGGAGGTGGCCGGCCCCGTCGACGGTGACCTGGCGACCGTACGGGCTCATCCAGGCCAACCGCCGGTGGCAGTCGACCCAGGCCCGCCGGCGGGCCGCCGAGCGCATGCCGCCGAGCGCGGTCAGCACCGTCAGCGGGATCTCGGGGAAGGGCCTGGCCCGCCGCAGCGCGACCAGGTCGCCGGCCATCTCGCCGTACGTCGCGTTCTCCACCAGCGCGGTGCCCACCACCGACCCCCGCCCGTACACGGCGCGGACGGCGGCGGGCGGGGCGGGAACGCCACCGCTGATCCGCCGCATCACCATGTGGTGCGCCCACGGGCCGAGCAGCCGCGCGGCGCCGCTCGCGCCGGCGAGCACGCCGACCCCGCGCAGGAGCGGCGCGAGCACCGGGGACAGGTGCCGCCGGGGCCGGGCGGCGCTCTCGCAGCTCGGGTCGACGAAGACCAGCCCGGCCACGAGCTCCGGGCGGGTCCTGGCCAGCGCCTCGGCGTGGAACGCGGCCCACGAATGCGCGACCACGACGGCGCGGCCACCGCGGGGAACGGCCCGTTCGGCCAGCCCGGCCAGCCGGACCGCCTCGCCGGCCAGGGTCGGCGCGGTCCAGCCGGGCGGGCTGGCGCCGAGACCCGGCCGGTCGAACGCGATGACCCGGTAGCGGTCGCTGAGCATGTCCATCGCCGGCCGCCAGTCGAACCAGGCGCCGCCGAGGCCGCTGCTCAGCAGGATGGGCGGGTCACCCGGCCGGCCCCGGCCGGCGGCGACGATGTTGTGCTCCCCCCCGGGCACGGTCAGTCCGCGTTGAGGAGGGCGCGCGACTCGTCCTGCCCTGGCGCCCGGTAGGGGCCGGCGCCGCCGGCGTCCGCGAGGTCGCCGGCGCCGGCGCGGCGCCGGTCGGCGAGCAGCGCCCAGGCGATGACGAAAAGGGCGAGGCACAGGATGGAGATCTGCACCCGCTGGGCCAGGCCGAGCCACCTGCCGACCAGCATGAGGGCGAGCGTCGCGATGGCGAGGCCGGCCTCGGCGATCGCGAGCGGCCAGCCCCAGCGCGCCAGCGCCGGCCACCAGCCGTACCGGCGGGCGGCGATCGACAGCATGAGGATGGCGGCGATGCCACTGAAGATCACCATGCTGCTGGTCACGTCGTGGAACTCGTGGGAGAACGACACCTTGCCGGCCCGCTCGCGCAGCGCGCACGCGGTGTCGAGGCTCGGCGCGCAGTCCATCGAGAAGACGGAGTCGCCGATCGCCCAGATCCCGAACGACAGGAGGAAGGCCCAGCCGGTGACCGCCAGCGGGCGGCGGCGCAGCCGCAGCAGCGCCGCGCCGGCGACCACGATCGTCAGCACGCCGGTGATGAAGTCGCCCGCGCCGAACAGCAGGTGGTAGGGCTGGTCACGGGCGGACAGCTCGCTCACGTAGCCGTCGAAGACGTCGATGTGCGGGTTGAAGAAGATCTCCAGGACCCACGAGGAGTAGCTGACCGCGGCGATGGCCTGGAACACCCCAATGATCGGGTTCACGATCGCCATGCCTCCCGCCGCGCGGCCGCGCCCTGCCTTCGCTCCCCCTACGTAAACACAGCATAGATCCGCGTATTCCGCCGGCCGAGACAGGCCCGGAGCGCGGTCGCACGTCGATGCTGCCTGGTGATGCGTGCGTGTCCCTCGGCCAATGAGATCAAAATGATTCGTATCGACGCGTACTGGAGCGGGTATGTCTTCCGGTAAGAACGTGATCAAACGGATTGATGGGGTAAGGGAGCGCGGGTTCGCGTTGGCGTGGCCACGATCGCCACAGGCCCCGTCCGTGGTCAGGAGGTAATGGACGCCGGAGGAGTGCTGACGCGCTTTCCGCCGATCTCGAGGAGTAATGCCAACGTGACTTTGGTCAACGACGCGGCGCCGGCCCCCGCCCGATCCGCCGGTCGAAAGTTCCGCGCCTACACGGTGAAGCACCTGGACGAGCTCACCGCTCGCGCCGGACTATCGACTGACCAGCGGCTCGCCATCCGGGCGGTGGCGACGGTCCTGCCGTTCCGAACCAACAGTTACGTCGTGGACGAGCTGATCGACTGGTCGGCCGTCCCCGACGATCCCATCTACCGGCTCGTCTTCCCCCAGGAGGACATGCTCCCCGAGGAGGACGTGGCCCGGCTCGCCGATCTGCTGCGCCGCGAAGCGCCGAAGGCCGAGATCGAAGCGGTCGCGCACGAGGTGCGCATGAGCCTGAACCCGCATCCGGCCGGCCAGCTCCAGCTCAACGTGCCAAGGCTGCATAGCGAGCAGCTACCCGGCATGCAGCACAAGTACCACGAAACGGTCCTGTTTTTTCCAAAGCAGGGCCAGACCTGTCACGCGTACTGCACCTACTGCTTCCGCTGGGCGCAGTTCGTCGACGAACCCGATCTCAAGATGGCCGCGAGCGACATCGAGCGGCTCCGGAGCTACCTGCTGGAACACCCGGAGGTGACCAGCGTGCTCTTCACCGGCGGCGATCCCATGATCATGGGTGAGTCTGTCATGCGCCGGTACATCGAGCCGCTGCTCGAGCTCGACCAGCTCGAGTCGATCCGCATCGGCACCAAGTCGCTGGCGTACTGGCCGGCCAAGTTCGTGACCGACGTCGACGCCGACGACATGCTCCGGCTGTTCGCCGAGGTCACCGCGGCGGGGAAGAACCTCGCCTTCATGGCGCACTTCTCCCACCCGCGCGAGCTCGAGTCGATCATGGTGCACGAGGCGGTGCGCCGGATCCGGGACACAGGGGCGCTCATCCGCACGCAGGCGCCGCTGATCCGATCGATCAACGACTCCGCCGAGGTCTGGCGGCGGATGTGGCGCGAGCAGCAGCGGCTCGGCATGGTCCCGTACTACATGTTCGTCGAGCGCGACACCGGCCCGCAGGACTACTTCGCCGTGCCGCTCGCCCAGGCGTACGAGATCTTCCGGACGGCCTACAAGGACGTCTCCGGGCTCTGCCGCACCGTGCGCGGTCCATCCATGTCGGCCACGCCCGGCAAGGTGTGCGTCGACGGGATCGCCGAGCTGTACGGCGAGAAGGTGTTCGTGCTGCACTTCATCCAGTGCCGCGACCCCGAGTTGGTGAACCGGCCGTTCTTCGCCAAGTTCGACCCGGATGCCAAGTGGCTGACCGATCTGCGCCCCGCCTTCGCCGACGCGTTCCCGTTCTGAGGGTGCGTAGCGGACCGATAGCCATTCGATAGCGCCGCCGCGCATAGTTGGAAGGCGCTCGGGTTCGCGTGGACGCGGCGTGACGCGCGGGTGGTGGCCCCGGGGGAACGGGGAACCAACGGGCCGAGGCCGATCCCGACGTCACCTTGTCCCCGCAGGGTGCGCTGCGGGGGCTGTTCCGGGGCCGCGTCGAGGGGCGCGGCCCCGGTCGCGTTGTGGCGTCCTGTTGGTGAGCGGGTGCCCAGTGACTCGGTGCGGTGGTTCAGTGCCCGTAGACGGGAACGATCACACCGCGGGCGAGGGTGTGGGCGGTCACGTTGAAGCCCACGGCGGCCGGGCTGGTGTCGGAGTCGACGCCGAGCTTCTCGGTGTCGAGCGCGTGGACGGCGAACGCGTAGCGGTGCGGGGTGCCGGGCGGCGGCGCGGCCCCGCCGAACGCCTTGACGCCGAAGTCGTTGCGCGCCTGGGTGCCCACCGTGGCGTCCGCCGAGCCGGCGCCGCGCGGCAGCTCGGTCACCTCGACGGGGACGTCGAACAGCACCCAGTGCCAGAAGCCGCTGCCGGTGGGGGCGTCCGGGTCGTAGCAGGTCACCGCGAAGCTCCGGGTCTCGGCGGGGAATCCGGACCAGCGTAGGTGCGGGGAGAGGTTCTCGCCGGAAAAGCCCCAGTCGTTGAAGATGTGGGTCTGGCTCATCATCTCGCCGTCGGCGACGTCGTCGCTGGTGACGGTGAACGACGGCACCTGCGGGAGGAACTCGTACGGAAGCGGTGGCTGTGCGGCCATGGGGACTGCCTCCTTCGGGAACGTGTCGATCAGTGGCTACTTGTCCGTCGCTTCGGTATACGCCGCGATGACCGTTTCTGGGTCCCCGTCCATCCGCATCACGCCGTCTTCGATCCAGATGACCCGGTTGCACGTCTCTTCGATGGCCTCGAGGTTGTGCGCCACGAGGAAGACGGCGCCGGCGTCGCGGCGCAGCTCGTCGATCTTGGCCTTGCTCTTGCGCTTGAACCTGGCGTCGCCGGTGGCCAGGGCCTCGTCGACGAGCAACACGTCGTGCGTCTTCGCGGCGGCGATGGCGAACCGCAGCCGGGCTCCCATCCCCGAGGAGTAGGCCCGCATCGGGAGCTGGATGAACTCGGCCTTGAGGCCGGAGAAGTCCACAATCTCCTGATACTTCTCTTTCGTCTCCTCCAGCGAGAGGCCCATCGCCAGGCAGCCGAGGACGATGTTGCGCTCGCCGGTAAGGTCGCGCATCAGCGCGGCGTTGACGCCAAGCAGCGAGGGCTGGCCGTCGGTGTAGACGCCGCCGCGCTCGGGCGGGAGCAGGCCGGCGATCGCGCGCAACAGTGTGGACTTGCCCGAGCCGTTGCTGCCGATGATGCCGACCGCGTCGCCCCGGTAGACGACGAAGGAGATCCCCCTGATGGCGTGCACTTCTTTCATCTGCGGCCGGTTCTGCCGGCGCAGCATGCGCATAAGCGCGGTGGCCGCGGTGCCGCGGTCGCCGCCTCCGCCGTAGATCCGGTAGATGATGTGCAGGTCGTCGACGACGACGATCGGTTCGCGCGTGGGGTCGAGGACGACCTCGGGGGCCGCTTCTGCGGGCACGGACTCGGTCTTGTCCTTGACGTCAACCACGGCCGTACCTCTCCTCCGCGCGATAGAAGAACAGGAAACCCCCGACGAACACCGCGACGGCCCAGACGAGCGCGTACCACCAGAGATGCCCGGTCGGGTGATGCAAGTCTTCTACGTACCTGCGGTACTTCGCGAGCAGCGCATGCCGGCTCAGCTCTACATAGACATACCCCGGGTTGATTTCCAGCAACTTCACCACCCAGGGATGGTTGCGGAAGCTGTCCTCGAGGTGGGCGACGCTGAAGATGACGCCGGAGAAGTAGAACCAGGTGCGCAGGATGAACGGCAGCAGCTGGGTGATGTCGCGGGCGAACGCGCCGAGCCTGGCCACCACCAGGCTGATCCCGATGTTGAAGGCCAGTTGCAGCAAGATCACCGGGATGAGGAGCAGCCAGTGCAGGGTCAGCGGCTCGCCCATCGCCAGCACGATGATGAACAGCACGACGAGCGACATCATCAGCTGCTGCAGCTCGAGGATGACGTAGGCGAACGGCAGGGACGCGCGCGGGAAGTGCAGCGCCCTGATCAGTGACAGGTTGTCACCGACCGATCTGGAGCCGGTGTTCACCGAGCGCTGGGTGAAGGTGAACACGAAGACCCCGGTCACCAGGAACGGGATGAAGTCCGGCAGCCCGCGGCTGGTCTTCAGCAGCAGGCCGAAGATCAGGTAGTAGACGCCGGCGTTGAGCAGCGGTGTCAGCACCTGCCAGAGCTGACCCAGCCGCGCCGTCGTGTAGAGCGAGATGCTCTTGGACGAGGCGAACGTCCAGACGAAATGGCGCCGCTGCCACAACTCCCTGATGTATTGGAGGAGCCGGGGACGAGCCGCGCTCTGCGTCAGTCCGTGGGAAATGGCGAATTCGGCCAGCGACTGGCCGCCGCCGTTCCCGGGGATACGTGGGGGCTTGGGCACCGTGCTGGCCGGCCCGCCACCCGACGGACTGAGCCGTTCCGGGTGACTCATGGCAGAGAGCCTATTGCAGACGACGCGCTGTCAGGAACGTTCCGCCACATGTGCCTCGCCTTACTCGATCGTCCCCGGAGTCATGGCCGGAGTCCGGATTCAGGCTATCGCCGAGGGGTAGGGCTCCCTGACAACGGGCCGCCCATGAGGGGAGGACGATGCACCACGACAGCTCCAAGCACGGACGTCACCTCGACGAGGCGATGCGGCGCGAGACGCGCAAGATGGTCCGCGGCGGGATCCCCGACACCAGCGCCGAGTGGCCGGAGCCGGGGGAAGGGGGCGATCATCCTGAGCACCACGCGCCTGGCCGCGGCCCGGGCTGTCCTCCCGGCATGACGCCGCGCGAGGTGGCCTGGCGCAGCGAGCTGGCACGGGTTCTCACTCCGGCCGACTTTCCCGCCGACCGCGGGCGGCTGCTCACCCGCCTCGCGCTGGCCGACGCGCCGGACGAGATCGTCGCGACGGTGGCCGATCTCCCCGCCGACCGCGAGTACGCGGGCCCGGGCGAGGTCGCTCGCGCGCTTGGCATGCACACGGAATGATGGTTGGCGGTTATGGGTGGCGACATGCGCGGCGGAACGTTTCGCCTAGACGCGACAAACGGTCAGCTTCTTCTCAAAACCGGCCGAACCGGGTTGGGTCGGCGAGCGGGCCACGACCTGACCATCGAGGTCACCGCGTGGGAGGCGACGGCCACGGTGAATCCCGCCGACGCCGGCTCCTCCTCGGTGTCGGTGACGATCGACGTCGACTCCTTGGCGGTCCGGGAGGGCGCCGGCGGCGTCAAGCCGCTGACCGACGGCGACCGCGCCGAGATCCAGCGGGTCGTCCGGCAGGAGATCCTCCACACCGAACGGCATCCGACGATCACCTTCCGGTCGACGCGCGTACGGGGTACGCCGGAGGCGTTCGTCATCGAAGGCGAGCTGACCATCCGTGACGTCACCCAACCGGTCACCGTGCGCGGAGCGGTCGACGGCGCGGGTGGCGGCCGGGTGCGCGGCAGCGCCACCGTCACGCAGTCCCGGTTCGGCATCAAGCCCTACTCGGCGTTCTTCGGCGCCCTCAAGCTCGCCGATGACGTCGAGGTCTCCTTCGACCTCACCCTGCCCGCGCAGGCCGCCTGAGCGGGTACCCTCGCGTCCGTGAGTCGCGAAGGTGTCACGCCGCAGAGCGAAGATTTCTCCGCCTGGTACAACGAGGTCGTCATCCGCGCCGAGCTGGTCGACCGCGGTCCGGTGCGGGGCACGATGGTCATCCGGCCGTACGGCTACCGGATGTGGGAGCTCATCCAGGCCGACCTGGACGCGCGCATCAAGGAGGCCGGCCATCAGAACGCCTGCTTCCCGATGTTCATCCCGGAGTCCTACCTCAAGCGCGAGGCCGAGCACGTCGAGGGCTTCTCTCCCGAGCTCGCCGTGGTGACCGTCGCCGGCGGCAAGGAGCTCGAGGAGCCGCTGATCGTCCGGCCCACGTCGGAGACCGTCATCGGCGAGTACATGGCCCGCTGGATCGACTCCCACCGCGACCTGCCGCTGCTGCTCAACCAGTGGGCCAACGTGGTCCGCTGGGAGATGCGCCCGCGCATGTTCCTGCGGACGACCGAGTTCCTCTGGCAAGAGGGCCACACCGCGCACGTGGACGAGGCCGACGCGATGCGCGAGACGATGTGGGCGCTCGGCGCCTACGCCGGCCTTGCCCGTGGCCTGGGCGCCATGCCCGTGGTGGAGGGCGAGAAGACCCCGGGGGAGCGGTTCGCCGGCGCGGTCCGCACCTACACCATCGAGGCCATGATGCGGGACGGCCGTGCGCTGCAGAGCGGCACCTCGCACTACCTCGGCACCAACTTCGCCAAGGCCTTCGAGATCCAGTACCAGGACGAGTCCGGCCGGCTCACCCTGGCGCACACCACGTCCTGGGGGCTGAGCACCAGGGTGATCGGTGGCGTCATCATGACCCACGGCGACGACAAGGGCCTGGTGCTGCCACCGCGCATCGCGCCGTACCAGGTCGTGATCGTGCCGATCGGACGCGGCGAGCAGGGCGAGCGGACCGCCGTCGCGGCCCGGGAGCTCGGCGCCGCGCTCGCCGCCGCCGGCATCAGGGTGCACGTCGACGACAACCGGCCTCAACTGTCGCCGGGATTCAAGTTCAACGACTGGGAGATGCGGGGCGTGCCGGTCCGGCTCGAGCTCGGGCCGCGCGACCTCGAGGCGGAGTCGGTCACGCTCGCCCGCCGGCTGCCGACGACCGAGGGCCAGGGCAAGGAGCAGATCCCGCTGGCGCGGGCGGCCGAGCTGCTCCCCGGGATCCTGGAGGACTTCCAGTCATTCCTGTTCGCCCGCGCCGAGGCCTTCCGCGACGAGCACACCCGCAGGGTGGACACCTGGGACGAGTTCGTCGCGCAGGTCGCCGGCGGCTGGGCGGTCGCCTTCCACTGCGGCCGGCCCGAGTGCGAGGACGACATCAAGGCCGACACCGCGGCCACCCCGCGCTGCATCCCCTCCGACGGGCCGGAGGAGGCCGGTGTCTGCGTGCGCTGCGGGCGGCCGAGCGCGTACGGCAAGCGGCTGATCTTCGGGCGCGCGTACTGATCGCAGACCGCCGCCGCCGCCGCGGCCGGTGCGGCCGCGGCGGCCGGCGCCGCCCTCGGCTCAGCCGAGGGGCTCGAGCACCGGAGCCGGCACCTCTTCGCGGCCGGTCACCCGCTCGAACACCCGCACGGTCTCGCGGCCGATGCGGTCCCATGAGTAGCGCGACCGCGCGCGGTCGGCGGCGGCGATGCCGTACGCCGTGCGCAGCGTCCCGTCGGACAGCAGGTCGCGGATCCGCTTGGCCATGTCGGCCGGCCTGCCGGGCGAGACGTGCACCCCGGTCACCTTGTCGATGACCATCTCGGCCTGCCCGCTGCTCGGCGTGGTGACGACGGGCACGCCGCAGGCCATGGCCTCGAGCGGGGCACGGTCCGCGGGGCCGTCGGGCGGCGCGCACACGACGAGATCCGCCGAGCGCAGCAGCCGCGGCATATCCTTGCGGGCGACGCGGCCGAGGAAGGTGACCCGGTCGGCCACGCCGGCCTTGCCGGCCAGTTCACGCAGCCTGCGCACGTTCGGATCGTCGTCGACTTCCTCCCGCGGGGGTCCGCCGGCCACCACGAGCTCGGCATCGGGGATCCAGGCCAGCGCGGCGATGGTGGTCGCGACCGCGCGCGGCGAGAGCGTGGGCGCCAGCAGCCGCGGAGCCTCGCTGCGGGCGTACGCGGGGCCTTCCGGGGTGAACCTGTCCACGTCGACGCCGTCGGGCACGACCTGGATGGCCTGGCGGGGGACGCCGCTGTGGATGAGGGCGTCCGCTTCCGGGGTACCGTTCGTCGTCACGGCGGCGGCCGACCTGGCGAGCGCCGCCTCCAGCCGCCGGCGCGGGCCCGGCCTGCGGGCCAGCCCGTAGAGGCTCTGCACGACCGGTACGTCGGACGAGCCCGGGTCCGCCTGCCGGGCCGCGAGCACGGCCAGGCCGCTCACCCACGAGTGGGCGTGGATCACATCCGGGCGGTCGTGGGTGAGGCGGCCGGCCAGGTGGCGGCCGAACTCCGCGGCATGGGAGGCCAGCTCCGACGCCGAGAGCGATCGCGCGGGTCCTGCCGGGATGTGCTCGACGGTGACGCCCGGGCCCAGGCGAACGCGGCCCCGCAGGTCGGGGGCGCTCTTGTGGGTATAGACGATCACGTGGTGACCCTGCGCGCCGAGCTCGCGCGCGAGCTCGGCTACATGGACGTCCTGCCCGCCGTCAAGGCCGGTCGGGGCGGCGAGGGGGCTGGCATTGGCCGAAACCATGGCGATCTTCATTGAACGCTCCAAGCGGTCCGAAATTGGAGCCCGGCCGGGGAGCGGGGAGGCCCGCGGGGCGCGTCCGCGCCCGGCCGGTGTCAGGTATCGAGGACACGCGCGACGAGGCGCGCGCTATTTGGTCTCGAGGGATTCCGCGGAGCGGCGACGCACACCGTGATGGGCCCGGGCTGACGGCCGACGGCCGCCGGGATGCTGCCGGAACCTGGGTACGCACGCACAACTCCGGGGGGTTCGGACAGGCTGCGCCTGCCAACTCGAAGTTGTGCCTGCGTCGTAGGCACGGTTATCTATTCGCTTTTCCGGTGAAACGGACATCCAAACACGGTTGCCCAGAAAAAGCTTCTCACCTGCGGCTTCGCGCAGGGCCCTTCAGCCTAGCCGAAGCCCTTCGTCAGCACCCGGAGGGCGAGGATCGAGATGTCGTCGGAGATGTCCCCGTCGCAGAAGTCCAGCAGCGCCTGCTCGACGGCGATCAGGATCTCGTTCAGCGGCCGGGTGCTCTGCTGCGCGAGCACCTCGATCAGCCGCTCGTGGCCGAACCGCTCGCGGGTGAGGTCGCACGCGTCGAGCACCCCGTCGGAGTGCAGGAGCAACGTGTCGCCCTCGTCGAGCTCGAGCGACTCGACGGCCGGCTCGAAGTCGTCGAACAGGCCGAGCGGCAACCCGCCGCCGCTCATCGTCCTGATGACGCCGTCCCTGCGGATCAGGATCGCGGGCTGGTGGCCGGCGGTGGCCAGCGTGACGCCGAGCCCGCGCTCGCGCTCCTCGGCGCAGGCCAGCACCGCGGTGACGAAGCGGTCCTCGTCGAGCAACGCCTCGTTGACCATGGTGAGCACCTCGCTCGGCTTGCCCTGCCACCGCGACAGCAGCCGGACGCCGTGCCTGGCGGTCGCGGTGACGGCCGCCGCCTCCTCGCCCTTGCCGCACACGTCGCCGAGCACGAAGCCCCAGCCGGTCGGCGTCCTGAACACGTCATAGAAGTCGCCGCCGACCTCCATGCCGCGGGTGGCCGCCATGTAACGGGCGTCGAGCGCGAGCTCCGGGATGGCGGGCAGCCGCTTGGGCAGCAGGCTGGACTGCAGCGTGTCGGCGACCGCGGCACGCCGGTGGTACTGCCGCGAGGCCCGGATGACCAGCGCGAGGAAGCGGGCCATCCGCTCGACCACGCCCAGGTCCATGAGGTCGAACGGGCCGTGCTCGCCGGTGCCGGTCAGCGTCACCACGCCCAGACCGCGGTCGCCGGCGTCGATCGGGACGCTCATGACCGAGGTGCCGCCCAGCAGGCCGCACACCGCCATGCCGTCCGGCGTCGCGCCGAGCACGTCGAGGTCCTCGACGTGCGCGTGCAGCGTGGACTGCCCGGTGCGGTGCACGGTCTCCGGCAGGGTGCCGGCCGCCGGCTCGACGGCCTCGACCGCCCGGGCGATCTCGCGGCTGCGCTCGTCGTCGGGACCGATGACGACCTGCCGGCGCAGGCCTTCGTCGGTCGCGAGATCGATGATCACCCATTCCGCCAGCTCGGCCGCGAGCAACCTGGCGCACCGCCTGGTGGCCACCGCCTCGCTGAACGCCGGCTCGTCGAGGAGCAGCTCGATGGCGCTGGACAGGACGTCCATGCGGTGCACGACCCGCGCGACGGCGTCGTCGGCCGCGCGCGGCTCCTCGGCGGGGGGCGCTCCCCAGACCTGGCCCTCGTGGGGTGCCGCGACCGCGACCACGAGCGGATCGGGCTCGCCCTTGATCCACACCCTGGCCAGCGTGACCGTCGCGGTGACGGGCGACTGCTTGGCGAGGAAGCGCACCACCGCGCGGCGCCGGCGACCTGTGCGCACCACGCCCGCCAGCTGCGAGCGCAGCGCCGCCCTCGTGGGCAGATCGCAGAAGACGGTGAAGGGCTTGCCGGCCACGTACCCGGATGTGGTGTCGAGCAGCGCGGCGGCCTGCCGGTTCACCCGGCGGACCGTGCCGTCGCGGTCGAGCACGAACAACGGCACCGGCGCGTCCTGGAAGACCGTGCGCAGCACCCGCCGTTCGGTGTCGGCCGTCTGGTTCTGGCCGTCCTCGGCGGTGCGGCTGATCCCCACGGTGTTGAGCGCGGACACGGCGAGCTCGAGCTCGACCAGCGCGGCGTCGAGCGTCACCCGTGCGTCGGACTGTGGCATGGCGGCGGCCTGCTGGAGCTCGGTGAGGCGTGATGCCAGGTCGCCGATCTCGCGCATGAGCCCGCGGGGTTCAAGTTGTTCTGCCATGCCCGAGCTCCTTGCGCCTACGCGGTTTGCGCAAGTGCCCACCGCTGTGCCGGAATCGTACGCCCGCGCCGGGGGCGGTCACTATATAAGTCCCTCACCGGCGACGATGCGCCGGGCGACCGCGGTGAGCTTCACGTGACGGGTCTGCGAGATCCGCCTGAGCTCGGCGAAGGCGGTCTCCGCGTCGCAGCCCATGGCGTGGATGAGGATGCCCTTGGCCTGGTCGACCACGGCGCGCGCCTCGACGGCCTGGCGCAGCTGGATCGCGGTGCGGTGCACGTTGTCGTACTCGCGGGTGTTGGTGACCGCGGCCCCGCTCTGCGCGACGAGGAGGGCTGCCACCGCCAGCCGGCGCGGGTCGAGGGCGCCCGGTCGCACCCCGTACAGGCCCAGGCTGATCAGCACCTCGCCGTTGTCGTAGAGCGTCGTGGCGAAGCAGCGCACCCCGCGGCGCAACGCGGCCCCCACATAGTCGGGCCAGCGCGTCTCCACGAGTGTGTCCTCGCAGGCCACGGGCTCGCGGGTGCGTGCGGCGGTGAAGCTGGGGCCGTCGTTTGTCGCCCGCTGCACCTCGATCAACTCGGCCAGGTCGGGGTGGCTGGCCGAACCGGCCAAGAACTCGGGTGGGTCGCCCAGGCTCCACCGTATGGTCGTCGCCCCCGCGCACCCGGGCACCGCGCGAGCCGCCAGGTCGGTGAGCCTGCCGAGCGCACCCATCTCGGTCGACTCGCGGACCATCCCGAGCCTGGCGATCTCTATCGCGAGCTCATCGGTGATGGCGGCGCGGGCATCGGGGCTGGACACGTTCCTCACACTACCTGCGCACTACGGTGCCCGGTGCGCGCTCAGCGGCTCCGCCAAAGCCGCGTAGTGCTCCTCACCGGCTCGGCGGCGCCTTGGTGATTTCCGCCAGCGCCGAATTCCCGTTCTGCCTGACCGCCAGGTCGCCCATGGTGAGGATGCCGATCGGCGCCCCGTTCTCGACCACGGGAACCCGCCTGACCGCCCTGGAGCGCATCACGGCGACGGCGTCGTCGATGTTCGCATCGGGCCCGACGGTGGCGATGTCGGCCGAGCAGACCTCGCCCACGGTGGTGCGGCGCAGGTCGCGGCTCTCCGCCACCGCGCGGACCACGATGTCGCGATCGGTCAGCACGCCGCACAAGTGGCCGTTGGACGTGACGAGGACGTCGCCGATCGCGTGGTCGCGCATGAGCTTGGCCGCCTCGATCAGCATCAGCTCCAGGGGGACGACAACGGGCCCCTTCGTCATGATCTCGGTTACTCTGTACGCCACAAAGGCCCCTCCCGCGGTGCCCGCCAGGCCCATCAATCAAGCTCACGGCGCCATTACCCCGGTAAACGGGACCTATTCCGAAATTCTGGTCCGGCCCGGCGGAACCAGCCGCAGGCCGGCACGGTAGGACGTGTCCGCCGATAAGATCGGGGGACAGAATCCCAACGGCTCGTGCTCGCGGCCCAGATGCGCGCGGAAGGGAGTTCGGTGTCCGACCAGGGCTGGCAGAACGCCGTGCTCCAGGACCTGGGCGTTCCGCACGCCGGCCTGGTGACAGCGGCCAACCCGGCGGGGCCGCAGGTGCCCCCGCCGCCGCCCCCCATGCCCCCGGCCGCGCCTTCGCCGGCGCCGAATCCGGCGCCTCCTCCGGCGCCCGCGCCGGAGGCGCCGCTGCCCGCGCCCGTGGTCGTGACGGAGAACGGACGCGAGCCGCACCCGCAGCCCGAGCAGTACGCCGACCTGGCCCACCCCGACCTCGCCTTCCCCGATCTGGCCCACCCGAGCCTGGGGTGGTCCCCGGCGGCGCCGCAGGCCGCCCAACCCGCGCCGCCGCCCGCCGCGCCCCCACAGGCCCCCCAGACGCCCCCGATCGGCCCGTCACCCGAGCCGCCGCAAGGCCCCCCTGCGCCGCAAGCCCCCCAGGGTCCCGGGCAGCCGGGTCAGTGGGGCCCGGCCGGATACACCGACGATCTCGTCCGCAACAAGCGCCACGGCGACCCGCTCATCCGCCGGATGGGGCGCGGCATCACCCGGGCGGTCGGCGCCTCGGCGGCGCAGGACGCGCGGGAGAGCGCCGACCTGGCCGCGCGGATCCGGCGGCCGGTCCCGACCTGCCGGCGCATCGCGGTCACCAGCATCAGGGGCGGCGCCGGCAAGACCACGGTGGCCGGGCTGATGGCGACCATGATCACGCAGATCAGGCAGGACCGGGTGCTCGCCGCCGACGCCGACTCCGGGCTCGGCTCGCTGCCGCTTCGCATGGGCGTGCAGGCCGAGCTGTCGCTCCAGGACCTGGCCAGGGCGCGGCCGCGATCCTGGGAGGACGCCACCAGGTTCCTGGCCCGCAGCGCGGGCGGGCTGTGGGTGCTGTCGAACACCTCGCGCGGCCGCATCGGCACCGAGCTGGAGATCGAGGCGTTCCGGGCGGCCACCGGGGAGATGAGCCGGTACTTCTCCGCCATCGTCATCGACTGCGGAGCCGGGCTGCTGCCCGAGCTGCAGCGCGGCATCCTCGCCGAGGCGCACGCGCAGGTGCTGGTGACCCCGGCCACCGTCGACGGCGCGCTCAGCGCGCGCGGGGCGCTGGACTGGATGGCGGGCAACGGGTTCGGCGGGCTGCTCCCGCGTACCGTGGTCACGCTGGTGACGCACACCCCGCACGAGGACGCCGACCTCGACCGGGCACAGCACATGCTCAGCGCGGGCGGCATCCCGGTGGTCCACGTCCCCTACGACCGGCACCTGGCCGGCGGCAGCCCCATCGACCTGCCGATGACCGGCGAGGCGGCCAGGAACGCGGCGATCAGGATCGCGGCCGAGGTCTTCGGCCGGGCCGCGGCTGCGCCGGAGAGGTGAGCGGATGACCTGCGACATCGTGGCCCTGGTCCGCAACCAGCCGGACGTCCGCACCGTCATCGACGCCATGGTGGCGGTGGGCGAGCGGCTGGAGCCGCGCGAGGTCGCGGGCGGCGTCACCCAGCTGTACGACCCGGCCGGCCGGCTGCTGGTCTCCATCGAGATCCCGGTGCGGGTCGCCGTGCCCGGCGAGGTGGCCAGGCTGCTCGGCGCCGACCAGGAGGCCCGCGTCGAGCCGCCGCTGTGGTGGGTCGACATCCGGGCCGCCGCCGGGCTGCCCGACGCCGAGCGGATCGCCAGAAAGTTCGCTGACGACCTCGTCCACTGGCAGGGTGGAGCCGTGTGGACATCGGCCCCCTGGGGAGCGACCCCGTGAGCGAGCGCGAGGTGCGCGGCGCGGGTGGGACGCATCCTGCCGTGGACGCGGTCACGCCCAAGGCCATGGTCGTGATCCAGGATCGCATCGTCGTGCCGTTCAGCCAGTGGCTGGCCGACGCGCTTCGGGTGTGCACGGAAAGCGGCCGCGGGCTCCAGATCGTCACGCCCGCGCACTCGCGGCTGTCCATGCCGCTGCGGCTGGTGCTCACCGGGCCCGGCTCGCGCTGGGTGGTCCGCGACGACACGGCCGGTGGCTACTACGACGGCCTGACCGGCGTGCCGTTGTACTGGGACGGCGCCGGTTTCGAGCCGGTCAAGGACGCCCGCGACTACGCGCCCGGGTACACCACCCGGCCCACCGAGCTGATCGGGGCCCAGCTCACGCTGACCTTCCAGGTGCGCCAGGACAAGCCAGGGGCCATCGGGGCCGCGGTCGAGCAGCTGTGCATGTCGCTGACCGGCCACGAGCCGGCCGGCTGGGGCACCGCTGAGCCGGCCGCCGGCCAGTGGCGGCGCGACGACCTGGCGGGCCTCTACCAGCGGCGCGCGCCGCGGGCCACCTGGCTGACCGTCGTCGGCGGCGGCCGGCGGGCCGCGCTCGGCACGATGCTGCTGACGCCGGCGCGCGACGGCGTAGAAGAGACCGTGACCCTCGTGGTCGGCTACCTGCCGGACGATCGGCCGCCGGTGGCCGCGCTGCCCACCCTGATCGGCGTGCTCGCCATGGAACAGCGGCTGCTTTCGCTGTTCGCCCAGCTCACTCCCGGTCGGCCCGACCTGACCACGGAGCCCAGGTGGGTGGGTTCGCCCGCGCCCATCGGCATGGCCGTCGGCGGCGAGCTTGGCCGCCGGGCGCCGGAGATCCCTGGGCAGCAGATCGGCGACATGCAGTCCCCGACGCTTTGGTACGACCTCGGCGACGGCCGCTCCCAGGACGGCTGGCAGCGCTACCGCCAGCTCATGCAGCACCTGCGCTAGCGCCGGCCGCCAGGCCCCGGCCCGTCACGGGCCGGGGCCGCCAGGCGCCGGTCGACCCGCCGTCCTTCAGCGGGAGTCGGACAGGAGCCCGCGCATCGCCGTGCCCATGAGCGCGTTCCGCTCGGCGGCGGTGGCCACCTGTTCGAGGCCGAAGCCCCACATCATGGTGTCCTTGGTGGCCACGGCCGACACCGAGTCGATGAGCGCCTGCGAGCGGACGAACTCGCTGGGGTTGCCGGGGCTGCCGGGCGGGGCGCCCTCGATCGTCCACGGCCCGAGACCGGACTCGAAGCCCTCGGCGTCGAGGGTGCCGCCGGACGTGGTGACCTTGGTGTCGTCGATGAACAGGCCGGTGCCGCCGGTTCCCGGGTCGCTCACGTACGAGATCGACACCGAGACCTGCTTGCCGGCGTACGCGGACAGGTCGTACGAGACCGGCACCCAGCCGTTCGACGTGCCGGTCAGCGAGTTCCACTTCCCTGTCGTCCCCGTGTTCGTGCACGGGTTGCCGCCGGTCAGGTAGTGGAGCAGGAACGGATGCCCGGCCAGCAGGTAACCCTGCTCGCACTCGGTCGGCACCGTGGTGCGGGTGCGCCCGCCCTCGTCGGGCAGCGTGGTCCAGTCGTCGGCGCCGACGGTGTGCGCCTCGACGATCACGTGGTCGAACCCGGTCTCGGTGCTGTACGACAGCTGCGCCCGCAGCTTCGGCGCCTGATCCGCCGGCACGCCGGTCAGGTCGACGGTCCTGGTCAGCCGGCGGTACAGGTTGTCCTGGTGGGTGCCGGCGACGTAGAACGAGCCCTCGACGGGCTCGAACGCCGAGGTGGCCCCGCTGTAGTCGCCGGCCTTCGTGCTGGTGAACTGCGGGAACTGGGCGGGCGGCAGGACCGTGCTGGTGACCTGCAGGCCGCCCGCCTCGTCGAGAGGGTTGCTCGGGGTGCCGCTCAGCGTGGCGTTCCGGCCGGCGAACGGACCCGCGCCGGTGAAGCCGGTCGGCCGGTTGATGGAGGCACGGTCGAACGCGCCGAGCCAGTACTGGTTGAAGTCGTCCGACAGCAGCTCGCAGTCGTCCCTGAAGCTGGTGGTGATGACGCACGGCCGCTCGGGGTGGCCCTTGAGCCCGTAGTAGATGCCGCCGCCGTTGGCGCGGGAGAGCGGCCCGAAGTAGCCGGCGGTCTCGCCGGTGTAGAGCAGCTTGCCGCCCTCGTTGAGGTAGGACCTGACGGACAGCTCGAGGTCCTTCTCGCGGTCGGCGACCTGGGAGTCGGGCGCGGTCCCGCTGCCCACCTTCACCGGGTCGTCCGCGGCGTCCTGGGTGAGCCGGTTGTCGCCGAGATACCAGACGACGCCTTTGAAGTGACCGAGGACGCCGAGGTCGTGCGGGACGCCGTCCTTGTCGATGTCCCAGACGAGCGAGCGGATGCCGTTCGCCCTGAGCGCGTCGACGTACTCCCCGGCGTACTTGGGCGCGTTCGTCCCCGCCGGGTAGGTCGGGTTGACGCCCTTGTAGTCCTCGTCCGCGACCACGAGCACCTTGGCGCCGCGCTGGTCGCGCACCCGGTAGGTGAAGTGCGGCCCGCTGACCGGGGCACGGCCCCGCACGCCGCTGAACCAGGCCTCGACCCGGTCGCCGGGGCGCTGGCCCACGACCGTGCCGCGGTACTCGGCGTAGTAGGTGTGGTTCTCGTCGCCGTACCGCTCGCCGCCGTGCCACTCGGCCACGCCGGCCGTGCGGACGCGACCGCCGTTGATCCGGTAGTGGAGCCGCTTGCCGGCGATCGACCGGCGGATCACCGACGCCACCGTCTGGCGGCCGCCGAAGGATGTGGTGAACGCGTCGGTCTCGAAGTCGGCCGTGGTGCGGCCGAGCGACGACACCGGGTGGTCGGGCGTGTGCGCCGACTTGGCGATCGACAGCGCGAACGGCAGGTTCTGCGTGAACTCGCGCTGGATCAGCGCCTCGTTGTCGGGGAACTCGAAGATGCTGCCGCAGTCCTGCGGGTCGATGCCGTCGTTCGGGTCGTACCCCGCGGCGGTCTGGCAGGTCGCCATCTCGGGCGTGATGGTCAGCGTGCCGAAGGTGTTGTCGGTCTGCCCGTCGGTCTCGCCGTTCGTGGTGTAGAGCTGGGCGCCCAGCTCGGGCGTGGACCCGGGCACTGCCGGACGGTCGGCGTCGCCGACCAGCGCGTCGTGGATGACGTCGTCAGGGCTGCGGGTGAGCGTCTGCCAGCCGACGCCGTGCAGCAGCAGTTGCGCGGCGGAGTGGTAGTTGATCAGGAACTTAGGCCTGAGCTTCTGGTAGAGCGCCAGCTGGGCCCTGGTCTCCGGCTCGGAGGCGGGCCCGGCGCCGCGGTAGGTCTCGCTGGCGGGGTTGTCCGAGGAGCCTTCGTTGTCGTAGCCCCACTTGTACGGGAAGTTACGGTTCGGGTCGACGCCGTCCCCTCCGGTGATCCGGCCGTCGCCGTTGTTGTCGCGCGCGTTCTTGCGCCACAGGCGGAACCCGTCGGTGAACGTCAGGTCGTAGCCGTCGACGTTGACGACCGGGATGAACCAGAGCTCGGTGGTGTCGACCAGCTTGGTGATCTCGGCGTTCTTTCCGTAGTTGTCGAGGAAGTAGTGGAGGAGCCGGCGCACCGTCTCCGGGGTGATCCACTCGCGGGCGTGCTGGGCCGCCTGGTAGACGACCACCGGGCGCCTGCCCTCGGGCAGGGCGGCGACGCCCCTGCTCACCCGGATGGCGGTCATCGGCTTGCCTTGGATGCTGGTGCCGAAGTCGACGGCCTTGGCGATGGCCGGGTGGTCGGCGGCGGCCTTGACGATTTCTTCCCGGATGTTTCCCGGCCCGCTGTAGGGCCGGAAAACGGTGGGCGTGGCCTGTGCGCTGAGTTGCGCGGCCGACTTGCCGTCGATCTTCTTGAGCGTGAGCCGCACGCCCCGGGCACCGAGCGCGTTCGCCTGCGCGCCACTCATGACGACCTCGACATGGGTCAGGCCGCCCCTGGTCCGGCCGACCGACACGTCCTCTTCCCGGTCGAGGCCCACTGAGTTGAGCTGTTTCAGCCCCTCCGCCGTCACATCACCGACATAGACGTCGGGCAGGTCCCGCGGCGGGCCTGGTGGGCCCTGACTGGCGTGTGCGGGCGCCGCGGCGAGCATTCCGGTCAGGAGAGCCGCCGCGGCGAAGACGGACACGGACCCGCGCCTCATCGCGCCTCCAGGCAAAGGTGGGCCAAGTGGGATCGAGTCAGCGTGTCGTCGGGGGGAACGCGTGTCAACGAAGGGGGCCGCGGCTTTGCCACATCCGGCCACGGCTTCAAATTCCGGTCGACCGGCCGGGCTTCGACGCGGGTTTTCAGAAAACTCCGGGGCTTCCCCGGGCCCCCTCCTGGCTCACCGCTCGAAGACGGCCCAGACGATCTTTCCCGACGGGTGCAGCCTGGTCCATCCCCACCAGGTGCTGAAGGACTCGACGATGTGCAGGCCACGCCCGGTTTCCGCGATGTAGTCGGGTTCGCGCCGCCGCGGCACCGCCGGGCTGGTGTCGGCCACGCCGCACAGCACGTACGGCGCCGCGCGCAGCAGGCGCAGCTGGATCGTGGTGCGGGCGCGCTCGTCCGGGCAGGCCGGCAGGCTGTGCCGCAGCGCGTTGGTGACCAGCTCGGAGGCGACGAGCGCGACGTCGTCCGCAAGCTCGGCCAGCCCCCATCCCCTGACGGTGGCCACGGCGAAGTGCCGGGCCGCGGTCACCGATTCCGGGTCGGGCTCGACCGGGAAGGTGGATGCCGAGGCCGCGTCGGGCGCCGCCAGCCGGGCCAGCGCGGCCTCGAGGAAGGGGTCGATCGGGGCGCCGTCGGCGGACGACACGCCGGACATTGCGCTGTCCAACGTATCCTCCCTTACGCGGCGTGATCTCATGCCCACTCCCGCAAGATCTCCGGCTGTGTTGCGGTAACCCAAAGGTCCCGTGCGTTATCCTGCGCATCGTAGCGTGCGAATGCAAGGCCCGATGCACGTGCATTTGAAGCGTGCATCGCCGGGCAGCCGCCGGTGATGTCCCCCAGTGACCGCTCGGAGACATTACGGAGACGTCGCTGGATGAAAAAAGGTCTGGAAGAAGTCGTGGATTGGAGGTAGACGCAAGTAGTAGGGGGAGTGGCACACTGTGCGCTGACCGCCCATGGGTTTGGGAGGGGACGTGGCTCTGGAACCGCCGGGTACCGGCTCGACGGTGCGGCGCATTCTGCTGGGCTCACAGCTCCGCCGGCTCCGCGAGGAACGGGGAGTGAGCAGGCAGGACGCCGGCTACGTCATTCGTGCGTCGGAGTCGAAGATCAGCCGGCTTGAACTGGGGCGGGTCAGTTTCAAGGAGCGGGACGTCGCCGACCTCCTCACGTTGTACGGCGTTGCCGACGAACAAGAGCGTGAATCGCTGCTGCAGCTGGCCAGAGAGGCCAACACCCCGGGCTGGTGGCATCGTTACGGTGAGGTGCTGCCCAGCTGGTTCCAGACCTATGTGGGCCTGGAGGAGGCGGCCGGACTGATCCGGACGTACGAGCTGCAGTTCGTGCCCGGCCTGTTGCAGACCGAGGACTACGCCAGGGCCATCATCCGGCTCGGGAACGCCGACTCGTCGGAGAACGAGATCGGCCAGCGGGTCGAGTTGCGCATGCACCGGCAGCAGCGGCTCAAGGGCCCGGACGCCCCCCGGTTGTGGGCGGTGATCGACGAGGCGGCGTTGCGCCGGCCGATCGGCGGACCCGAGGTCATGCGGGGTCAGCTGGAACACCTCATCACCGTGGCCAAAATGCCCAACATCACATTGCAAGTGATGCCATTCGTGTTCGGCGGCCATGCCGCCGAAGGCGGAGCATTCACCATCCTGCGATTTCCGGAGCCGGATCTGCCGGATGTGGTGTACGTCGAGAATCTCACCGGCGCGCTCTATCTGGACAAGCGCGACGACGTCGACACGTATATGCAGGCGATGGAGCGCCTGTGTGTCGACAGCGCGACGCCGGACGACAGCCTCGAGATGATCGGTGGACTTCTCAGAGAGATATAGATGTACCAATCCTATAACGGAATTTCTGCCGCGAAGCTTCGTGGGGTCACTTGGCAGAAGGCGGAGCGCAGCAATTCCCAGGGGAATTGTGTCGAATTGGCCGAACTTCCAGACGGATGGATCGCGGTGCGGAATTCGCGCCATCCAGAGGGACCCGCTCTCATCTACACACGCATGGAGATAGAGGCGCTCATTATGGGCGCCAAAGACGGGGATTTCGATAACCTGATCGAGTCGTGAGGGTCGCGCACGGTCACATTTTTGTGTCGTGCCGATTACGGACAGCGGTCTGGCGTACGGGCTCGTCCGGGATCACCATTGTCGAGGCGATGGAAGATTGGACGGGTGACCGAGGCATGAAGATCGTCAGGATCGTCGCGATGGTGGCTGCCGTGTTGCTGGTCGGCGTGGGCTGCGGCACGGCGGGTGGATTGACCGCCAGCGTCTCGGGGGGCGGCAGCAAGCGCTCCTTCGCCGCGCTGTCGTGCAGCGACTCGCGTGGCCTCATCGTGCGGGCCTGGGGGATCGACTATTCGCGCATCGTCTCGCTGCGGCTGCTGCTGGTGATCTCGCAGAGCGGCCGGGCCTGGCGGACGATGGAAGAGACCGGGGTGCCGGTGGCCGACGACGGCACCTGGAGCTTCACCTCGGAGCCCATCCCGGCTCGCCGGGGCGCGTACGGCATGGACATAGAGATCTACAACAGCTCGGCCGACGGCTGGGTCGACGCCGTCCACTCCTCCTGCCGCCGGTAGGCCGCACTCCGGCGTGGTCCTGGCCGGGTGGCTCGCGTCGCGGCGGCGCTCGTGTCGCGGCGGCGCTCGGACCGCGGCGGCGCCAATCCTTACGGATCGCGGACGGCCGGGGCGCGGGCGCCCCGATCGCCGCCACCCCGTGCGACGTTTGTGTCGTGAGCAGGGGCGACGGCGCGCGGACCGGCGGCGCCTGCGTCGCGGCGGCGGCGCTGGGCGGGCTGGTGTGGTGGGCGGTGCGCGGCGGGGAGCCGGCATCGGGCGGCCGGGCGCTCGTCGTGGCCGCCGCCTGGGTCGCCTTCGGCGCCGGGGCGTGGCTGGTACGGCGGCTGCCGGTCCGCCGCGCGGTCGTGGTCATCCTGCTCGGCGGCGCCGCGCTGCAGGCCGCCGCGCTGACCGCGCCGCCGCGCACCAGCACCGACGCCTACCGGTACGTGTGGGACGGCCGGGTGCAGGCCGCGGGGATCGACCCGTACCGGTACCCGCCGGCCGCGCCCGAGCTGGCCGGGCTCCGCGACCCCGACTTCCTGTGGGCCCGTACCCCTCGGTCGTGGTGCGTCGCCGGCGCGGCTCCCGGGTGCACCCTCATCAACCGCCCGGCGGTGCGGACGATCTATCCGCCGGTCGCCGAGGGCTACTTCACCGCGGTGCGCGCGCTGTCGCCGCCGGGGGCGCGGACCAAGCCGATCCAGGCGGGGGCGGCGCTGGCGGCCGTCGCGACGGCGTCACTGCTCCTGCTCGGGCTCGCCAGGCTGGGCCGCGATCCCCGGCTCGCGGTGTACTGGGCGTGGTGCCCGCTGGTCGCGCTGGAGGCGGGCAACAACGCGCACGTCGACGCCGTCGCCGCCGGTCTCGCCGTGCTCGCCCTGCTGGTGCTCGCCAGGTCCTGGCCGTCCCGGGCGGGCGCGCTGGCCGGGGGCGGCGTGCTGGGCTTGGCGATCGCCGCGAAGCTGCTGCCCGTGCTGCTCGTCCCGGCGGCGGCGCGGCGCCGCCCGGTCGCGGTCGCCGCCGCGGCGGGCGGCGCGGTGGCCGCCGTTTACCTGCCGCACGTCCTCGCCGTCGGCGGCGCGGTGGTCGGCTACCTGCCCGGCTATCTCCAGGAGGAGGGATACCACTCGGGGGCCAGGTTCGCCCTGGTCGGGCTCGTCGTGCCGCGCGCGTGGGCCGGCTTCACCGCGGTGGCGGTGCTCGCCGCGACCGCGCTGCTGGTGTGGCGGACGGCCGACCCGCGCCGGCCGTGGCGCGGCGCCCTCGTCATGGCCGGGGTCTTCCTGCTGGTCACCTCGCCGGCGCTGCCGTGGTACGGCCTGCTCGTCGTCGCTCTCGTCGCGCTCGACGGGCGGGCCGAGTGGCTGGCGGTGGGCGCGGCCGGCTCGGCGATGTGGGCGCTGGCCGCGTTCGGGCTCTCCGCTCCCGGCGCGACGCGGCTCGGCTACGGCGCGGGCGCCGTGGTGGTGCTCGCCGCGACGGCCTGGCGGCGCGGGTCAGCCGCACGCGATGGCCGCCACGCCGGCGAGCAGCCGGTCCACGTCGGCCTCGTCGGTGTACGGGGCGATCCCCGCCCTGACCGCACCGCCGTCGCCGAGCCCGAGCCTCCTGGCGCACTCCACCGCGTAGAAGCTGCTCGCCGGCGCGTTGACGCCGCGCTCGGCGAGCCGCTCGTACACCGCCTGGGGCGGCACGCCGGCGATGGAGAACAGCACCGTGGGGGTGCGCGGGCGGCGCGGTGAGCCGTACATGACGGCGCCGGGGACGTCCGCCAGGCCCGCCTCCAGCCGCGCGGCGAGCGCGCTCTCGTGCGCCTCGAGGGCCCGCATGGACGCGACCAGCCGGGCCCGCCGCGTGCCGTCGCCGGCGCCGCCGGGGACCAGGTCGCTGAGGAAGCCGATCGCGGCGGTGGTGCCGGCGAGCAGCTCGTACGGCAGGGTGCCCAGCTCGAAGCGCTCGGGCACGGCGTCGCTCGCCGGGAGCAGCTTGTCGGGGTGGAGGGTCTCCAGCAGCTCGGGCCTGGCCGCGACCAGGCCGAGGTGCGGGCCGAGGAACTTGTACGGCGAGCAGGCGAAGAAGTCGGCGCCGAGGGCGGCCACGTCGACCGGCGCGTGCGGCGTCAGGTGCACGCCGTCGACGTAGACCAGCGCCCCGGCCGCGTGCGCGCCGGCGGCGATCGCCGGGACGTCGGGGCGGGTGCCGAGCAGGTTGGACGCCCCTGTCACCGCGACCAGCCTGGTGCGGCCGGACAGCACGGCGGCCACCGCGTCCACGCCGAGCTCGCCGGTCGCCGGGTCGAACTCGGCCCACCGCACGGTCGCGCCGCACGCGCGCGCGGCGTGCACCCACGGGCGGATGTTCGCGTCGTGGTCGAGGGTGGTGACCACGACCTCGTCGCCCGGCCCCCAGCCCTTGGCAAGCGTCCTGGCGAAGTCGTAGGTCAGCTGCGTCATGCTGCGCCCGAACACGATGCCGTCGGGCGCCGCGCCGAGGAGGTCGGCGGTGGCCCGCCTGGCCGCGACGACGACCTCGTCGGCCCGCCGCTCGGCGGCGGTGACGGTGCCGCGGTTGGCGATGCCGGCGCACAGCGTGGCCGCCACGGCGTCGGCGACGACGTCGGGCACCTGCGAGCCGCCCGGCCCGTCGAAGTGCGCCACGCCCTCCTTCAGCGCAGGAAAGTGCTCCCGTACCGCGCCGACGTCGTAGACCATGCGGTCACGATAAACGGTCGGCGGTTGGCGGTCACCCTCGGTGGTGACGCGCCCAGCGGTACTGGGCGAGCACCTCGCGTGGCGTCGCCACCCGGTTCAGGAAGGCCAGGCCGTCGAACCGGCAGTCGCAGGGATTGCGCTCCAGGGTGTTCTGCGGGAAGCTGCCGCCGATCTTGATGCCCCTGGGGTCGGTGGCGGACGTGACGTCGGGCTCCGGGTCGCCGGCCACGCCCCACGGGTCGCCGGCGATGGTGTAGAAGCCGTCGAGCGGCCGGCCGTCCTTGTACAGCGCCATCGTCGCGTTGTCGAAGTCGAAGGTCGCGGCGAGGAACACCCACGTGTTCCGCGGCAGGATGGCCTGCCAGTCCTCGTTCGCGGCGAAGGTCTGGGAGCTGCCGCCGTCGATCCGCCGCCCGAGCGCCACGACGCGCAGAGTGTCCGACACGTTGATCACTTCGAGCAGCGCCCGCACGTCGTGGCCCTGGGAGTCGCCGCTGAGCACGCCGGCGAGCCCCACCGCGTTGAAGAGATCGTTCGGATCGGGCGTGGTGGAGTTGAGGTTGGGGTTGGTTCCCGTGGTCTTGAACCAGCCCATGATCGACATCTGCCTGACGGCGTTGAAGGCGCGGAGGCTCGGCACGCCGGTCTCTGACCAGACCCCGGCCTTCCAGTCGTCGTTGCCGTTGACAGTGGGATTGAGCTGCCGGGTCTGGATCGAGTAGCGGCTGCCCGGGTAGGCGCCGTCCCTGACCCGCATCGCCGCGCCGCCGTTGACGAGGTCCATGTCCGTACGCGAGAAGCCCAGGTCGCGTTCCCTCGCCGGGTCGCCGGGGACCGGGTGGTCGAAGTCGTAGAACGCGACGAGGTCGCGCCGCAGGGCCGGCAGGACGTCCGGCCGCTGGTGCCACCCGGCCGCCGCCACGGCGGCGGCCGGCGCCTCGGTCGCGGCCGCGGGGGGCTGGACGGCGCTCACCGCGAGCGAGCCGCCCACCAGGACGGCCGCCGCGGCACGAGGAATTCGCATGTTCTCCTCCAGGGGTTCGGCCGGGGCCGCCGGGTTACCGATCGGCAGGGGTGCCGGTGACCGTGAGATCGCGGATCCGGCCGATGTTGTCGAACGAGCCGAAGCCCACCCGTCCCGCGCCGAACGTGGTGTCAACCGTGGTCATCAGCGGGTGCGTCGAGCCGTCGACATAGACGGCGGTCTCGCCGGAGTCGGCGCACCGCACCACGCGGACCTGGTGCCACTCGGCGTCGACGATGGCGGGCGGCGCGCCGTGCGAGTGCACCGCGTCCCACTGGTCCTCGATCCGCAACCGGTCGGCGTTGTTCACCATGAAGATCCCGTTGTGCGGGTAAATCGTGTTATCCGTCGATAGATGGGCGTAGTAGAACTCGGTATCCGACCGGTAGCCGAAGATCAGGATCACGTCCCGGTTGGTGATCTCCACCGGGGTGTCGAGCCGTACCCGCGCGTCGATCTCGACGTTGCCGAGCACCGGACCCTTCGTCAGCACGGCGTACTCGAACGGGCGGCGGGGGCCCGGGCGCTCGGTGCCGGCCTCGGCCAGGATCACCTGGTCGCCGGGGAACCGCCACTTCGACGGGGTGACCGGCGCCCAGTTCGCCGCGCCCATCACGTGGCTCAGCCTCGTGTGACCGATCTCGCAGGACGCGAAGCGCTTGGTCCCGACCACCTTGTAGATCCTGCCACTCGCCTTCTCGATCAGGTAGAGCTCGCCCCTGGCGTCCGCCGAGAAGCGCAGGTCGACGCGGTTCGGGTCGCCGAGCGAGCCGGGGGCCGACAGGTCGCGCATCGTGACGCGCCGGCCGGAGGTGTCGTACAGCTGCATCTGGTAGATGGTGGCCAGCGGGCCGCCGCGCTTCATCTCGCGCTCGTTGGTGTAGAAGACGCGCCCGTCGACGATGTCGCCGAAGACGTACTTGCCGCGCAGCGCGGGCAGCCTGGCGCCGCGGTAGACGATGCCGCCGGAGATCGCGTGCCCGACGTCGGATGTGCAGTTCCAGTCCGGCGGCGGGTTGTGGTCGAACGCCGCCACCGGGTAGGTGTAGCCGAACTTCGCGTCGTCGGGAGGCAGCGGGTAGAGCCGGTCGCACGGGTTCGTCGGGTTCCTGTCGAACACGAACGGGCCCTCGCGCTCGCTCCAGCCGAAGTTGTCCCCGGCGCGTACGTCGTCGACGGCCTCGACGTTGTGCTCGCCGATGTGCCCGAGGAACAGCCGGTGGGTGCCACCGGTGTCCCAGCTGAACCGGTGCGGGTCGCGGAAGCCGAGGGCGTAGATCTCGCCCAGCACGCCAGGCCGGCCGACGAAGGGGTTGTTCCGCGGTATGCCGTACCGGCCGTTCGCGCTGTTGTCGCCGCGCGGGTCGATCCGCAGGATCTTGCCGTGCGGGATGGACAGGTTCTGCGGATCGGTGGTCGTGACGCCCTGGCCACCCTCGCCGACCGCGAGGTAGAGCAGCCCGTAGTCAGGGGAACCCGGGTGCGCGTTCGGGTTGAAGTCGATCTGCTGGATCCCGTGGATCTGGCCGGCGAACCCGATCCGGAGCACCTCGCGGTGGGTGCCGCTGAACGTCTCGGCCGACGGGTCGTCCGCGGTCCACTCGGTCACCACGCCGTGGTAGACGATGGGTTCCGGCTGGACGAAGTCGGGCGTCTCGGTCGTCATCGACGCCAGCTCGGTGTGGACCGTGTAGAACCGGCCGTTCCGCCTGAAGCCCGGGTCGAAGGCGACGAACCCGAAGCCCTGGCCGAGCCCCCTGCCGGAGAAGAACTGCGGCGCGAACGCGGCGCCGACATCGAGGTAGACGTGGGGGACGCCGTGCTCGACGAGGTACATCTTGCCGTTGAGGTCGGGCGCGAACTTGCGTCCTGAGCCGTCGGGGATGTCGCCGATGTAGTTGACGCGCGCCCATCGCACCAGTCGCTGGTCGGTCGGTGCCGGCGTCGGCTCCGACCGCGGGAACTGGGCGTACTCCTTGAGCACCAGGCCCAGGTCGGAGGGCGTGGGGTCGGGCAGCGGGTCGCTGATGGGATCACCCGCCGGCGTGGCCCTGGCGACCGGAGACGCCAGCGCGGCGGCGAGAATGGACGCCACGATGATCGACAAATATCGTCTGGGCTTCGACATGCCGCTCACACCTTCAAGGAATCGGACGCCGGGAAGGCGCTTTCCAGAAAATACATAGGGGGTCTGGAGCCCACAACCCCCGGGAAGGAGGCGAGTGATGCCGGCCAGAGGCGACAGCGCCGGCGGCGCGGGCGAAACGCGCGCCGGCGTACGGCTGACCAATCTCGATCAGCCCTTGTTCGAGGAGGCGGCGGCGTCCAAGCGGGATCTCGTGGACTACCTCGACGCCGTACGCGACCACATCCTGCCCGAGCTCGCCGACCGGCCGCTATCGGTCATCCGCGTGCTGCGCGGCCAGCGTCCGTTCATGCAGAAGAACGTCCCGAAGTACACGCCGCCGTGGGTGCGGACCGTGACGCTGTGGGCCGAGACGTCGAAGCGGGACGTGTCGTACGCCCTGTGCGACGATCGCCGTACGTTGCTGTGGTTCGCCAACCAGCGCGCCGTCGAGTACCACCCGACGCTGATCAGGGCCGCCGACTGGGAGCACCCGACGCACCTGGTGCTCGACATCGACCCGCCCGACGACGCGCCCGCCGGCCGGCCGGGAGGGGTGCGGGGCGATCGGCCGGGCGTCGCGGCGTTCGCGCCGGCCGTCGGCGCGGCTCGTCTGGTCCGGCAGGCTCTCGCCGACGCCGGGCTGGCGGGGGCGGTCAAGACCAGCGGTGCGAAGGGCCTTCACATCTTCGTGCCGGTCGACGGCGCGACGATCGAGGAGGTGGCGGCGGCCACCCGGGCGCTGGCCGCCCGCGCGGCGCGGCTCGATCCGGCGCTCGCCACCACGGAGTTCATCCGCGAGGACCGGGCCGGCAGGGTGTTCATCGACTCCACCCGGGCCGGCGGGGCGACCGTCGTGGCCGCCTACAGCCCGCGGAACCGGCCGGACGTCCCGGTGTCGTTCCCCGTCCCCTGGGACGAGCTCGACCGCGTCACGCCGCGCGACTTCACGATGCGCACCGCGCCCGGACTGATCGCCGCGGGCACCACCTGGGCGGGACTCATGCCGCCGCCCAGGCCGCTGCCGGCCGACCTCGTCGACGAGGGCCGGGAGATCCCGATCGCCCGGGTCCAGGCCATGCACGAAGGCAAGCGGCGCGCCCGCGCCCGCCGCGACCCGCCCTAGCGAGACTGGTCGGCGTCCAGGCGGGCGACCAGGCGCTTCGGCGCGATCAGCCGGTAGCTCTCCTCGACGAGCTCGGCGATCTCCTCCCAGTCCTGCGGGACGTCCAGCCGGGCGCCGACCCAGCCCCTGCCGCCGACGTACTTCGGGACGAAGAACCGATCGGGAGCCGAGGCCACGAGAGCCTGCTGGACGCCGGGCCCGGCCTTGAAGGTCATGTACGTCCCGTCTTCGCTGGTCATCACGAAGAGCTTGTCGCGCACCCGGAAGGAGGGCGCGGTATGCCCGCCGAACGGCCGCTCCGTCACGTCGGGGAGGCCGCGGCAGATGTCCCTGACCCGGGCCGTCGGATCGACCGCGCCCGATTCGTCCACTTCGTCCACGTGCCGAGACTACGTGGTCAGGCGATCACGTCGCGGCTGATCCGGTCGATCGACGTGGTCCCCGTGAGCGCCATGGAGACGTCGAGCTCGGCGCGGATGATCTCGATGGCCCTGGCGACGCCCTCCTGGCCGCCGGCGCCGAGCCCGTAGATGTAGGCGCGGCCGAGCAGGCAGGCGCGGGCGCCGAACGCCAGCGCCCGCAGCACGTCCTGCCCGGAGCGGATGCCGCCGTCGATGAGGACCTCGACGTCGCCGCCGACCGCCGCCGCGATGCCGGGCAGGGCGCTGATGGACGACGGCGCCCCGTCGAGCTGCCGCCCGCCGTGATTGGACACCACGATGGCCGAGGCGCCGGTCCTGGCGGCGATCTTCGCGTCCTCGACGTCGAGTATCCCCTTGAGGATGATCTTCCCCGGCCAGAGCTCGCGGACCCACTCGACGTCCTTCCAGCTCAGGCTGGGATCGAACTGCTTGGACGCCCAGTCGGACATGGTGGTCAGCCGCTCCACCCCCGGCAGGTGCCCGGCGATGTTGCCGAACGTCCGGCGCCGGCCGCGCAGCACCCGCCACGCCCAGGCCGGCTTGGTGGCGATGTCGAGGACGTTCGCCATGGTGATCCGCAGCGGCACGGTGAGGCCGTTCTTGATGTCGGAGTGCCGCTGGCCCAGCATGTTCAGGTCCAGCGTCAGCATGAGGGCCCCGCACCCGGCGGCCTTCGCCCGCTCGACCAGGTCGCGGACGAACCCGCGGTCGCGCATCACGTAGAGCTGGAACCAGAACGGCCGGTCGACGGCGGCGGCGACGTCCTCGATCGAGCAGACGGACATGGTGCTCAGGCAGTAGGGGATGCCGGCGGCCTGCGCGGCGCGGCAGGCGAGGATCTCCCCGTCGCCGTACTGCATCCCGGTGATGCCCACGGGCCCGAGCGCCAGCGGCAGCGCGACGGGCTCGCCGAGGATCGTCGTGGAGAGGTCGCGGCGGGAGACGTCCACGCCGACGCGCTGCCGCAACCGGATCGCCGCCAGGTCGCCGCGGTTGGCCCGCATCGTCGCCTGGTCGTACGAGCCGTGGTCGCCGTACTCGAAGAACGCGCGCGGCACCCGCCGCCGCGCCAGCTCCCGCAGGTCATCGACGCAGGTCGCCCTCCGTACTGACGCGCGTGCGGACATCTCGTTCTCCCTTCCGCGGGCTTGCGCGGCGAAGCCCGCGGGCGACATGAGTCACCCGCGGGCTCACCGATGGCCGCCTTCCGGCGCGGCCGTCGTTCTGTGCCTTATGCCGATTTTCTTATGCGGATCTCCTTATGCGGACTTCTGCCCGGCCCGCCCCTTGTTCGCCTGGGGGAGCGGCGACTGGTAGGTGGAGACCATCCGCATCTTGCCGGGGTCCAGCGTCTTCCAGTCGTTCTGGAGCATGCCGCCGGTGTCACCGGAGTCGGGGTTCCAGCACCAGTAGGTGTAGCTGATGCCGCGGGCCTTCATGTAGGCGAAGAGCGCGTTCTGCCAGATGGCCTCCGCGCTGTTGCCGGTGGACTTGCGCCCGCCGAACTCGCCGACCAGCACCGGGGCGTTGCCCAGTCGCTGCAGGTAGCCCCAGTGCTTGTCCCAGAGGGCCGGCATGTTCTTGGGGAAGTCGGCCCGCTGGAACCAGTTCTGGTTGAAGACGCCGGGACCATAGTCGTGGGCGGAGTACACCAGCTTGTCGGGCTTGGACAGCCGCACCGGATGCTGCTGGGCACCGCGCAGGTCGCCGCCCCACCAGTAGCCGTCGCCGCGGTAGCTGTCCACGCCTTCGACGAAGACGAGCCAGTTCGGGTTGGCGGCCAGGACCGCGTTGCCGGCCTTCTCGGCGGCGAGCCGCCAGTCGGTCCGCGGGTTGCCGTCGCCCCACGTGGCCTCGCCGTGCGGCTCGTTGTGCAGGTCGGCGCCGATGACCCGGGGGTTGCCCGCGTAGCGGTGAGCCAGCATCACCCAGTCGCTGATCCACTTCTGCTCGCTGAGCTTGCTCGTGTACCACAGGTTGCTCTGCCCGTACTGGTCAGGGCGGTGCTGGTCGAGGATGACCATCAGGCCGCGGCCCGTGGCGCCGTTGACGATCTTGTCGTAGATCGCGGGCCCGGACAGCCCCTTCAGGTCAGGGTTGAGCTTGTAGTCGATGCCGTTCGGCTTGCTGGCCGGGTCGAAGAGCTCGTTGGAGTACGGCAGGCGTACCGTGTTGAACCCGCTGGAGACGATCTGGTCGAGCATCTGCTGCCAGTTCCGCGCCCACAGGCCGTGCGGCGCGAAGGTGCCGGTCTCCGCGCCGAACCAGTTCACGCCGGTCAGCTTGATGACCTGGCCGTTGGCGTCGACGATCTGACCCTTGCGGGTGTGCAGCGGGCCCTGGGGCGCGCTGTCGGCCTTGTCGGAACCGAACAGGTGCGAGGACGAGTCCGGCCGGAAGGCGGCGACAGAGACGAGTGCCAGCACGGCGACGAGCGCGGCGACGACGCCGACCCTTATCCGCGCCGTGGCCTGCCACCAGCGCCGGCTATTCGGCGGGGTCGGGGAGTTCTGAGGGGTTGGGGAATCGGTGTTCCTTGCCCACGGATATTTCATTCGTAAGGCTCCTGAACAAGTCGGGGGTTTCGCTTTTCGACAGACTTCGATGAGAGGTCTGCGGGCGTACTTGTCGGGGATCGGTCAGGGCGGACAGCCGGACCAGGAGCGCCCGGGGCAGCATGCGACTGAGCAGCTGTTCCAGGCGGTCGCCCGCGCGGTCGGGCATGTCGACGTCGATCAGCACGACGTCGGGACACAGCCGGGCGGCGAGCTGCAGTGCTTCTTGGGGGGTCGCGGCCGTCCCTGCGAGTTCAAGTCCCTGTTCGCTTTCCACGAGATCGGCGAGTGCGCTCCGCACCTGGGGGTGCCGCTCCACGACAAGAACTCTTTTTATCTGCGGGTAACACCTTTGGAGATAACTCCTTTGGGGGGTTTCCATTTGAATACATGACCCTAGGAACGGCGCGCGGGTCGGCACACCGTACGAGGAGACGAAATTCGGGCCAACCGACGGGCCGAGGAGGGCGTACCTCAAATGAGGTAGCCGGGGGAGCGCGGTTCAGCGTCTACCGGGCCGGCAGACCCGCCTCAGCGTCTGCTGTTCGCTCACCCTTCTCGCTCGCTGCGCGGACAGCCTCGTTCCTCGGCTGGCCACTGCGCTCGCTCGGCGGGTTCGCTCAGCGGGCCAGCCGGTAGGCGTTGCCGGGCACGAAGACGCCCGCGGCCGCCGCGCAGCCGTCCGCCTGGCCGGGGTTCTTGATCCAGAGGTACGCGTCGACCCGGTCCGCGCCGGGCGCCGTCGTCGGAGGGGCGCCGATCCTGCGGCCGGACGGATCGCAGGCGGCCCGCCGGCCCCTGGCGGGGCCGTTGCCGTTGCGGCTGGTGTCGACCACCATCGCCAGCCGCCCGTCGTCCAGCCGGTCCAGCACGGAGAGGCCGTAGCGGACCTCGTCGTGGGTCCGGTTGAAGTTGGACACGTTGAGCGCGATGCCGTTCCCGTAGTGTTCGATCCCCGCGGCGCGCAGCCGCTTCGCCATGGTCCTGGCCGGTTGCCAGTTGGAGTTCCCCGCGTCGTAGTACACACGGGCGCGTGGGTCGCTCCCGTGCAGGGTCCGCGCCGCGTAGGACAGGGCGGCATAACGATCGGCCTGCTGCCGCGCGGATAGGCAGCTCACGTTGGCGAGCGCGTCAGGTTCGAGGATGACCATGGTCTCGGCCCGGCCCATGCCGGCGGCGAACCCGTCGATCCACCGCCGGTAGTCGGCGATGGCGCCGCTGCCGCCCGCGCTGTCGCGTCCACAGTCGCGGTGCGGGATCGCGTACGCCACCAGGACGGGGATCGCTCGCCGGCGCGCGGCGTCGGCGACGGCGGCGGTCACCTGCGCGCGTATCGAGACCGGGTCGGGGTCGGTGAACCACAGAGCCTGCGGCCTGGCGGCGATCCGCCGGTCGATGACCGCCGCTCTCCGGTCGTCCGGGTTGCGCCGCACCCACTGCGCGGCCGCGTTGTGGGGGTCGACATAGAGGCGGGTGCCAGGAGCGAAGTACGGGTGGAACGGCGGTGTGAACGGCCATCCGGTCGGCCTCAGCAACGGCAGGATGGTGAGGGTCATGAGGATGGCCCCGCCGGCGGTCAGCATCGCGATACGCGCCGGGCTCCACCAACGACGCGACCGGGGGGGCGGCGCGTGACGGGCGCCGGGCGCCTTGGCCAGTCCGATTCCCACGTGATTCCCCATCCGAATGGACGACGACCGCCCGCGCAGGGGGCGTTCCCGACAGGACGTTTTCGCTGTAGCTCCCATGCTGCGGTGCGGCTCGCCGGCGTCCCCACCCGCATTCGTAGGGCGTCGCCCACTACGTCGGGGGGATCCGCCGACGGGTACCGATAGCGCAGGTCAGGGCCCCCCGAAGGTAGGGGCGACGTCTCCCCCGGCGACGTGATGCGGCCGGGCGTCCCCTCGACTAACCCTGGGCTTCGAAGGGTGAATCACCTGATCAGAGGTTCCGAAGGCCGCGACATGCCGGATCCGTCGGAGGACGCGGGACCTCATCCTTATGAGGAGCCTGTGTGATGGGTCAGTACCGGGAACGCAGTAGCTGCGCGCCCTCAACCGGGCCTGCCTGGACGGTGTGGTCCGCACCCGGGAGGGGGCACCGGGTACGGGCGATACCCGTGCTGCGCCGTCCCGTGGTCCGCCGCGCGCTGAAGTTCGCCGCGGTGGGCACGGCCGGGCTGGTCGTGAACACCGCCGCCCTGTACATGTTGCACGGGTGGGCGCGGCTGCCGGTCCCGCTGGCCTCCGCGCTGGCCGTGGAACTGGCCATCGGGCACAACTACCTGCTCAACGACTGGTGGACGTTCGCCGTCCGGCGGCCGTCGCTGCAGCGCTTCGCGAAGTTCAACGCGTCGGCGCTCGGCGGGCTCGGCGTCAACGTCCTCACGGTCTGGGCGCTGATCGGCTTCGGGACCTACCTCTTGGTGGCCAACGCGCTCGCCGTCGCCGTGGGCTTCGCCGTCAACTTCGCGTTCAGCGCCCGCTGGGTCTGGGCCCGGAGGTCGCGATGATGCCCCTGCTCTACGCATGCCTGGTGATCGTTTCGGTGGTCCTGACGCTGCTGTCGGCGCACGTGCTGTACATGATGCTCTACACCTGGGGGCGGCAGGGCGACGGCGGGGCCGCCGCTGAACCGGCGCGGTTCAGGGATCCGCGCCTGTCCTTCACGGTGATGCTGCCCGCCCGGCACGAGGAAGACGTGATCCAGACCACCATCGACCGGGTGGTGCACGCCTCCTACCCGCGCGAGTTGCTGCAGGTCCTGGTGATCTGCTCGGCCGACGACGTCGGCACGATCGGAAAGGCCCGGGAAAAGATCGCCGCGCTGCGCAAGGAGGGCGTGACCAACGTCGAGACCGTCGTCTTCGACGACGGGCCGATCAACAAGCCCCACGGGCTCAACTCGGCCCTGCCGCAGGCCGACCGGGACGTCGTCACCATCTTCGACGCCGAGGACGACATCCACCCGGAGATCTTCAGCCTGGTGAACACGGTGATGCTGGACGAGCGCGTGAAGGTGGTCCAGGCCGGTGTGCAGCTCATGAACTACCGGTCCACCTGGTACTCGGCGCTGAACGTCCTCGAGTACTTCTTCTGGTTCCGCAGCCGGCTGTACTACCACGCCCGCTACGGTGCCGTGCCGCTGGGCGGCAACACCGTCTTCTTCGATCGCGATCTGCTGATGCGCCTGGGCGGCTGGGACGACCGCAACCTGACCGAGGACGCGGACATCGGGCTGCGCCTGTCGAGCATGGGCGAGCGGATCCGGGTGATCTACGACGACCGGTACGTGACCAAGGAGGAGACCCCGCCGACGACGGCACAGTTCATCCGGCAGCGCACGCGATGGACCCAGGGCTTCATGCAGACCCTGCAGAAGGGCACCTGGAAGCGGATGCCCACCCGGGCCCAGCGTTGGCTCTCCTTCTGCATCCTCGCGTTCCCGCAGGCCCAGGTGCTGCTGGGGGTCTACCTCGTGTTCTCCATCGCGACCACGCTCGCGGTGAAGGCGCCCGTGCTGGTCGCCATGGTGTCCTACCTCCCCGTGCTCCTGCTGCTGGCCCACTTCCTGACCGCGGCGGTGGGGTTGTACGAGTTCACCGAGTCCCACGGACTGCAGGCCTCGCCACGGCTCGTCGCCCAGATGGCGATCTTCTGGTTCCCGTACCAGATCGTCCTCGCGTACGCGGGGCTGCGCGCGGTGTGGCGGCAACTGCTCAGCCGGCACGACTGGGAGAAGACGCAGCACGTCGGCGCGCACCGGATCCCGGTCACGGAGGCCGATGCCAATGTCCGGTGACCGGAGGCTTCCGCCCTCTTTCGTCACGTTCGGCATGCGCGTCGCGGCGCCGACCGTGCGGCCGCCGCCGGGGCGGGGCAAGGAGCGCGGGGCGGGCGGGCGGCTGCGCGGTCTCGGCCGCCGCCCGGGCCTAGCGGCTCTGGTGTTCGCACTGGTCAGCGGCCTGATCACGCATGCCGACCACCTCTTCAAGTATCCGCTCTACCTCACGGACGAGGGCATCTATATGGAGCGGGTGTGGTCGTTGATCAGGGAGACCAAGCTGACCCCCTACACCTACGACTACGACCACGCGCCCGGGGGTTGGATCACCATCGCCGGGTGGGTGCTGCCGCTGCCCAGGCAGTTCGAGACCTTCGGCACCTCGATCAACACCGGCCGCGCGCTGATGCTGGTGGTGCACGTCGCCTGCGTCTTCCTGCTGTTCGAGGTCACGCGGCGGCTGTCGGGGAGCGTGCTGGCGGCCTCGATAGCCGCGTTCCTGTTCAACTTCTCGCCGCTGGCCGTCTACTTCCAGCGCCAGGTCCTGCTGGACAACCTCATGGTGTTCTGGGTGCTGCTGAGCATGTTCATCCTGCTCCATCGCGAGAGCCACATCTGGAAGGCGCTGGGCGCGGGGCTCGCCTTCGGCATGGCCCTGATCACCAAGGAGAACGCGATCTTCTTCGCCCCCGCCTTCCTCTATCTGCTGCATCGCGGCATCAGGGGCAGCACCACCCGCCGGTTCGTCAGGACGTTGTGGCCGTTCGCCATGGCGGCGCCCCTGGGCGCCTACATCATGTTCTCGGTGCTCAAGAGCGAGCTCCTGCCGAGCCGGTTGAGCTTCAGCCTCAGCCACCCGCCGACCGGTCACGTGTCGCTGCTCTACACCCTCTGGTGGCAGCTGAACCGTAACCAGGGCACGCTGCTGACCCGCGGCAGCTACTTGTACTCGAGCTGGCTGCCGAAGGACAGCTATCTGCTGCTGTGTGGGGTGGCGGCCATGGGGACCTGCCTGTACCTGGGGATGCGGGACAGGGAACGCAACCACGGATTCCTCGTCGCCGGGCTGCTGGCCTTCGGCTACGCCTTCTATCTGTTGCGCGGCAGCGTGGTACTCGACTTCTACGTGATCCCGATGGTGCCGCTGTTCGCGATGAACATCGGAATGGTCGCCGACCGGATCCTGCGAGGAAGCCACCGGTTCGTCCGCGTGGGGCTGCCCGTGTTGGTCGGTTTGGCGCTGCTGCTGGCGCCGGCCACCGGATATCTCTTCACCTACAACGACCAGGGGCGCCGGCAGGTCGCCGACCAATACCACCTGAACCTCACCGTGATGCAGCGAGAACAGGTCGCGTGGATACGACACCACATCCCGCCCGGCGCCAGGCTGATCACTGATGAGGACATATGGACGGAGCTCCACGACGTGCGCCCGTACTACCCGTACGCCCATTCCCACTGGAACGCGTCGTCGGACCCGACGATACGCGACAAGCTGTTCGCCAGGAACTGGCAGAACATCGACTACGTCGTCATGTCCAACAAGATGCGGCAGGCAATTGTAGGAAACAACGGCGACGGTCGCGAAAGTTGGATCCTGAACGCCATAGACAATCATTCGACGGTCGTCTGGCAAACCGGCCAGGGTGACATACGGCTACAGATTTACCAGATACAAAAATAGCCGGCGGGGGAGGCAGAAATGAAATCGAATGAAGAATCGAAGAAGCGCCTCAACTGGAAAACCGTACTGCTGGCCGCCGTGGTGCTATTGATCGTCGGTTCGCTGATCCAGTCGGTGCTGCGATCGTTCGGTCCCGGCGCGTCGGGCGGCGGATCGGCGCGGAACGGCGAGGAGAGCCAGCCGAAACAGGTCCCCACGCAGCAGCAGCCCAGGATGGTCAGGATCGGGAACAGGCTCGTGCCGGGCGCCGCCGGCCCGATCGTCGTCCTGAACCCAGGTCTGGTCGCGCCCGGCGGCCGGGCCAACCTCAACGGCAGCGGCTTCGACCCGGGAGCCTTCGTCGACGTGCGGTTGCAGTCGGCGTCGCCCTCCGGCGGCCAGGCGAAGCCCATCGGCACGGCCAGGGTCGACAGGAGCGGCTCGTTCAGCGCACAGTTCGCCATGCCGGAGACCTCGGGAAGATCGCAGACGGTGGTCGCCCAGCAGCGCGGCGGCCGCAAGGCGGCGACGGCGCAGATCGCGTCGCAGGGCTCGTCGGGAACGGTGCGGCTGAACCGGGGCATCGGCCGTCCCGGCGACACCGTGTCGCTGTCGGCCGCCGGGTTCGCCGCCCACGAGCGGATCAACGTCTACTGGGGCCGGGTCACCGGAGCGCCGCTCACCACGCTGACCGCCGACGAGTCGGGCGGTGTCGGCCGGGCCGCGATCCGGGTGGGCGCCGCGATCACCGGCACCACCTCGCTGGTGCTGGTCGGCCAGAGCAGCCACGTCGCCGCCACGGCACCGTTCCAGATGATGAGCCTGTACCCGCAGGCCAAGCTGTCCCCGTTCGCGGTCAAGAGCGGGCAGCACATCATCCTGTCCGGCTACGGGTTCGCGCCCGGTGAACGGGTCCTCGCCTACGTCAACCGCTCCGGCGGGGCGCCGGTCTTCGCGACGCAGGCGAACGCGAGCGGCGGCATCACGCCCATCGGGTTCACCATGCCGTACGGGTTGCGCGGCAGGCAGGGCATCGTCCTGGTCGGCGAGCAGAGCCGGGCGGCCGCACAGGTGGGGTTCATGGTCCTGCCGTACTCGCCCATGGTCCGGCCGAGCACCTACGGCGGGCTGCCGGGAACCACGCTCAGCTTCTACGTCTCTGGCTTCGCGCCGAACGAGACCGTCGACATCTACACCGGCCAGCAGGGCCGGATCGGGTCCTTCCAGGTGAACGCTCAGGGCAAGGCATCGGCGGTCGGGTCGTACACCATCCCGGGAGGCGCGCAGAACAGCGTCGGCTTCCGGCTCGTCGGTCGGCTGAGCGGCGGCGTCGGAGGGGCATCCGTCAAGGTCGGGGGCTAGACTAATTACGGAGATGTGCAAATGTCGGTTATCTTCGGACCAAATACGCCCCGAGTCCTCCAGTTCCTGACCCACATCGAGGACCTTTCCGCTGAGGAGATCGATCGGGTGGCCAACCTGTGGGACCAGACCCCGAGCCGGGCGAGGGCCGAAGCATGGTCCGCGATCCGCCGCACCACCTCCGGTGACGAGCGCCACGGCGTGCTGGCCGCCGCCTCCGTGGCCCGGCTGACGGCCCTGGCCGTCGCCAGGCAGCGCCGGCGGCAGGACCGGGCGTTCTGCGCCGCCGCCTGGGACGCGGCCGCCGGTGTGGCGGTCGGCTACCGGATCGGCGCTCGACACGACACGCTGGTCGGCCCGTTCGCGGTGATCATGCCGGCCGTGGCCTTGACCCCCCGGGACGAGCCTGGCAGCCGTCGGCCGCACGACCCGGGATTCGGGGCGGGACTGCCGCCGTGACCAAGCACCCCATCCGCGACCTGGCCGCCGCGATCATGGCGTCGCGCGGCGCGCCGAACCTGTTCCGGCAGCTGGTCGAGTCGTCGCCGGACGCGATGGTGATCACCGACAGGGCCGGCCGGATCCGGCTGGTCAACGCCGAAGCCGAGCACCTGTTCGGCTACGAGCGCCGGCAGCTGCTCGGCGGGCCGCTCGGACGGCTGCTGCCCGACCACCCGCTGACCGCCTCCCCGCCGGAACGGGCCGGGCCCCGGGAGGAGGCCGGCGGGCACGGCCTGGAGCTCGTGGCGCGGCACAGCGACGGCAGGCAGTTTCCCGTCGATGTCGGCGCCAGCCCCCTGGACACCGACGAGGGACCGATGATCGTCATGACCGTCCGCGACATCACCGAGGCGCGGCGCGCGCAGCTGACGCTGGAGCGCAGCCTCGAGCTGCTGGAGGCGAGCGGGCAGGACTGCCGGTCCCTGCTCACCCATCTGGTCCGCGCGCAGGAGGACGAGCGCGCGCGCATCGCGGCCGGCCTGCACGACGACACCATCCAGGTGATCACGGCGGCCAGCCTGCGCCTGCAGCAGTTGCGGCGGCGGCTGCGGGAGCCGTCGGACCTGGAGGTGCTCGACCGGCTGGAGGAGACCGTCAAGCTCTCGTTGACGCGCCTGCGGCAGGTCATCTTCGACCTGCGCCCGCCGGACCTCAACCACGGCGACCTGGCTGCGGTGCTGCGCAACTACCTGGACCAGATGCGGGCCGAGGCCGGCGTCGACTACAGCCTCGAGAACGACCTGACGGCCACGCCGCCCGCCGACACGACGGTCTTCATCTACCGCATCGCCCAGGAGGCCTTGATGAACGTGCGTAAGCACGCGCGAGCGAGCCGGGTCCACGTACAGCTGCTCGGCCTCGACGACGGCTGCCTCGTAAGGATCGCCGACGACGGGGTGGGCTACGACCCGCTGGCGGTCGAGACCCGGCCCGGTCATCTCGGCCTCACGCTCATCCAGGAGCGGGCCGAGATCGCCGGCGGCTGGTCGCGCGTGGAAAGCGCGCCCGGCGCGGGGACGACGGTGGAGTTCTGGGTCCCCGTGGGCGAATCAGGCGGCGGGGGCGCCGGCACGGCGGAGCCGCCTGGCGCCGCGGGGAGCGCGCGGCGATGAGCGCCGCGGAGCCGGCGGCGACGGGCCGCGCGGCCGAACCGATCAGCATCCTGATCGTCGAGGACCATCGGGTGGTGGCCGAGGGGCTGGCCTGCCTGCTGGGGGAGTACGCGGACCTGACCGTCGTCGCCTCGGTCGAATCCGTCGGCGAGGCCGCGGGCGCCGCCGAACGGACCTCGCCCGACGTCGCCCTCATCGACTTCCGGCTGGCCGACGGCACCGGCGCCGACGCCGCGGACTCCATCAGGGTCCGCAGCCCGTCGACCCACGTGCTGTTCCTCAGCGCCGACTGCAGCGACGACGCGATGCTCTCCGCCGTCGAGGCCGGCGCCTACGGCTACCTGTTGAAGACGACGGCATGTTGTGACGAGATCGCGGACTCGGTGCGCAAGGCGGCGGCAGGGGAGATCCTGATTCCCGCCGACCGGCTCGCGGAGCTGCTGACCAGGCGCCGCATGAACGCGAGCGCGAGCGCCGAGCAGGCACGGCGGCTCGACAGCCTCACCTCGCGCGAGCGCGAGGTGCTGCTCCTCCTGGCACGGGGACTCGACAACCGCGCCGTCGCCGCCGAGCTGAACATCAGCTATGCCACCGTACGTACGCACGTACGCAACATCCTGGACAAGCTGGGGGTCCGATCCCAGCTCGAGGCCGTCGCCAAGGCCGTCGACTGGGGGCTGCGGGTCTGACCGGCCGCGCGCGGCGCCCGGTGGTCGAGCAGCGGTACGCGCCGGTCACTCCACGCCTGGGGGGACGGTGGCGCGGACCTTGGTGCCCCGTCCAGGCCGGCTCTCGACGTCCAGATCTCCCCCCACCGCGGCGATCCGCTCGCGCATCGACCGCAGCCCGAGATGACCGGGGAACGCCTGGTCGGGCTCGAAGCCCTTGCCGTCGTCGGTGACCACCGCGGTGATCGTTCCCGGACCCGTGAACAGGCGGAGCGTGACCTGCCGGGCGCCGGAGTGCTTGGCCGCGTTGTGCAGGGCCTCCTCGACCACCCGGTACAGCACCCGCTTGGCCTGGGGGCTCGCCGCCGGCTCCGGCCCGAGCAAGGTCTCGGTCGCGATGCCGTGCCGGACCCGGATCAGTTCCGCCTGCCTGGCCAGCGCGGCCACGAGCCCCTGCGCGTCCGGCGGTTCGCGGCGCAGGTTGAAGATCAACCCGCGTATTTCCGACAGCCCGCCTTCCGCCAGGTCCAGCACGTGTTCGATCGGCTCGACGGCCTTGGCGGCGTCGCGGTCGAGGAGCTCGCGGGCGGCGCCGGCATCGAGCTTGATGCCGTACAGCGCCTGGTTGATCGAGTCGTGCAGTTCCCTGGACAGGCGCTGCCGCTCCTCCATCGCCGCCTTCTGCTGGGCCGCGATCCACAGGCGTCCGTGCGTCACGGACGCGGCGGCCAGGTCGGCGATCATCTTCAGGAAGCCGATCTCGCGGTCATCGGGTCGCCGCCGGTCGCCGGGGTAGTAGCAGCGCAGCTCCCCGATCCGCTGGTCCCAGTGCAGCAAGGGAAGGCGGACCACGACGCCGCCTGCGGTCCCGGCTCGGCCGGACGCGGACGCCGGCGGCTGCCTTTCGATCACCAGGCGCCGGCAGACGGGCGGGAGCGGCCCCTGGTTCGTGGGCACCTTGCCGTACGAGCCCACGGCGGCCGGCGGCACGGACTTCGAGTCGCCGTTGTACGGCCACGGCGTCAGCAGGTGGACGGCGCAGCCGGTGCTATCGGTGCCGTCGACGGCGCGGGCGGCCAGCGAGTCCAGGGCGGACCGCAGCGCGTCGCGCCCGCGGGCGGAGTTCTCGGCCAGTCGCCAGACGTCCTCGTCGCACCAGGCGCGCTCCACCGCCAGCGCGGCCGGGTCGGCGAGCAGTTCGACGGCACGCAGGTCGGCGCGGGTGAAGCGGCGGCCGAGCCCGGCGAGCGCGGCGACGCCCACCCGGCGCCCGTCGACGGGCAGCGGAACGAACATCGCCGTCGCGAGACCCGCCGCGTCGGCGTCGGCGTCGGCCGGTTCGGCCCGCCGCGGCCAGCCGGATATCTTCCGGAGCATCCTGGGCCGCCCGCCCCGGATCACGTCGAGCGCGAGCAGCTCACCGCCGTCGGCCTTCAGGCCGTACAGGGCGTCCGCCCACGGGCCGTCCGCCGCCCGCGTGGTGAGCGTCCCATCCCAGTCCAAGGACAGCACGATGGCGGACGCGGCTCCGGTGAGCTCGCGCATACGCCGTACGACCAAGGCCAGGATCTCGTCGCCAGGGCGGCCCGTCAGGATGGTCCTGGTCGCCTCGGCGACCGCCGCCAACTCGGCCATCCGCTGCCAGTGCCGGGTGACCTCGCGCATCACTATGACGAACCCGATCACCTCGCCTGTGGCGTCGAAGGTGGCGGTGACCAGTGTGTCGGCCCACAGGCGCGACCCGTCGGTCCTGACCCACCAGCGGTTGGCCCCGTGCGTTCCGTGGGCGGCGGCCTTGCGCAGCAGGCGCTCGGCGGCACCGGAGTCCGCGTCCTCTGGCGGGGCGAACCGGGACAGGTGCTCGCCCACGATCTCGGTCGACCTGCCAAGCCGGCGGGCGCCCGCGCCGCAGCCGCGCACGTGGCCGTACCGGTCGAGCGCGAGGACGATGTCGGCGCGCGTGTCGTCGTCGAGCATGCGGATCTCGCGCTCGTTCACGATCAGGGTCGATGATGGCCCCCGGCGCGCTCGCGCGAACCGCCGGGCACCGTTCCAGCGGGACACGCCCCATCAACCTCGCACGAGCATGTTGGCGGACAGCAACCCCATGCGCACGGCGTACAGCGCGGCCTGAGTCCTGCTGTGCGCGCCCAGTTTGGCCAGGATGTTGCTGACATGGCTCTTGACGGTCTGCTGACCGATGTGCAGTTCGCGGGCGATCTCCTTGTTCGCCTTGCCGCGGGCGAGCAGGATGAGGACCTCCGTCTCCCGCTCGGTGAGCTGAGTACGCTTCTCGGTGCCCCTCACCTGGCCGATCAGCCGTGTGATCGCGGCGGGTGACAGCTTGGTCTGGCCGGCGGCCGCGGCCTTCACCGCCTCCCGCAGCTCCTTGGCCTCGCTGTTCTTGTCCAGGTAGCCGATCGCCCCCGCGCGGGTGGCGCCGGCCACCCAGCTTTCCTCCATGACGCTGGTGAGGACGACCACCTGGACGTCCGGCAGCTCGCCGCGGATGGCGATGGTGGCCTCGATGCCGTCCATGACGGGCATGAGCAGGTCCATGAGCACCACGTCGGGACGGAGCTGCCTGGCGAGCGCCACCGCCGTCTTGCCGTTGTCCGTCTCGCCCACGACGTCGATCTCGTCGTCCAGGCTCAGCACGAGCCGCAGCCCTTGCCGCACCACAGCATGGTCTTCAGCGATCAGGACGCGTACCAACATGCTTCGCAACTGCCCCCGAACAGGGGCATTAACCTATAGACATCGTCAAGATAGGGCTTCCACCTGGTGCTTGCGCGGGGCTCGGCGCGCGGAGCCGCGGACGTCGACCGCGGCGCTCAGCGGGAGGTCGCGGGAGGAGTCGCCGGCCCACACCTGGTGGCGTCCCGGCACGATCGTCCAGGCGTGGGACGCGGTGTCCCACACCGAGAACGCGCGCCGGTCAAGGGTGAAGGTCAGGTGTCTGGTCTGCCCCGGCCGCAGGAAGACCTTCTGGAACCCGACCAGCCGGCGGGGCGGCTCGCCGGCGGCCGCCGGCGAGCCGAGATAGACCTGCGCGACGTCGGCGCCGGCCCGCCTCCCCGTGTTGGTGACGTCGAGCCCGACGCTGATCTCGCCGGCGCGGGTGGCGGCCGGGCGGACCGTCAGGTGGCCGTACCCGAAGGTCGTGTACGACAGGCCGTACCCGAACGGGAACAGGGGCGCGATGCCCTGCGCGTCGTACCACCGGTACCCGATCCGCAGCCCCTCGGCATAGGTGGCCGTCCCGTTCACGCCCGGCCACCGGTCAGGCGTGTGCGCCGGCGTGTCGGCGTCGGCGTGCGGGAAGGTCACGGGGAGCTTCCCCGACGGGTTCACGTCGCCGAACAGCACCGCCGCCACGGCATTGCCGTCCTCTTCGCCCGGGTACCACGCCTCCACGACGGCCGGCACCTGATCGAGCCACGGCATGAGCACCGGCGCGCCGCTCTTCACCACGACGACGGTGTTCGGGTTCGCCGCGGCCACCGCGGCGACCAACTGGTCCTGGTTGCCGGACAGGGCCAGGCCCGGCCGGTCCCTGCCCTCGGTCTCGTCGTCACCGACCATGACCACGGCGACGTCGGCCGACCTGGCGACGCCGGCGGCGGCTGTGACGTCGGAGCCGTCGGCGAAAGCGACGTCGGCGCCGGGGCCGAGCCGGTTCTCGATCCCGGTGACGGGGTCCACGGTGTGGAGCGGGAGCACGTGCGAGCTGCCTCCGCCGCCGGTGCGCGCGGCACCGGCGAACGGCCCGATCACCGCGACCCGGCGCGTCGCGGCCGGATCGAGCGGGAGCCGGTCGGCTGAGTTCTTGAGCAGGACGGTGCCCGCCTCGGCGATGCGGCGCGCGACGGCGCCGTCCCGGTCGGCCGGGATCGGGGCGGGGGCCGGCGGGTGATCGAACAGGCCGAGCCGGATCATCACGGCGTACCTGCGGGCGATCATGCGGTCGATGACCGACTCGTCGATCTGCCCGGACGCCAGCGCGTCGCGCATGGCCGAGTCGAAGAACTGGCCGGTCGGCATCTCCAGGTCCTCGCCGGCCAGCGCCGACGGCACCGTGCTGTGGGTGGCGCCGAAGTCGGACTGGACGAACCCGTCGAACCCCCATTGGCCCCTGAGCACGGTGTCGAGGAGGAAGGGGTTCTCGCACGCGAACAACCCGTTCACCTTGGGGTAGGCGCACATGACCGAGCCGGCGCGGCCCTGCCGCACCGACATCTCGAAGGCCGGCAGGTAGATCTCCTCCAGCGTCCGCTCATCGATCAGCTCGTTCACGGCGAACCGGTTGGTCTCCTGGTTGTTGGCCGCGAAGTGCTTGACCTCGGCGATGATCCCGTGTCGCTGGATCGCCCGGATGTCGGCGGCGGCGAGCCGCCCGGCGAGGAGCGGGTCCTCGCCGTACGTCTCGAAGGTCCGGCCGTTCTCCGGGACCCGGGTCAGGTTGATGTCGGGGGCCTCGATCAGGCCGTGCGCGAGGTCGCGGGTCTCCGCGCCCTGCACGTCGCCGTACGCGGCGGCCAGCAGCGGGTCGAAGGTGGCGGCCAGGCTGATCGGCGCGGGCAGCGCGGTAGCCGGCTGCTGGTGCGGGTCGTCGCTCGGGCCGACCCCGGCCGGGCCGTTGGTGATCCGCAACGGCGGGATGCCGAGCCGCGGTACCCCTGGTACGAACCGCTGGTGGTCGGCGTCCCGGATCCCGTGCAGCTGGGTGATCTTCTCGTCCGGCGTGAGCTGCGCGACGAGGGCCGCGGCCCGCTGCTCGGGCGTCTGTCCAGGCTCCCTGACGGCATTCGCCGCGGGAGCCGTGGCCAGCGACGCGGCCAACGCCGCGGCCCCGACCAGCACAGTGCCGACACGACGCGTTCGCACCATCATCGCTCCCGAGACCACTAGCCGCGCCCGCGATCGTGCAAACGTTTTCCACCATCTGTCAAGACCTGGCGCGCGGAAGCCGGGGAGCATGCCGCAGCCTCCGGCGCGCCCGGAGTTTCCCGGGGCTGTCGGGGCACGCTATGGGGTGCCGGTGCCGTCCCCATCGAACCTTCCGTTCCTCGTGACAATTGTCGAGCGGTGTTCGGGAACGACGGATCTCGTGCGTTTGGAGGCATTTCAACTAGCTAATTGGAGCTAGTCAGAGCAGATCCGGAACGAATTGGAACGGGACGGTTCCTATGATCGCGCGAACGCCATTGCATATGCAAACTACGCCTGCACGTGCACCTGCACGGCAGCCTTCGCAAGGCGCCGCTTGATCGAGGTTAGAAGCACTGGTCGGAGCCTGTGTACCAGGAGGCGGGCCGGCTGGCGGGTTGCGTAAAAAGCACCGTTCGTACGGGTTCGTCGTATATGCGGCAGGAGCCCGGCTATGTGGCGACACGCTCGATACCGTAAGCGGCAGACAATGATGTTTCTCCGCTACCATGCGGGATCGCCCGTGTTTCCACGATCCGGGTGGAGGCGACTCTTTCGGTGTCCTTCGGTGTACTTCAAATCGCGACGTGCGAAGGGAGGCCTCTGTAATCTCTCGTGCAGTTACTCTCGATCAGCATCGCCGGTTCGGCGATCTGTAGGTGAGGGGGGCCAGTGGTCTCCATCGACACGCCACCGCCCGGCCGGCGTCGGACGAGCGCCACCGCCGCGCGCCCGCCGCCGACGGTGGCGGCGTCACGTGCGGACGCGCAAGGGCCTACCGGCCGAATCCGATAGGCCCCTGCCGCCCGTCCAGCGACGGTTTGCAGCACCGGTCCGGATGGCAGTTCTCTTCGGTGCTGCAAGGTATCCAGAAGACCCCGAGAGGGACTTTCTGGACAAACACCGCATACCAGACTCTTTGTGTGCCAGGTGACACGGTGAACGGAGATAAGCGTATTGGCTATCCGGCCCCCTTTGAAGGCGGCTGAACGAAAAGTAACGGTCGATATGCGGCCCACATGACGACATCCGGCCCACGGGCGCAAGCAGAGTGTTCGTCCTGGACTGAGTTGCCCACGTCTCATTCGCAGCTATTGGTCCGAGGCAAGGGAATCCATAGTGCTGTCCGCTTTGTGCGCTTTACGACCACGACCCGACGTCCGCGCCTTACTTCACCGAAAGGAAGATCGCGTATGCGCGTCAGCGTTGACTGCCGCCGCATCGCCGTACGGCCACACGCTCGCACACCTCGCCGTTTCGCGCCGGCCTCGGCCGCCGCCGCAACGCCGTCCTGACGGAACTGCGATGGACTTTTCGTCCGAAGTCGGAGTCGGCGCCCCGAAAGGCGAGAACTGTACGGTCCTGCTGACCGATATCGTCGGCTCCACTGCAGCCCACCGCACGGCGGCGGACCGCAGAACCATCCGCGAGGCCATATATGAGATCGTTCCCGCCGCCGTCGAAAAAGCCGGCATCCCGTGGAACGAGTGCCATCATGAAGGTCGCGGTGACGGAATACTCGTCGTCTTCCCGTCGACCGTGCCCACCAAACAGGTCGTCCATCTGGTCCATGCGTACGTCACCGACGGGCTCAGGAGGCACAACGCGACCGCGCGCCGCGGCGCGCGGTTTAAGCAGCGCAACGCGGTTGACGTGGGTTCGGTCGAGTCCGACACCGCAGGCGTGGACGGGCGCGTCATCAGCAACGCCGCGCGGCTCATCGACCAACGCACTTTCAGACGCCGGCTCGCCGCCGCATCGTTCGCCAACCCCGTCGGCTTGATCGTCTCCGACCACGTCTACCTCGATAGCATCAAGCCGTACCCGGAGTCGGTGCCGTCCGCCGAGTACAAGAAGATCAACGGTCGGGTGAAAGAGTACGAGTTCACCGCCTGGTTCCACGTGGCGCCGGGCGACGGGCTCGCCAGGCGGCTCACTGGCCGGACCAGGAGAGCCGGGGTACACCGGCGGCACCGGGACGCCCGCCACGGCGGAGCGGGCGGACCCGTGGCGTGGTGGTGCCGCCTGCTGCGGGTGTGGAGATCGCGCGGGAGAATTCAAGAATGACGGAACGGCAGGCGGCTCAGGGTGGGGGGTCGCCGCTGTCCGGGCGGACGGCGTGGGCGCGGAGCCTGCACACGCCGCTGCGGGAGTTCCTCCGCACCGAGACCGGCGGCGCCATGGTGCTGCTCGCCGCGACGGTGGCCGCGCTGGTGTGGGCGAACGCGCACGCCGCTTCGTACGACGCTGTCTGGTCGGCCCGGCTGTCGATCCGGCTGGGCCGCTTCGACCTTTCTGACGACCTGCGGCACTGGGTCAACGGCGGGCTGATGACGTTGTTCTTCTTCGTCGTCGGCCTCGAGGCGCGCCGCGAGTTCGACATGGGTGAGCTGCGCGACCGGCGCCGGCTGGCGCTGCCGCTGGCCGCCGGGATCGGCGGGATGGTGCTGCCGGTGGCGATCTACCTGGCGGTGAACGCGGGCCGGGCGTCCGCGCACGGCTGGGGCGTCGCGATGTCGACCGACACGGCGTTCGCGCTGGGGCTGCTGACGCTGGCCGGCCGCCGGCTGCCGGCCAGGCTGCGCGCCTACCTGCTCACCGTGGCCGTGGTCGACGACGTGACCTCGCTGGGCGTGATCGCGATCGTCTACAGCACCGATATCGCGCTGCCAGCGCTGCTCGCCGCGGTGGCGTTCTTCGTGGTGGCGCTGGCCGTCCGTGCCGCCGGCGTCCGGTACGTGCTGGCGTACGTGGCGTTGGGGATCGCCGCCTGGGTGGCGCTGGCCTCCTCCGGGGTGGAGCCCGTGGTCATCGGCCTTGCCATGGGGCTGCTGACGTACGCCTACCCGGCCGCCCGCGGTGACCTGGAACGCGCCACAGAGGCGTTCCGGCTGTTCCGCGAGCAGCCCACGCCGGAGCTGGCGCAGTCGGCGCGGATCGGGGTCGCCTCGGCGATCTCGCCGAACGAGCGGCTGCAGCAGCTGATCCACCCGTGGACGAGCTACGTGATCGTGCCGCTGTTCGCGCTGGCGAACGCGGGTATCCCGATCAGCGCCGGCTTCCTCGGCCGTGCCTACACCTCGCCGATCACGCTGGGTGTCATGGCCGGTTACGTGGTGGGCAAGCCGGTCGGCATCGTCGGCCTGTCCTGGCTGGTGACGTGGCTGAGCCGGGGCCGGCTGCGCCCGCCCGTCGGCTGGGCGGCCGTGGCGGGCGGCGGCGCCATCGCCGGCATCGGCTTCACCGTGGCGCTGCTCATCGCGACGCTCGCCTTCACCGGCCGGCAGCTCGACGAGGCGAAGGTCGGCGTGGTGTCGGCCGCGCTGTGCGCGGCGGCGTTGACCTGGACCGTCGTACGGCTGACCGCGCTGCTGCCGAGCCGGCTGCGGCTGCGCGCGCTGCTCGGCACGGCCGAGAGCATCGTGGACCTCGCCGCGCCGGTCGACCCCGACCGCGACCACATCCGCGGGCCGGCCAAGGCCCCGATCACCGTGGTCGAGTACGGCGACTTCGAGTGCCCCTTCTGCGGCCAGGCGGAGCCCGTCATCCGCGAGCTGCTCGCCGACTACGGCGACGTCCGTTACGTCTGGCGGCACCTGCCGCTCACCGACGTCCACCCGCAGGCGCGGCTGGCGGCGCTGGCCGCCGAGGCCGCCGCCGACCAGGGGAGATTCTGGGAGATGCACGATCTGCTGCTGGTGCGCCAGGACGCGCTGCAGCCACCGGACCTGATCAGGTACGCCGGCGAGCTCGGCCTCGACGTCGAGCGCTTCCGCGCCGACGTGCGGAAGAACGTCGGCGCGGCCCGCATCGCCGAGGATGTCGACTCCGCCGACCTCAGCGGCGTGTCGGGCACCCCGAGCTTCTTCATCAACGGCCGCCGCCATCACGGCGCCTATGACATCGCCGGCCTCACCGCCGCCGTGAGAACCGCGCGCAAACGCGTCGCCGTGCGATCGTGACGGCAAACCGGCCACAGAACGGCAGCCGCCGCCGGCCCCGGCAGCGCGACTTTCGAAGGCGCGGCCGATCTATCAACGTGGCACGGGATACTGCGATAATCGGCGCATCGGGGGCTTTGCCAATGGCGGACGGTGCTCGGTGGAGGGGCCCATGGGCATGGAGCCTGACGAAGTAGCCCTGGACGATCCGTTCGAGATCGATACCACGGTGGCGCACGCGGCGCGGCGGTACAACTACTGGCTGGGCGGCAAAGACAACTTCGAGGCCGACCGGGCCTCCGGAGACGCCTGGGCGGCCGCCTTCCCGGCGGTCCGGCTGTCCGCGATGGAGAACCGCCGGTTCTTGCGGCGGGCGGTGACGTTCCTGGTCAAGGAAGCCGGGATCCGTCAGTTCCTGGATATCGGCACCGGCATCCCGTCGGCGAGCACCGTGCACGAGGTGGCACAGGAGATCGCACCCGAGACGCGGGTCGTGTACGTCGACAACGATCCGATCGTGCTGGCACACGCCAGGCGGCTGCTGTCCACCAACACGCCCGCGGGCGCGACCGCGTACATCCACGCCGACGTGCGCGCGCCGGACAAGATTCTCGCCAATCCGGATCTGCGGGCGGTCCTGGATCTGAGCCGGCCGGTGGCGCTCATGGTGGTGGCGGTGATGCATTTCGTCGACGACGCCGACGACCCGTACGGATGCATCGCGACACTGACCGAGGCTCTCCCGCCGGGCAGCTATCTGGCCATGTCGCACCTGACCGCCGAATTCCTGCCGACGGAGGAGAAGGCGGAGTTCGAGCAGCGGGCCGAGCGGGAGCGACCCCAAAACCGGGAGCCCGTGCGGCCGCGCGGCAAGGCGGAGTTCAGCCGGTTCTTCGAGGGCATGGACCTGGTGCCGCCCGGCATCGCGGCGTTGCCCGACTGGCGCAGCGAGCTGCCGCCGGCCGACCGCATCTCCGCCGCCGACGGCTTCGGCTACTGCGCGGTCGCCCGCATCCCCTGAGCGCGGGCCGGAGCTCAGGCGACGCGGCGGGCCCGGCCGCGGTGCCGGCGGATGATGTCGCCGTAGCGCCGGCCGCTGCCCTTGACGGTGCGCACCTGGGTGGCGTAATCGACGTGGACGAGCCCGAACCTGGCCTCGTAGCCGTACGCCCATTCGAAGTTGTCCAGCAGCGACCAGGCGAAGTACCCGGCCACCGGCGCACCGCGATCGACCGCGCGGACGCAGGCGGCCACGTGCTCCTCCAGGTACCGCACCCGCTCCGGGTCGTGGACCTGCCCGTCCGGGCCGACCTTGTCGACCCACGCCGAGCCGTTCTCGGTGACGTACAGCCGGGTCGGGCGGTAGTCGGCGGTCACCCGGAGCAGGGTGCGCTCAAGTCCTTCGGCGCGGATCTCCCAGTCGAGCATGGTCCGCCGGGTGCCGGGCGCCTCGATGAGCCGCGCGTACGGCGGCGGGCCGCCGGGGTCGTCCACCACGACGCTGGGGTTGTAGTAGTTCACCCCGAGCCAGTCGAGCGGTGTGGCGATCGCCTCCAGGTCGCCCGGGCGCTCGGGCAGCGGCACGCCGTACACGTCGATCATGTCCGCGGGGAACCCGCGGCCGTGGATCGGATCGAGCCACCACCGGTTGGCGTGCCCGTCGAACCGGGCCGCGGCCCGCGCGTCGGCGTCCAGGTCACCGCCGGGCTCGCACGGATGGACGAGGTGGACGATGCCGATCTCGGCGTCCGGCACCGCGGCGCGCACGGCCTGCGCGCCCAGGCCGTGGGCCAGCAGCAGGTGGTACGACGCGGGGACTGCGACGCCGATGTCCGTCGCCCCCGGGGCGTGCCGGCCCTCCAGGTGGCCGATCCACGCGGCGCACATCGGCTCGTTGAGGGTGGCCCAGCGAGTCACCCGGTCGCCGAGCGCCTCGGCCACGCGGGCGGCGTACGCGGCGAAGTGCCCGGCGGTGTCCCGCGCCGTCCAGCCGCCGCGCTCCTGCAGGGCCTGCGGCAGGTCCCAGTGGTAGAGGGTGGGGAACGGCGTGATGCCGGCCTCGAGGAGCGCGTCGACGAGCCGGTCGTAGAAGGCGAGGCCGGCCGGGTTGACCGGGCCTGCGCCGCCTGGCACGATCCGCGGCCAGGCGATCGAGAACCGGTAGGCGTCGACGCCGAGCCGCTTCATGAGCTCGATGTCCTCGGGCCAGCGATGGTAGTGATCGCAGGCGACGTCTCCGGTGTCGCCGCCGTCGATTTTGCCGGGGGTATGGGCGAAGGTGTCCCAGATGGACGGCGACCGGCCGTCCTCCGCCACCGCCCCTTCGATCTGGTACGCGGACGTGGCCACGCCCCAGACGAACTCGGCGGGCAGCTGGGTCAGCTCGGACAGGTCGCTCATGTTCTCCCTTTCGTCGGTCACTCGACGGCCCCGCGGCTAAATTTAAGGCCTAATTTAAGAGATAAGGCAAGCCTCCAGGCGGGCTTTCGCGGCGGAACGGGGAAGGGGAGCCGGCGGCTCAGCCGGCGGAACGGCTGCTGCCGGCCGCGCCGCTCACGGCGCCGTTGAGCAGGCGTTCCACCGGGAGGGTGGCGGCGCCGAGGGCGACCGCGTCCGGCCCGAGCCGGCACAGCTCGATCGACGTCCCGGCGAACGGCTGGCGCAGCGAGTGAAGCCTGGCCGCCTCGCGGATCGCCGGCAACCACCGCTCGCCGAGCAGCAGCCCGGCCCAGCCGCCGAGGATGATGCGTTCGGGATTGAGCAAGTTGATCAGTCCGGCGATCCCCGCCCCCAGGTACCGCGCGGTGTCATCGAGGACCGCCCTGGCCGCCTCGGCGCCGTGCGTCCCCTGCTCCCGCCCGGCCAGGTCGATCAGGGCGGCGAGCGCGGACTCCTGGTCGTCGCCAGGCAGCGGCCGGCCGTAGCGGTCCAGGATCCCCTCGGCCCCGACGTACGCCTCGAGGCAGCCGGACGCGCCGCACCGGCAGGTGCGCCCGCCGACCATGATCGTCGTATGTCCCCACTCGCCGGCGCTCGACGTCGACCCGCGGTACGTCGAGCCGCCCGAGATGATGCTCGCACCGACGCCGGAGCCGACCAGCGCGATCACAGCGTTCTGGGCGCCGCGGCCGGCGCCGAACCACAGCTCAGCCTGGCCCATGGTCTTGGCGCCGTTGTCGATGTAGAGGGGCAGGGGGGTGCCCGCCCGCCGGTCGGCGCCGGCCCGCAGCAGCCGCTCGAGGGGGACGGCGTCCCAGCCGTACGTCTGCCCATGGACGAGTGCCTCAGCGCCCTGCTCGACCACGCCGGGCACGCCGATGCCCACGCCGAGCACGTCCGCGGCGTCAACGCCGCTGCCGGCCAGGACGGTGGCCAGCCCGGTGAGGATGCCGTCGACGACCTCGCCCACGCCGTGGTCGTGCGGGTTCAGCGGATAGTCCGCCGTCGCGCGTACGGCCATCATCAGGTCGAACAGCTCCACCCGGATACGCGTCTCGCCGACGTCGACGCCGATGACGTAGCCGTGATCGGGGTTCATCCTGAGCAGCACGCGAGGCCGGCCGCCGTCGGAGTCGACCGAGCCGGCCTCCTCGATGACGCCCTCGCCGATGAGGTCGCGGGTCACGTTGCTCACCGACGCCGGGCTGAGGCCGGTGGCCCGGCTGAGCTCCTGGCGGCTCAGCGGCTGGTTGAAGTACAGCGCCCACAGCAGTACGGAGCGGTTGTCCCGGCGCAGGTCCCTGACGGTTCCCCGCCTGCGCTCCATGCTCGCCACCCGCCCCTCCCCAACTTGTTTCAGATCTTATTGCAAGGGCCGGCAGGTCGGCGGTGACCAGCCGCGTCCGCCCTTGACGCCGTCGATTCCGCGGAAGTTAAATCACGTCATGAAATAAGGCGTGTCGCAAGGGGGCGATGCGCTGCCCCCGCCCCATGAAGGAGATGCTCATGCATCCCGCCCCGCCCTCAGGTCCCCTTCCCGGCCCGCCTGCCCCTTCCGGCGCCCGGCGCAGGACGCGGCACGCGGCCATCCTGGTCGCCGCCGCCGTCCTGGCGCTCGGCCTCGTCGCCGCGCCGGCCGGCACCGCCATCGCCGGCACCGCCATGACCGGCACAACGGTGGCCGCCGCCGCGGCGGCCGCCGACTGCGGCACGGCGAACGCGGCGCAGGGCCGGCCGGCCACCGCGTCGTCGAGCGAGAGCGCCGCCTTCCCCGCCGGCAACGCCGTCGACGGCAACACCGGCACGCGCTGGTCGAGCGCGTTCGGCGACCCGCAGTGGATCCAGGTGGACCTGGGGTCCAGCCAACCCGTGTGCCAGGTCGTCCTCACCTGGGAGGCGGCATACGGCCGGGCCTTCCAGCTCCAGGTGTCGGACGACGCGGCCACGTGGACATCGATCTACTCGACCACCACCGGCACCGGCGGCACCCAGACGCTCGACGTGTCTGGCACAGGGCGGTACGTCAGGTTGTTCGGCACGGCCCGGGCGACCCAGTACGGCTACTCGCTGTGGGAGTTCGCCGTCCGTACCGCCACCACCTCGACCGGCCCGCCGCCGGCGGGCGGCGGCGACCTCGGCCCGAACGTGATCGTCTTCGACCCGTCCATGTCGAGCGGCAGCATCCAGAGCCGGCTCGACTCGATCTTCAGCCAGCAGGAGTCGAACCAGTTCGGGACGCAGCGATACGCCCTGCTCTTCAAGCCGGGCTCGTACAGCGTCAACGCCAACATCGGCTTCTACACCTCGATCGCCGGGCTCGGCCGGACCCCGGACGACGTCACGATCAACGGCGGCGTCACCGTCGACGCCGGCTGGTTCGGCGGCAACGCCACGCAGAACTTCTGGCGCTCGGCGGAGAACCTGTCGATCAGCCCGGCGGGCGGCTTCGACCGCTGGGCCGTCTCGCAGGCCGCGCCGTTCCGGCGGATCCACGTCAGGGGCGACCTCAACCTGGCGCCCACCGGGTTCGGCTGGGCCAGCGGCGGCTACATCGCCGACTCCAAGATCGACGGCCAGGTGCAGCCGTACTCCCAGCAGCAGTGGCTGATCCGCGACAGCCAGATCGGCGGCTGGCTGAACGGCGTGTGGAACATGACGTTCTCCGGTGTGGCCGGCGCGCCCGCGCAGGGCTTCCCCAACCCGCCGTACACCACGCTCGACACCAGCCCGGTGACCAGGGAGAAGCCCTACCTGTACGTCGACTCCGCCGGCGCCTACAACGTGTTCGTCCCTTCGCTGCGGCAGAACACGCGCGGCACCACGTGGTCGGGCGGCGCGACCCCCGGCTCGTCGCTCCCGCTCAGCCGGTTCTACGTGGCCAAGCCGGGCGACTCGGCCGCCACCATCAACGCGGCCCTGGCCGGGGGCCTCAACCTGCTGTTCACGCCGGGCATCTACCACCTCAGCCAGACGATCGACGTGACCCGGCCGGACACCGTGGTGCTCGGCCTCGGCTACCCGACCCTGGTCCCGGACAACGGGACCGTCCCGATGACGGTCGCCGACGTGGACGGCGTCAGGCTGGCCGGCCTGCTGTTCGACGCCGGTCCGGTGAACTCCCCGGTCCTGCTGCGACTCGGCCCGGCCGGCGCGGCCGCGAGCCACGCCGCCGACCCCACGTCCGTCCAGGACGTCTTCTTCCGCATCGGCGGCGCCGGCGCCGGCAAGGCCACCACCAGCCTGGTGGTGAACAGCAACAACACGCTCATCGACCACATCTGGGCCTGGCGGGCCGACCACGGCAGCGGCGTGGGCTGGACGACGAACACCGCCGAAACCGGCCTGGTCGTGAACGGCGCCAACGTGATGGCGTACGGGCTGTTCGTCGAGCACTACCAGAAGTACGAGGTGATGTGGAACGGCAACGGCGGCCGCACGGTCTTCCTGCAGAACGAGATGCCGTACGACCCGCCGAGCCAGTCGGCGTGGCGGGCCGACTCACCGGACGGCTACGCCGCCTACAAGGTCGCCGACTCCGTGACCAGCCACGAGGCATGGGGGCTCGGCAGCTACTGCTTCTTCAACGTCAACCCCGCGATCGTGGCCGCCCGCGGCTTCGAGGCGCCGACCCGGTCCACGGTCCGCTTCCACGACCTGCTCACCGTCTCGCTGGGCGGTAACGGAACGATCGCCCACGTCATCAACAGCACCGGCGCCGCCGCGACCGGCACAGCCACCGTCCCCGTCGATCTGGTCAGCTACCCGTAACGGCGGACGGCTCGGGGTCTCCGTCCACGAGGTCGCCCTCGTGGACGGGGAGCCGGGCGGGGCGCGGCCCCTCGGGACTTTCGCCGGTAAATGGCGGCCTTCCGGCGCCAACAACCGGGGCGCGCTTCGCGTCGTACTAGTCAGCTTGGGGTTTACGGATAGAGGTCGCCATGAACGCGCCAGCGCGGCCCCGCCCCGCCAGGGCCATCCCGTTCGTCATCCTTCTCCTGTTCGGCATGTCGCTGCTCGTCGTGGCCTGCGTACGCGAGACCAACAAGGCCAACCAGCCGCCGGAACCGCAGTCGGTCACGACCAGCGCGCCGCCGGCGGCCCAGCCGCCGGCCACCACGCCCACGACGCCGCCAGGGCGCCGACCCGCGGGCGCGCCGCCGGCACCTCCCGCGGCCGCCGCGCTGCCACGCCTGCCCGGCCGCTACCTTCCCCTGTGGCCGTTCGCGAACGGCCGTGAGGTGCGCGCATGGCAGGCGAGCTACCGCTCGGGCGGTCACCAGCCGTGGCATCTCAGCGCCCAGCAGACCGCCCTGTCCTTCGCCCGTGGCTACCTCGGGTACACCGAGATCAACCGCGTCTCGGCCAGCACGGTCAGCGGTGGGGACGCGCACATCGGTGTGGGGTTCAAGATTCCGGACGGCGGCCGCATGGGCACGGCCGCGGTGATCCACCTGGTGCGTTTCGGCTCCGGTCGTCTCGCGCCGTGGGAGGTCGTCGGCACCGACGACACGACGTTCTCGCTCACCACCCCGCCCTACGGCGGCCACGTCGGCACCCGGCCGGTCGTCGGCGGCCGCATCACCGGAGTCGACGAGAGCATCAGCATCCAGGTCCGGCTGCCGTCGGGTGCGCTCGTCGGCGCCTTCGGCTACGTGTCGGCGGGCGGCCAGGACCAGCCGTGGTCGGCGCGGGTGACCCTGCGCGGGGCGCCGCACGGCGTCCTGACCATCGCCGCCGCCACCGGCGGACACCTGGCCGGGGTCGAACGCTTCACCGTCACCGGCGCGGTCAGGTAGTCGGGCGGGTCGACACCCCGCGGGCCGGGGCGTTACCGGGAGATCGTGATCGTCACCTTCCCGCCGGTGGGCACGGTGAACTCGCCCACCGTGGTCCCGGCCACGTAGGACGAGCCGGGCGGCGCGTTCCGCGTCGACGTCACCGTCATCGGGATGTCGGTGTGGACCTCGCCCATGGTCGAGCAGTAGTGCGTGACCCGGAGGGCGGCGCTGCCGCCGCCGCGGCCGAAGTCGGTCCACCCCGTCACCTGGGTCGCCCGCCAGGTGCCGGCGCAGTGGACGGTCCCGTCGGCGCTGTAGTGCGTGAACGTGCCGCCCGCTCGGACCGATCCGGTCGCCGGCTCGAACGAGCCGCCGCCACCCACCTTGATCCAGTCACCGGGGGCGGCCATCGTCCCGCCGTCCGGTGACACGGCGGTGTTCGGCGGCGCCAGCCGGAACGAGACGACGGCCCCATGGCCCGTGGCGGTCGCCGGAGTCGCCGGGGCGGCGGGGGTCGCCGCGGTCGCCGGCGCGGCGAGCGCGAACAGCGCCGTCATGGCGATCGTGGAAACCAGGGGGATCGACTTACGCATCTGCGGTCCTTCCGCTGGACGGGGGGAAGCGGTCACCCGGATCCTCGGTCCCCCCGTGGCCCGCGACCATGAGCCGAACCGCCCGCGATCGAAGGCCCAACGTCCCGGCCGGCCAGGTCGCGCGCCAGGCGTCGCTCAGCCCGATGCGGTAGACGACTCGGGCCGCGATCCACGCGGCCCGCGGGTTTCGCCGAGCCGCTGGACGGCGAGTTGCGCGGCGGCGATTCCGACCTCGGCGAGCAGCCCCGGCGCGGCGGACTGGTCGGTGGCCACGCAGAGGGTGTCGCCGCGGCTGACGGCTGGGCGGTCGCGCCATGTCGTCCCGGGCAGGTCCACCGCTCCGGTGCAGTTCGTACGCATGGCGCTGCGGTGCCACCGCACCGCGGCGCGCCAGCCGGGGAAGGACTGGTCGAGAAGACGCCGCACTCGGCGTTCGGCGTCGGCCTTCCGCTCGCGAGGGGCGCATGCGGCGGCGATCTGGATGAGTTCATGTCCGGGCGGCGCCAAGCCCGGGTCGGCGAGGCTGTAGCGGGCCGCGTAGATCCGGTCATCCAGGTCGATCACCCGGAACCAGTCCGGGCCGTCGTCGGCCACCCGCAGGCCCAGGTCGATCGTTGCCACGCGGGCGCTGGGCCAGACAAGGGATTCGTCACCGGTCAACTGGCGTGCCGCCGCGAGGCTGGTGGCCAGGATCGTCGGTCCTGCGGGCAGGGCCGGCACCCGTATCCGGGTGCGTATCCGCGCGCCGAGGCCGGCGGCTCGCTCGGCAAGCAGATCGACGAGGGTGGACCACCCGCCGGCCACGTACCGGGCGCCGCCGGCAAGGGCCCGGTGGAGGCGCTGGTGGACGAACGCGGCCGAAAGCCGCCCTGGGTCATGGTCGAAGGTGAAGACGAAAGCCACTCCGACGATCGCCTCAGCCGTCTTCGCGTCGACGTGCCTGAGCAGCCATGCGCGGAACGATTCGGCTGCCGGCGCCTCGGCGGGCAGCGCGGCGATGGCCTCGTCGAGTTCGGCCGGCCGCGGGCCGAGCCGGCCTCCGGTCCGGACCAGGCCGGCACGGCGCGGCGCCTCCACGATGGGCGGCGTGAGGCCGCGGCGCTCCAGCCACGCCCACCATGGCCCGTCCACGTAGATGGCGTGGGGACCGGTGTTGGCCAGGAACGGAGCCGCCAGTGAGCGTGCTCGCCCGCCCGGCTGGGAATGCGCCTCGGCGACGGTCACCTGCAGGCCACGCTCGGCCGCCTCGATGGCTGCGGTGAGCCCGGCAAGGCCCGCGCCGACGATCATCAGGTCTGGATTCACTGGGCAGTCCCCTCTGTGTGGTGTCCTCCTAGCTGGAAGGTGGCGGGGAACATCGGGAAGGTTCCGGATAATCTTCCTGGCGTGGACCCGGAGGACGTCGCGGCTGCTCAGGAGGGCGACGCGCTCGCGTTGGATCGGCTACTCGACGATCTGGCGCCGTATGTCCACCGACTGTGCGCGCGGATCGCCCCGGCGGTCGCCGACGACGCGACCCAGGAGGCTCTGTTGGCGATCTTCCAGGGCCTGTCTTCGCTGCGTGCCCCCGAGGCGATCATTACCTGGGTACGGTCGGTCACCGTCAGGACGGCGATCCGGCTCGCCCGCCGGCATGACCCGGAGCAGGCCGAGGAGGACGCGCTCAGGGGTCGCTCCGTCTCCTCTCTCGAAGGGCTGGTGGACATCGACGACGCCCTGGCGCGGCTGCCGGTCTCCCAGCGCGTCGTGCTGGTCCTGCGTATCAAGGAAGGCCTCAGCGAACAGGAGATCGCCGCCCTCTTGGGGATCCCGGCAGGGACCGTGAAATCCCGGTTGCATCGGGCCAGAGCCGCGTTCCGGGAGGAGTGGGAAGCGTGAATGATCCCGTGGGGCTCCCCGATATCGACCCGATCGACCGCCTCGCCATCCTCGCGGCCGCCTTGCCCGGCGCCGCCGTCCGGCACCGCCGCATCGCCGCCCCCTTCGAGGCTGTGTGGCGGGTCATCGCCGACCTGGAACAGGCCACCCCCCGCTACGAACCCGGTGTGTCCCAGGTGCGGGTCATCGAGCGGCGCGGCGAGTTTCTGCGCCTGCGGGTGCTGGATACCGCGGGCCGCGAGGAGGCGATGGACGCCAGGCTCCGGCCGGGCTGGTGCCTCATGCAATCCGCCACGGTCGTTATCGCCTTCGCCGCCCGCGAGCTGGGCGGCGAGACCCTGCTGGCGCACCTCGAACACCGGCGCGCGCAGCCCCCGGTGACCGGCGAACGGGCGTCGCACCACCGCCGCGAAGCGCTCGCGAAGATCGACCAGGAGCTCCGCACGATCGAAGGGCTCGTCACCCACGATGAGCGCTGAGTTCCGGGTTTAGGCCGCGCGCCAGGCGTCGCTCAGCCTGATCCGGCTGCCCATGCGGAGCACCGCGTTGCTGTATATGCGGCCGGCCAGCCCGACGAGCGCCATGGCGAGCAGGACGGTCAGGCCCAGTGCCGTCCCCAGTTCCCAGGCCGGCACGCCGAGCGCGACCCGCATGGGCATCAGCGTCGGTGCGAAGAGCGGGATCAGCGACAGGACGCGGAGCAGGCCGTTCTCCGGGTCGGCGGGCAGGATCGAGATGCCCAGCACGTACGGGACGATGATCAGTATCATCACCGGGCCGACGACGCTGCCGGCGTCCTCCTGGCGGGACACCAGCGAGCCCATCGCCGCGAACAGCAGCGCGTAGACGAGGAAGCCGAGCAGGAACCACACGATCCCCCATGCCGCCGCCCCCGTCAGCAGGGAGGCGGGGATGTGCATCGTGCCCGACAGCAGCGCGGCGGTGACGCCGACCGAGGCGACCAGGAACATCTGGGTCAGCCCGGTCACGCCGATGCCGACGACCTTGCCCAGCATGAGCTGCCAGGGCCGGATCGCGGTGAGCAGGATCTCGACGATCCGGCTGGCCTTCTCTTCGACTACGCCCTGGGCGACGGTCTGCCCGTAGATCATCAACGCCAGGTAGACCAGGATGCCGGCGACGACGCCGACCGCGATCCGCTCGCCCCGGAAGGCGCCCCCCGGCACCAGCGCGCGGACGTGGACGGAGGCGCCGGCGACCGCCCGCTCGACCGCGGCGGGGTCGCCGCCGGCCTTGATGATCTGCTCGTCGAGCGCCTGCTGGCGGGCGAGCACGTTGAGGACGTTCCGCAGGTCGTCGGGGAGGTTCTTCTTCACCACGACCTCCGGCGGCCGGCCCACCACGAGCGCGTCCAGCTCACCGGAGCGGACCTGCCGTTCTCCCGCGGCCCGGTCGGGGACGGTACGGACCGTCACGTGGACACCGACAGCGGCGGCCGCCGACCGCAGCGGGACGCCCAGCGAGCCGTCGAGCACGCCGAGCTTCCCGGCCGAAGAACCGCCGACCACCTTGACCGCGATGATGAGCCCGAGGATCGAGACGATCATGATTCCGGTGACGATGAGGTAAGCCTTGGACCGCATCCTGGTGGCGATCTCGCGACGGGCCACCATGCCGACCGCCGTTCCCGTGTTCACGCCGCCCTGCCTTCTCCGCCCGCCCCGGTCGCGCTGCCGGTAGCCGGGTCATCGCTCACGACGTGGCGGAAGAGCTCGGTCAGCCGCGGGCGGCGTGGCGTGAACTCGCGCACCGGGCCGGTCGCCAGCGCCGCCCGCAGCACGGCCTGGTCGTCGGCGCCCTCGCCCAGCTCCAGTACCGTCTTGGTGCCCTCCTGGCCGCACACGGTCACCCCAGGCAGCCCGGCGGCCCACCCCGGCCGCGCGGCGGGGGCGTCCACGACGAGCCGCTCCTGGCCGCCCGTCCGCAGCTCGTCGACCGCCCCGCAGGCGACCATCTCGCCCTCCCGCACGATGCCCACCCGGTCGCACAGCCGCTCGACGAGGTCGAGCTGATGGCTGGAGAACAGGACCGGAATCCCCTCGTCGCGCTTGTCCCGCAGCACCTGGCTCATCACGTCGACGGCCAGCGGGTCGAGGCCGCTGAACGGCTCGTCCAAGACCAGGATCGACGGGTCGTGCACCAGCGCGGCGGCGAGCTGGACGCGCTGCTGGTTGCCGAGGCTGAGCTTCTGCACCTCGTCGCCGCGGCGCTCGGCGACACCGAGCCGATCCAGCCACACGTCCACGGACCGTACGGCCCGCTCCTTGGTCAGGCCGCGCAGCCGGGCGAGGTAGACCAGCTGCTCGCCGACCTTCATCCTCGGGTAGAGCCCGCGTTCCTCCGGCATGTATCCGATCCGCCGCCGGGTCTCGAGGGTGAGGCGGCTTCCGTCCCAGCGGACCTCACCCGCGTCCGCGGCGAGCACCCCGAGGGCGATCCGCATCGTGGTGGTCTTGCCCGAGCCGTTCCTGCCGACGAATCCGAACAACTCCCCGGCCCGGACGTCGAACGTCATCTCACGGAGCGCGACCACATCCCCGTACCGCTTGGAGACATGGTCGATCTCCAACCGCTGATCGCTCATGCGGCTCCGCCTCCCCCGGGCGATCCGGACGATTTTGTCCGCCACAAGTAGATCGGGCGAGACCCTACTCGGCAACCCGCCGGCGCCGCGTGCCGGGCGCGGTTCACGTATCGGACAGCATTTGCCGAACGTTCGACTGGCCGCCCCGCCGACGCAAACCGCGGTCCGTAGTTTTCCTGCGCCGGCGCCGAGAGCGGAGGAGACCGACATGCACACGACGCCCGCAATCCGGGCTCGGGGGATCACGAAGTGCTTCGGGGACGTGGTCGCGCTCGACGGCGTCGACCTGGAGGTCGCCGCGGGCCAGGTCCACGGACTGGTCGGTCCCAACGGCGCGGGCAAGACGACGTTGCTCGGCCTGCTCCTGGGTTTGGCGGTCGGCGACAGCGGCCGGCTCGAGATTTTGGGTACGCCGATCGCGCGGACGCTCGCCGTACCCGACGGCGTGGCGGGCTTCGTGGACGCGCCCGGGCTCTACCCGTCGCTCAGCGCTCGGCAGAACCTCTCCGCCCTCGCCTCCCTACGCGGATACGGCGCCGGGTACGGCACAGGGCCCGCCGCCGGCGTCGACGGCGCGCTGGAGCAGGTCGGGCTCACCGACGTCGCCGACGACCGCGTCCGCGGCTTCTCGCTGGGGATGCGCCAGCGGCTCGGGCTGGCCGCCGCCCTGCTCACCAAGCCGCGACTGCTCGTGCTCGACGAGCCGGCCAACGGTCTGGACCCGGCCGGCAAGCACCACGTGCACCGCGTCATCACCGGGCTGGCGGCGGACGGGACCGCGGTGGTCATCTCCAGCCACCGGATGGACGACCTGGCCGCGCTGTGCTCCGAGGTCACCATCCTCGCCACCGGGCGGGTCGTCTTCTCGGGGCCGGTGAGCAAGCTCGCCGCCGAGAGCGGCGAGCTCGACTACCGGTTGCTCACGTCCGACCCGGCCGCCGCCCGTGGGGTGGCGGCGCGGACGCCCGGTCTCCGCGTCGTGCCCCGCCGCGGTCCCGGCCGGTGGTCGGACGCAGGCGTCCTCGTCGTCCGCGGACCGGTGCCGGCCATCGACGAACTGGTGGCGCGGCTGGTGGGGGCCGGCGTCGCGGTGCGCGAGCTGGCGCCCGTCGTGGCGCCGCTCGAGGCCGCCTTCCTCGCCCTGACCGGGACCGGGACCGGGACCGGCATCGCGGCGAGTCAGCCCTGGACCGAAGAGATCGAAGAGACCGAAGAGACCGAACAGTCCGACGAGGAGGGCCGGCGATGACCGCGACAGTCGCGGCACCCACGAAAATCCATGCCCGGCCGGCTCCTGTGCTGCGCGGCTACCGGTTCGAGCTGGTCAAGCTGCTCTCCCAGCACCGGACCCGGCTGCTGCTCGCGGCGTGCTGGATCGTTCCCGCGGCCTTCGTGGCCGCGGTGAGCCTGCAGAACTCGCTGCCGGCCGACACGGTCTTCGGCCGCTGGATGCATGCGACCGGCTGGGCGGGATCGCTTGTGGTGCTCGACTTCTCGTGCACGTGGGCGCTGCCGCTGCTGACGGCGCTGGTCGCCGGCGACGTCTTCGCCGCCGAGGACCGGCTGGGCACCTGGCGGCACCTGCTGGTTGCGGTCCGCTCCCCGCGGCGGATCTTCGTCGCGAAGGCGCTCGCCAGCCTCACCGTGCTGCTCATCCTCGTGGTCGGGCTCGCCACATCGAGCGTCGCCGGCGGCCTCGCCGCGGTCGGCGACCGGCCCCTCGTCGGCCTGGACGGACACGTCCTCGCGCCGGCGGACGCGGCGGCGACGGTCCTGCTCGCCTGGGCCTGCGTGCTGGTGCCGACGCTGGCGTTCGCCGCTGTCGGGCTGCTCGGCTCTGTGGCGCTCGGGCGCTCGCCGATGGGATTGCTGATGCCCGCGCTGCTCGCCTTCGCGCTGCGGCTCGCGCAACTGCTCCCGCTGCCCGTGGCCGTACGGGTGGCCCTGCCGAGCCATGCCTTCCTCGCGTGGCACGGGCTGTTCACCAGCCCGGCCCAGGCGGGACCGCTGCTCGTCGGCCTCGCGGTCTGCCTTGCCTGGGCGGTCGCCGCCACCGCGCTCGCCTACCGGCTGTTCCTGCGCAGGGACTTCACCGACATCGCGTACGACGGATCGGGCCGCCGCGTCCTCGTGGCCGGGGTGCTGCCGCTGGCCGGGCTCGTCGCGCTCACGGTCGCGGTGGTCGCCGCCGCGACCCCTGCCGGGGGATCGGGCATCGAGCGGGTCAAGCTGCAGGACTCGCTCGCCACGGCGTACGCGCACCTCTACCGGCTGCAGAGCAGGGAGCTCAACCGGCCCGACGTCACCGAGGCGCGGCTGCGGGCCACCGCGACCTGCGACAAGGGCGGCGACCGCGTCGTCGACGAGGGGCCGGGCAACGACTGGCGCTGCGTCGTCTCGTGGCACCTCCCCGGCGTCGCGGCCGTCGGCACCGCCATCTACCAGCTCGACGTCACCGCGGGCGGGCGGTACGTCGCCGACGGCGATGGACCGAAGGAGGTGAACGGCTACTTCCAGGTGCGCACCCCGACCGGGGACGCGCCCAACCCCCTGTGGCGACTCGACGGCAACGTCGACCTGCTCGCCCGCACGCAGAAGGGATGATTCATGCACGTCAGACGCCAACGCCGGCGCGTCGCTGAGATCCGTTCCGGGCTCTTCCACAGAGCCGCCGGAAGCCGGGTCCGCGTCGTGGCCGCCGGTACCGCAGCTCTCGCGATCGCGGGCGGAGGGATCGCGTACGCCTCGACGCAACAGTTCGGAACCGACCAGGTCGGCCAGACCACCGACAAGGGCCTGGTCGTGTCCAGCGACCAGTACATCAAGCCGATCGGCCAGCGTCTCGTCATCAACCCGGGCAAGATCATGTCGTCCTCGATCAGCCCGGACGGTAGCCATCTCGCCGCCTCGGTCACCGACGGGGGGATGGCGCTCGCCATCGTGGACCTGAAGAACTGGAAGGTGCGGCAGCTCGTCGGCAACAACGCGTCGGCGGACCTGCGCATCAGCGGCAACGACGTGGGCCAGGAAGGCCCCACGTACTCGCCCGACGGTTCGCAGTTGTGGCTGGGCCAGTCCGACGGCTACCGCAAGTTCGCCGTGAACCCGGACGGCACTCTCGCCGCCCCGACGTTCGTCACCATCGCCGCGCAGGGCTCGAAGCACGCGCTGGTGGGCGCGGCGGTCTTCTCCGCCGACGGCAAGACCGTGTACTCGGCCGTCAACGGCCAGAACCGCGTGGTCGCCGTCGACGCGGCGACCGGGATCATCCAGCAGAGCTGGGCCGTGGGCAACGCGCCGCGTGGTCTGGCGCTTGTCGGCACCAAGCTCTACGTCAGCAACGAGGGCGGGCGGCCGGCCAAGTCCGGCGAGACGACGATGAACTCCTACGGCACCCAGGTGCCGGCCAACCCGAAGACGGGCGCGGCGACCACGGGCACCGTGAGTGTGATCGACGTTGCCCATCCGTCCGCCGCCGCCAGGAGCATCGACGTCGGTCTGCACCCGACCGCCCTGTACGCCAAGAACGGGGCGCTGTTCGTCACGAACACGGCCACCAACGACGTGTCGGTCATCGACACGGCGCGCGACAAGGTCGTCCAGACCATCGCCACCCAGCCGTGGCCGGAGGCATCGGTCGGCTACGAGCCCGACGCGGTGACGCTCACCGACGACGGTCACCTTCTGGTGACGCTCGGCCGCGCCAACGCGGTCGCCGTCTACCGGTACACCAAGCCGCTGGAGCCGGTCAGCTACGTCGGCCTGCTCCCGACCGACTACTTCCCCGCGGAAATCACCACCGTCGGCAACCGCGTGGTGGTCTCCAACACCCGTGGTATCGACGCCCGCCGCTCCACCACCAGCAGCCACGGCACCCACGACACGACGTCGAGCCTGCAGCGGTTCACGTTGCCGGACGACCGTGTCATCAGGTCCTACACCGGCAAGGTCTTCGCCCAGAACGGCTGGGACGGCAACTCGATGGCCCTGGGCAGGGGCCACGCGAAGCCGGTGCCGGTCCCGCTGCGGCTCGGCGACCCCTCGACGATCAAGCACGTCTTCCTGCTCGTCAAGGAGAACCGGACGTACGACCAGGTGTTCGGCGACATGGCGGAGGGCAACGGCGACCCGTCGATGGCCCAGTACGGCGAGAACGTGACGCCGAACCAGCACGCGCTGGCCAAGCAGTTCGGGCTGTACGACAACACCTACGACGTCGGCACGAACTCCGCCGAGGGACACAACTGGCTCATGCAGGCCGACGACCCGGAGTACACCGAGTCCTCGGCCGGTGAGTACACCCGCAGCTACGACACGGAGAACGACGTTCTCGGTCACCAGCGGACCGGCTTCCTCTGGACCGGTGCCCAGGCGGCCGGCAAGACCGTCAAGGACTTCGGCGAGTTCCAGTCGTTCGAGAGCAAGCCGTCCGGCGCGTCCTGGCAGAACCTGTACTGCGACGCCAAGAACATGGCGACGACCGGGCAGGACACCGCCTACCCCATCCAGACGGGCTCGGCGATCCCGTCGCTCAACAAGGTGTCCGTCCCCGGCTTCCCGCTCTTCGACACCAGCGTCCCGGACGTCTACAAGTACGAGATCTGGAAGCGTGACTTCGAGAAGAACGGACCGGCGAACCTGAACATGTTCTGGCTCTCCAACGACCACACCGGCGGTCCGCCGAACGGAGCGGCTCAGGTCGCGGACAACGACCTGGCGACCGGCAAGATCGTCGACGAGATCTCGCACAGCCCGTACTGGAAGGATTCCGCGATCTTCGTGGTCGAGGACGACTCGCAGGCCGGCGTCGACCACGTCGACGGCCACCGCGCCCCGATCCAGATCATCGGCCCATGGGCCAGGCACGGCGCTGTCGACAGCCACTACTACACGCAGATCATGATGATCCGGACCATCGAGCAGATCCTCGGGATCCACCCGATGAACCAGAAGGACACCGCGGCCACCCCCATGCGTGCGGCGTTCAGCCCGAGGCCCGACAACACGCCGTACACCGCTCTGCCCAACAGGACCTCGCTGACCCTGGGTCTGTCGACCCTGCCGCCCTGCGGTGCGGACACCCCGGCGGCGCAGGACCCGAACGCCGCTCCCGCGCCGTCGGGGAAGGTACCGGCGGACAAGCAGGGCGTCGCGGCGAAGTGGGAGACCTGGAAGTCGCGGCAGCCGTTCACCGGGCCGGGTGCCCGTGCCGACTCCGCCAACCCCGCGCAGATGAACCACTTCTCGTGGTACGAGGCGCACGAGTGGGCAACGCCCTACCCGGGTGAGTCCAAGATCTACACGCCGGATCAGGTGCCGGGGGCCTACATCCCGTCGCCGGACCACGACTGAGCTCCGCACATCCCACACGACGGCCCGCCGGAACCCCGGCGGGCCGTCCGCCTCCCGGTCCCGAGGTACCAGGGCCGTCACTCATAGGTGGCGAGGTGGCGGGTGTCGCGAAGCACGAGCAGGAAGACGGCCAGCAGGCCGAGCAGGCCGAGGCCGGTCGCGGTGGCTGGCAGGTCGTCTCCGGCGCGTTGCGAGAAGCCGAGCAGGGTGGCGGCGTTGGCCGCCGAGCCCGCGGTCAGCACGGCCGTGCCGACGCGGAGCCGGCCGGGGCGTGGCGGGTTGAGGCGTGAACCGGCGGCGGCGATGGCCCGGCAGGTCTGGACGGCAGCCATCGCCAGCGCCGTCCACCAGCAGGCGACCACGGCGGCGCGCACGATGGACGGCGCGCTACCGGCTCCCGCGTGGACGGCGATGATCACGCCTGCTCCGAGCGCCGCCGGGCCCGCCAGCCGGGTCACGGCGATCCGGCACGTCGCCGCGAGGGCCCGGACCGGGGGGCAGGGGATGATGAGCACCAGGCCCGCGAGGATCAGCGCCATCCCGACCGACATCAGTGGCGCGTGTCCGGCGGCCTGCGCGGACCGCCCGCCGAGTTCGACGGTGGCCAGCGAAAAGAACCAGCAGGCGAGGGCGAGCGCCACGGCCATCGTCGTCATGCGCAGCCGGCGCTGGCGGGGCGAGGCACCCGGCCAGATGGCCGGGTGCAGCCACAGGTCGGCGATGCCGGTCAGGGTGTTGGGCAGGCTCCGCCAGCCGGCCGCCCGGATCTCGGCCTCCAGGTCGGGCCCCCAGCGCTCCCGGACGGGGCGGGGATACAGGCCGAGCACCACCGGCGCGAGCCTCATGCCGGCCGCGCCCCGAGGTTGCGCAGCCCGACGGCCGCGACGTGCGCCATCGTCCGCAGCTCCTGCTCCAGGACGGCGCGGCCCTTGGCGGTCAGGCGGAGCGGGCGCTGCCGGCCTTCCTCGGCCAGCGGCTCGATGAGCTGCTTGGCCTCCAGCCTGGTCAGCGCGCCGTAGAGGCTGCCTGGACCGAGCCTCCGGCCGGTGAGCTGCTCGATCGCCGTGTTGATGGCGTATCCGTGCAGCGGGCCGTCGGCAAGGGCGGTGAGCACGAGCATCTGGGCGTCGTTGCTGTGCATGGTCCGCCCATCGTACTACGTGACGCGATGCTACTCGCCGCGTACTACGCATCGCGTAGTATAGCCGCCATGGAACGCGCGCAGGAGAAAGGAAGGGCGTCGCTGATCGCGATCCTGGCGAGCCTCGGCACGGCGGGCTTCTTCGAAGCGGTGACGCTGCTGGCGACCCAGGACAAGACAGTCAGGGCGGCCAGCCCGTGGCAGGACGACCCGTACGACGCCGTCGTGTCGTTGACCCAGTTCGCGGTGCCGATGCTCGCCCTGGTGATCGCCATGCGGCTGCCGGCCTGGCAGGCGCGTGGCGGCCAGGACCGGGCGCGGCAGACGATACGCGCGGCCGGGGCGATGACCACGCTGATCGGTGTCAGCCTGGTCTTCGAATGGGCCGCGGTCCTCGCCGGGGCACCTGCCGCGTCCTGGGGCGCGTGGACGCGGTTGCTGATCGGCGGGCTCGTCGCGGCGTCCGCGCTCACGGTGGTCGTGGCGGCGATGCTGGTACGAGGCCGCCGCCCGCGCGGTACGTCCCGCCGATGGCGGCAGGACTGGCTCGGCGACGTGGTGGTGCTCTGCGCGCGGATTCCCGTGCTGCGGCGCTGGGCCGGACCCGAGGCGGCGGCGTGGGTGCGGCGGCACGCGATGACCGTCTTCCTCGCGCTGAGCGTACTGGCCGGCGCGGGAATCACCGGTGCGCAGGCCATCGGCGAACGATGGACGAACCCGCTGCTCATCGCCTGGATGCTGGTCGTCGAGACGACGTCGGCCCTCGCGTTCTGCGTGATCAGCAACGCGGTCGCCGGGTTCATCGCCCGCCCGGCCCGTACCCGGCCCCGCCGCACAGCCGAGGCGTCGGTGATCGCCGGCTGCGTCGCGATCCAGATCGCGACCGCGTTCCGCGACGCGCTGTGGCCCGGGCAACGCCCGTTGTCGTCCGTCCCGGCGCTGGTCGCCCTCACGCTCGGGGCCGGACTGGTCACCTCTTTGTTCACGGCCGGGACGCAGCTCGCGCTGACCCGCCCAGAGCCGCATAGGTGAAAGGCACGCGATGGAACCCACAACCGCCCAACAGCCGATGATCCACGCCCGTGACCTGTCCAAGCGGTACGGCCGTACACAGGCCGTCGCCGAACTCGGGCTCGCCGTGGAATCCGGCCAGATCTGCGGGCTCCTCGGCCCCAACGGGGCGGGCAAGACCTCGACGATGCGGATGCTGGTCGGACTGTCCAGCCCGGACACCGGCAGCGCGCGGATCCTCGGCCGGCCGGTCGGCCTCGGCGCCCGCGTGCTTCGCCGCGTCGGCGTCCTCATCGACGGCCCCGCGTTCGTCCCCCACCTGTCCGGCACGGCCAACCTGAAGCTCCTGTGGTCGGCGACAGGACGCGCCTGGCCACCGCCTGCGCTGGACGACGCTCTCGACCTCGCCGGGCTCGGCACGGCGATCGCCCGCAAGGTCAAGGGCTACTCGATGGGCATGAGACAACGGCTGGCGCTGGCCCAAGCCCTCATGCGCGCACCCGACGTGCTGATCCTCGACGAGCCTGCCAACGGCCTTGACCCGGCCGAGGTGCGGGCCCTGCGCGAGCACCTGGGGGCGCTGGCGGGGAGGGGAGCGGCGGTGCTGGTGTCCAGCCATCAGCTGGCCGAGGTGCAGCGGCTCGCGACCCACGTCGTCGTCATGAACCACGGCCGCCTGATCACCGCCGGACCGCTCGCCGACCTGCTCGACGACACCAGCACCTACGTCATCAAGGTGGACGACGGCGAGCGAGCGGCCGCCGTGCTGCGCCGGATGGCGGGCGCCGCCGGCATCACCGCCCGCGGCGGGGAAGTCACCGTCGCCGCGCCCCGGGTTCCCTCACGCGACCTCGTCCGCGCACTCGTCACCGCCGGCATCGGCGTCACCTCCGTACAACAGCTGAGCCGGTCCCTGGAAGAGGCGTTTCTCACCATGACC
>DASUWU010000144.1:0-9963 GCA_036378315.1 Streptosporangiaceae bacterium | reverse complement strand
AACTGCTGGTTGGTTTGTCCGTTGCAGCTCCATTGGATGATGGCGGCGCCGGAGGCGGTGCTGTTGCCGTTGACGTCCAGGCACAGGCCGTCGTTCCCGATGACCAGCTGGTGGTTACCCGTCGGGAAACCACCACCACCGCCGCCCGACCCGTAACCCGCCGCGGTGACGCTGGCCTGCACGGCGTTTTCCGTGGCGTCCGATGGATAGCCGGACGTCATCGCGCCCTCGTAGAAGGTGCCGACGGCACCGTGGCTGTTGTCGCCGCCGATGCCCAGGATGATGGCGCCCTCCTTGTGCATCGGGTTGTAGCCGGCGACGTTGGGGCGCGCTCCGTTGTAGAAGGTCGACAGGCCGCCCGATTGGGCGTTGCCGCCCCTGATCGACCAGTGGTTCGGCTCCCCCTTGATGATCGCCGTGAGGTAGCGGAAGTTGACGGTCGGGTCGTTGGAGTTGAAGCCGAAGTTCACCCCGGAGTACAGCCCGTTCTCCAGGTCGGCCATCACCCACGGACCGTTGCCCGTGCCGAAGCCCCAGACCTTGATGTTGCCGAAGTAGATGGCTTCCATGTGGCCGTTGCCGGTGTCCGTGGCGCTGGTCTCCGCGTTGCCGTAGTCGAAGCAGCAGCCGCCGTTGAAGTGCGTGCCGTCAAAGATCGCGTACATTCCCTCCGGCTGGTCTCCGGTCGCGATTCCCGAGGTCCGGTCGTTGCGGTATCCGGTGCCGGACGCCACGAAAACGCCATAGGCCCTGCTGCCGTTGAGGGTGGTCGGCGCCGCCGTCGCGTTCGCGAGGTTGTCGAACCCGCCAGGGGCGGGACCGGGGAACGAGCCACCCGGCGCCTGGGTGAGATGGTTCCCCCGGCCGGTCTGGTCGTAGATGATCGTGATCAGACACGTCGTGCCCGCGCAGAACGAGTCCTGCGCGGCCGCGTTCGCCACCCCGCCGGCGCTCACCACGCCGATGTCCCGGGTGGCGTTGTCCGAGGCGCGGCGCACCTGGTACAGCGGCCCGTTGTAGGAGGAGAACAAGGCCCGAGTCGTGCTGTGCGCCGCGACGCACGGCGTACCACCCGAGGCGTAGATGTCACACGGCAGCGAGGCGGCTGCGGCGGTGTTCGTGACCGCCGAACCGCCGAGGGCGAGCACGACCGCCGCCACGGCCATCAGGGACGTCGCGACCAGCCGGGCCGGCCGTACGCGGGCGGGGATGGGAAACATGAAGACCTCCGTCATTGCGGATACCACTCAGTCCGCAGGGGTACGGGGACCGCGCGGCCCGGCCGGGCTCCCACCGGCGCCGGCGGGCCGCGCGGCCGAACGAGGACGAGGACATGGCGACCTCTCGATGTGGGAGTTCTGCTGAGGTCCGGTGCCGTATTCGAAATATCGAACCGATTCGAAAAGGCGGTATCGCGAAACTAAGCCGCGTCATGACACGGGTCAACCGACCTTTCACCGGCTTTCACACCGGCGGAGTCGACGGTCACAGCGGCTCACGGACGAGATGGACGAGGGTGCTGGCGTAGTCGCCGGGCGCCAGTTCCGGGATCAGACCGTGGGTGAGCAGGACGGCTCCGTGATGGATCTCGCCGGTGGTGGTGTCGCGGTATCGGGCGCCGGGATCGAGGCCGCGCAGCCGTACGGGCGGGTCCGGGTGGCCGTAGTGCCGGGTGGGGCGGTAGACGAGGACCGCCGTTTCCCCGCCGCCGGCGGCGACGAACTGTACGGCGCTGAGCTGGTCGCCGGCCGGGTGGCCTGTGGTGGAGTTCCGGCCCCCTGGCGGGCGCAGCCGGTACTGCCGCCCGTGCTGGACGAGCGGCCGCACCCGCTTGTAGTCGGCGATCAGCTCGGCGGCGCGGGCCAGCTCGCCCGAGGTCCAGGCGGTCAGGTTGCCGCCGATCGCGAGCGTCCCTGCCATGGCGACATGGAACCGGAAGTCCAGCGGGGTGGTCCGGCGGGTGTAGGGGTTGGGGCTGTCGGTGACCCAGGCGCCCATCACGAGCGGCGGGTAGAGCTGGGTGAAGCCGTGCTGGATCTCCAGCCGGTCGAGTGCGTCGGTGTTGTCGGAGGTCCAGACCTGGTCTGTCACGCGCAGGATGCCCAGATCGGCCCGACCACCGCCGCCGCTGCACGACTCGATCCGCACGTGCGGATGGTCCGCCCGCAGCCGGTCGAGGATGCCGTACACGTTGCGGACGTGGTCGAGCCACACCGAGTCGTCGCCGGGGCCGGCTTCGGTGATGGGCCGGTTCATGTCCCATTTGAGGAAGTCGATGGCGTTCTTGGCGAGCAGGTCGTCGATCGTCTCGTGCACCCAGGACGCGACGTCCGAGCTGGCCAGGTTGAGCACGAGCTGGTTGCGCAGCTCGGTGCGGCGCCGGTGCGGCCGGTGGATCACCCAGTCGGGATGGGTCCGGTACAGGTCGCTGTCGGGGTTGACCATCTCGGGCTCCACCCACAGCCCGAAGCCCATCCCCAGGTCATGGACACGGGAGATCAGCGGGCCGAGCCCGTCGGGGAAGCGCTCTGGGTTGGGCCGCCAGTCCCCAAGCCCCGCCGCGTCGTGCGTGCGGGCGCCGAACCAACCGTCGTCCATGACGAACAACTCCACCCCGAGCGCGGCGGCCCGCTCCGCCAGGTCGAGCTGCCGGTCGAGGTCGACGTCGAAGCCGACCGCCTCCCACGAGTTGTACAGCACCGGTCGCAGCTCGTCGGGCCTGGGCAGCACGTGCCCGCGGATGTAGTCGTGCCAGGCCCGGCTGGCGGCGCCGAACCCGCCTCCGGCGTAGAGGCCGGCGACCACCGGCGTGACCAGCTCCCGCCCGCCGGCCAGTTCCCAGACGAGCGGATCATGCCCGAAGCCCGCTGACACCGAGACCCGTTCTGTCGGCAGCCGCTGGACCGTCAACCGCCAACTCCCGCTCCAGGCCAGCGCGCAGGAGTAGACCGAGCCGTGCTCCTCGCCGGCCGTGCCGTCGTCGACCATCACCCACGGATTGGCGTGATGGCCGGTGATACCGCGCCGGCTAATCATGACCGTCTCGCCGTACGGCAGCTCGCCGCGGTGCAGCCTCGTCTCCGCGGCCCACTGCCCGCGCACCTGGCTGAGCCGATACCCGTCCAGCCGCGGCAGCACCCACGACGCCGAGTCCCCCCGGACGATGGTGATCGCCTCGTCCCCGCCGTTGCGCAGCACGAGGTGGCGTTCGATCACGTCGCCACCCGGCGGCAGCCGGTAGTGCGCCAGGGCGACCAGCGGGTAATGCCGGTCGGCGAACTCCAACACGAGCTCATCGTCCGTACGCTCCTCGCCGCGGAACACCAACTCAAGGTCGCGGGTACCGTCGGCGAACCGCACCTGGAGCCCGGCGTGGCCGTACCGCGAGGCGCCGGCGGCGGCCAGGTCGAGGCACCCGTCGGCCGCGTCCTCGAACGGCCGCCACGGCGCCGCCCGGTCGGCGAGTTCGACGAGGGCGGTCGCCTGCCGCACCGTCAGCGGCGGCCCCCAGTGCAGCGCGCGCAGCCGGTCCTCGCCGTCCAGATGCAGGACGTAGGACGAGGACGGCCCGGACAGCAGCCAGAGCCGGTGCGCGGAGTCGTAGACGATCATGTCTGCCTTTCCGGTCGGGAGTTCACGGCAGGTCGCTTTCGCCGGGATGACGGACGGAAGCAGGAGGCGGGCGGCCCGCCGGCCAAGGCGCGAAAACGATGGCGGGCCGCCCTGCTCATGGGGGATGGGACTCAGCCGGACGGGCGCGGCGCGGGGCCGGTGCTCTCCCGGACGATGAGCGCCGGTTCCGCCCATTCCGCGACGGGTGGGGCGGCATCCGGCTCCAGATGCTTGTGCAGGAGTCCGAAGCAGGCCCGGCCGAGACCCTCGAAGTCCAGCCGGACCGTGGTCAGCGAGGGGTTGAGATAGGCGGATGCCGGCGTGTCGTCGAAGCCCACGACGGACAGGTCACCCGGCACGTGCCTGCCCAGTTCCCGCGCGGCTCGCATCACGCCGAGGGCGAGGTCGTCGTTGCCGCACAGCACGGCGGTGACCGACGGATCGGCCAGCAGGGCGCGGGCCGCCAGGTAACCCGAGCGCGGGGTCCATCCCCCCTGCAGCGGCTCGGGGGCCGGCCGGCCCGCCCCGTCCAGCGCGTCCGCCCAGCCCCGCGTCCGCTGCGCGACCGCGCTGGTCGAGGACGGGATGGCGAGGTAGTGCACGGTCCGGTGGCCAAGACTCAGCAGGTAGCGCGTCGCCTGCCCCGCCGCGTCTCGGTCGTCGAGCCAGACCTGCCAGCCGCGGTCGCCGGTCGCTTCCGGTGGCCGTTCGACCGCCGCGGTGACGGCCACGTCCGGCGGCAGCGCGCGCAGCGCCCGTACGCCGGCGGAGTCGTAGGCGATCACCATGACCGCCTCGCCGGGCCGGCTGAGCCTGGCGACCACGTCCGGCACGGCGGAGTCCGGTTCGAGCACGCTGACGCCGAGGGAGAAGCCGGCCGCCCTGGCGGCCTCTTCCATCCCGCGCAGCGTGGCGGCCGCCCCGTACAACGCGGTGTCCGAGGTCAGCACGGTGACCGAGCGCACGGGTCCGCCGGCGAGCGCCTGCGCCAGCCGGTTGGGGCGGTAGCCGAGCTCGGCGATCGCGTGCAGGACCTTGGCCCGGGTGGTGTCGCTCACCCGAGCCCGTCCGTTGATCACTCGTGAGACGGTCTGATGGGAGACGCCGGCCACCCGGGCTACGTCCCAGATGCTCGCCGACCGGCGGCGGCGAGCGACCGGCGCCTCGTCGGCCGGCATGTGACCGATAACCTCCGTTGCCGCGACGCTCACTTGATGGCGTTGTTCGCTTCGGTGTTGATCCTAGTGGCGGCCTCCTGGGGGCTGAGCTTCCCGAGCCAGACCTGGTCGAAGATGTCCAGCGACTTCTCGACATAGACCGTCGAGGACTCGGTCAGTGGATAGCTCATCGTCGTCCCCTCCGCGGCCTTCTGGAAGCCGGTGACGTCCACGCCCTTGGCCTTCCACGCGCGGACGAAGGTGTCGTTGAGGCTCGGGATGCCGGGCCAGACGGTCCCGGCGGCCGCGACGATCCGCTCCGAGTCGGCCGAGGCGAGCCACTTCACCAGCTCCCATGCCTCCTTCTTGTGCTTGGTGCCGGCGTAGATCGCCTCGGACAGGCCGTTGTAGACGCTGCCCTTGCCCACCGGTCCGGCGGGCAGGTCGGCCACGCCGAACCCGCCGTCCGGCAGCGCGGTGTTGTACGCGCGCAGCATCCAGCTGCCGTCCATCGCGGTGGCGGCCTCACCGCGGCCGACGACCTGGTCGAGTGACGGGCCGTTCGGCGGGTTGGTCACCGACGCCGGCACCGCGACGTGGTACTTGAGGCGCAGGTCCTGGACGAACTGGATGGCCTGGACGCAGGAAGGCTGGTCGATCGTCCACCTGCCCCAGGGCCGGTCCTGCAGCTTGCACCCGTTCTGCAGGGCGAAGTTCCACCAGTCCTGCTGGCCTGTCGGGGCCTGCAGGGCGATGCCGTACCGCTTGACCTTCGTCGCGTCGAATCCCCGCTGGTCCGGATGGCGACCGGCCGCGTCCACCGTGAGCTTGTCCAGCGCCTTGACGAAAGTGCCCCCGTCGGTCGGGTTCCAGGTGAGGCCGTCCAGGTCGGCGGGGGTCAAGCCCGCGTCCTTGAGCGCCTTGGTGCTGTAGAACAGGCCGATGGTGTCCCAGTCCTTCGGCAGGCCGTAGGTCTTGCCGCCGACCTTCCAGACGCCTGCGAGCTTCGGGTCGTAGATCGACATGTCGAGCTTGTCGGCGGTGATGTACGGGGTCAGGTCGGTCAGCACGCGCTGGTCGGCGAACTTCGGGAAGTAGGACACGTGGTCCCAGAAGACGTCAGGGGCCGTGCGGCCGGCGAGCCCGGTCTGCAGCTTGCTCCAGTAGTCGTCCCAGGCGTTCAGCTCGATCGAGACCTTGATGTTGGGGTGCCGTCGGGTGAACTCGGCCAGCGAGTTCTGGATCGCCGGCCGTTGCACCTCGTCCCACATCGCGTAGCGCAGGGTGACGGTGCCGCCGGAGGTCGAACCGCCCGAGCCGCCGCCGCAGCCGGCGGCGAGGGCCACGGCGGCGGCCGCGGCGAGTGCCGTGATGATCTTCATGGGGGCCTTCCGGGGTGGGGTGCTACTTGAGTCCGGTCAGGGCGATCGACCGGACGATGTGGCGCTGGAACAACAGGAACACGGCGATCAGGGGCAGCAGCGCCAGCGCGGCCGCGGCCAGGATGATGTGGTACTGCGACGCGAACTGTCCCTTGAGGGCCGCGATGCCGACGGTGAGCACCTGCGTGTGCGCGCTGTTGGTGATGATCAGCGGCCAGATGAGGGTGTTCCAGGTCTGGATGAACGTGATGATCGCGAGCGTCGCGAGGATCGGCCGGCTCAGCGGGATCATGATGCGGATGAGCGTGGTCCATGTCCCGGCGCCGTCGACCTGCGCGGCGGCCTCCAGGTCGCGCGGGATGGTGCGGAAGTACTGCCGGACCAGGAAGATCCCGTACGGGACCCCGAAGAAGGTCGGCAGGATCAGCCCAACATAGGTGTCGATCAGACCGAACTCCCGCATGATCAGGAAGAGCGGGACCATGGTGACGAGCTGGGGCACCATCATCGTCGCCAGGTAGCACCAGAACAGCAGGTCGCGGCCGGGAAACTCCATGCGAGCGAACGCGTAGGCCGCCATGCAGCTGAAGACCACCTGGCCGGCCGTCACCGCGCCCGCGTAGATCAGCGTGTGCAGCAGGAATCCGGACATGTCGTACTGCGACCACACCCTGGAGAAGTTCTCGAACGTGGCCGGCGCGGCCGGCTGCCACGCGGAGGTGGTGAGCACGTCCCGCGGATGCTTGAACGCCGAGTTCAGCGTCATCAGGTACGGGGCGACCGACACGACCGCCCCGGCCAGGAGCACCGCGTAGAGCGCCGTCCTCTTCATCGGGTCCTCTTCATCGGGTCCTCACTTCACCGACCGTCACGAGAAGTCGTAGATCGTGCGCCGGCGGAAATAGAGGTACTGCGCCACCGTCACGAGCAGGATCAGGCAGAACAGCACCACCGCGAGCGCGGAGGCGTAGCCGGCCCGGAAGAGCCGGAACGCCTGCTGGTAGATGTGGAAGTTCAGGGTCTCGGTCGAATCCGCTGGGCCGCCCTGGGTCATCACATAGACCGTGTCGAACATCTGGAACGAACCGATCGTGCTGGTGACGAGGACGAAGAACATCGACGGCCGGAGCAGCGGCAGCGTGATCCTGAAGAATCGCTGCGTCGCCGAGGCGCCGTCGATCTCCGCCGCCTCGAGCAGCCGGCGCGGGATCGCCTGCAGCCCGGCCAGCAGGATCAGCATCGTGTAGCCCGTGTACTGCCAGATGTTCACCGAGGCGAGGACGGGCATCGCCCATGTGGTCGACGACAGCCACGCGGGCCCGTCGATGCCGGCCAGGCCCAGCAGCTTGTTGATCGCCCCGTACTTCGGGTCGAAGATCCAGGTCCAGATGATGCCGAGCGCCACCGGCATGGCCATCCACGGCAGCACGTAGAGCAGCCGAAGCACCTTGCCGCCGCGCAGCCGGCGGTTCAGCGCCACCGCGAGCAGCAACGCCAGCACCGTCTGGGCCGGGATGTTGAGCAGCACGTAGTAGATCGTGTTGATGATCGCGCGCCGCGCCTCGGGATCGCCGGCCAGCTCACGGTAGTTGGCGAGCCCCACGAACGCCGGCGTCCCGATCAGGTTCCAGTCGAACAGGCTGAGCGCCAGCACGCCGAAGATCGGCGCGACCAGGAACAGCAGGAACCCGACCAGGCTCGGCGCCAGCATGGTGTAGGCCTCGAGGACCGCGCGGACGCGGCGGCGGCGCCGCGGCCCGCGCGGCGCCGGCGCCCGGGCGTCCGTGCTCCGGCCGGCCTCCAGGGCGGTATGAACGCTCACATTCAGGCTCCGATGCGGCGGTCCGGCTGGGCCGGGCGCGATCCCGACGGACTGGGTGGAAAGCGGGACGAATGCGGATTGGGCGTTAGTGTTATCGCTAACATGTCGCCCGTCAAGAGCTTCCGGACGAGCGGTCGACGCGACGCTGGTGATCTCCCGGATGAAACGTCATGAAAGACGTGCCGGCCGGACCAACCACCCGCGTACCCCCGTCCAGCGGGGGAACGGGGGCCGGCCGGGGCCGGCGTCCGCTCGGCCCTGGCCCGCCCGCGTTGACCTCCCCACGACCCGGTCGTACGATCCGTCCGAATCGACTCCAGCGAATCGATTCGACTCCCACCCGCTGGCCTGCGGCACCGGTGAGACGGGCGCGATCCCGCGAGCGGCGCGACCCGCAGGGGCCCGCCGAATCCCCATCACCCCACATCCGGACGGCCGAACCCGGAGGAATGTCCCAATGAGAACGAGCACACGACTCCGCCGCATCGCCGCGGCGGCCGTAATGGCCCTGACCCTGCCGATCGCACTGGTAGCGCCCATGCGGGGCGAAGCGGCCGCCGCCGTGTCGTTGAGCGTGAACCTGGCCTCGACGAGGGGGGCGGCGACCGGCGTCGGCGAAGGGTTCCTCTACGGGGTGAGCCAGGACGCCACGCTGCCGGCCGACCAGTTCCTCGCGCCGCTCGGCATCACCGCCTTCCGCGGCGGCGGGCACGTGTCGCGGGGCTGGATCGGGGACGGCTACCGGCTCGGTTCAGGGACCCAGACGGACATCAATACGGTGATCACGCAGGCCAGGCGGCTCACCCGGCCGCCCTACCATGCGGAGTACCAGGCGATCGTCAGCGATATCTACGGCGCGGACGGCGGCCAGCCCGCCAACACGATGTACCCATGCGACAACGGGGACTGCTCCAACTGGGTGAGCTACATCGACGCGACGGTCGGCGCCCTCCAGGCCTCCGGACTCCCGTTCGCGTACGACATCTGGAACGAGCCGGACATCTCGATCTTCTGGCCGCGGGGCACCAACAGCGCACAGTACTTCCAGATGTGGGACACGGCCTACCGGGAGATCCGGCGCATCGCGCCGGGCGCGAAGATCGTGGGACCGTCGCTGGCGTTCACCCCCCAGCGCAACCAGGGTGAATGGCAGACGTGGCTGGCGCACGTGAAGGCCGCGGGGACGGTGCCCGACGAGATCACCAACCACGACGAGGGCGACGTGGACGACCCGGTGACGGTGGCGCAGGCGATCAACAACGATCTGGACGCGGCCGGCATCTCCCGCCGCCCGCTGTCGGCGAACGAGTTCCAGCCCCAGGATCGTCAGACGGCCGGGGTGTCGGCGTGGTACCTCGCCCGCTTCGCCCAGTCCGGCTACACCAACGCGATGCGCGGCAACTGGGTCTGCTGCCTCACGCCCAACCTGACCGGAATCCTCGCCCAGAACGGAGGGGCCTGGACGGCGACCGGCAACTGGTGGGCGTTCCGCAGCTACGCCGATCTCACCGGCACGCTGGTCGCCACGTCCGGCCAGGTCGGCAGCACGGCGATCTCGGCCGCCGCGGACAGCGGGCGCGGGCGGGCCGTCGCCATCATCGGGGACTCGAACGGGATCACAGGAGACGCGTCCGTGTCCTTCACCGGGCTGTCGACGGTGCCCTGGCTGGCCGGCGGCGGAAGCGTCAACGTCACCGTCGACCGGATCCCCGACCAGTCACCGCTGAGCGCGCCGCAGGTGGTGTTCAACCAGAACATGAGCACCTCGAGCGGCTCCATCACGGTGCCGTTCACCTTCCAGGCCGCGCACGACGCCTTCGCGATCTACCTGACGCCGGCGCAGTCGGCCGGTGGTTTCCCGACGGGTAACCACCAGCTGGTCATCGGGAACGACGGCCTGTGCCTGGACGTCAACGGCAACAGCACCGCCTCCGGCGCCGCCATCATCCAATGGAGCTGCAACGGACAAACCAACCAGCAGTTCCAGTTC
>DASUWU010000143.1:0-20818 GCA_036378315.1 Streptosporangiaceae bacterium | reverse complement strand
GACTTCGCGATCGCCGCCTGCCTGATCGCCGCCGTGGCCTCGCTGCTGCGCGGCAGGCGGTACGTCCATGACGAGGAGGTCGCCGGCGCGGACTCCGCCGCCAGGACGACCCGCGGTCTGCCCTGACCTGTCGTCGCGGCGGTACGGGCCGGCAGGTGAGTGAGTTTCGCCGTCGTGCTATTCGACCGGCCATTCGTCATCGAATCGCAATTCGCGATGCCTTATGGAATTTTTTCTATTGTGATATGCTGCTAGTTAATGACGGTAGCTTTATCGTTTGTGCTGAACAATGGAGAGCCGAGTTTCACCGCCATGGCGGCGGCCGCCGCGCGCGCCGCGCATCTCATCGTCGACGACGAGCCCCTGATCTTCCGGGACACCCTGGCTTACGCCATGCTCGGTGACCGGGCCGAGGAATTCGTCCAGTATCACCGGACGCAGGGCGAGCACATCGTCCTCGCCGGCGCCCGCGCCGTCGTGACCACGCGCGCCCGCTACACCGAGGATCGGCTGGCCCTGGCCGCCGCCCGAAGCGACGGCATCGCCCAGTACGTCATCATCGGCGCCGGCCTCGACACGTTCGCCCACAGGACCGGCGGCCTGGCCGCCGGGGTGCGCGTGTTCGAGCTCGACCATCCGGCGACCCAGGAGTGGAAGCGCGCGCGGCTGGACGGCGCGGGCATCGACCCGCCCGCCGATCCCGCCCACCTCACCTACATCCCGGTCGACCTGGAGGCGGAGTCGCCGGTGGAGGCGCTGCTTCGCAGCCGGCTCGACGGCGGGCCCGACGCGGGGCCCGACGCGGGGTTCGACGCCGCGCGGCCGGCGCTCTTCAGCTGGCTCGGCGTCACGATGTACCTCACCCGCGACGCCATCGCGCGGACGTTCGCGGCGATCGCCGGCTCCCTCGCGCCCGGAACCGAGGTCATCGTCGACCACCTGCTCCCCGAGCCGCTTCGCGACCAGGCGGGACGCATGTACGCCGACATGATCATGCCGGAGTCGGCGCGCCGCGGCGAGCCCTGGCTCACGTCGCTCGGCCCGCGGGAGATGGCGGAGCTGGTGGCCGCGCATGGCCTGGAGGTGGTCGAGCAGGTACGGCAGCGCGACGCCGTCGCGGCCGCCCTGTGGAACAGGTCGGACCCGCTCCGCCCGAATGAGCTGTTCGCCCTGACCCGGGCTCGGGTGCCGCGGAGCACGTAGGATCCTGCCGTGCCGCACGGAAACATCTCGATCGACGATCCGCGGGCCGCCGACGTACGCGCCCTGCTGCGACGACACCTGGAGCTGATGCACTCGGTGACGCCTCCCGAGGACGTGCACGCGCTCGACCTCGGCGGCCTCCTGGACCCGGCCGTCACGTTCGTCAGCTTCCGCGACGGCGGCGAACTCCTCGGCATCGGAGCGCTGAAGCAGCTCGACGAGGGGCACGGCGAGCTGAAGTCCATGCACACCGCGGCCGCGGCGCGCGGCCGCGGGGTGGCCCGGGCGATCCTCGACCACCTGCTCTCCCTCGCGCGCGACCGCGGCTACCTGCGAGTCAGCCTGGAGACCGGGTCCATGGCGGAGTTCGTTCCCGCGCGCACGCTGTACGCGACGGCGGGGTTCACCCTGTGCGGGCCGTTCGCCGACTACCACCCGAGCCCCAACAGCACGTTCATGACACTCGAGCTCGAGTCGCGCGCCCGCGACCCGGAGAAGGATCGCGTTCGCTAGGGCGTGTCTCAAAGTCCCCGTCCGACGCGCAGCCGGCAGCGGGACTTTGAGACACGCGCTGGGGCCGGTGCGCGCCCTGGCCCAACTGAACGCCCGTGGGTGGACGAGCCACCGGCCTTCCTGCGCACCGACCCGGTCCCGCGGTAGCTAAGGCCCGACACCGAGAGATTTTTCCGCGACGCTCGGCGCATTTATCGAGGTAAATCCCCCTATTGGTGCCAGAACGTGAAACCCGCACCACCGCCGGCTGTCGTAGATTGGCGCGTGTCAGCACTCTCGGCAACGAGATGAGCGGGCGGCCAGGTCAGCCGATGGGGGCCCCGCAAGTGAGCTGCTCGGCTCGACGACGCACCTGGCAGGCGGTGTATTTGCCGGGGCTACACCGCCATTGACCTCGCGCAGTAGATGCCATTCTCTGCGCGAGGTCTTCTATTTTCACGGAAGGTAGGTATTCACTTGCGCGCGCAGCCGAGGCCTCCCGGCGAGGCCGACCGGCAGCCTGCGACGATAAGAGTTCGTCGATGGGCCACGCGGGGTTTGCCGCACGTCCCGGTCGGTCGAATGTAAATTCCGGTCCTGGAGGCCGGGCGATGGTCGCCGGCCGATCCGCTGGAGGATCACGTGGCAGACCGTCGAGCCGTACTCCGCGTCAGTGTCCTCGCCGCGGGCATCGCGGCCCAGGGCGTGGCCGCGCTCCCGGCGGCTGCCCTGGAGCGAACCCACGACCGGACGGGCGGACGCGGCCGCCGCCGGCCGAGGACGCTGGTGATCGGGCACCGCGGTGCCGCCGGCTACCGGCCCGAGCACACCCTCGCTTCGTACGAGCTGGGCGCCCGCATGGGCGCGGACTTCATCGAGCCTGACCTCGTCTCCACCAGGGACGGCGTGCTCGTCTGCCGGCACGAGCCGGAGATCGGCGGCACCACCGACGTGGCCGACCACCCCGAGTTCGCCGGCCGCAGGCGCACCGTGATGCTCGACGGCGTCCCGACCACAGGGTGGTTCACCCACGACTTCACGCTCGCCGAGCTCAAGACGCTGCGCGCCGTGGAGCGGCTGCCACAGGTCAGGCAGCGCAACACCCTCTACAACGGGCTCTTCGACGTCCCCACCTTCCAGCAGGTGCTCGATCTGCGGGCCCGGCTGTCGAAGGAGCTCGGCCGCGAGATCGGCGTCTACCCGGAGACCAAGCATCCGACGTACTTCCGCGGCCTCGGCCTCGAACTCGAGACGCCACTGACCCGCATCCTGCGCGGGAACGGCCTCGACCACCCCGACGCACCGGTGTTCGTCCAGTCGTTCGAGGCGCACAACCTCCAGGCGTTGCACGATGACCACCGGCTGCGGGTGCCGCTCATCTTCCTCACGTCGGCGTCCGGCGCCCCGTTCGGCGACCCGCGCGGCTACGCCGACTACACCACCCCGGCCGGCCTGCGCGATCTGGCCGCGTTCGTCGCCGGCATCGGCCCCGACAAGAACCAGATCATCCCGCGCGACGCCGACGGCACCCTGGGCACCCCGACCAGCCTGGTCGCCGACGCCCACCGCGCCGGCCTCGCCCTGCACCCGTACACCTTCCGCGCCGAGAACCAGTTCCTGCCGGCCGATTTCCGGGTCACCAGCGACCCCAACGCGTACGGGCGCGCCATCGACGAGCAGATCGCCTTCCTGCGCGCGGGCATCGACGGCCTGTTCACCGACCAGGCGGACATCGGGGTCCTGGCCCGGCGGCTCGCCTTCCCCTCCGCGGACCGCACCTGAGCCGCGCCAGCCCCCGAGTCCCCGGGAAGGCACACTCCGGTTATTTCGCCAGATCTCGTGGTGACTGGTATGCCCAGTGGTGTATGCAGGTTGGGCCGTCGAAGTGCCGGGAGCTCGGATGGCGAAGTGGCCGCGCTACGACCCCGCCGCCGACCGCAGGCTGGTCAGGGCGATCAGCGAGGGGGGTGAAGAATCTCTTGCCGCGCTGTACGACGGCTACGCCGAGCGACTGCGCGACTACTGTGGATCGCTGATCCGCGATCAACGGGTCGCCACCGACATCGTGCACGACACGCTGATCGACGCGCATCGCCGCGTCCGGCGGCTGCGCGACCGCGCACGGCTGCGCGCCTGGCTGTACGCGGGCGTACGGCGCCGCTGCCTGCAGCGGCTCAGGCAACCGGCGCTGCGGTGGGACTGGGGCGGCGAACCGGCCGACGCGGCCGACGGCCGGCTGCTGGAGACGGCGTTCGACCGGCTCGACTTCCTCGACCAGGAGGCGTTGCTCCTCACCCTGCGGCACGATCTGACCGGCGACGAACTCGGCGCGCTCCTCGGCATGCCGGCCCGGCGGGCGAGCGCCCGCGTGGTGCGGGCCCTGGCGCGCGCGGACCAGGAACTCGCCGCCGTCCGGCAGACCATGGTCCGCCGCTGCGCGGCCGGCGAGCTCCCCGACCCCCACGACCAGGAACCCGACCACCAGGAACCCGACGAGCCGGACACCGACCACCGCGACACGCATGACCGCGCGACGCGTTCTCCGTCCGAGCCCGAGACCCACCTGCCCGATCCGCCGGACAAGCCGTACCGGGCGGCTGAGTCCATCGCGACCGCCGCGGCGGCGGCCCCCCGGCCCGCGGCCTCGGAGCGCGAACCCGAGCAGGTCCTCGCCGACCACGTGGCACGCTGCGCGGGCTGCCGGCGCCGCGCCGGCCTGTCGCTGACCGCCCTGCTCACGCTGATGCCGGCGCCGGTGCTCCCCTCGTCCCTGCGGCACCGCGTCATCCACACCGGCACCGACCCCGAGCTGGCCGGCTACCGCGCCGACATCGCCGCCCGCGGGGGTGCCCTGAACGCCGACGGCCTGCCCCGCCAGCCCGACATCCCGTCCTCGTTCGCGCGGCGCTGGCTCTTCACGACCGGTGGTATAGCCGGCGCCGCGGTGACGGCGGTCGTCGCGGCCTTCCTGATCGGCCCTGGCACCCCGATCCCCGGGCTGATCTGGCCCTCGTACCGGCCGAGCGAGCCGTCGGTCACGCCGACGATCTCCGATCGTCGGCCGACGGGACGGGAGGCACCCCAGCCGCCGCCGGCCGCGGTGCCCGGCGGAGGTGGCAGGCCCGGTGGCGTCGCGGCGCCGGCCGACAGCCCGCCGGTCGTACGCTCGCCCACGCCGGCGCCGGTCGGCGGGCTGAACATACGGCCGAGCATCATCGATTTCGGCCAGCGGGACACGATGGCCAAGCTGACCCTGTCCGCACCCGGCGGCCCGCTGGCCTGGCGCGCCACCGCCTCGAGCGACCGGATCACGCTGTCCCCCCGCAGCGGTACGGTCGCCCCGGGCGGCAGCGCCGTCGTGACCGTGACGTTCGAGCGTGCGCTGATCGAGCTGCCCGGCCGGGGAACGGTCACCCTCGTCGACTCGGCCGGCGAGCAGCATGTCGTCACCGTGGTCTGGAACGGCTCCCTGCTGTGACCCGGCAGCCTACGGACGGGGCCAAGGTCCAGGGCCTCAGGTGGATCACCAAGGAGATCTGAGGTCGGACGCCGCGCCGCGGCCGGGATCATCATCGGCCGGCCGGCGCCACCTGGGCGAGGCGGGCCGAGCGGGACGGGACCGCCGGCCATCTCGCCCGACGCCAGGCCCCTGCCCACGTACGTCCTCGTCGCCAGGCCGCGGCGCGATCGGCTGGGCGGGGTTGGCCGTCGGGTGCCACCCGCCACGTCGCGGCGTCGGCGGGAGGTACCGCCGGACCGCGGCGTCCGGCGGGGGACCCGTCGTCGCCGGAGGCGCCCGCAGGACCATGGGCCGAACCGGCCTGCCGATCCTGCGGCCGTTCAGGCGCGTCCCGCCGGTCCGACGCGGGCCGACGCGCGGCGGGTGGGTCCGCGGCGGGCTGCTCCGGTGCGGGACGCCCACGGCCGTGGGAACGGGATAACGCCACGTCCCGGGCGTCGGGAGCGGAGCGGAGCGGATTCGGGGAGCGTCCGGGGAAGTACATCCAGGCGCACATCTGCTCCTGACCGGTCAGGACCTTGATCTCCTCGTACGCGGCCGGCTCGATCAGGCCAGGGCCGTACCGGATGACTTCCTCGAAGAGGTAGTCGGACGTCACCAGGCCCAGCTCCACGGAATGCCGGTCGAACTCCCTGACGAAGGCGGGAGCGTCCAGGAAGGCCATCGTGCGCCCCACCGCGACGCCGGTGATGCCCAACCGGGAGAACACGACGCGGCCGACGTGGACCGCCATCCGCAGCCGGATCTTCGCCATCTCGCTGGAGAGCCGGTTGTGGCGCCGGACGCCGGCGCGCAACGGCGCGACGAGGTCGTCGAGCAGCATCTCGGCCGGGACGTCGGGCGGGATGGCGATCACCACCTGCTCGCCCCGCCACTCGGCGTGGCAGCTCGTCCACGGCACGCCGGCCGCGCGAAAGGCCTCCTTCACGATCCCCGCCAGGGCCTCCCTGACATCGGCCAGCACCTCGTCGCCGACCGGAACCGACGGAGGGGCCATCCGGATGACCACGATGGGACAGAAGATCGGCCCGGTACGGGCCTTGTGGCCAGGGGCCATGCCGTGGCCGAACCGTCCGGACGGCGCTCCAGCGCCGTCATATGCCGAGGTCGCCCCCGAAACGTTCATGACCCACCCCTCCCTCGGGTGACCGTCCAACCTAGCGATATTGCTCTCTTACGACCGATGCGGCTCGTTGGGGTGCGCCAAGAGATCCAAGGGGTTAGTCTGGAGCCTCTAGGCCATCCCATACCGGTCATCCCAACGTCTGGTTTCTCTGGGAGGTGATATATCCCGCTCTGCGCTCTGTAAACCCCCTCATTCTGAGGAACCCGAACTTTAGACTCAACCAAGTCATCCAAGTGGTTGGTATCACTGGGAGGAGTCGAATGCCTGATCCCATGTATCGGCGGGTCGCCGATGACCTGGAGAGACGGATCAAGGCCGGCGAGTGGCAGCCCGGCGAGCAGTTGCCGACCGAGCCCGAGCTCAGGGTGCAGTACGAGGACGCGTCCCGGAACACCGTCCGGGATGCCATCAAGCTGCTGATCTCCCGCAAGCTCGTCGAGACCCGGCCCGGACGTGGCACGTTCGTGGTCGACACGATCGATCCGTTCGTCACCACGCTGTCCGGCGAGCCGGGAAGCGGGTTCGGCGGCGGCGAGGGCGCCGCCTACCTGTCCGAGGTGGAGGCCCGGCTGCGCACACCGTCGGTCACCACCCCGCGCGTCGAGATCCAGACGGCGAACGCCAAGGTGGCCGGGCACCTCCGGATCGAGGAGGGCACCGAGGTCATCAGCAGGCACCAGGAACGCCGCATCGACGGCAAGGCATGGTCGCTGCAGACCACCTGGTATCCCATGTCCCTGGTCACTCGGGGCGCGACCCGGCTCATCCAGGCGGCGAACATCGAGGAAGGCGCGGTCGCCTACCTCCACGAGCAGTTCGGCATGGAGCAGGCCGGCTACCAGGACCTCCTCGTGATCCGGCAGCCCGACCGGCACGAGGCGATGTTCTTCGGGCTGCCCGATGACGGCACGGTCGCCGTCGTCGAGCAGAGCCGGACGGCGTACGACCAGGAAGGCCAACCGTTCCGCCTCACCGTCACCGTCTTCCCCGCGGACCGCAACCAGTTCGTCATCAACGCCGGCAAGCTGCCCGCCGACGTGGTCAATCCCGCTGGGGGTGGCTGAACGGACGTGACACCAACGTGACACACGCCAGCAGGTCACCGCGGCGGCCGATCGCGGGTCGAGGTGACACCGACGACCATCAACAACCGGAGCAATGGGCAGACTTTGTCTCAGGCGCGCGACGATGCGCGACCTGCACGCCATCATCGGCCTGATCGACGAGGCCGCCCGATGGCTGCGAACCAAGGGCACCGACCAGTGGGAACGTCCGTGGCCGAACCGGCCGGAACGCGATAACCGCGTCAGAAGGGGCATCGAGGCCGGCCACACCTGGGTCGTGTGGGACGAGAGCCGGAACGTCATCGCCGCCACCGTCTCGATGGACTGTGAGGCGAACCCCAAGCTGTGGAGCGATTCGGAGCGCGACCAGCCGGCCGTCTACGTACAGCGCCTCGTCGTCCGCAGGGACCGCGAGTACGTCGGGAAGGGTCTCGGCGCCCAGCTGATCGACTGGGCCGGCCGCCGGGCTCGGGACGAGTACGGCGCCCAGTGGATCCGCATCGATGTGTGGACCACCAACAAGGCCCTGCACGGCTATTACAAGGACAAGGGCTTCGACCTTCTGAGCTGCCGCCACGATCCCGACTACCCGGCCCGCGCGCTGCTGGCGAAGCCGACCAAGGACATCCGCGAGCCGGACGACCCGCTCTTCGAGGAGTCCCGCGGATCCCCCTGGCAGGTGCTGTCCCACCGCGACTTCCGGATCTACTTCGCCGGCAACGTCTGCTCCAACCTCGGCACGTGGCTGCAGAACACCGCGCAGATCCTGCTCGCCTACCGGCTGACCGGCTCGGTGCTCGCCGTCGGGCTCGTGAGCTGCGCCCAGTTCTCCAGCCCGCTGGTGCTCGGCCCGTGGGCCGGCGTGCTGGCCGACCGGTTCGACCGGCGGCGGCTGCTCATCACCACCCAGGTGATCTCCCTCGTGGTCGCCGCCGGCATGGCGTGGCTGGAGTTCGCCGGACTGCTCGACCAACCGCTCCTGGTCGCCGGGGCGCTGGCCATCGGGACGGCGTTCACCTTCACCCTGCCGGCCGTGTCGTCGATCATCCCCACGCTCGTACCGGCGACGGACGTCAAGCCGGCGATGGCGCTGAACGCGGTGTCGTTCAACGTCGGCCGCGCGAGCGCCCCGGTCATCGGGGTTGGCGTGATCACCTTCATCGGGTTCGGTTGGGCGTTCGCGCTCAACGCGCTGTCGTTCGCGATCCTGACCGCGGCACTCGCGGCCATCCGGCCCCGCCCCACCCGCCGCTCGCGGCAACGGCCGCGGCTGCTCGACGGCTTCCGGGTGGCGGCGCGGAACCGGCGCATCAGGCTGCTGCTGGTCATGGTCGCCACCGTGACCATCGCGACGGATCCCATCCTCGTGCTCGGTCCTGCGATGGTCCGCCGCCTCGGGGAACCGGACCTCTGGACGGGATACTTCATCGCGGCGCTCGGCACCGGGATCATCCTCGGCTCGCTGCTGCCCGACCGGGCGCCGTCGCTGCGGCGAGCCGCCAAGTACGTCGGGGCGCTGGGCGCGGCCGTGATCGTCTTCGCGCTGGCGCCGAGCGCGTGGTTGGGCCTCCTCGCCGCGCTCGGCGCGGGGGTGGCGGCGCTGCTGGCCGGTGCGACGACCCAGACGCTGCTGCTGGCGGAGGCAGGACCGCAGCACGCGGGCCGGGTGATGGCGGTATGGGCCATCGCCTTCGCGGGCAGCAGGCCGCTTGCCTCGCTCCTGGACGGCTGGCTCGCGGGGATCCGCGGCGTGACCGTGGCCGGCACGGTGCTCGCGCTCCCCGCGCTCGCCATGTGGGCGCTGATCGTGCCGTCGGTGAGCAAGCTCGGGCGGTCGTACCTCGCCGGCCCGCCGGCCCATGGGCTCATCAAGCCGTGAAGGAGGCTGAAACAGGGCTCAGACAGGAACAACTAACCACGACGTCTAGGTCGCGGCTCGGCCGCGCCCTCCGGCCGAGGCATAATGCCTGGTCTATGCCACTGTGCCCGCGAATATGTGATCCTGCGTGCTGACAGGCCCCTCGCCCGGATCACCCACGGTAGCGATCGATACCGGAACGACCGCCGGACGGCGATGCATAATCCATGTGACGCTGCAGAAGGGGTTTTTTCGTGAACCGATACATCACCCCGGAGGTGCACCCCGACCCGTGGGTCGACCTCACCGCGGGATACATGACCGTCCTGGCCGAGGCGCTCGCCAGCCGCGGGGTGCGGATCGAGCGCAGCTGGCTCGACCCGCGCGACCCGCGGGACGCCACGATCACGTTCAGCTCCGCGGGCGAGTCGCGCGCCCTGGTATGGGATGAGGTGACCGGCTGCCGTACCGGCCGTTTCCTGTCCGGGCGGCCGGGCGTCCGCACCGAGCTCGCCGACGCCGTCTACCTCGGCGGCGGCGTCCTGGCCAACCCGCACGAGGTCGCCGCCCGGCTCGTGGCCGGCGCCGGCGCCGGCCGGCGCGAGTTCCGGTCGTACGCCGACGTACGCGACGGGCTCGACGACGCGCTCCGCCGGTACGCCGGCTAGCTCTGCCATCGCGCATCTTGGTCCGCGGCTTTACTCCTCGTCGAGGATGCGGGCCAGGATGCGTTCGCTTTCCTCGTCGGGGCGGACGATGATCATCGTGTGCAGGTAGAGGCGTACGCCGTCGAGGAAGGCCTGCCCGCACAGGTAGGTGGTGTCGTCGGACTGCGCCTCGGTCAGCGGGACGCCGACGGCACGCGCCCAGGCCCGCGTTTCGGCGCGCTGGAGCGAGGGATCCTCGTTCAGGCTGGTGCCGATCAGCTTGCGGCCGCGCGTGGTCACCGACCAGTGCAGCGCGGGCAGGTGCGGGTGGCGGACGAGCAACGTCGCGAGCAGCGTGACGGCGCCGGTCTGGGTCGCGGAACTCCCCGCGTGCGGTGTCGACGGGTCAGGCATGTTCGCCCCTCTCCCTGCGTCCTCCCTATAGGACGGGCGGCGGCGTCGACCCGTTGTCGCCCGTAAGGGCCTCAATTCGGACATTTGGGTAAAGGTTGTCAGTCATCCCATTCACATGGTTTGCTCGGGAAGGCGCGCCTGGAGCGTGACAACCCCGGAAGGTGGTGGGGATGGCGCAGCGCGAGAGGCTGCTCGACCCGACCGGTGACAGCGAACGGACCGTCGACCTCACCCTGGCGCCGCGCCGGCGCAGCCTGCACGGGCTGACGGCCGGCCTGCTGGAGAACGGCAAGCCGAACGCCGCGGTGCTGCTCACCGAGGTGGCCAAGGAGCTGCAGCGGGCGCACGGGCTGAGCGCCTGGCGGGTGTACGCGAAGAGCTACTTCGGTACCCCGGTCGAGGAGAGCGTGATCCAGCAGATTCTGCACAACTGCGACTTCGTGGTGGCCGGCATCGGCGATTGAGGCTCGTGCAGCGCGGCCAGTTTGGCCGACGGGATCGTCATGGAGCGGGCCGGGTTGCCCGCGGTCAGCATCTGCACCGACGCGTTCGAGGTGACGGCACAGGCCATGGCCGGGGTGTACGGCTTTCCCGGCTTCGAGTTCGTGACGGTGCCGCATCCGGTGGCCAGCCTCAGCGCGGAGCAGATCCGCGACCGGGTGCGCGACGTCATGCCCGAGGTCGTGCGGATCCTCGGCGTGGAGTCGTAGGTCTTCGCCGGCCGCAGGCCCGTAGGTGACCAGGTCGGTGACCAGGGGGCCGAAGTTCCCAGGGGTCAGAGAAGGAGCGTTCGTGACCGCACACGTCGACGCGGCGACGACTTCGACCGAGGCGGGCGAGCTCCCGCTGGTCGACTCGGGTGAGGTGCTGCGCGCCATCGAGTACTACGCGGAGCGCGGCTGGACCGACGGGCTGCCCGTCGTACCGGTCACCGAGTCCTATCTGGCCGAGTTCCTCGCGCAGACCGACCGCGACCCGGACGAGGTGCTGCTGACGATGCCGCATCTCAACCGGAGCTGCACCGTCCGGCTGGCGGCGATCAACGCGGCGCTGGCCGGTTGCCGGCCCGAGTACTTCCCCGTGGTGGTCGCCGCGTGGGAGTCGCTGCGCAAGGAGGGGTACGTCCCGACCGGGATCTGGCAGAGCACGACCGGCACCGCGCCGCTGCTGATCGTGAACGGCCCGATCCGGGAGGCCATCGGCCTGAACAGCAGGGGGAACGTGTTCGGCTCGGGGTTCCGCGCGAACGCCACGATCGGCCGGGCGCTCAGGCTCGCCGCGATCAACGTGTTCGGCCTGCGGCCGCACCAGCTCGACCAGGCCACCCAGGGCACGCCGGCGAAGTACACGGCCTGCGTCGCCGAGAACGAGGAGGACAGCCCCTGGCCGGCGCTGCACACCGACTACGGTCTTGCCGCGACCGACAGCGCGGTCACCGCCATGGTGATCAGGTCGGTCGTCCACATCGAAGCCAGGCACACCACGGTGCCCGAGCAGCTGGCCCTCGACATCGCCGGCACCATCGGCCGCACCGGAGCCCTCATCCACCAGACCATCAGCGCCTGCGTCGCGCTCTGCCCCGAGCACGCGCACCTCTTCGACCGCGCCGGCTGGAGCAAGGCCGACCTGCGGCAGTTCCTGTTCGACCACGCGGTGAACGACCACGCCACGCTGGCGGCCGTGGGCAAGGACGCGCTGTCGCGGCGCAGCAAGTGGCGGGTGCCCGCCGACCACCCCGACGCGGTCGACGACGACTCCCCCGCCGGCCCCGAGGAGGGCACCGTACGGTCGCTGAACTCGGCCGAGGCCGTGCAGGTGATCGTCGCCGGCGCCAGGAACGCGGGCGTGTCCGCGGTGATCGAGCTGCTCGGGTCACGCGGCGAGCCGCCCGCCGTCACCCCCGTCCCGCCGGCCCCCGCTCGTTAGGGCTCAGAAGGCGTACGGCAGCGCGACGATGCCGTTGACGAAGCTGGCGCGCTGCCGCTCGGGCGGCGCTGTGGCGTGGATGTTCGGCAGGCGGGTGAGCAGCTCGCGCAGCATCACCGAGATCTCCCGGCGGGCCAGGTGCGCGCCGAGGCAGAAGTGCGGTCCAGGACCGCCGAAGCCGAGGTGCGGGTTGGGCGCGCGGGTGATGTCGAAGCCGTACGGGTCGGCGAAGACGCGCTCGTCCCTGTTGGCCGAGACGTAGTACATGACCACCCGGTCGCCTGGGTGGTAGGTCTGGCCGAGCAGGTCGACCTCCCGCGTCACGTTGCGGCGCATCCAGCTGACCGGGGTGGCGTATCTGACCACCTCTTCGACCGCGCCCGGCAGCCGTTCTTCCAGGTCGGCGAGCAGCAGGGCGCGCTGGTCGCCGTGCTCGGTGAACAGCGCGAGGGCGTGCGACAGCGCGTTGCGGGTGGTCTCGTTGCCCGCGGTGACGAGCAACGTGAAGAACCGGCCGAGGTCGGCGTCGCTCAGCGCCTCACCGTCGACGTCGGCGGTCACCAGCGCGGTCACCATGTCGTCCGCCGGGTTCGCGCGCCGCCGCCGGCCGAGCTCGGCACCAACTTCCCGCAGGTAGGAGAGTTGCTCGAACACCACGGCGGTGCGGTCCCTGCCGTCCGGCGAGACGTAGTCGGGGTCGCCGATCGACTGGATGAGCAGGTTGGTGGCCGCGACGATGTCGGGCCGGAGCTCGTCGGGGATGCCCATCATGTTGCAGATGATCTCGAGCGGCATGGGCATGGCCACGTCCGCGACGAAGTCGCCTGGCCCCTGCTCGATCGCGTCGTCCACGATGCGCTTCGCCAGCGCGGCCACGTCGTCGGACGCCCGCTGGATCATGCGCGGCGTGAACGCGCGCGCCACGATGCGGCGCAGCCGCGCGTGCCGCGGATCGTCGAGACTGATCATCGACCCCATGACCTCCTGGACGGCCGGAGGCGGATCGACCAGGCTGACCGCGGTGGGTTCCGAGCTGAACACGCGCGGGTTGCGGCTGGCCTCGACGATCTGGTCGTACCTGGTCAGCGCATAGAAGCCGGGACCGTCGTCGCGCGGGCAGAAGATCCGTTCTTCGAGGCCGCGGAGCGCCTCGAAGGCCCGGTCGCGCGCCTCGGTCGGCTGGGCCCAGAAGTCCAGGCTGGCGAGATCAACGGTATTCATCATGGTGTCCCCCGGAATATGTCCCCCGAAATACTACATATCCCCATCGTCCCCGCGCCTCCGGTTTATCCGGACGCGATGGAGCTCTGTCAAGCGCGAAGCCGCATCCGGTCACGACACCGGTGACGCCGACGGACTCCCCATTTTACCTTTTCCTGGACCGCCATTTAGATCAGCCGATCAGGCCCGCGAACGTTGATCATTACGCTGCTGGACCGTGACCAGTAAACATCGCGCGCCGGTGGCGGTCCGTGGCAAAAGAATCGTTCGCCACGGAGTGCTGCTCGGTGCCGGGCTGGCGCTCAGCGTGGCCGCGTCGAACGGGGCTCCGACGCCGTCGCCGGCGGCACCGCCCCCCGTCACCCCGAGCCTGCCGTCGCTGGCCGTGTTTCGCGCCGTGGGGGCGGCTCCGTCGGCTCCTTACGTCGGCGTCATCGGCGACTCGACCGGCTCCCAGCTGGTCAAGCCCCTTGCCGCCCTGCTCAACCCGCGCGGCGTCGGCGTGGTGAGCGCCACGATGGGCGGCTGCCAGGCCAGCGACGTCGACCTGACGTACGTCAGCCCCGAGTACTACGCGCGGCACCGGTACTGCGCCGCCGGCACCCGCCTCCAGCAGGACGCCCTGACCGCCCGGTTCCATCCCAGGGTCGTCGTGTGGGCGGACGTCATGGAATGGTCCGACATCAAGGCGGACGGCCGGCAGGTGAAGGCCGGCAGCGACACGTGGCGGCATCTGATGACGGACAGCTGGGACCGCATCGCGGGCCGGCTCGGCGACGCCGCCATCGTGCTGATCCTGCCGACGTGGTGGGCCGGCTACCCGACGGACTCCCCCGCCGCGTTCCCCGTCGGGCGGCAGCGTGCCCTCTTCCGTGACTGGGCCGCTCGCCATCAGGGCCGGGTGACCGTCGTCGACCTGGCGCCCGCCATCTGCCCCTCCGGCCCGCCGTGCCAGCAGATCGTGAACGGCGTCCAGCTCCGGTTCGATCCCGTGCACTACACCCCCGAAGGCATGCGCAGGGCCATCGCCGCGATCATGGCCGGCGCGCCCGTACTGAGAAGACTCGCCGGCCCGGCCGCGACGTCCGGCCCGGCGAACTAAACGACCGAATCTCGGGGGTGGCAATGGCATCGAGAGCCCATTTCGCGCGGCGTGCCCCGGCGCGGGCGGTCGCGGGGGCCACGGTCTTCGCGCTGCTCGCGGCGGGCTGCGCCGCCCAGCACGCGACCGGGCTCGCCGGAGACCGGCCGGGCGCCGGGATCGCGCGGGGGCTTCCGCTGGGGGCACCGTCGCTCGATGCGCGGGTCAGCGGGCTGACCGTCCTCGTCGTCGGCGACTCATGGGCGAGAAACCTCGGCGTCGGCATCGCCGCCGCCGACCGCGCCCGGCGGAACATCGTCGTCAACGCCGGCGTGGGCGGCTGCGGCCTGATGCAGCCGGCCCAGATCCGGGCCAAAGGCAGGCTGGTCCCCGCCCCGCGGCAGTGCAACACCTGGCCGAGCCGCTGGCGCGACCTCGTGGCCAGGTACCACCCGTCCGCGGTGCTCCTGGAGGTCGGCTACTGGGACGGCCAGGACTCCCAGCGGCTGCCGGGCACGAAGGACGTCAGCTCGATCACCGATCCGGTGTTCCGGCGCCGGTTCGACGCGCAGGCCGACCGCGCCATCCGGATTCTCAGCGGCGGCGGCGCCCGGGTCTACCTGCCGACGGTCATCGACAACGACGGCGCCGCGCGGGCCAACTCCGACGCCATGAACGCCGCGGTCCGCGCCGCCGTCCGCCGCCACCCCGAGGTCGCCCGGCTGCTCGACCTGCACGGCCAGCTGTGCACCGAGTCGAAGATCTGCCCGGCCGAGATCCGCGGCATCAGGGTCTACGACGACACCGGCCACCCGTCGGGCCCGGCCCACGACCGGCTGGGCGCCTGGATCCTCAACTCCGTCTACGCCGACCTGCACCGCGGCGCCGACGGACCAACAAGGAGAGGTGAATGAGATGACCGTACGTTCGACCGCGCTGGCGCTCACGGCCGCGGCGGCCTTCGCCGCCGTGCCGGCGACCGCCGCCATCGCCGCGACCGGCGCCGCCGACGCCTGGCGGTTCAAGGGCCAGTACCGCACCCTGCTCGGCTGCCAGAACGCCGGGCGGGTGTACGTCGCCAGGCACCAGGCGACCGCGTACAAGTGCGAGAACGACTACGCGGCGGGCGACGTCCCGGTCCTCGACCTGTACATCCGCTGATACGCCCGCGCCGGTCACCCGGCCAGCAACGATGATGCACTTCACGATGACGCGGCGGATGCCGGCCGGCCGGCGCCGGCGTCCTCCCGTCGCGCCTCCCCTCGCGCCGCCCGGCACGACAGGCTCCGGCCGGCGGCGGGCCGCCGCCCGGCTGCCGGCCGTGGACGGGCTGCGCGCGATCGCCGTCTGCGCGGTGATGTGCTTCCACTTCGGGCTCGGCATGTCCGGCGGGTTCCTCGGGGTGGACCTCTTCTTCGTCATCTCCGGCTACGTCATCACCCGGCTGCTGCTCATCGAGTGGCACCGCACGGGGACGATCTCCTGGGGCCGGTTCTGGGTCCGCCGGGCCAGGCGGCTGCTGCCCGCCGTGCTCGTGGTGCTCGTCGCCGTACAGCTGTGGCTGCGGGCCGGAGCGCCGCCGGAGCTGCGGACCACGACCAACGCGCAGACCCTGGCCGCCCTCGGGTACGTCTCCAACTGGTACGCGATCGTCGCGAACGTCGGGTACTGGGGCGCGCCGATCGACGCCACGCCGCTGACCCACCTGTGGTCGCTGGCGGTGGAGGAGCAGTTCTACCTCGGCTGGCCGCTCCTGCTCATCGCCGTCCTCGCGGTCAGCGGGTCGCGCCGGGCGCTGGGCGCCGTCGCCGGTCTGGGCGCGGTCGCCTCGTACGTCATGGTCACCGCGTTCTTCCATGCGGGCGGACCCGACCGCGCCTACATGGGAACGGACACGAGGGCCGGCGCGCTGCTGCTCGGCGCCCTGTGCGCGCTCGGCCTCACCCGGCGCGCGCCCGGCCAGGACGGGTCCTGGGACCGCGGGCTGCCGCCCCGTCTCCGTACGGCCGCTGGCGTCGGGTTGGTCCTGGCCGCGACGTCGCTCGCGGTGCTGTGGACGACCGTGGGGGTCCACGCGCCCGCGGTGTACGAGGGCGGGCTGGCCGTCGCCGGGGTCTCGGGGGCGCTTGTCGTCGCCCACGTCGTCGCCGCGCCGCGATCCATGGCCGCCCGCCTGGTCGGCGCGCGGCCGGTGGTGGCGATCGGGCGGATCAGCTACTCGCTCTACCTGTGGCACTGGCCCGTGCACATCTACGCGATCCACCGCTGGCCTGGACTCGGGGACGGGCGGTCGCACCCGCCGGCTTCGCTGGTCGCCGCCGAGTTCGCCATCACCTTCGCGCTGGCCGCCGTGTCCTTCTTTCTCGTCGAAGGCCCCGGCAGGTCGGCGCGGCGGGCGGGCGCGGTGGCCGCCCCGCTCATCGCCGGGGCCGTGCTCGTGTTCGGGAGCGCGCTGTGGTTCCAGCCGGCGCCGCCCGTCGAGGAACAAAACGGCGTCCTGATCCACGGCCCGGCGCGCTGACACGCCCGTTGGTCAATGATTCGTCTCGAAACTTTCGGAATGGAGCTGACCATTTCCGAACCGCTATCCCGCCCTGGTGGCCGGTGCTAGTCTCACGATTGGCGCATGGGAACGCTCCCACTCCGGCCCCAGGAGGCGACGATGCCTGTCGAAAGTTTCGGCGGTGTGCGCTGACATCGGGCTCCGGCCTGAAGGCGCGGACGCGGGCGCAGACGCACCGCTCGCGTCGTACGCGCAGCAGGCCATCTGGGCCGGCGAGCGACTGGGCGACGGCGGCCCCGCCTATCACCTGCCCCTGGCCATCTGGTTCCACGGAGCGCTCGACGTCGCCGCGCTGCTCGGCGCCTGCAAGGACGTGCTTGCCCGGCACCCCGTGCTGGCCGCCGCCGCCGTCGAGGGTCCCGGCGGCGAGCTGTACCTGGGTGAGGCGGCGACCGAGCCGCCGGTGACGTTCGTCGAAGACCCGATCGACGACCTCGACCGCCTGCTGCAGGAGGAGATCGCCCGCGAATTCGACCTGCGCAAAGGGCCGCTGTGCCGGTTCATACTGATCGCCGCCCCGGCGACCGGCCGGCACGTGCTGCTGTTCGTGGCCCACCATCTGGTCTTCGACGGCGGCTCCAAGGACATCCTGGTCCGTGAGCTGGCCGGCTGCTACGGCGCACGGATCACCGGCCGGCCGGCGCCGCCGGCGCCGCGGCGGCCGGCGTTCGCCGCGGCGGCCGCGGCCGAGCGGGACCGGGCCGCGGCCCTGCTGGCCGACGCGCGGGCCTTCTGGCGGGAGCGGTTGCCCGACCCCGCGGAGATCGTGCTGCCCGGCCAGCGGGCGAAGCGGCCGGCGGCGGCGCGCGGCGACGCGGTCCAGCTCGCGCTCGACGACGACATCGCGCGGGGCATCGCCGATACGGCGGCGGCCCTGGACGTGCGGCCCGCCGAGGTCCTGCTGGCCGCCCTCCACACGCTGCTGTACCGGTACGGCGGCACGCGGATCGCGGTCGCCGTCGACATGCCGACCCGGACGCCGGAGACGCGCGAGCTGATCGGCCCCTTCGTCAACGAGCTGCCGGTCGTCTCCCGGCCGGCCCCCCGCCTGACGTTCCGCGCGTTCACCCACGCCATCCGGGGCGAGCTGCGCGAGCTGTACCGGCTCAGGGACATCCCGCCGGCGGCCGCGGACGCCGACACGCCGCCGCGTGCGGCGGCGACCCCGGTGACGATGAGCTACCGGCGGTACGGTGCGGGGCCCGATTTCCTCGGGCTCGACGCCTCCGTCGAATGGAGCATCTTCACCGGCGGCGCGCGCGACACGCTGCACGTCCAGTGGTCCGACGGCCCCGGGGGCCTCGAGCTGAGCCTGCAGTTCGATCCGGGCGCGATCGGCCGGCCGGCCGTCACGAGGATCGCCGCGCACCTGCAGACGCTGCTGCGCGCCATCGCCGCCGACCCCGACGCCGCCCTGGCCGATCTGGAGATCATGCCGGCGGCTGAGCGGCGCAAGCTGCTGGTCGACTGGAACGCCACGCGAGCGGCGTATCCCGCCGACGCCACCGTGCCCGGACTGATCGCCGCGCAGGTAAGGGCCAGGCCGGACGCGGAGGCCGTCACGTACGAAGACCGGTCGATCAGCTACGCGCGCCTGGCCGCGGCGGCGGGCCGGCTCGCCCGCCGGCTGCGCGCCGCGGGTGCCGGGCGCGGCGCGCTGGTGGCCGTCCACCTGCGACGCTCCGACGCGATGCTGGCCGGGCTGCTCGCCGTCCTCGAGGCCGGCGCCGCCTACCTGCCGCTGGATCCCGGCCTTCCGGCCGAACGGCTGGCGGCGATCATCGCGGACGCCCGGCCGCTGCTCGTGCTCACCCAGGCCGGCCTGCCGCCGCTGCCGGGCCCGCCGGCCGGGGCGGACGGCGCGCCGATGGCGTCGCTCGTCATCGACGATGCCGTGCTGTTCAGCGAGCAGCCAGACGACGGCGACGACGGTACGTCCGGCGCCGGACCGGCGCCGGCCGATCTCGCCTGCGTGGCCTACGGGTCCACAGGACGGCCCGAAGGCGTCGAGATCGAGCACCGCAACCTGGTCAACCTGCTGCTCGCGCTCAGCGACCGGCTCGACGCGGGGGAACGCGACACCTGGCTCGCGCTCGCCCCGCTGTCGTCCGCGGTCGCCGCCGTCGAGCTGTACCTGCCGCTGATCGTCGGAGGGCGGGTCGTCATCGCGCCCGAGGGCGCCCACCGCAGGCCGGCCGCGCTGGCCCGGATGATGACCGAGCAGCGCGTCACGCACGTCCAAGCCACCCAGGCCGGCTGGCGGCGGCTGCTCGCCGGCGGCGTCGCCGACCGCGCGGTGACCGCGCTCACCGGGGGCGAGCCGCTGCCCCGCCGGCTCGCCGACGACCTCCGCGACCGCGTGCACGGCCTCGTCAACGGGTACGGACCGGCCGAGGCGACGATCTGGAGCGTTCTCAGCGAGCCGGTCGACGACGCGACGATCGGCCGGCCGCTCGCCGGCGTCCAGATCTACGTGCTCGACGACCGGATGAGCCCGGTGCCGATCGGCGTCCCTGGCGAGCTGTACATCGGCGGCGCCGGGGTGGCCCGCGGCTACCGCGGCCGGCCGGGGCGCACCGCCGCCCGCTTCGTCCCCGACCCGTTCGGCGGCCGGGGCGCGCGGTTGTTCCGTACCGGCGACCGGGTCCGCTACCGCCCGGACGGCGAGATCGAGTTCCTCGGCCGGTGGGGAGGCTCCCGGGCCGCCGCCCCCACCCACCAGGGCGACCGGCCGGCGCCCGTCCCCAGGACCGCCGGCGCCGGCGACAAGGACGACCGCGGCGGCGGCGCGGCCCCGCGAACGGGGCCGCCGCCGGCGGCGCGGCCGATCGGTCCCCGTCCGGACGGCGTAGCGCCGCCGCTGTCGTACGCGCAGGAGCGGCTGTGGTTCCGCCACCGGACCGCCCCCGAGGACGCCGCCGACAACCTCTTCATGGTCCGGCGGCTGCGCGGATCGCTGGACGTGACGGCGCTGTGCCTGGCGATCGACGCGGTGGCGGCGCGGCACGAGACCTTGCGGACGTCCTTCCCGGCCGTGGCCGGGGTGCCGGTGGCCGTCGTCGAGCCGCCTGGACCTGTGCCGGTCGAGCAGCTGGACCTGACCGGCGGCGCCCGGGACCGGGCGGAGGCCGACGCGCGGCGGCTGGTCGCCGAGCGCACCAACCGGCCGTTCGACCTGTCCGCCGGGCCGCCGTTCCGGGCCACGATCATCAGGGTCGGCCCCGATGACCACGTGCTGTGCGTCGTCCTGCACCACATCATCGCGGACGGCTGGTCGCTGAACGTCCTCTTCGACGACCTCGCCGCGCTCTACCTCGCCCACTTCGAGCACCGGCCGCCCGGCCTGCCGCCGCTGCCGCTGCGCTACGGCGACGTCGCCCTGTGGCAGCGCCGCCGCGCGGCGGACGAGGCGGCCGGCACGGCGCTCGCGTACTGGCGGCGGCAGCTCGCCGACCCGCCCGCGCTCAGGCTGCGCGCGCTCGACCCGCCCGTCGACCGGCCCGTCGACCGGCCGGGCGGCGCGCCGGGTCGCGGGCGGCGGCGCGGCGCCGGCCATGCCTTCCGGGTGCCCCGCGACGTCGTGGCGACCATCGAACGGGCGGCGCGGCGGCGCGGCACGACGTTCTTCGCGGCGCTGGTCACCGCCTACCAGATCCTGCTGTCCCGGCACAGCGGGCAGACGGACATCCTCGTCGGCACGCAG
>DASUWU010000142.1:0-38961 GCA_036378315.1 Streptosporangiaceae bacterium | reverse complement strand
GTCGGGTGCGATCGGTCCGTTATGGACACCGACAGCGGCTCAGGGCCGTCAGACCTGGTGGTCTGACGGCCCTGTGTGGCCCGGTCCATGCTCAGGCCTTGCTTCCCTGGTTGTTGAACGTGTGCTTGGCCCAGAGGTAGGAGGCGGCGGCGATGCCGGCGCACCACGCGACGGCGATGGCCGCGTCGTCGCCGATCGGGGTGCCGAGGAGCAGGCCGCGGACGGTCTGCATGATCGGCGTGAAGGGCTGGTACTCGGCGAACCAGCGCAGGGCGGTGGGCATGGAGTCGGTGGGGACGAAGCCGCTGCCGAGAAAGGGCAGCAGGATCAGGGGCATCGGGGCGTTGCTCGCGGCCTCGGGGGTCGGGGACTTCAGGCCCAGGGCGACCGACAGCCAGGTGATGGCCACGGCGAAGAGAGTGAGCATTCCGGCGGCCGCCAGCCATTCGGCGGCGTTGGCGTCCGGGCGGAAACCGATGGCCAGCGCGATGCCGATGAGGACGGCCATGCCCAGGAGTTGTTGGATGACGCTGCCGACGACATGGCCGGTGAGGACCGAGGCTCTGGAGATCCGCATCGTGCGGAATCGGGCGATGATGCCTTCCGTCATGTCGGTGGCGACCATGACGGCGGTTCCGGTGGCGGCCGTGGCCGCCGCCATGAGCAGGATGCCGGGGACGACGTAGTTGACATAGGTGGCGCGGCCGCCGCCGAGGCCCGTGCCGAGGGTGCCGCCGAGGACGTAGACGAACAGGAGCAGGATGATGACGGGCGTGACGACCAGCTGCACGGTCATGGACGGGTAGCGGAGCAGGCGCTTGAGCTGGCGCCGGACCATGGTGGATGAGTCGCGCATGGCGAGCGTGACGGTGCTCATCGGGTGGCCTCCTTCTGCCGGCCGGTGAGGGTGAGGAAGACGTCGTCGAGGTCGGGGGTGTGGACGCTCATGTCGGCGATGTCGATCGAGCGTTCGTCCAGCAGGCGGAGCAGTTCGCGGATCGCGTGGACGCCGCCGTCGCTCGGCACCCGCAGGGTGAGCGCCTCCGGGTCGGCGACCCCCGCCTCGAGGAGGCCGCGCGCGGCGTCGAGCAGGTGCGTGTCGGCGAAGGTCAGCTTGATGTGGCCGCCGGGGATGCGCCGCTTCAGCTCTTCCGCGGTGCCTTCGGCGATCAGCCGTCCGTGGTCGAGGAGGGCGATGCGGTCGGCGAGCTCGTCGGCCTCGTCCAGGTACTGGGTGGTGAGGAAGATGGTGACGCCGCTCGCGACGAGTTCACGCACGATCTGCCACATGGAGCGGCGGCCGCGCGGGTCGAGGCCGGTGCTCGGCTCGTCCAGGAAGATCAGGCGAGGATCGCCGACCAGGGTCATCGCCAGGTCGAGCCGGCGTCGCATGCCGCCGGAGTAGGTCGCGGCCGGTTTGCGCGCCGCGTCGGCCAGGTCGAAGCGGTCGAGCAGTTCGGCGGCCTTGCGCCTGCCGTCCCTGCGGGACAGGTGCTTGAGGTCGGCCATGAGGAGCAGGTTCTCCTCGCCGGTGAGCAGCTTGTCGACGGCCGAGTACTGGCCGGTCACGCCGATCGCGCCGCGCACGTCGTCCGGCTCGCGGGCGAGGTCATGTCCGGCGACCTGGACGGTGCCGCCGTCGGCCGGGATCAGGGTGGACAGGATCTGGACGGTGGTGGTCTTGCCGGCGCCGTTCGGGCCGAGCAGGGAGAAGACCGTTCCTTCGGGGACGACCAGGTCGATGCCGTCGAGCACGACCTTGTCGCCGTAGGACTTGCGCAGCCCGTCCGCCGCGATGGCCAGGTTCGTCACGATGGTGCTCCTCGGGGTTCGTGGATCGGAGGCCGCGGATCAGAGGCCGCGGGCGACGATGTCGCCGTAGGCGGTGGTCGCGTGGATGTCGAGCCGGGCGGCGGCGCCTTCGGTGCTGTTGAGCGTGTTGTGGATCCGGCCGCGGGAGGTGCCGGCGTCCAGGGATGCCGAGACTCCGGCGGCGGCGCCGATCGAGATGTCGCCGGACTCGGTGCGGAGCACGACCGTGCCGCCCAGGGCCTCGGCGATGCGGATGTCGCCCCGTGCGGTGCTGATCTCCGCGGAGCCGTTGAGCCGGCCGACCTCGACGTCACCGTCGACCGCGGTGAGGCGGACGCTCGCGGCCTCGTCCAGCTTGATCTCGCGGTACGCGCCCTCGAAGGCGACGTCGCCGGACCGTCCGACGGCCCGGAACTCGGCGCTGCCCGCCTTCGCCTCGATCCGGGAACCGGCGGGCAGCTGGACCGTCACCTCGATGGACCCGGAGGGGCCGAGAAGCTGGTTCTTCGCCGCGGTCGCGATCCGCAGCACTCCGTCGCCGTACTCGACCGTGGTCTGCTCAGCCACCTTCACGTCGCGGCCCTTCGAGGCGTTCGCGGGCAGCACCTCGACCGTGGTGTCGGGCCGGTCGGCCGCGATGAACCGGACGCGGCCGGCGGGGATGTCGAGGACGGTGGAGATCGGGGCGGGGGTGTCGAACTTCTGCATCATGCTCTCCTCATGTTGTTTCGAACGATGGAAACGCTACGTTGCATTTTAAATTTCCACAACCAATTCGTTGCATAGTTGGCGAATCTATCCAGGTAAAACGCTTGAATTCGTTGCAATGACCTCCAGGACCATTGCAACGTCGCCATGACGAACGTTGCAATGGACTGGAGGTGAACGCTATATTCGGGGCATCACGGGGGCACGAAGGAGGCCACGATGCCCGGCGGCAGGCTCACCCAGCAGGAACGCCAGCAGATCGCGCTGGGGCTGGCCGACGGCCTCGCCTACGCGGAGATCGCCAGACGCATCGATCGTCCGACCTCGACGGTCACGCGCGAGGTGATGCGGAACGGGGGCCCCACCGCCTACCGCGCCGACCTGGCCCACCGCGCCACAGAACGCCGCATCCGCCGCCGCGGGCAGGCCGCACCCCGGGCGCGGGAGGCGCCCCCGCAGCCGCACGGACGCGACGCCGAGGCCGTGCGCGAGTACGAGGAGACGCTCACCACCGTCATGATGGCCTCGGGCCTGCCCAAGATGATGTCCCGCGTGCTGACCTGCCTCTACACCACGGATTCCGGCAGCCTCACCGCATCCGAGCTCGCCCGGCGTCTCCAGGTCAGTCCGGCGACCATCTCCAAAGCCATCACGTTCCTCGAGAGCCAAGCCCTCGTCCGCCGGGAACGCGACGAACGCCGCCGCGACCGCTACGTCGTCGACGACGACCTCTGGTACCAGTCGATGGTGGCCAGCGCCCGCGCCAACGCCCAGGTCGTCGAGACCGCACGTCAGGGCGTCGCCATCCTCGGCCCGGGCACCCCGGCCGCCGTCCGCCTCGAGAACGCCGCCCGCTTCCTCGACTTCGTCGGCGAGAGCATCACCCGCGCCGCCGAACAGGCCCGCGAGCTTCTCCACACGAAGACCTATGCGACCTCGGGCGGCACCGCCACGCCAACGTCAGATCGCGGAGCCTGAGGGGATCAGTCGGAGCACGCCTGGGTGGACACGGTGCCCGCGGCGTTGATGCCGGCCGAGGCGTCCGGGGCGACCTCCTGCGCGGTCAGCGCGTACCCGGTCTCCTTGTCGTTGAGCGCGGCGGCGAAGATCACTCCGTACACGCTGCCGTCGGTGGCCAGCAGCGGGCCGCCGGAGTTGCCGGGCTCGACGGTCCCTCTGATGGCGTAGATCTCGCGCTTGACCTGGCCGGCGTGGTAGATGTCCGGGCCCTTGGCGTACTGCCTGATCCGGATCCGGGCGGCCACGGCGACGAACCCGGGGTGCCCGCGGGGGAACCCGGCGACGACGGCGTTGTCGCGGGACTTGGCGGACGGGTTGAACGACAGCGGCCGCTGGTCGAGTCCGGGCACGTTCAGGACGGCGATGTCGCGGCGCGGGTCGTACACGACCACCTTGGCGCGGTAGGAGGCACCGCCCATGGCGTAGACGACGGGTCCGCCCCTGACGCCGGCGACGACGTGGGCGTTGGTCATCACCCGCTCCGGCGCGTACACGAACCCGGAGCCTTCGATCCTGCGCTGGCAGGACGGCGCGGTGCCCACGATCTTGACGATGCTGCGCCGCGCCGCGCGCAGTTCGGGTGTGGTGAGCACGCTCGTGTCGGGCGGCGGCACGTCCACCAGCGACTCGCCGCCGCCCAGGCCGCTGAACACCTGCGGGAACTCGGTCCTGGCCACGAACGCGCGGAACGAGGCGAACCAGCCGTCCACCGCGTCGGGCATGACGTCGTCGACGCCGTGCAGGACGTCGGAGTTGGCGACCTGGGTGCGCAGCACGGAGAACGGCGAGTTGCTGACCGCGCTGCCGATGAACCAGGCCACCACGAGCAGCGACACGACGCTGACCACCGCGCCGCCCACGGCGTCGGCGGCGCGGGCGTTGCTGCCGGTCACCCGGTTGCGGATGACGGCGCCGAGGGACGAGGCGAGCAGCTGGCCGAGCGTCGCGGCCAGGAAGGCGATCACGATGGCGAGCAGGGCCTGCTGGGACGGCCCCTCGACCACGGCACGGGCGATCGGCGGCGCGATCAGGGCGCCGCAGACGCCGCCGCCGACGAATCCGGCGAAGCTCAGCAAACCAACGATGAAACCCTGCCGATAGCCCGACACCGCGAACAGCGCGACGAGTCCCAACAAGATCAGGTCGAGGAGATGGTCGCCCAGCACGGAATCACCGTATAGGGCCGAAGCCTGGTTTACGTCCGCTCTGCGGACCAGTTACGACTCGGGATCCGTCGTTCCGGGGAACGACCGCGACGCCGGACCCGGCGACGCCGGTCGGCGCACAGCCCCTGGGCTGCTGCTCCACCGGTGCGGCACGGGTGCACGACCGTCGCGCGCCGGCGCCGCAGGGGGTCCGATCAGCTGCCGGTCGCGAGTCCGAGCACGTCAGGCGGCACGTCCTCGACGCGGCGCCGATCCCATGGCCGGGCCCAGCCGCCCACATCCAGGAACTGGTCCAGCAGGCCGGCGGTGAACCCCCACACGAACATCCCGCGTACCCGGAAGGCCGGCCCGAGGTATCCGCGGGGGCTGCGCACCCGCAGCCGGTTGTCCGGGTCGGCCAGTTCGCTGATCGGCACTCGGGCGACGGCGGCGACCTCGGCCGGCTGGTTCGCCGACACGGCGGACGGCTCCCGCCACCATGCGGCGACGGGCGTCACGCGGTAGCCGCTGCGGTCCAGGTGCAGCTCGGGCAGGACGGCCAGGGCGTCGACCCCGCCGGGATCGAGCCCCGTCTCCTCGGCCGCCTCGCGCAGCGCGGCGCCCACAGGGCCGTCGTCGCCGGCGTCGATGCCGCCGCCGGGGAAGGCCACCTGCCCCGCGTGCTTGTCGAGCGTCGCGGCGCGCTGGATGAGCAGGATGTCCGGTCCGTCCGGTCCCTCACCGAAGAGTACGAGCACCGCGGCCGGGCGGGCGTCCGGCGGCGGGCGCAGCGCGGCGGGGACCGGCAGCGACGGCGCCTTGGCGAGGAAGCGTTCCAGCCACGCGGGTGCGGCCGCCGGCGAGGGCGCTGGGATGGGCGTGTGCACAGCACTGCCAACCGACTCGGTGTCCCGTTTATTCATCGGCTCCACTCCGCGTGGAAGGTCAACGCTCGGGTTCGGGGTCGGCGAGCCAGTTCAGCATCTGTGCGTCGAACGCGTCGGGGCGTTCCTGATGCGGGAAATGTCCCGCGCCCTCGATCAGCTTCCACCGGTACGGCGCGGCCACGTAGCGGCCCGAGCCCTGCGCGCTGGCCGGCAGGACGTACGGATCGAGCGCGCCGTGCAGATGCAGGGTGGGTACCTGGATGGGCGCGGCCATGCGATGGGCGTACCTGACCCCGTCCGGGCGGGGCAGCGACCTGATCAGCCACCGGTGGTACTCCAGCGCGCAGTGCGCCGCGCCGGGGATCTGGATCGCCTCCCTCGCCAGCCGTTCGGTGTGCGGGTCCGGCCAGCCGGGCGCCGACCATGCGTGCAGCATGTCTCCCACGGCGGCCGCGTCGTCGCGGACGAGCATCCGTTCCGGCAGCGTCGGCAGCTGGAACCTGAGCACCTGCCTGGTGGCCCACGCCTGCCCGCGGGGATCGGTGCGTACGGCCTGGCGCAGCCGCAGCGGATGCGGCGCCGACACCGCGACGAGCCGCCGCACGACCTTGGGGTAGTACACCGCCATGGTCCACGCGAGCAGGCCGCCCCAGTCGTGCCCGGCCACCACCGCGTTGGCCTCGCCGAGGGCGCGGACCAGGCCGGCCGCGTCCCCGGCCAGGGTCACCAGGTCGTACCCGCGCGGCGGCTTGTCGCTGCCGCCGTACCCGCGCAGGTCGACAGCGACGGCGCGGTACCCGGCCGGCGGGAGCGAGACGAGCTGGTTGTGCCACGACCACCAGAACTCGGGAAACCCGTGCAGCAGCAGGACGAGCGGGCCCGTACCGGCCTCGACCGTGTGGAAGCGGGTGCCGCCGGCACTCACCGCCCGATGGGTCCACGGACCCTCGGTGTACACGCCCGAGGAGTGCAGGCCGACCATCGGCGGCTACTCGGTGATCGCGGGCGGCTCGCCGCCGGAGCGGCGGAGCAGCGCGAGGTCGTCGGTGACGGAACGGCGGGTGGCGCGCAGCCCGCTCATCCGGCGCATCCGCAGCGCCCCGACGCCGACGAGGGCGGCGGCGAGCAGGATGTATACGCCGGCCACGATGAGGAACGCGGCCCAGTGGTAGATGCCGAGCGCGACCAGGCCGTACGCCAGCGCGATCGACAGCAGGATGAGGACCACGCAGGCGATGACGCCGGCGACGCCGAAGAGCGTGCTGCCCAGCGCGGCGCGCTTGGCGTCGCCCTTGAGCTCGAGCTTGGCCAGCTCCATCTCGGACTTGACGAGGCGGGAGAGGTTGGCCGACGCCAGCGCGACCAGCTCGCCGAGAGACTTGTCCTCGAGCTGAACGTCCGGGGGTACCTCGCTCATCTGGCGTTCTCCTCTCCGGTGCGGACTGGCGGTTCCGGGTGCGTCCCGACTCGTCGCACCGACGTGCTGACGTGTCGACGCGTTGAGGCCACTGACGGCCGGCGATCAGTGACCGCCGTGGTCACTCTCTCGAATCAGCCGGGCTCCGTGTAGGCCAAATCGCCGATGAGGGCCAACGAGAAGCGAAAACCCATACTTTCCGGGCGCGTGCCGCATGCGGGGAGACGCACGAGGCCCGCTGCCGGCCGGTCACGGGACGTACGGAAACCGTACCGCGTGATCGAGCCGGCAGCGGGCCTCGTGCGATCGGGTCGCTTCTCGCCGGAAGCTCGGCGGCTCCCGGGTGCTTCGTACTCCTCGGGGATGGATTCCTACGTCGGGGGGCTCGGTCACTCCTCCGGCTTGGCCTGCGGCAGCTTCTCCTTGATGAGGTCCATCACGGCGCTGTCGGTCAGCGTGGTCACGTCGCCCAGCGAGCGGTTCTCCGCGACGTCCCGCAGCAGGCGGCGCATGATCTTGCCGGACCGGGTCTTGGGCAGCTCGGGCACCACCATGATCTGCCGCGGCTTGGCGATCGGGCCGAGCGTCTTGGAGACGTGGTCGCGCAGTTCCTTGACGAACTCCTCCCCCTCGACGTTGCCGGCGCTGCCGCGCGGGATGACGAACGCGACGATCGCCTGTCCGGTGATCGGGTCGGTGGCTCCGACGACCGCGGCTTCGGCGACCTTGGGGTGGGAGACCAGCGCCGACTCGACCTCGGTGGTCGAGATGTTGTGCCCGGACACGAGCATCACGTCGTCGACGCGGCCGAGCAGCCACAGGTCGCCGTCGTCGTCCTTCTTCGCACCGTCGCCGGCGAAGTACAGGCCATCGAAGCGCGACCAGTACGTCTGGACGTACCGCTCGTCGTCCCCCCAGATCGTCCTGAGCATCCCCGGCCACGGCTCGGTCAGCACGAGGAAGCCGCCGCCGCCGTTCGGCACCGCCTGCCCCTGGTCGTCGACCACCTCGGCGGAGATGCCGGGAAGCGGGCGCATCGCCGCGCCCGGCTTGCCGTGCGTCACGCCGGGCAGCGGGCTGATCATGATCCCCCCGGTCTCGGTCTGCCACCACGTGTCGACCACCGGGCAGCGGCCGCCGCCGATGGTCTGGCGGTACCAGACGTACGCCTCCGGATTGATCGGCTCGCCGACCGAACCGAGGACGCGCAGCGACGACATGTCGAACTGGGCCGGGATTTCCTCGCCCCACTTCATGAACGTGCGGATGGCCGTCGGTGCGGTGTAGAAGATCGTCACCTTGTACTTCTGGATCACCTCCCACCAGCGGCCGCGGTGCGGCGTGTCGGGGGTGCCCTCGTACAGCACGCCGGTCGCCCCGTTGGCGAGCGGCCCGTACACGATGTAGGAGTGCCCGGTCACCCAGCCGATGTCGGCCGAGCACCAGTAGACGTCGGTCTCCGGCTTGTGGTCGAAGACGGCGTCGTGAGTGTAGGCCACGTGGGCGAGGTAGCCGCCGGTCGTGTGCAGGATGCCCTTGGGCTTCCCTGTCGTGCCCGACGTGTAGAGGATGTACAGCGGGTGCTCGGCGTCGAGCGCCGGCGCGTCGTGCTCGGCCGCCTGCCGGTCCACCACCTCGTGCCACCACAGGTCCTTGTCGTTCCACGCGACGTCCTGCCCGGTGCGGCGGACGACGAGGACGTGCTCGATGGTGGGGGTGCTGGTGACGGCCTCGTCCACGATCTGCTTGAGGCCGGACGGCTTGCCGCGACGGTAGCCGCCGTCGGCCGTGATGACCAGCTTGGCCTCGGCGTCGTTGATGCGGGTGGACAGCGCGTCGGCGCTGAAACCGCCGAAGACGACCGAGTGGGTGGCGCCGATCCGGGCGCAGGCGAGCATCGAGATCGGCAGCTCGGGAATCATCGGCAGGTAGATCGCCACCCGGTCGCCCTTGCGCACGCCGAGCTCGAGCAGCGCGTTGGCCGCCTTCTTGACCTCGTCGAGCAGCTCCGCGTACGTGATCGTACGGCTGTCGCCCGGCTCACCCTCCCAGTAGTAGGCGACCTTGTCGCCGCGCCCGGCCTCGACGTGCCGATCCACGCAGTTGTACGCCACGTTGAGCTCGCCGCCGAGGAACCACTTGGCGAACGGGGGGTTGGACCAGTCCAGCACGGTGTCCCAGCGCTTGGCCCAGGTGAGACGGTCGGCCTGCCGCTCCCAGAAGGCCAGGCGGTCGGCGTTCGCTTCGTCGTACGCCTCCTGCGTCACGTTGGCGCTGGCCGCGAGTTCCTGGGGTGGGGCGAACCGCCGGTTTTCCTGAAGCAGGTTGGAAAGTGTCTCTTGAGTCACGCGTACTCCTTCGTGCGAAGCGGTGAGGCGCCCGATAGACCCACTCCACCAGTCGGATCCCCCGCATCACAAGTGGTGACGTGACTCGGGTCACGCTCGGAGGGAGCGTACCGCCGCGTACGCCCTGTGACGATGGTGGGGGATCGGGCATTGCCCGTGCAATTGCACGGGTCAAGCCGTGAAACGATTCAAGAGCCGCCATTTACGGAGATTTGCGGGGAAAGGCGACTATGTGAGCTCGTGCAGTCGGGGGCGGAGTCAAGTCCGGTCTCGACTGAATCGCGCGAAAAAGCCGTACGGCGATGAACGCGATGCACCGTGATGGGCCACGCCGGCTGGGCCGTCATGCGTAGCTTTGGACCTTTTCTTCGCGTCCGTACGGTCGCGGCCGGCGATCCAAGGACGGCCTCCCGCGGCGGCGGGAGCGAGCCGCCCGCCCGGCCGGGGCGGCCGAGGTGGTCTCGACCGGCGGAGGTCCGCGTGACGGGCCGTGTGACGGGCCGCGTGACCGGCCGCCGGCGGCGTGGCACATAGGGTCGTGGCGTGACCGATCCTTCCGAGCCGTCTCCTTCCGAGCCGTCAGGCCCTTCCGCGCCCGCGCGACGTTCCGCTGCGCCCGGCGGCTCCGCGAGCGCCGATCCGTTCGCGTTCGTCGCCGGCCTGCCGGGGGTGGCGGACGCGGTGCTCTCGGCGCGCGCGGCCGTCGACATGCTGCTCGGTCACCGGATGGTGCGAAGGCGCGGCGCCGAGGTCGCCGCCGAGGCCGGGCTGCGCGGGGCGCGCGCGTCGGCCGCGCTCGAAGGGCGTGCCGTCGCGCTGGCTGACGTACGGGCCGGCGGCGTCGGCGACCCGGTCGTCCAGGGTGCCCTGCGCGTGTCGGCCGAGCTGGGACCGCTCGCCGAGACGTGGCCGCAGGCTCCGCGGCAGGTGCTGGCCCGGTTGCACGCGCTGGTCGCGGCGGAATCCGTCGAGCCGGAACGGCTCGGCCGCCCGCGTACCGGCGGGGAAGAGGTGGACGACCCGCTCGAACTCGGGCCGGCACCCGAGCCGGCCGTGGTCTCCACACGGCTGCACACCCTGATGGAGCTGCTCACGAAGCCGAGCGAGGCCCCGGCACTGGTGGTCGGGGCGGTCGTGCACGGCGAGTTGCTCGCGCTGCGGCCGTTCGGCACGGGTGACGGAATCGTGGCGCGGGCGGCCGAGCGCGTGGTCCTCATCGCCCGTGGGCTCGATCCCAAGGCGCTGGTCGCGCCCGAGGTCGGGCACGCCGAGCACCAGGAGGGGTACGTGCGTGCGCTGCGCGGTTACGTCGCCGGGACCTCAACGGGGGTGGCCGGATGGGTACGACACTGCGCTGACGCGATCACCGTCGCCGCGCGCGACTCGCTGGCCGTCTGCGAGGCTCTACAGCGCGGCTAGGAAGATCTCCACGGTCGCTGGGGACGGTCGGCGTTCCGGCGCGCCGGTGGGCGCATCGCATATAACCCCGTACACAAGCGAACGGCGCCCCTGCCGGGACGCCGCCGCCGTCACGTCACACCGGGTTACCAAGCGTGCACCTCTATCCGTCGGAGCGGGTCAAGCCCGTCACGACGCGCCTCCCGCGGCTGGTCGCGCGTGGGTGCCCGGCTGCCGTGCTCGGACACTCGGTCCGTGACACCTGTCTACGCCTTGTTCGCCCAGTTGACAAGCCCCCCGAATCGGAGGAGGGGTCCCCGGCGGGAACGATCACTGGCAAAACGGCGGAGCTGCCTGCGGTTTACCGTGGATCGGCATAGTTCCGGGACCGTGCCATTCCATCCTCGTTGCGGCACTTCGGCCTTGATCACGGAGCGTTATTCCTCGTGTCGCGGGTCGAGCGACGAAAGGGGCGGTATCCTCCTCGCCCCATGTGTCGCAAGGACTTGGGTTGCCCGACACGTGATCAAATACCGGAGTGTTCCGGTTGGCGATGATCGCCGTCACGTAGTCAGAAAAATTGTTGGGCCCGAACGGACTTTGACACTCGACGAAACTCGAGACGGTCGGGCAGCATATGTTCTATCTGCTTACACTGGACTCTCTAGGTTTGCTCGTCCCTTACCCTGGCCTGGCGGCGACTTGGCACGACCAGGCCCCCGAGACTTTCTTGGGAAACGGGCCGGCTCTACCCCCCCGGAGCCGGACCGTTCGGCGACCCCCGCTCTCCCCCCCGGCGGGGGTCGCCTCGTCTCTACCCGAAGTTTCCGTCCGCCCGTCCGGCCGACGCGACGCCCACGCGACGCAGTCTTCGCCACGGAAAGCGCACTGACCTGCCTTTATTTGAGTTATCCACAACTCGGGGAAGGTCTTCCCGGCGCCGCCGGCGATGGCGCAAGGTGGGGTCCTCCGGCCCGCGAACTGGGAGGGCGTCAATGGCAACGGCCGCACTCATCGCGACACGCGACCCGATGCTTCTCGACGACCTGCTCCGGCTGGCGGCGGCCGCGGACGCCGCGGTCGAGGTGGCGTCCGACGCCGACACGGCCGGCACGGCATGGCCGGGTCCGCCGCTCGTGCTCGTCGGTCACGACCTGGCCGACGAGCTGGCCGCCGGGGCGCCGCTCCGGCGCCCAGGGGTTGTCGTCGTGGTGACCGACCCCGACGACGAGTCCGTCTACCGCGCCGCGGTGGGGCTGGGCGCCCAGCACGTCGTCGGACTTCCCGACGCCGAGGCCTGGCTGGTCGACGCGTTCGCGGCCGCCGCCGAGCCGCCCGGCCGCCGCGCCCCGCAGGTGTGCGTCGCCGGTGGACGGGGCGGATCGGGGGCCAGCGTGCTCGCCACCATGCTGAGCCTGAGTGCCGCCCGCCACGGGCTCGAGACGCTGCTCGTCGACGGCGATCCGTACGGCGGCGGGCTCGACCTGCTGCTCGGGCAGGAGGCCGCCCGCGGCGCCCGCTGGCCCGAGCTGGCCGACCGCCGCGGCCGGCTGGGCACGACCGCGCTGCGCGCCTCGCTGCCGATGGTGGGCGAGCTGGCGGTGCTCTCGTGGGACCGTGGTCCGGCGGAGCCGATCCCGGCCGAGGCCATGCGATCGGTGCTCGACGCGGCGGCGCGGGCGTACGCGCTGGTCGTCGTCGACCTGCCCCGCTATCTGGACGCCGCCGCAGTCGAGGCGCTGCTGACCTGCACCGTTGTGCTGCTCGTCGTACCCGCCGAGGTACGGGCGGCGGTCGCCGCCCACCGCGTCGCCACCGGGCTGCGCCGCCACGCCGCCGACGTCCGGCTGGTGGTGGCAGGCCCCGCACCTGGCGGCCTCGATCCCGGCACCGTCGCCGGCGCGCTCGGCCTGCCGCTCGCCGGAACGCTACGGCACGACAGGCGCCTGGCGATGGCCCTCGAACACGGCGACGTCCTCAGCCTGCGCCGCCGCACCCACGTCGCCGGCCTCTGCGACCGCCTCATCACCGACCTCGGCCTGCTCGACCCGCACCCGCGAGACGAAGCCGCATGAGCGGCGGCATGCCGGGTGCCGGCGGCGCCGGTTCCCGACATCGACCGGGCCCGACCCACGACCATGAGGTGACTTCCATGAAACCGGCGATCATCCCGGCGCGCCGTCTGCGGGCCCTGCCTGGCGCGCCTCGCGCCTCGTACCGCCTCGACCGGCGCCCGCCGGGCGCCGCGCCGGCCGGGGAGGGCTCGCGCCACGCGCCGCCGCGGGAGTTCCCATGAGCTCCGGCGATGGCGGCGTCCGGCTCGCCGACGCCGTACGGGAGCGGTTGATCGGAGTGGGCGCGGCGATGCCGACCGTCTCCGACGTGGCGGCCGCCGTCCGCGCGGAGGGCGCCGTCCTCGGCGACGCCGAGGTCCTCACCCTCGCCGACCGGCTGCGGGCCGACCTCGTCGGAGCAGGCCCGCTCGAACCCTTGCTGCGCGATCCCCGGGTCACCGACGTGCTGGTCAACGGCCCGGGCGAGGTATGGGTCGATGCCGGTGACGGTCTGGTCCTGGCCAACATCCGCCTGCCCGGCGAGATGGCCCTCCGCAGGCTGGCCCAGCGACTCGCGGCGCTGGCCGGGCGCCGGCTCGACGACGCGACGCCGTACGCCGACGCGCGGCTGCCCGGCGGTATCAGGCTGCACGCGGTGCTGCCGCCGATCGCCCCTGGCGGCACCTGCCTGTCGCTGCGGCTCCCCAGGCGCCGCGCCTTCACCCTCGACGAGCTCGTCGGCGCGGCCACGATTCCACCCGAGGGCGCCGGTCTGCTGGCCGGCCTCGTCGCGGCCCGCCTCGCCTTCCTCGTCACCGGCGGCACCGGAACGGGCAAGACCACTCTCCTGTCGAGCCTGCTGTCGCTGGCCGACCCCGGCGAACGACTCGTCCTGGTCGAAGACTCCGCCGAGCTGCGCCCCGATCATCACCACGTCGTCCGGCTGGAGACCAGGCCGCCCAACGTCGAGGGTGTGGGCGGGGTCACCCTCGACGACCTGGTGCGGCAGGCCCTGCGCATGCGCCCGGACCGCCTCGTGGTCGGCGAGGTCAGAGGGCGCGAGGTCCTCGTACTTCTGAACGCCTTGAACACCGGCCACGAGGGCGGCTGCGGCACGCTGCACGCCAACGCCGCCGCCGACGTGCCCGCGCGGCTCGAGGCGCTGGCCTGCGCCGCCGGGCTCAGCAGGGACGCCGTCCACAGCCAGCTCGCGGCGGCCCTCGACGTCGTGGTGCACCTCGCCCGCGACCCCGGCGGCGGCCGGCGACGCGTCACCGAGATCTGCCTCCTGCGCCGCGGACCTGACGGCCTGGTCCTTGCCGTCCCCGCCGTATCGTTCGCGCCGGACGGCCGGCTGACCGAGGGCCCGGGCGCGGACGAGCTGAACGCCCGGATGGGCGTCTCCACCCGCCGAGCCCCGAAGTGACCGGCCGGCATGGCGGCCCCCGACGTCCGGATTCGTGGGGCGCGGTGGGGCCGCCGACCGGCCGGGCACGATGGGAGGAGCCGACGTGAGCGACATCCTGCCGCCGGCCGCGCTCGCGGGTCTCGCGGTCTGGATCGCCGCCGCTCCGTCGCCGGCCGCGGTCCGCGTGCGCGGCCTCCTCGGGCCGCGCCGCCCGGCACCACTCGAATCCGCCGTCCGCTCCATCGGCGCGTCCGCCCGGGACATCCAGCGGCGCCGCCACCTGGAGCGCGATCGGCGCACCGCGGTGATCGCGCTGTGCGACGGCATCAGCGCCGAGCTGGCGGCGGGCCAGGCGCCAGAGATCGCCTTGACCAGCGCCGCGGCCGTCATCGACCCGGTGCTGCGAGCCGCACTCGAGCCGGCACGTCGCCGGGGGGATGTCCCGGCCGAGCTCGAACGGCTGGCGACGCTGCCCGGCGCCGAAGGCCTGCGGCTGCTCGCCGGTTGCTGGCGGATCGGCGCCGAGCGCGGCGGGATGTTCGGCGATGTCGTGGCGGGGCTCGCGGCCGCGCTGCGGGACGAGGAGGCGCACCGGGCCGAGGTGGCCGCGCAGCTCGCGGGTCCGCGGGCGACGGCCAGGTTGCTGGCGGGGCTGCCGCTGCTCGGGCTCGCGATGGGCGCCGCGCTCGGTGCGCGGCCGCTCGCCTTCCTCTTCGGCGGTGTTCCTGGACTGGCCTGCCTGCTTCTGGGCGTGGGCCTGGACGTGGGCGGGCTGTGGTGGACGCAGCGCCTGGCGGCGCGGGCGGTGGCCCCGCGATGATGATCTCCCCTCTCGCCGGTGGCCAGGCCGGCGCCGCGAGTGCGGTCGCCGCTGCGGTGTTCGCCGGGGTCGCCGGTTTCCTCCTGCCGCGCGCCGGGTCGCCGGCCGCACGCCGGCTGCGCACGCTGCTTCCCGACGACATGCCGGCCTCGGACGGGCGGCCCACCGGGCCGGCACCCCACCGGGGCGACACCCGGTACATCACCGGTGACGAAGGGCGGCGGACCCGCGTGACCCGCCTGGGTGTGACGGCGCTGGCCGGCGTCGCATCCGCCGTTCTGGTCGGCGGCGCGGCCGGACTGCTCGCCGGGGCCGGCGTGGCGGTGGCGTGCGCCCGGCTGCTGGCAAGGATGGAGCCACGCGAAGCCAGGGAACGCAGGGCCCGGCTGGTCGCCGACCTGCCCGTCGCGGTCGACCTCTTGGCCGCATGCCTGCGCGGTGGGTCCTCATGGGGCGAATCGGTGGAGGCGGTGGCCACCGCGGTCGGCGGGCCGCTCGGTGCGCGGCTGCACTGGGTCGCGGCGCAGGTCAGGCTCGGCGCCGATCCGGTCGCGACGTGGTTGGCCCTGGCCGACGAGCCCGCTCTGGCCGGGTTGGCCAGAGCTGCCGCCCGGGCCGCCGACAGCGGCTCGGCGCTCGCTCCCACGCTGGCCAGGTTGGCGCAGGACCAACGGCGGGCCGCTCGGGCCGAGGGGTTCGCGCGCGCCCGAGCGGCCGGCGTCCGCGCGGTGGCGCCACTCGGATTGTGCTTCCTTCCGTCATTCGTGCTGATCGGCATCGTCCCCGCCGTCGTCGGCATCGCCACGGATTTCCTGCTCCCTCGGTGACTCCCGATCAGCGACGGTGATGCGGTCAGCCGGGCCCCAGGTGGAGAACCAACGATGGCTCTGGCCCAACTCGGGCACATCGGATCCCACGCTGCGACGGGTTCGATGAGAATGGCCGGATGGCATCCGAACTGCCCGCGGTCGATGCGGCGAGCCTTGCCACGTGGTGCGAGCTGCGTCTGGGCAGTCCGGCGGAAAGCGAGCTGTTCCGGACGGGGCATCTCACCCGCGTGATCGGAACACGGCTGGCCGACGGGCGTGAGGTCGTGGTGCGGGTCCGGCCAGCCGCGCCGCGGCTCACCGCGTGCACCGAGGTGCAGCGCCGCCTGTTCGATTCCGGGTATCCCTGTCCGCGGCCGCTGGCCGGCCCGGCACCGCTCGGTGAGTTCGAAGCGACCGCCGAGAGCCACATCCCGGGCGGGACCGTGCTGCCCGGCTCCGGCAGCGCCGCTCAGCCCTTTGCCGCGGCGCTCGCGCGGCTGGTGCGCCTGGCTCCACGGCCCGAGCAGCTGCCCTCGCTCGCGCCCGCGCCGCCGTGGGCGGCGTGGAATCACAGCCAGGGCGGGCTGTGGCCCTGGCCCGAGGACCTCGACGTGGACCTCAACCAGGTGGACGGGCCGGGCTGGATCGACGCGGCGGGCCAGGCCGCCCGGCAGAAGCTGCGGGAAGACCAGGGCCAGGCCGTGATCGGGCACGGTGACTGGATAACGGACAACCTGCGCTGGCAGGGCGACCGGCTGCTGGTGGCCTTCGACTGGGACAGCCTGATCGCCGACAGCGAAGCGGTCATCGCCGGGCTGGCCGCGGCCATCTACCTCTACCCGGCGCTGCCCACCGTGACCGAGACCCGCGAGTTCCTCGACGCCTACGCCACCGCCCGCGGACGGCCCTTCAGTCCCGGCGAGCTACAGCGCTGCTGGGCCGCAGGCGTCTGGACGAGAGCCTACGACGCCAAGAACGAGCACGCCGCCGGACGGCGAGTCACCTGCCTGACCCCGGACGAAGCCCACGACCGCCTCCGCCGGGCCGGGATGCGCTGAGCCGCCGGTGCCGCACGGCAGCCGGCTGGCGAGCTTCGCCGGCGGATATCCCCAGAACACCGTTCGGCTGGTCGCGGATGTGGGTTCCCGAGCACTCTGGGTGAGGGCCGTTGGCCCAAGGTGACGAAGGGAGACCTCATGCGAGTTCTGCTCAGGATGGCCGCACGGCGAGGACATGGCGACGAGGGCATGTCCACCGCCGAATACGCGGTCGGCACCATCGCGGCCGCCGCGTTCGCCGGCCTGCTGTTCAAGATCGTCACAAGCCCCGAGGTGAGGACGTTGCTCTTAGGGATCATCCGCCGGGCGCTGCAACTGGCGGGATGACCATGGTCGGGCGGGGCGGGTGCTCGCGGTACGCCGCGGGCAGGGAGCGTGGTTTCGTGACTGCGGAGATCGCCGTCGCGCTCCCCGCGCTGGTGCTCGTCATCGCCGTCGCGTTGTGGGGTGTTTCGGTGGCCGCCGCCCAGGTGGCCTGCGTGGACGCCGCTCGGGCCGGCGCCCGGGCGGCGGCGCGCGGCGAGCCACTGCCGGCGGTGCGTTCCGTGGTGGCCAGGGCCGCTCCGGCGGGTGCCCGGGTCACCGTACGCCGCGACGGTGAGCTCACCAAGGTGAGCGTGCGAGTCGAGCTGCATCCACCCGGGTTGGGCGAGATGGCCCCGATCGTGGTGCGCGAGCACGCCGTCGCGGCGACCGAGCCGGGGGTGGATGCGCGATGACGGGCGCCATACGGCTCGGGCGTCCCGCGACGGCGAAGAATCGGTCCGCTGGCTTCCCCCGACGCAGGAACTTCCCCCGACGCAGGAAAAGGCCAAGGGGCCTGGGGAGGGCCCGGCGAGCCGGGCACGGGCGGGCGACGGGCCGCCGGAGGAAGTCCCTTGCCTCGTACGGCAGCGGAGTGGGCGCCGTCGATGGCGCCGCAACAAGGTGGCCTGGGCGCGCGCTCCGCTGCTCGTACGGAAGGGGAGTGGGCACGCGTGATGGGCCGGCGACGAGCGGGCTGTGACAGGCGAGGTCACCCGGCGCGAATCAGCCGGTCTCGGGGGGTGGCCGCCCTACGCGAGGCCGACCGCGGCTCGGCGACAGTGTGGGTGACCGCGCTGATGGGGTTGGTCTGGTTGGCGGCGGTCGCCGCGATGACGGTCGGCGAGGCACGGGCTGCCAGGCACCGGGCGCACGCGGCGGCGGATCTCGCCGCTCTCGCGGCGGCATCCCATGCCTCCGACGGCCCGGCCAGGGCATGCGGCCTCGCCGCGGACATCGCGCGCGAGGTCCCGGCTCGGCTGACCGCCTGCGGCCTGCGAGACCGCGTCGCGGCCGTCCAGGTCGTGGCGGTCTCGCGCGTCCCCGGATTCGGCCGATTGACGGTGACGGCCTCGGCGCGGGCCGGTCCGGTTCGCTGGCCGGAGGTCGAGGACGATCACGAACGGTAACCGACGCCACCATCATGGTCTCCGCTCGCGCCTGCGCGGAAAGTGTCACGATTGCGACGCCGTTGACGGGGCATGTTGTCGAGGATTCGGCAGCAGGGCGGTTTTTGTGAACACGAGTGCCAGTTCCGGAGGTCCGGATTGTCATTGATCCGTGTCCTTCGTTACCGACGAGTTCGGTACGCTGCTGTCAGCATTCGTGCACCACAGGGACCATCGGCTTCGCCGGTCACCCGCCGTCGCGACGGCGAGGATGACGAAGGGACATTCGCCGTGACGTCGATCCGCAGGCTCGGGGCGTTGACGCTGGCGGCACCCCTCGCGGTCGGCATCACCGCGTTCACGCCGGTCGCGGCGGCCCAGGCAGCGGGCTCGGGCATCAAAAGTCCCGCCGACAACGCGGTCATCACCGATGGCGCGACAACGACGGTGACGGCGCATCTCGCGCTGCTCGCCACCGGCGACCTCTATGTCCGTGGGCCCGGCAGCGCCGACCGGAAGATCGCCGGCGGGATCGGCCCCAGGGACATTTCGGGCAGCGTGAGCATCAGCCGGAACGGCGCCTACGTGGCCACGCTCAAGGGATTGCTCGGCACGATCGATCAGCAGACGTTCTACGTCCGAATTCCCCCGGCGCGGCCGGCCGGGGTGGACGCCGGCGTGTCGGCGCGGAAGCTCGTCGTCCGCTGGGACCGCGGCAACGAGCCGGATCTCACCGGGTACGACGTATTCCTGGGCGGCACTGAGGTGCGGCACGGCACGCCGGGCGGCCTGTGCGCCGGCGAGGTCTGCTCGACCTCGCTGAGCCTGCCGGGCTCCGGTGGTCACACCAGCGTCGGGGTCCGGGCGCGCCGGTCCACCGGCACCGGCGGCACGGTCGCGTCGGGGATCTCGACGACGTCCGTTGTGCTGCCGAGTCCCGTCACGACGTCGGCGGTGGCCCCCACCCCCGGCGCCCTGCCGTCGCAGTCGGCCCAGCCATTGTTGCCGCTCACCGGCAAGTCTCCGCTGTCGTTGCCCACGGTCGCCCCCAACGGACGCCAGCCCGGCTTCCAGTACCCGACTCCGGGGCCGCAGGTCGCCGAGCCCGTGGTCGGCACCAACACGTCGAGCGAGTCGGCGTCCAGCCCGCTCCGGTGGGCGAAGAGCGTCGCGCTGGCACTGGTCCTCCTCGTCGCGGCGGCACATCTCGGCGCCTGGACCCGACGGCTGCGGCTCGCCCAAGGGGCGGCCATGGAGCCCGCGACGGCAACCGGGAAGGCGACCCCGGCCAAGAGGGGTCCGCAGACCGGGGGCACGGCCGGTCTCGCCAGGCAACGCACCCACGGTGCGGTCCCCGCGGTCTCGGGCCGGCTGATCGACGCCAAGGGGTCGGCGGTCGACGCCGCCGCGCTCCTCGGCACGAGCGGCACCTCGGACCGGTCCTCGCCGGAGCCGGCAGATGAGCCGCCAGACGATCTGTCCACCGTCATGGCGGCCAGTGCCACGGCCTCGACCCACGAGGGCAAGGCCCGCGCGCGGCAGCCCAAGGTCGATAACCGATCGGACCCCCGTCGCTCTGGCGGCTACCGCGGACGCCGCCGCGCCGACTGATCACTGATTGTTCGGGTTACCCTGGGTAGAGGTGTGCCGGGAAGACGGGTCGGCGGCGTCTTTGTCGTCTTCCTTCGGGGGAGTTCCTGGTGCGCTTTTCGGTGTTGGCCCGATTCCGCCGTGACAGCCACGACAGCCGTGACAGCAGCAGCGGTGTCGGAGGGCTGGCGGAGTTCCTCCGGCAGGAGACGACCGGCGGAAAGCTGTTGCTGGCGGCGACCGCTCTTGCGCTGCTGTGGGCCAACCTCACCCCGGACGGCTACGAGCGGTTCTGGGACACCGAGCTCGGCCTCGGGCCGCGCTGGCTGCATCTGCACCTGGCCGCATCGGCCTGGGTGTCGGAGGGCCTGCTCGCGGTGTTCTTCTTCATCGCCGGCATGGAGGTCAAACGGGAGCTCACGGTCGGCGAGCTGGCCGGCTGGCGGACCGCCGTGCTGCCCCTGCTGGGCGCGATCGGCGGGATCATCCTTCCGGCGATCATCAGCCTGGCGGCCTCCGGGGGCAGGACGGCCGCGGGGGGTGCCTGGGCCATCCCCGTGGCCACCGACATCGCTTTCGCGCTGGGTGTCTTGGCCCTGGTCGGCTCCGCGCTGCCACCTGGTGTAAGGGTGCTGTTGCTCTCGCTCGCGGTCATCGACGACCTGTGCGCGATCGGGCTGGTCGCCGTCCTGTTCACCCATGATCTCAACCTGGTGTGGCTGGTGGCCGGTCTCGGGCTGTGCGCCGGCTACGGCTGGGCCCAGCGTCGCCGCATCACGCCCCTGTGGGTGGTGCTGCCGCTGATGGTGGCGGCCTGGATCTGCATCCATGCCAGCGGTGTGCACGCCACCGTGACCGGCATCGTGCTGGGACTGCTCACTCCGGTCAGGACTACGGCGGACGAGGCCGAATCCCCTGCCGTACGGCTGGAGCATCGCCTCCACCCCGTGTCGGCGGGGGTCATCGTGCCGCTGTTCGCGCTGGCGGCCGCGGGCATACCCCTGGCCACCGCAGGTGCGGCGGTCACCGACCCGATCGCGTACGGTACGGCCGCCGGACTGCTGATCGGCAAGACCGCGGGGATTCTCGGTGGCGCCTGGCTCGCGATCCGCCTCGGGATCGGCTCGCTGCCCACCGCCGTCGGCTGGCGTGAGGTCTTCCCGGTCGCCGTACTCGGCGGCATCGGTTACACCGTAAGCCTGTTGATCGCCCAGCTCGCCACCCCCGACCGGCAGGCAGCCGAACGCGCGTCCACCGCCGTGCTGGCCGCTTCGCTGGTCGCCTCGATCATCGCCGTCCTGCTGCTACGCCGGCGTTCGGCGAGACCGGGCGGGCCGGTCGACTCCGCGGCGGGACGCTTAGAGGGTGTCGCCTGGCCGGGGCCGGGCACGCGATGTGGCATCGGGCCGAGAGGCGTTCCAGCACCGCGGGCCGGGCGATCATCCGCTCGATGTCGCGAACTCCAGCCCGTGACCAACGTCCCTGGTCAGGACGGCTAGTCGACCGGGTCGTCGGCTGAGCTCCGGTGCGGGACCCTCCCGGCCGGGATGGTGCCCATGCGACCGGCCTGGTAGTCCTCGAAGGCCTGGACGATCTCCTCGCGGGTGTTCATCACGAACGGCCCGTACCGGGCGATCGGCTCCCGGATGGGCAGCCCGCCGAGCACCAGGATCTCCCAGCCCGACTGCGCCGCCGACGGCTGCGTGTCAGCCGCGCGGACGCTGATCGCGGCGCCCTTGCCGAAGACCGCCAGCTGGCCCTCGTCGAGCGGCCGCTCCTCGGCGCCCGCCTTGCCGCGGCCGGACAGGACGTACACCAACGCGTTGAAGTCGCGCGGCCACGGCAGGGTGAGCCGGGCGCCGGGCGCGACCGTCGCGTGCAGGTAGGTGATCGGCGTGTGCGTGATGCCGGGGCCGTCGTGGCCGGCCAGCGCGCCGGCGATGATCCGCACGAGCGACGAGCCGTCGTCGGTGGCGACCAGTTTCACGTCGCGCGCCTCGATGTCCTGGTAGCGCGGCGGCGTCCACTTCTGCGCGCGGGGCAGGTTCACCCAGAGCTGTACGCCGTGGAAGAGCCCGCCCGTGGCCACGAGCTCAGGCGGCGGCTGCTCGATGTGCTGGATGCCGGCGCCCGCGGTCATCCATTGGGTGGCGCCATCGGAGATGAGTCCGCCACCGCCCGTGGTGTCCTGATGCTGGAAGGCGCCGTCGACGATGTACGTGACGGTCTCGAAGCCCCGGTGCGGATGCCACGGCGTGCCCTTGGCCTCGCCCGGGCCGTACTCGACGGCACCCATGTGGTCGAGCAGCAGGAACGGGTCGGCCAGTTCCAGGTCGACGCCGGGGAACGGGCGGCGGACCTGGAAGCCCTCGCCCTCGAGGTGACGCTGCGCGGTGACGATGCGCGTCACCGGGCGCCATTCGGTCTCGGGGTCCGGAAGGCGGGGCAGCCTGGGGAGGGTGAGGGTGTCGGCGGTCACGGCGGGCATCGAAGTCCCTACCTTTCTCCTTCGTCGTCGTAGCGGGGAACGAGATTGAAGGTTCAACTATTCCTGCGGAGAACTCCCCTGAACACTCACTCACCGACCTTACCCACCATCATGTACGGGTAGTTGAACGTTCAACTTTCCGCTACACTAGGTGTATGCCCGAGACCCGATGGCTCAGTCCTCCACAGCAGCGAGACTGGCGCGCATTCGTCGATGGCAGCGTGCGCCTGCTCGACGTTCTTGATCAAGCTCTCAAGGCCGGCCACGGGCTGTCAATGGCAGAGTACGAGATACTTGTTCGGCTTTCCGAGGCTCCGGACAGAAAGTTGAGGATGGCCCAGCTGGCGGCGGAGGCCAGCCACTCTCGCAGCCGCCTCTCGCACACCTGCGCCCGGCTGGAGACCAAAGGTCTGGTACGCAGGGAGACCTGCCCAAGCGACAAGCGCGGGGTCCTGGCCCACCTCACCGACGAGGGGTTCAGCACGCTGGAGCGCGCCGCGCGCGACCATGTCGCCACCGTGCGCGAATTCTTCGTCGACGTCGTCGACCCCGCCGACCTCGCGGCCATCGGCCGGGCCTTCGCCGCCATCATCGCCAAGGTCGAGCAGAGCCGATGACGATGCGCGGCCGCACCGGTGCCGACCGGCACCGCTGACGCGGCGCTGCGCGCACCGCCGGCGTCAGGGGTTGAGGCCGGTGAGGTAACCGGCGGAGATCAAGGTCATGAACACCCAGCCCAACATCATCCCGACGCCGACGGGCCGGAACGCGCCGCGGATGTTCCAGACCAGCAGGGCGCCGAGGCCGAACGCCAGGAACAGCAGCGTGATCGCCTGGGGCAGCAGGCTGGTCGAGCCGTGCGCACGGAACGGCGCGTACATCATGATGCTGTCGACCGACACGAAGATCACGAAGCCGGTCGTGGTCAAGCCGATCTCGCGGCAGCCCGGTGCCGTGGACGGCCGTACGCCACGGCGCGTCCACGCCGCACCGGGCCACTCCGGCGCCTCCGGCCCGTCGCCGGAGCCCGCCGGCCCGCCGACCGGCAGGCCGCGCCGCGGCACCGCGGGCCCCGGCAGGCCCGTCCCGGGCAATGCGGACTCCGCCAATCCCGGCAATCCCGTCTCGCGCAGCTCCGTCCCGGACGCCGCACCGTCGGACGGCGCCCTCCGCCGCCACGTCCGTGCCCGATGACCGACCCCGCCCCGCCGCCCGGCGCGGCCCCGAAGCCGCTCCTCGGACTCGCGCGGTGCCGGCGGGATGTACGGTCGGGCCGCCTCGTCGTCGAACTCGTCCGTGGCGTCCGGAGCGTTCGAGGTACCCGGTGCGCCTGGGGCGTCGCCGAAGAGTTCGTCGAGGAGGGAATCGTCGTCCGGGTCAGCCATGTCCCGGCCCCCTGTGTCGTGGCCGCTCCGGGAAACGCGGCCGTTACCGGGCACCGTAGCGAAGTTCCCTCGTCTCGTCAGGAGCACACGCCGATCCATGTAACCTCATGGTGATGCAGGTGAGAGGCTTGATCACGTTGGCGATCGGGTTCGCGGCCGTCGCCGGCTGCGGCACGGGCGGCTCAGGAGGTTCCGCGGCCGCGCCGCCGCCGAGCGCTCCGAGCGGCGGAGGTACCGCGCCGGCCGGGTCGTCCGCCACATCCTCGCCGGCCGCTCCCCCGTCCTCCTACGGCGCGAAACAGCGGTCGGCCAAGCGGGTCCCGTTCGCGGCACGGGTCCAGCCGATCCCGTCGCGGGCGACGCTGCGCTATTCGTGGCATCCCGGGTGCCCGGTCCCGATCTCCGGTCTCCGGCTGATCCGCATGACGTACTGGGGGTTCGACAAGAGGCCGCACCAGGGCCAGATGGTCGTCAACGCCAGGGTCTCGCGGGACATCGTCAAGGTCTTCAAGCGGCTGTACGCCGCCCACTATCCGATCCGGCGCATGGAACTCGTCGACAAGTACAAGGGAAGCGACTTCGACTCGATCGAGGCCGACAACACCTCGGCGTTCAACTGCCGCAACGCGACGGGGTCGAGTTCGTGGTCGCAGCACGCGTACGGCCTGGCGGTCGACCTCAACACATGTGAGAACCCGTACGTCACTTCAGCCGGCGACGTGGCCCACAAGCACTGCGTGAAGTACCGCGACCGGTCCCGGCACGATCCGGGGGTCGTCCACAAGGGCGACGTCGTGTACCGGACCTTCACGGCGATCGGCTGGGGTTGGGGCGGCTTGTGGAACGGCGACCGCGACTACCAGCACTTCTCCAGCAGCGGGCGATAGCGACCGGGCCATGCCGCCCCGGTGAACCACCTGGCGGCGCGCAGCCCGCTGCCGGCCGTTCAGAGCATCTTGACGGCGAGACCGACCACCACGGCGAGGATCACGACGGCGAGCGCCACGCCGATGATGAGTCCGGGGTTACCGCGCTTGGCCGCCGACTCGCTCGCTCCGTGCTGCACGAAGGCACGGAACTGCTGAGTGTTTCCTGCCGGGTCGTTTTCGTTGTCGGGCATGCCGAGCACTGTAACGTCCCGATCTCGATCCAACGTCACATTTGACGACACAGGACCCAATCACCCGCTCAATTCCGGTGAACGATCCTCAATCACATCGATCCGGCATGGCTCTGCCGTCCCGGCGTCAACGCCGCGACGACTCCGAGGCCGATGAACGTGCCGCCGACCACGTACCGCTCCGCGCGCAGGAAGCGGGTGCCGCGCCGCAGCCACGGCCCCACCGTGCCGGCCAGCACCGCGTACGCGCCGTCCGTGCACACCCCGAGCAGCGCGAACGCCAGCCCGAAGAGCGCGATCTGGACCGGAACCGCGCCGCGCGACGGATCGACGAACTGCGGCAGGAAGGCGAGAAAGAACAGGGCCAGCTTCGGGTTCAGGATGTTGACGAGCACGCCTTCGCGAAACAGCCGTGGGCCGGACTTGGCCGGTGCCGCCGCCGTCGGCTCGTCGCCGTCCCCGCTCAGCAGCTTCCGCACGCCCAGATAGATCAGATAGGCGGCGCCCGCGTACTTCACCACCATGAAGGCCACGGACGATGACGCGAGCACCCAGGACAGCCCGGCCACGGCCGCGACCACCTGCACGAGCGTCCCCGTGTGGATTCCGAGCACGGCGGTGACCGCCGCCCGCCGACCATGCCGGACGCCTTGCGACACGACGTACAACACCGCCGGACCAGGAATTACTAGGACAATCGTGGCGGCCATCATGTACAGGGCAAACGTCGTCATCGTCGGCATAGGCCAACGCTAGCGACGCCACGCCTCCGCGCCCACACAATTAACGCCCCCGCCGCCCCCCTGTCCGCGGCGCACTACGTGCCGCCGGCATGGGCAGGATGGGATGGTGAAGGTCGTCGCGATCTCCGACACGCACGCTCCCCGGCGATGGCGCGGCTGCCCGCCGGCGGTGGCCGAGCACCTGCGCGGCGCCGACCTGATCCTGCACGCCGGCGACGTTTGCGTCCCCGACGTGCTCGACGAGCTGGCCGGCTTCGCGCCGGTGCGCGCCGTACGCGGCAACAACGACGGCCCGGATGTCGCCGCCTGGGGCGCGCCGGACCGGCTCGAACTCGACATCGACGGCCTTCCGGTGGCGATGGTGCACGACAGCGGCCCGGCCAAGGGCCGCACCGCCCGGCTGCGCCGGTGGTTCCCGGCCGCCGAGCTCGTGGTCTTCGGGCACTCGCACATCCCCATGGACCAGACCGGCGACGGGATCCGCATCTTCAACCCCGGCTCGCCCACCGACCGCCGCCGCCAGCCGCACGGCACCATCGGCCTGCTCACCATCGAGCGGGGTCGCCTGCTGCGCGCCGCCATCGTCCCCGTCACCTGACGGCGGGCGGTGTGCCTTGGGCTCACGGCGCCGGCGGCGTCATGTTGCGGCGCCGCTTCCGGGCCGGCCTTATCCAGCAGGCTCCTCGCTGTGGACGATCGGTCTGATTTCCACTGCGCCGCCCATGCGGGCGGCGGGGATGCGTGCGGCGAGGGCGACCGCGGCGTCGATGTCGACGGCCTCGACGAGGTAGTAGCCGCCGAGTGGCTCGCTCGCGCCTGAGTACGGCCCGGAGGTCGGTACGGTTTCGCCTTCGTGGAGGCGCACGGTGGTGGCGGTCGCCGGCGGCTGGAGTTGGTTGCCGTCCTTGACCTCGGGGGCCTGGAAGAACGCCTTGTACTCGTCGACGATGGCTTTCCGCTCGGCTTCGGGCAGTCGCTCGAGCCGCGCGGCGGCGCCGTCGAAGTAGACCTGCAGCATGTACTTCATGGCGTCCTCTCGATTGGACTAGGTAGTCCAATGAGAGTAGGCCAAAGTGGACCGACTAGTCCAGTTATTTCGGAGCGGGATCTGGCTGCGCGACAAGAGACGTGCGCAGGTAGCCCAGCGCGGCGTCCACCGCGATCCGCAGCGACGCGGCGTCCCGACGTGTCTGGCTCAGCAGCAGCCCGCCCTCGATGCTCGCGAGCAGCGCCGTCGCGTGCGCCTCCGGCGAGGCGTCCGCCCGCAGCTCTCCACCCGCGCGCATCCGCTCGAAGACGTCAGCGAGCAGCCGCTCCCACGAGGCGAAGGCGCCGGCGACCCGCACCCGCGCCCCCTCGTTGCGGTCGGCGACCTCGCTGGCCAACGATCCGATCGGACAGCCCGACGGGCTCCGCTCGTACACGGCGACGAAACCGGCCAGCGTCCGCGCCAGCTCATCGAACGTGGCCACGTCCGCGAACGTAGCGGTCAGGTCGGCCAGCACCTGCTCACAGCGGCGCCCCACCGCCGCCTCGACCAACTGATCGCGATCGGCGAAATAGTGGTACAGCTGGCTCTTGCTCGCCCCGGCGGCCGCGAGCACCTCGTCCAGGCGCGTCGCCTGCACACCGTGCTCGGCGACAAGCTCCGCGGCCCGGTCTACGATCCGCTCGCGGCTCACCCGCCCCCGCCTGGTCTTCGGCTCACTCGACGACATGCGTACCCTCCCGGACCCGTATTGGACCACAAAGTCCACAACGCTGGAGAGGAGTGCGGGCGGTCGCGATGCGGGTGACGGCTGCCGGACACCCGCCTTCAGCGGGTCGGGGATTCCCGATGTCGTGAGACATCACACAAAAAGCGGAGGGTGTGGGATTCGAACCCACGAGAGCGCGCAAACGCCCTAGCGGTTTTCAAGACCGCCGCCATCGTCCACTAGGCGAACCCTCCCGGTCGCGACAACCTTACCCGGGGTGCGGGATGTGTCAGTGCCGGTAGGCGAAGCCGTCGCCGACCATGGCGGCCAGCTCGAGGTAGGAGTCGCGGGTCGCCTGGGCGAGCTGGTCGAGCTCGACCTCGGCCCCCTCCTCGAGGTGCGCGTCGTACGGGATGCGGACCACGGCTCGGCAGCGGGCCTCGAAGTGTTCCTGCAGGCGGTCGAGGTCGACGGTGCTCTTGCTGCGCGGGCGCACCATCGACAGGACCACCACGCCGCCCTGGACGAGGTCGCCGTAGCCGTGGGCCTGCAGCCAGTCGAGGGTGGCGCTGGCCGACCGGGCGCCGTCGACCGACGGCGAGCTGACCAGGACGAGCTGGTCGGCCAGGCTGAGCACGCCGGCCATGGCCGAGTGGAGGAGGCCGGTCCCGCAGTCGGTCAGGCAGATCGAGTAGTAGTGCTCGAGGACCTGGGTGACGGTGCGGTAGTCCTGCTCGCTGAACGCCTCGGAGACGGCCGGATCCTGGTCGGAGGCGAGCACCTCGAGCCGCGACGACGACTGGGAGGTGTAGGCGCGGACGTCCGCGTAGCGCCCGATCTGATCGCGCTCGTTCACGAGGTCGCGCACGGTGGCGCGGGTCTCCAGCCGCACCTTGTCCGACAGGGTGCCGCGGTCGGGGTTGGCGTCGACGGCGATCACCCGGTCGCCGCGCAGGGAGGCCAGGGTCGCGCCGAGCCCCACCGTCGTGGTGGTCTTGCCCACGCCGCCCTTGAGGCTCATCACGGCGACGCGGTGATGCCCGCCGGCCACCGGCGTGCAGGCCCGGGCGATCAGCTCGCGGCGGCGCAGCTCGGCCGGGGACTCGCCCGGGTGGACCGCGCCGGCCGTCGCCTTGTAGACCAGCCGCCGCCAGCCGCCGGCCGGCGGTTGCGGCCGATCACGCAGCAGGTTCTCAGAGCTCAGGCTGTCCCAGCCGGGGGCCTGCTGCGGCTGCTGGGTGACCGGATGCGGCGGCGCCAGGTTGGCCGGCGGCATCGGCAGCGCGGACTGCTGCCCCGGCGGGTATCCGCCTTGCTGCTGCGGCGGATACGGCGGGTGCTGTGCCTGCTGCTGGTACGGGGGCGGCCCCTGGTAGACGGGGGGGCCGGCGTAGGCGGGCGGACCGGCCTGGGGCCGCGGCTCGGCGTACGGCTGCGGGCCACCGGCGGGCGGCGGTGGCGGCACGGCGGGATAGTGCGGGTCGTCGGCGGGTGCGGGCGCCGGTCGCGGGGCCTCGGCGGGGCCGAACGGCCCGGGCGGCGGCCCGTACGCGGTGAAGCCCTGCGGCGAGAACGGCGGCGGGCCGGGAAAGTCCGGCGGCGGAGGCGGCGCGGGCGCGGCGGGGCCGAACCCGGGAACTCCGTCGGCCGGCGGCTGAGGCTCGGGGGCCGGTGCCGGCTCGGGGTCGGGAACAGCCGGGACCGGCGCGGTGACGTCGGAGGCCACCGTGTCGGTGGGCGGCAGGGGCGGTACGGGAGACCCCCCGGGCGCGGCCGGCGGGCCGGGCGGGGGCGGCTGGACGGCGTCGGCGGGTTCGGGGGCCGCGGTGGCGGGCGGCGGCTCGGAACGGTTCAGCCATGGGTTCGGCGGCACCGCGGGCTCGCCGTTCGGTGGTCGCTCGGCGGTGGCCGGGTCGCCGGCAGGCGGCTCGTCCCGCTCGTTGCTCAGCGCGTCCAGCGAGGCGAGCTGCTCTTCGAGCGAGCGACCCTTCTGCTGATCGTTCTTGGCCACCGTGATCCCCCTTGCGGGCCATCGTGTACGCGATCACTGGGGAAAACGCGTAAAGAAAGACTAAGACACATCCCAAGCGAACCAATACCGACGGCGCTCTCGTGGCGCCAGCCGGACATCAGTAGCGTGATCGCCATGTTCGCGATTGTGATCCGGAAGCCGGGCGGGCCCGAGGCCCTGGAATGGACCGAAGTCGACGACCCGGTGGTGACCGCCGGCCAGGTGATCGTGGACGTCGTGGCGAGCGGCGTCAACCGGGCCGACACGATGCAGCGCCGCGGTCTCTACCCGCCGCCGGCCGGCGCGCCCCCCTACCCGGGGCTCGAGGTGTCGGGCCGGATCAGCGAGCTGGGCCCCGGCGTGCGCGGCTGGCAGATCGGCGACGAGGCGTGCGCGCTGCTGGCCGGCGGCGGGTACGCGGAGCGGGTGGTGGTGCCCGCCGGCCAGTTGCTGCCGGTGCCGCGCGGGGTGAGCCTCGTCGAGGCCGCGGGCCTGCCCGAGGTGGTCTGTACGGTGTGGTCGAACGTGTTCATGCGGGCCCGGCTGGTGGCCGGCGAGACGTTCCTGGTGCACGGCGGCGGCAGCGGCATCGGCACGATGGCGATCCAGCTCGCGCATGCGCTGGGGGCGCGGGTGCTGTGTACGGTGGGAAGTGCGGAGAAGGCCGCACGCTGCCGCGAACTGGGCGCCGATCTCGCCATCAACTACAACGAAGAGGACTTCGTTGACGCGGCGCCGGTGGACGTCATCCTCGACAACATGGGGGCGAAGTACTTGCCGCGAAACGTACGCGCCCTGGCGACCGGCGGGCGGCTCGCGGTGATCGGTCTGCAGGGCGGCGCCCGCGGCGAACTCGACCTGGGCATGCTGCTCGCCAAGCGGGCGGAGGTGCACGCAACCTCCCTGCGGGCGCGCCCGTTGGAAGAGAAGGCCGCGATCATCGCGGCGGTCCGCGAGAATGTCTGGCCGCTGATCGAGTCCGGTGAGGTCCGGCCGATCATCGACAGAGAGGTGCCCATGGCCGATGCCCCCCAGGCCCATCAGGCCATGGAAGAGAGCCGTCATTTCGGAAAAATCCTGCTGAAGGTGTGAGAGTGGAGATATGAACGACCCGCGGAATGCTGAGCACGGGCAGGACCCGCACGTCGTCATCGTCGGCCCGGACGGAATGGCCGTGGAGGGCGTCGGCAACAGCGACGTCGGCGAGGGAGAGGGCAACGGCGACGAGCGGCCGATCACCGAGATGGTCGAGCAGCCCGCCAAGGTCATGCGGATCGGCAGCATGATCCGCCAACTGCTCGACGAGGTGAAGGCGGCGCCGCTCGACGAGGCCAGCCGGGCCCGGCTCAAGGACATCCACGCCTCGTCCATCAAGGAGCTCGAGGACGGCCTCGCGCCCGAGCTGGTCGACGAGCTCGAACGCCTGTCGCTGCCGTTCACCGATGACAACGTGCCCAGCGAGGCCGAGCTGCGGATCGCGCAGGCCCAGCTGGTCGGCTGGCTCGAAGGGTTGTTCCACGGCATCCAGACGACTCTGTTCGCCCAGCAGATGGCGGCCAGGGCGCAGCTGGAGCAGATGCGCCGGGCGCTCCCGGCCGGCATGGTCCCCCCAGGTCCCGGGCAGCAGGACCAGCAACCGGGACGCGGAACCTCGGGCCCCTATCTGTAACCCGCCGCCGGCGACCCCGCCGTCTCCCCCCTCGCCCGGGCGGCCGGCCGCCCGGGCTCACGGGGTGGGGAAGAGCTCTTCCAGGACGTGGGCCACGCCGTCGTCGTCGTTGCTCGGGGCGTGGCGCGGTACGGCGGCGAGCACGTCGGGGTGGGCGTTGGCCACGGCGTACGACCGGCCGGCCCAGGCGAGCATCGGCAGGTCGTTGGGCATGTCCCCGAACGCGACCACGTCGGCGGCCGGCACGCCGCGCTGCGCGCACAGCCTGGCGAGCGTCGTCGCCTTGCTCACCCCGCGCGCGCTGATCTCCAGCAGCCTGGTGCCGTTGGAGTGGGTCGGCGTCACGATGTCGCCGACCGTACGTACGGCGCGTTTGAGCAGTTCATCGGCGTCCGCGCTCGGGTGGCGGGCGAGCAGCTTGGCGCACGGACGGGCGAACAGCGCCTCTCCGTCGGCCAGCCCGCCCACCGTGGCCCTGCGGTCCCAGCCGACGCGGTCGTAGCAGGACTCGTACACGATCCCGTCGGGATACTCCACGGCGAACCCGAGGTCGGGCAGCTCGGAGCGGAGCCGGTCGACCGCCTCGCGCAGCGCGACGACCGGAATCAGGTACTGCTCGACGACCGACTCGGTGTGCAGGTCGTAGACCAGCGCGCCGTTGGCGCAGATGGCCAGGCCGTGGTGGTCGACGGCCCGGGCGATGTCGCCCATCCACCGCGGCGGGCGCCCGGTCACCAGGACGAGCGTGGACCCCGCCTTCTCGACCCGGCTGAGCGCCGCGACCGTGCGCGCCGACACGGTGCCGTTGGAACGGACGATGGTGCCGTCAAGGTCGGTGGCGACGAGCCGCGGAGGGCTGGGTAGGGGCACAGGCTGCGACATATCACCCCTAGTGTCTCTCAACCGCCACACCATTCCGGCACCCCCAACCGGTACACCATCCGGCGGCGCGGCGGCGTGGCCGCTCGTTCCTGCCGGTGGCGGCTCCGGGGCCGGCGCCCGGTCTCACCTCGCCGATCCGGCCCTGTGCGGGCGTCGCAGCAAAGAGTCAACAGCGCGCTCATGGGTCTGTAACTCCCCCTCGATGTGCTGGACCTGCCGACAACGGGAGGTACGGCATGAGCGAGCCGAACGGCTACCAGCCGAGTATCTACGAATCGATCGGCGGCGAGGAGGCCCTCGCGGCCGTGGTCGACGACCTCTACGAGCGCATCCTCGCCGACCGCCATCTCGCCGGCTTCTTCGCGGGCGCGCAGATGGCCAGGTTGAAGGGCAGGCAGATCGAGTTCTTCGGCCAGGCACTCGGCGGCCCGATGGTCTACACGGGCGCGTCCATCAGGCGCGCGCACCAGGGCCTCGGCATCGAGATGGAACACTTCGCGCTGGTGGCCGGATACCTCGGCGACTCGCTGCGCGCCGCCGGGGTGCCCGAGGGCACGATCAGCGAGATCATCGGCATCGTCGCCCCGCTCGCCGATGACATCGTCTCGAGCCCGGTGTCCGCCGACTGAGCCGGTTGCGCCGACTGAACCGTTCCCGCCGACCGAACGGCCACGGGGCCGCCGCCTACGACGGCGACGCGACGGGCGTGAGCACGTCGCGGCCGAGGAACTTCCGCAGCGCCTCCGGCACCCGTACCGACCCGTCGGGCCGCTGGTGGTTCTCGAGGATCGCGACGAGCCAGCGCGTGGTGGCCAGGGTGCCGTTGAGGGTCGCCACCGGCCGGTTCTTGCCGTCCTCGTCGCGGAACCGCACGTTCAGCCGGCGCGCCTGGAACTCGGTGCAGTTGGACGTGGAGGTCATCTCGCGATAGGCCCGCTGCGTCGGCACCCACGCCTCGCAGTCGTACTTGCGCGCGGCGCTCGAACCGAGGTCGCCGGCCGCCACGTCGATCACCCGGTACGGCAGCTCGACCTTGGCGAGCATCTCCTTCTCCCAGTTCAGCAGGCGCAGGTGCTCGTCGTGCGCCTCGTCGGGATGGCAGTAGGAGAACATCTCGACCTTGTCGAACTGGTGCACCCGGATGATGCCGCGGGTGTCCTTGCCGTACGACCCGGCCTCGCGCCGGAAGCAGGACGACCATCCGACGTACCGGCGCGGCAGGCCGGTGAGGATCTCGTTCATGTGGTACGCGGCGAGCGGCACCTCTGACGTGCCGACGAGGTACAGCTCGTCCTGCGGCAGGTGGTAGACCTCGGGCGCGTGCGCGCCGAGGAAGCCGGTGCCCTCCATCGCCTCCGGTTTGACCAGGACGGGGGGGTACATCAGCGTGAACCCGGCCTCGACGGCCTGTTCCATGGCGAGGTTGAGCAGGGCGAGCTGCAGCCGCGCCCCGATCCCGGTCAGGAAGTAGAACCGGGCGCCGGACACTTTGGCGCCGCGTTCCATGTCGATCGCGCCGAGCAGCTCGCCGAGCTCGAGATGGTCGCGCGGCGTGAAGTCGAACGCCGGCGGCTCGCCGACGTGCTCGATGACCTCGTAGTCCTGCTCGCCGCCTGGCGGCGTGTCGTCCTCGACGACGTTGGCGACCGACCTCAGCATCGCCTGCAGTTCCTCGTCCAGCCGCGAGGCCTCGGCGTCGGCGTTCTTGACCTGCTGGGCCAGCTCCTTCGCGCGGGCGAGCAGTGCCTGCCGCTCCTCGCCGGTCGCCTTGGATACCGACTTGCCGACGCTCTTTTGCTCCGCGCGCAGCTGCTCGAAGCCGGTCAGCGCGCCGCGCCGCCGCTCGTCCAGGTCGAGGAGCAGGTCGACGACGGCATCGTCCTCGCCGCGGGCACGCTGCGAGGCGCGCAGGCGGTCGGGATCCTCTCGGACAGCTCGCAGGTCGATCACAGGGTCGAGGCTACCGGTGCGGCCGCGCCCCCGGCGCCACGATTACCCGCCGGCGCGCCCACCGGCGCCCGTGCCGGCGCCCGGCCGGCGCGCCTGCCGCGCGACGCGGGACCACCCGCGCTCAGGCGGGCGGACCGGAGCGGATGGCGCGCAGCCAGGCGTCGGCCTCGGTGAAGTCGGCGTCGTGCGTGCCGCGGCGGATCCGGGGGCGGACGGCGTCGGCGCGCGGGTAGCTGCCGAGGAAGCGCACGCCGGAGCAGATGCGGCGCAGCCCGGTCAGGGCCTCGCCGACGCGCAGCTCGCCGACGTGGCCCTCGCAGTCGATCCAGAACCGGTAGTGGCCGAGGCCGTCGCCGGTGGGCCGCGACTGGATGAACGTCAGGTTGACTCCGCGTACCGCGAACTCGGTCAGGATCTCCAGGAGCGCGCCCGGGTGGTCGTCGGCGATGAACGCCACGATCGTGGTCTTGTCGGCCCCGGTCGGCGCGGCCGGCGGTCCTGGGCGGCGCAGCGCCACGAACCTGGTCATGGCGTCGGCGACGTCGTGGATGTCCGACGCGAGCACCGACAGCCCATACCGGGCGGCGGCGAACGAGCCGGCCAGCGCGGCGTCGTAGTGCCCGTCGGCGACGTGCTGGGCCGCCTCGGCGTTGGAGGTGGCCGCCCGCCATTCGGCGTCCGGCACGTTGGCGGCCAGCCAGCGCCGGCACTGCGGCTGGGCGTGCGGATGGCTGGCCACCGTCTTGACGTCGCCGAGCTCCGTGCCGGGTCTGACCAGCAGGGCGAACGAGACGGGGAGGTGGACCTCGTCGACGATCTGCAGCGGCTCGCCGGTGGCGAGCTCGTCGAGCGTGGTCGGCACCGAGCCTTCGACGGAGTTCTCCAGGGCGACGAGGGCGACGTCGGCCCCGCCCTGCCGGACCGCGTCGAGCGCCGACGAAACCGTGGAAAACGGTAGATATTCCCCGTCCGCAGCGTACGGCAGGCTCCGCAGGGCGGCCTCGGTGAACGTGCCCTGCGGGCCGAGGAAGGCGAAACGCTCCGGCATAAGCAATCAGCGTACGCGCACCGCGATCAAGGCGCGCTCAAGCCGGGGCCGCCGTCGGATCGCTGTGCCCGAAGTCCTTGTGCCCGAAGTCCGGCAACGGGTCGTCCATGCTCACCGCCGGGCCCTTGCCCAGCCGGGCCGCCCGCAGCGCCTGCTGCTCCTCCGGGGACAGGTGCACGCCGTGGCCCCCGCGGATGATCTTGGCGTACGTCCGCGTCTCCGAGCGGCCGTTGATGGAGGTGAGTACCACCCCGTCGCCCTCGCCGTTGATCAACGCCATCGAGAACGACAGCCGCCCGGACATTTCCTTCAACGCGTCGTAATGGACGATGGCCAGGTCGCGCAGGGCCTGGCTGTCGGCGCTGCCGTTCGCCACCTGGACCTGCCTGCGCACGATGTCGGCACACTCCTGGACGACCTGGCCGACGCGGCTGTGCGCGGCCAGGGCCATCACGAGCCCCACCGCCCCGGCGATGGCGCCGGCGATGGCCAGCGTCATAAGAATCACGGGTCGAGAGTACCCACCCGAGGCCGCGGATGCCCTTCTTCTCCCTGGTCATGCGGCGAACTGGCCTTCAGACGCCCGGTCAACCAGGCCCCCAACACCACGATCAGGGCGACCGCGCCGAGTCCATATGAACTTTGGACGATCCTCCCGACAAACCGCGACACAGCGTCGTGTTCCGGGCCGATCAGGCGTGTCCCCCACCAAGGGAGCGGCAAGACGTAAGCGGCCCACACCACGCACGCGACCAGGACGCGGCGCGGGACGCGGCCGTCCCCCGCCAGCGCGCCGACGACCACCACCAGCCACGCCAGGTGGTGGATCCACGCGACCGGCGACAGCGCGACCGCGAGCAGCCCGGTGATCGCCACCCCGACCAGCTCACCGCCGTACGCGGCGGGGTCGGCGCGCTCGCCGTCGGTCGGGTGCCGGCCGGCGGTGCCGCCGAGACCGGCGCGGCGGGCCCAGCGGAACCCGGCGTACGCGACGGCCGCGACGCACGCCAACCACAGCAGCGTGGTGACCGGGGCCGGCAGGTACATCCGCAGGAACACGGCCCTGATCGCCTGGTTGGCCGTGCCGTTGTTGGCGCCCACCCGGTCGCTGTCCAGCAGCGCGCCGAACCAGTAGTCCGCCGAGTCGCGGGGCAGCACGGCGAACGTGGCGAGCGTGGCGGCCGCCGCCGCGGCCGCGGCGGTCACGGCCGCCCGGCGCCGCCCGGTCAGCCAGAGATAGACGATGAACACCCCGGGCACCAACTTGATCGCGGTGGCCAGCCCGACGAGCAGCCCGCGCGGCCAGCGCGGCGACCGGGTGGCGCAGTCGGCCACGCACAGCGCGACGAGGAAGAGATCCACCTGGCCGAACCTGATCTGGTCGCGTACCGGCATGAGCCAGGCAGCCGCCGCGACCAGGGCGCCGGCGCCGACGGGCGCGAGCGGGGCCGCCCGCCCGCCGATCCTGGCCAGCGGCTCCCGGAAGGCGTAGCCGACGGTGACGGCCAGCGCGCCGTACACCAGCACGACCCACAGCCACTGCGCCGCCGGCCACGACATGAGGGCCAGCGGCACGGCGAGCAGCGCGGCGAACGGCGGATAGGTGAAGGGCAGCAGTTGCGGCGGCTGGGTCAGGAAGTCGTAGACGGGCATCCGGCGGAGCACCGCCTGCCCGCCCGACCGGTAGACGTCGAGATCCACGAGCCGCTGGTCGGGCGGGTTGGTCAGCCAGTGCGCGACGATCGGGGCGGCGGCCGCCACCGCGACGGCGACGCCGGCGGCGACGCCGGCCGCGATCGCCGCGCCGCCGATCAATCCCCTCCGGCTGTGGCCCATGGGACCATCCTGACGTACGCGGGCTCTACGCTGAGACGGACGCGATCTGGAGGTGTGTACAGGGTGCCGCGACCGGGGGCCGGCAGAGCCCTCCGTGCCAGGGCCTGTCCCAGCAGCCCCGTCCGTCGCCGGCGGCGATCCACGCGGTGGCTCGCCCAGCGGTGGGGCGAGGGCGCCGCGGCCGTGACCGTCCGGGTCGCGGCGGCCCTGACCGCGTCCGTCGCGGCCCTCACCGCGCTCTTCGCGGCCCTGACCGCGCTCGTCGCGCCGGTGCCGGCCGGCGCGGCCGTACGCGGCGGGGCGCCGAGCGGGCATGTCGCGATCATCGGCGTCCCCGGGCTGCGGTGGAGCGATCTCGACGAGGGCGGCACACCGGCGTTGTGGGGCCTGGCCGGGCGCGGCTTCGCCGGGGCGCTCAGCGTGCGCACCACCACGGCGGCGACCTGCCCGGTGGACGGCTGGCTGACCGTCTCCGCCGGGCAGCGGGCCCGGTTGGCGCACGGTTCGTGCGCGCTGCCGCCGGCCCCGTCGCGGGTGGGCGCGGACGTGTACGTGCCGGGCTTCGACGCCATGCGCCGCGACAACGCGCACACCAGCTACGAGGCCAAGCTGGGGCTGCTCGGCGACACCGTGCGCCGGGCCGGCGGCTGCACCATGGCGGTGGGGCCTGGCGGCGTCTTCGGCGCGGCCGACGCGACCGGTCGGGTCGACCACTACGTTCCATCGATCGACCAGGTCGCCGACTGGTCACAGTGCCCCCTCACCGTGGTCGACGTCGACGCGGTCTTCCGTGCGTACATCAACGCGGGCGTGGACGTCCACGGCGCGCAGATCCCGCTCACCGGCAAGCAGCGGGCGGCCGCGGCGACGCGCGCCGACCGGCAGGTCGGTCAGGTGCTTGCCGCGCTCCCCGCGGGCACCAAGGTGCTGGTGGCCGGGCTTTCCGACACCGGCGGCGCGCCGCATCTGCACGTGGCGCTGGCCGCCGTCGCCGCGGGGGCCGCGGCGCCCGGCCGCGACGGCGGCTACCTGACCTCCAACGCGACCCGCCGGCCTGGTCTTGTGACGCTCACCGACGTCACCTCGACCGCGCTGCGCGACCTCGGCCTGCGGCAGCCCGCCGAGGCCATCGGCGCGCCGTGGCGGGGCCGGTGGGCGGACGCGTCGGCGGCGGCCAAGGCCGGCGCGCTCGACGACGATGACGTGGCGGCCCGCTCGGTCAGCCGCCTGCAGGCGCCGTTCTTCATCCTGCTGTTCGGGGCCCAGCTCCTGCTGTACGGGTTCGCCTCGATCGCGCTGCGCCGCCGCCCCGGCGGCGGGCAGAGCGGCATCCTCGCCGGGACGCGGCTGGTGGCGCTGGCCGCGGCGGCCGTTCCCGTCGCCTCCTTCCTGGCGAACGTCCTGCCGTGGTGGCGGTCCTCCCATCCGGCCCCCACCTTGATCATGTGCGTGCTCGTCGCCACCGGCGCCGTCACGGGGCTGGCGCTGGCCGGGCCGTGGCGCCGCTCGGCGACCGCGCCGGCGCTGGTCATCGCCGCGGTGACCGCGGTGGTGCTCGGCGTGGACGTGCTGACCGGCTCGCATCTGCAGCTGAACAGCCTGATGGGTTACACGGCCCTGGTCGGCGGCCGCTACCACGGCTTCGGCAACATCGCCTTCGCCGTCTTCGCGACGGGCGCGTTGCTGACCGCCGCCTGGCTGGCCGGCTGGCCGCTCCGCGACGGCCGGCGCGCGGCGGCCGTCGCCCTCGTCGTCGCGGCCGGGCTCGTGACGGCGGCGCTCGACGGCTGGCCGTCCTGGGGCAGCGACTTCGGCGGCGTGCTCGCGATCGTGCCCGGCACGGCGGTGCTGGCCCTCCTGATCGCCGGCCGCCGCGTCTCGTGGCGTGCCGCCGCCCTCATCGCGGTGGGCGCGGTGGCAGCGGTGCTCGCGATCGCGTTCGCCGACTCGCTGCGCCCGGCCACCGACCAGACACATCTCGGGCGGTTCTGGGGCGATCTGGTGCACGGTACGGCGTGGGGCGTCATCGGCCGGAAGATCGTGGCCATGCTGTACAGCTTGCGCTACTGGCAGTTCACCGTCATCGCGATCGGCGCCGTCTGCTTCCTCTTCTTGGTCCTGGCCAGGCCGCTGAAATGGCGGGCGGCGGTGCTGGCCGACGCCTACTCCCGCACCACGACGCTGCGCCCGGCGCTGATCGCGGCGCTGACGACGGCGCTGGTCGGGACGGTGGTGAACGACTCCGG
>DASUWU010000141.1:0-8377 GCA_036378315.1 Streptosporangiaceae bacterium | reverse complement strand
GCCATGAAGGATGTTGACCTGCGCCAGAGGTTTCGCTAACCGGGCGCTCAGCCGGCTGTCTATACGCTGCCGAGTCATGGACATCAGGCGCCGGCGTTTTCTCGGGGCGTCCGCGTGGACGGCGGCGGTCACGACGGTCGCCGGGACGGCCACGGCCTGCGCGGGCGACGCGCGGGCACCCGCGGCGTCTCGGGCCACCGCGCCCGCCCGCCCGACCGCGACCGCCCGCCCGACCGCGGCCGCGCCCGCCGGCACGTCCGGAACGCCGGCCAGGCACCTGTCGGGCGAGATCGTCCATGGGCCGCGCAAGTATCGCCAGGTCGCCCTCACCTTCCACGGTGCGGGGGATCCCGCGGTGGCGCGCCGGCTCCTTGCCGCGGCGGCCGCCGCCGGCGCCAGGATCACGGTGCTCGCGGTGGGCAACTGGCTGGACGCCCATCCGGAGATGGCGCAGCTGATCCTCGACGGTGGCCACGAGCTCGGCAACCACACGCAACATCATGCCGACATCAACGCGATGACCCCGGCCGCGGCGCACGCGGAGATCGCCCAGTGCGCGGAGCGGTTGCGGAAGCTCACCGGCACGATCGGCACGTGGTTCCGCCCTTCCCGGACACCGCACGCCAACATGATGGTCAGGACCCAGGCGGCGAAGGTCGGCTACCACTCCTGCCTGTCCTACGACGTGGACTCCAGGGACTTCCAGGACCCGGGCCCGGATGCCATCATCCGCAACGTGCTGCGCGGGGTGCGGGGCGGGTCGATCGTCAGCATGCACTTCGGCCATCAGGGAACCGTCACCGCCATGCCGGCTCTGTTGGACGGCTTGCGCAGGCGCGGGCTGCGCGCGGTGACCGTCTCGTCCCTGCTGAGCGCATGAGCATCCGGCGGCTCGCGGCGGCCGTGCTCGTGGCGCTGATGCCGGCGCTGGCGGGCGCCGGCTGCACCCGCTCCGCCCGGCCGCACCCGACCGGGGCCGCCCCGCGCCCCAGCCGGTCCGTCGCGGTCCTGGCCGCCCCGCGGAGCGACGTCTATGCCTATGACCGGCCGGGGATGCTCAGCCCCGTCGTTCGCGACTACCCGGCCAGGGTGTACGTGCCCGACAGCACGAGCAACGACGTCATCGTCATCGACCAGCGCACCTTCCGGCGGATCGCGCGGTTCCCCGTCGGGGTGCTGCCGCAGCACGTGGTCCCCTCGTGGGATCTGCGGACCCTGTGGGTGAACGACGACGAGTCGAACGACCTCGTACCGATCAATCCGCGAACCGGACGACGTGGCCGGGCGGTACCGGTCACCGACCCCTACAACCTTTACTTCACGATGGACGGCCGCTACGCCGTCGTCATGGCGGAAAAGCTGAACCGGATCGACTTCCGTGACGCGCACACGATGAAGGCGGTGCATTCGGTCCAGGTGCCGTGCCGTGGGCCCAACCACGCGGACTTCTCCGTCCACGGGGACTTCTTCGCGACCGCGTGCGAATTCTCCGGCGATCTCATCAAGGTCGACGTAGGACGGCAGAAGGTGACAAAGACGCTCCGGCTCGGTGGGATGCCGCAGGACGTCAAGCTGTCACCGGACGGGCGCACCTTCTATGTCGCCGACATGAAGAAGGGCGGCGTGTGGATGGTCGACGCCGCGACCTTCCGCAAGACCGGCTTCGTGCGGACCGGCAAGGGCGCCCACGGGCTCTACGTCAGCCGCGACTCCAAGGTCCTGTACGTCTCCAACCGGGGCGAGGGATCCATCAGCCTGGTCTCCTTCACCACCCGTGGCGCCGTCAAGAAGTGGCGCCTGCCGGGCGGCGGCTCCCCCGACATGGGCGGGGTGTCCGCCGACGGCAAGGTGCTGTGGCTCTCCGGCCGCTACCACTCGGTGGTGTACGCCATCTCCACCAAGAACGGCCGGCTCCTGGCCAAGATCAGGGTCGGCGGCGGCCCGCACGGCCTGTGCGTCTACCCCCAGCCCGGCCGCTACTCCCTCGGCCACACGGGAGCGCTCCGCTGACCCCGTACCGGTTTTAGCAACGTTCTCCATTTCCCCCCTACAGCCGAAAAGCGATTATTCAGGGTGTTCATCCACAAGCGCTGTCAGGGAGGAACCTGTGCAGAGTAAGCGACGTTCCCGGCGGTTCAGGGCGAAGCGGCTCGCCGTCGCCCTCGTCGCCGTGGCGTCCTTGTCCGGCATCCCCGCGGTCACCAGCCCCGCCCACGCTTCGGTGCACACCACCTGCACCATTTCTCGCTGTCCTGACGCGGTCTCGGCCAACTCGATCTGGTCGGCCAAGGGCTATCCGACCAGCAGGGGTTGGTACAACTGGCCGAACGGCCAGTGCAGCTTCGCCGGCGGGCAGTACCAAAACCGCGAAATGGAGCTGCCCCTCGGCGATCTCTACTATGAGTACGACGTCTACCCGCGAAGCTGCGGTGCCGCTCGGGACGCCTACCGGATCGTCGTTGACTTCGACAGCGGCAGCGTCTGGTTCACACCGAACCACTACACCGACTTCTACCAGCTCTAGGAGCCCGCCGATGGAGCCCGCCGCGTGGCTGAGGGTGACGAGCGACCCGCCACCGGCCGTCGTCGACGGGCGCGCCTGCCGGACCCGTGCCGCCTTCTTCGAGGAGGTGGCGCGGGCCCTGCGGTTCCCCGCCTACTTCGGCCACAACTGGGACGCCCTCGTCGACTGCCTTCGCGACGTCGGACCGGTCGCGCTGGTGGTGGCACACGCCGGAGACCTGCTCGCCGCGGAACCTGCCGCCCATCTGGCCACGTTCCTGGCCATCATGGCCACGGCCGCCAACGACGGCCTCACGCTGACCCTGTGCGAAGACCCCGCCCAGGAGGCGGCGCTCCGCCGGCGGGTCGCGGCCGCGCTGGGCTGACGCCCCCCGCGGGGCACTTGACACGCGGGTAGTCTGTTATCGAGGGGAGTACTTCCCAAGAGCCGTCCGGTCAGTACGGGCTTCCGTCGCGGAGCCCTCGGGCGGCCGCCCGCGCGAACCGCGGGCGAAGGAGACCTCGGGTCCGACGCGCCGGCAACCCGGAGGTCCTGTGTATCCGTCCATCGTCCCGGTCCTCGCCGCGGCACCCGAGCGGGTGGAGTCCGTCGGGTCGCCCTCGTTGTGGGCGATGACCATAGGCGCCGTCGTCGCGCTCATCGCCCTGGACTTCCTCATCACCCGGCGGCCGCACGAGGTGTCGATGCGGGAGGCGTCGGCCTGGTCGGCCTTCTACATCGCGCTGCCGCTGGCGTTCGGCGGCCTGCTGTGGGCGCGCTTCGGCGCGGGCAAGTCCATGGAGTTCATCACCGGGTACGTGGTCGAGAAGTCGCTGTCCGTGGACAACCTCTTCGTGTTCATGCTCCTGCTCGCGGCGTTCGCGGTGCCGGCCGTGTTGGCCCAGCGGGTGCTCCTGTACGGCATCGTGGGGGCCCTGATCCTCCGTGGCGTCTTCATCGCGCTCGGCGCCGCCGCGCTCAACACGCTGGACTGGGCGTTCCTGCTGTTCGGCGTGATCCTGCTGGCGACCGCCGTGAAGATCATGCGAGACACGGTCACCGGCCACGGGCAGGAGATCGACGTCTCGTCGCTCCGCTCGGTCCGGCTGGTGCGCCGGATCATGCCGGTCACCGAGGACTACCGGGGGCCGCGGCTGCTGGTCAGGGACGGCGGCCGCCGCGCCCTGACGCCGTTCGCGCTCGTCGTGGTCGCCGTGCTGGCCACCGACGTCGTGTTCGCTGTCGACTCGGTGCCGGCGGTGTACGGGGTGACAGGAGACCCGTTCCTCGTGTTCGCCACGAACGCGTTCGCCCTGCTCGGGCTGCGCGCCCTGTACTTCGTGCTGCACGGGGCGCTGGCCAGGCTCGTCCACCTCGGTTACGGGCTCGCCGTGATCCTCGCCTTCATCGGCGTCAAGCTGCTGCTGCACTGGGCGCACGGCACCTGGGCCTGGGTGCCGCAGATCCCGACCGCCGCCTCCCTCGCGGTCATCGCGCTGATCCTCGGCACCGTCACCATGACCAGCCTGCGCGCCACCCGCGCCCGGGCTGCGGGCCGGGACGAACGGGACCGCCGCCCGGAACCCGCCCGCGACCCTAGCCGCGACGACCGGGCCGGATCAGCTCCGCCAGCACCGCCGCCTGGCTGATGCGGATGTCCTTGGTGGCGGTCAGGAGCGTCACGGTCCGGTCCTCGGCCAGGCCGCGCAGGTGGGTGAGGGCCTGGGCTCGTTCGGGATCTCGCAGCTCCGACCGGTACCTGCGGGCGAATTCCGCGTACCGCTCGGGATCGTGGTCATACCACTTGCGCAGCTCGGTTGACGGGGCGACCTGCTTGCACCACTCGTCGATGCGGGCGCGTTCCTTGCTGAGCCCGCGTGGCCACACCCGATCCACCAGCACCCGGACGCCGTCCCCGGGCGCCGGCTCGTCGTAGACGCGGCCCAACCGGACCTCCGCGTGGTGGCTCGCCATGGTGGTCTCCCTCCGTTCGGCCCCCATGTGCCTCATACCCCGGCCAGGGCCTATTTTAGAGGATGTCAGTCATTTAAAATCAGCGAGCGGAGGTCGACCCCTTGACGTACGTGATCGCCGAGCCGTGCGTGGACGTGCTCGACCGGGCCTGCGTGGACGAATGCCCGGTCGACTGCATCTACGAGGGCGCTCGGATGCTGTACATCCATCCGGACGAGTGCGTGGACTGCGGGGCGTGCGAGCCGGTGTGTCCGGTGGAGGCCATCTACTACGAGGACGATGTCCCCGAGCGGTGGTCGATGTTCGTCGACGACAACGCCGCCTTCTTCGCCGAGCCGCTGCCAGGACGTGCCGAGCCGCTGGGCTCGCCGGGCGGGGCGGCCAAGCTCGGCCGGGTCGGGGCCGACACGCCGCTGGTGGCCGGCCTGCCAGAAGCGCCGTGAGCACACGGGAACGGGCGCGGGCGCACGGCGTGCTGTCGGCGCCCGCCCGCCTCGACGTGCTCGACCGTCTCCGGGCATCAGGCCGGCCGATGGACGCCCACGCCGTGGCCGCCGCCACCGGCCTGCACGTGACGACCGCGCGGTTCCACCTGGACGCGCTGATCGAGGCGGGGCTCGTCGTGTCGCGGCGGCAGCCGCCGAAAGGGCGGGGACGGCCGCGCACCCTGTACGCGCCGTCGTTCGGCAGCCAGGGCGGCGACGGCGGGGGCGACGGCGGGGGCGGCGATCCCTACCGCGAGTTGGCCGGCGTGCTGGCCGCGCACTTCGACGACACACCCGCCCAGCGGATCCGCCGGGCACGGCGCGCCGGGCACGGCTGGGCCGCCAGGCGGCTGGACGCGACGCCGGCGCCGAGCCGTGCGCCGGCCGATGCGCGGCGGGTCGTCACCGGGCTGTTCACCGAGATGGGCTTCGATCCAGAACCCGGTCCCGGCGGCCGGGTCCTGCTGCACGGCTGCCCGTTCAGGGATGCCGCCCGTACCTATCCGGACGTGGTCTGCGCGGCTCATCAGGGGCTGCTGGCCGGGCTGATGGCACGCCTGGACCCCGCCGCGCCGGCGCCCGCGCTCGAACCGTTCGTCGGCCCCCATGCGTGCGCCGTCGACTTCGACGGCGCACCCGGCGCGCCGGAGGCGGGCTGAATGGCGCAGCTCGCCGCGGCCGCGGCCTTTATCTGGTTCGGGATGGTGATAGCGATCTCTTTCGTCGAGGCGCCGCTGAAGTTCCGGGCACCGGGCATCACCCTTCCGCTGGGGCTGGGCATCGGGCGGCTGGTGTTCCGGGCCCTGAACACCGCCGAGGCCGCCCTCGCCGTCCTCCTCGCCGTCGCGCTGGCCGCGGGGCGTCCCACGGCCGTGGCCTGGGTTCCGGCGGCCGTCGCCTGGGCCTGCCTGGCCGTCCAGCTCGCGGCATTGCGGGCCCGGCTGGATCGGCGGGCGGCCGTCATCGTCGCCGGCGGGCAGGTCACCCCGTCCCGTCTCCATCTCGCCTACATCGCCCTCGAAGTGATCAAAACACTCGCCCTGGTCGCCGCCGGCGTGCTCGCGACGACCTGAGCCCCGCCTGCCCCGCTGAGCCGGCTCAGACGCTGACCACATGGACTCCGGCCCGCCGCAGGGCGGCGAGCTGGTCGGGGTCGGCGTCCTCGTTGGTGACCACGTCGTGCACCTCCGAGATGGGGCTGATCCGGGCGAAGGTCACCTTGCCGAGCTTGGACGAGTCGGCGATCACGATGGTGCGCCTGGCCCGCCGCAGGAACGCGAGGTCGGTCTGGGCCTCCATCTCGTCGTACGTCGTGCAGCCGTCGTCGGCGGACAGGCCGTCGACCCCGATGAAGGCCACGTCGAGGTGGTACTGCGAGAGCATGGCCTCGGCGGCCGGCCCCACGGCCTCCGCCGACCGGCGCACCAGGCCGCCGATCACGACGAGGCGGGTGTTCGGCCGGCCCACGAGTTCGGCCGCGATGTCGATGGCGTTCGTGACGATCGTGATGTCGTGGCGGCCGGCCAGGGCGCGAGCCAGCTCCATGGCGGTGCTGCCGCCGGTCATCCCGATGACCGCCCCGTCCGCCACGAGGCCGGCCGCCGCGCGACCGATGCGCCGCTTTTCCGGGAGCCGGCGGGCCGCCTTCACCTGGGCGGGGAGCTCGCCGTTGCCGTCGCGGGACACGGCGCCGCCGTGTACGCGTACGAGCAGGCGGTCACGGCTGAGGGCCTGCAGGTCGCGGCGGATGGTCGCGCCGGAGACGCCGAGCGCCTTGGCCAGATCCGCCACGTCGACGCTCCCGCCGGCCGCGACGCGATCGATGATGGCGCTCATTCGCTCGGCCCTGCGCACCGCGCCATGCTACCAGTTTGCGCATTTGCGCAGTGAGTTGTCCGAGCTCGCGCCGATGCACCTCCGCCGTCTGCGCGCATAGCGCCAGGATTCTGCGCGAACCCTAGCGATTGATGACGGAATCGTGCAGACTTGCGCATCATGGCGCCGAATAGGCGCGCGTTCGATCAATCAGGCTGCCCACCGGGTGCGGGCAGGCCACCGAGGAGGCGTCATGTCCAGGAGGAGCCGTCGAGCGCCCAGCGCGGGCGCGGCGCGGGCCAGGTCCGTCGCCGCCGGCATCGCCGGCCTGGCGCTGCTGGTCGCCGGCTGCGGCGGCGGAGGGGCTTCCGGCGGCTCGACCAAGACCCAGGGCGTCACCATCACCGTCGCCCTGGCCTCCGACCCGCCGCCGCAGGCCGTGCTGGCGCAGTTCACCAAGCAGACCGGCATCAAGATCAAGTGGGTGAACATCGACTGGGACAGCCTCCAGACGAAGATCTCGGCTGCCGCGACGGCGAAGACCTACTTCGCCGACGCCACCGACGTCGACTGGTCCCGGGTCGGCCAGCTGAGCCGGCTCGGCTGGTTCTATCCCATGGACTCCTACGTCGACACGAAGACCATGGCCGCCGACATGCCCCAGCTCGCCTCGTTCACGAGCGACGGGCACGTCGTCGGCGTCCCCTACGACGCCTCCTTCATGGTCACCACCATCAACAAGGATCTGTTCCGCAAGGCCGGCGCCGACCCGAACCCGAAGACCATGGACGGGTACACCGCGGCGCTGCGGCAGATCAAGGCCAAGGGCGTGGTGAAGTACCCGCTCAACATCCCCTTCGCCGCCGCCGAGGGGCTCTCCACGTACTGGTACGAGACCACCCACGCCTTCGGGGGCACGGTTCTCGACAAGAACGGGCGGCCGCAGTTCGCCGCTCCTGGCTCGGCGGGTTACAAGGCCGCCGCGTGGATGGTCGACGCGCTGAAGAGCGGGCTCGTCCCGCCCGGCAACATCAACGTGTCCGACACGCAGGGGCAGCAGACCCTGATGGCCAAGGCGCAGGTCGCCAGCACGTTCTCCGACTACTCCGGAATGATCGGGACGTTGTACAGCGTGCCCGACTCGTCGTCCGTCGTCGGCAAGATCGCCTACATCCGTACGCCCGGGGTCGGTGGGTTCGCCGCCAACCTGTCCAACCCCGACGGCATCGGCATCCCCAAGCAGGCCAAGTACCCGAACGCCGCCGCGAAGTTCATCAGCTGGTTCACCGACGCCAGGCAGCAGGTCGACTTCTCCGGCGTGAACGGCCCGGAGAAGGCCTTCCCGAGCTATCCCATCCCGTCGCACCTGTCCGCCGTCCGTGAGGTGACCGCGAAGGGCCGCCTGATCGGCGGGGACGCGCTCGGCCAGATGTTGCAGACGTCCAAGCCGGTGTTCGTGGGCGGCGCGCCGTCCTGGTACCCCAAGTTCTCCAACGCCGTCTACACGAACCTGCACGCCGCGGCGACGGGCTCGACCAGCGTGGACGCGGCCATCAAGGCCATGGCCGACACGGCGAACAAGCTGGCGGCGGGTGGGTCG
>DASUWU010000140.1:0-47122 GCA_036378315.1 Streptosporangiaceae bacterium | reverse complement strand
CCGGCCCGAGCGCGTCGGGCCGGTCGGGTTCGTGGCTGGCGGGTTCGTGGCTGGCGGGTTCGTGGCCGCCGGTTTCTGTTGGTGCGGCCACGGTCTTCGGCGGGACGGCATAGCGATGCGACGGCCGCCCGCCGACCGCGGCCGCCAGCGCGTCGAGGACGACGCACAGGCCGGCCCCGCCGGCGTCCACGACGCCGTTGCTCGCCAATACGGCCAGCTGGCCCGTCGTGCGCTCCAGCGCGCCGCGGGCCCGGCGGGCGGCGGCAAGCGCGGCAGCGGCGAGGGAGCGGCCGGCTCCGGCCGGCTCCGAGGCGGCGTCGAGCACGCTCAGGATCGTGCCCTCGACCGGATGCTCGACGGCGGCCCTGGCCAGGGCGGCCGCGTGCGCGAGGGCCTTGGCGAGGGCGGCGCCGTCCGGCCGCGGCTCGCCGGCGCCCAGGACGTCGGCCAGCCCGCGGAACACCTGGCTCAAGATGATCCCGGAGTTGCCGCGGGCCCCGAGCAGAGCGCCGTTGGCCAGCGCCGCCCACGCCGCGGCCACGTCCGCCGCGTCCGGCAGCTCATCCAGGGCCTCCACGGCCGCCAGCACCGTGAGGTGCAGGTTGGTGCCCGTGTCGCCGTCCGGCACCGGGAACACATTCAGCGCGTCGATGTCGCGGCGGGTGCGGCCGAGCGCGTCGGCGGCCAGCCGGCACCACCGCCGCACGGCCGCCGCGTCCAGGACCTCGCGCACGCCAGCAAGGCTATTGGGCGGCGGGACCGCCGGAACCCCTTGCCGCGCCGATTCGCCGGGCCGGACCATGTTCGGCTAACCTGATCTGACGTCTCAGGGACGCCCGATCGTCCCTGCGCCGACCTTCCCCCGAGCGCACCCGCCGGGGCGACCACGTATCGACAGCACTTGGAGTACACCGTGGCTTCCGTCTGCGACGTCTGCGGCAAGCGGCCCGGGTTCGGCAAGCGGGTCTCGCACTCCCACGTCCGGACCTCGCGTCGCTGGAACCCGAACATCCAGCGGGTACGGGCGGTCGTCGGCCGCACCACCAAGCGGCTCAACGTGTGCACGTCCTGCATCAAGGCAGGCAAGATCACCAAGCCGTCGCGCTGACCCCGGCCGGTCAGCGGCCGCGCCATCGCCAGGCGTGATCGACCGGGCCGATGCCCGCGCCGAGCGCGAACCCGCCCTCGATGGCGCCGCTGACGTACTCCTTCGCCGCCCGCACCGCGCCGACCATGTCCTTACCGAGCGCCAGGTAGGACGCGATGGCCGAGGCGAGCGTGCACCCGGTGCCGTGTGTGTGGGCGTTGTCCAGCCGCCGCCCGGGAAACCGGTACTCATGCTCCCCGTCGTACAGCAGGTCGACCGGTTCGCCGGGTAGGTGCCCGCCCTTGACGAGCACCCATCTCGGGCCGAGCTCCTTGACCGCCGCCGCCGCCGCGCCGAGGCGCGACTCTTCTCGCACGCTCAGCCCCGTGAGCTGCTCGACCTCCCACAGGTTGGGGGTCACGACCGTCGCCACCGGCAGCAACTTCGACCGCACGGCCCCGACGGCGTCGGGTGCGAGCAGCGGATCGCCGTGCTTGGACACGCCCACGGGATCGACGACCACCGGGACGTCCACGCCGGCGAGCGTCTCGGCCACGGTCTCGACGAGCGGCGTCGAGGCGAGCATGCCGGTCTTGATCGCCTGCGCCCCGATGTCGCCGAGCACGGAGTCGAGCTGGGCCCGTACGGCCTCCGGCGGCAGCTCCCAGTAGCCCTGCACGCCGAGGGAGTTCTGAGCTGTCACCGCGGCGATCACGCTCATCCCGTGCACGCCGAGGGCCAGCATGGTCTTGAGGTCGGCCTGGATGCCCGCGCCGCCCCCCGAGTCGGAGCCGGCGATGGTGAGTACGCGCGGTGGTGTCACGAGATCAGATTATGTGGCACCTGACCCGGTTGAAGGCGCATGCCGACGGCGTGCCCGCCGCGCCGCGCGCGGTGAACCCGATCCGCACCGAGTCGCCGGGCGCGATCGACGGCGACTGCGCCGGGTTGCGGACGATCGCCAAACCGCCGAGCCGGACGACCTGCACCTCCCAGATCGACAGCACCTGGGCGTTGGGGACGCGGAACGCGAACGTCCAGCCGCTGATCGGGCGGCCGCTGACGTTGACGATGGTCGCGCTGCCCTGGAAGCCGTCGGCCCACTGCGATGTGACGCGGAAGGCGACCGTGACCCCGCCCGCCCGGCCGACGCCGCGGCCGGCGCGGACGCCCTGCGCGGCCGCGCCCTCGCGCTGTGCCGGCGCCCCTGCCTGCTCGAGGGGCGCCCTGGCGCCGTCCGTCTGCCCGCCGTGCTGGGCGGCGTCGCCGTCGGAGAAGTTCAGCGAGATCTGCTGCGTTCCGTACGCGGCCAGCACGACGCCCAGCGCGCCGACCCCGGCGACGACGGGCAGCAGCGGGATCCGGGAGACCCACCGTGTCCGGCGCGCGACCGGCCGCCCGGCCGGATCGAGCGAATCCGGCAAATCGCTGGATTCGGCCGATTCCGCCGATTCCGCCGGAATTGCCGCAGTGGGCCCCGGCGAGCCGGCCGAAACGGTCGACCCGGGCAGGCCGCCCGAGCCGGCATGGTCAGCGGGCTCTTGGAAAGCGTGGAACAACGCTTCTCTCTCCGCAAGCCTGGCGTGTCGTCCCATCCCGTCCTCTCTGGTCTCGGGATGACTACAAAACCACCGCATGCATGCTTACCAGACAGGCAACAGGAAGGCACTTGAACCACAGATTTAATGACGGAAGTGGTCCCACCCGGTCAAGCCGTGCGGCCGCCCGTCGATGGTGACCCCCTCTCCCGCGACGGCCCGGCCGACCGCCAGCCATGTCGCGGGCAGCGCCGTCCCGCGCGGGAACGTCCCGGCGAACGCATGGTCGTCGCCGCCGGTGAGCACGAACGTACGGCCATCGGGACCCAGCTCGGCGGGGATCGGGAGGGCGGCGCCGTCGAGATCGATCCGTACGCCGCTGGCCGCCGCGATGTGCCCGAGATCCTGAACGAGCCCGTCACTGACGTCGATCAGCGCCGTCGCGCCGAGCCCGACGGCCTCGGCGCCCGCTTCGTACGGGGGTCGCGGCCTGCGGTGCGCATCGATCAGATGCGGCGGCCCGCCGGCTCCGCGGGTGAGCAGGTCGAGCCCCGCGGCCGCGTAGCCGAGCCGCCCGCGCACCGCCACCACGTCGCCGGCCCGCGCACCCGAGCGAAGCAACGCCCGGCCCGGCAGTTCGCCCAACGCCGTCACGGCCAGGATCACCTGTGGCGCGCGGACCACGTCGCCGCCGGCGACCACAGCTCCGAGGAGGTCGCACTCGTCGCGCAACCCGTCATACAGCTGTTCGGCCCAGGCCGCGTCGAGGTCGCCCGGCACCCCGAAGCCGATCAGCAACGCCCTCGGCCTGGCCCCCATCGCCACGACGTCGGCGAGGTTCTGCGCGGCGGCCTTGCGACCTGTGTCGTACGGGCCCGACCAGTCGCGGCGGAAATGGCGGCCCTCGACCAGGACATCGGACGTCGCCACCACGCGCCCGCCGGGGACGCGCAGCACGGCGGCGTCGTCCCCGGGCCCGACCTCGAGAAGGCGCGCCGCCGAATCCGCGGTCGAATCCGTCGCCGAATCTTCGACGAGATCGCCGCCGGCGTCTCGACGGTCATCGGTAGTCCGTGATAGACGCTTTGTGATGCGAGTGATGAATTCGAATTCACTCATTCCGCTGACTGCGATGACACACCTCCGACCTGAACCACGGTACGGTGGCCGACTGACAGCGCAGTCATCGCCCGGGAGGACGTGATGGTGCAGGCCTACATCCTCATTCAGACCGAGGTGGGTAAGGCGGCCGATGTCGCCCGCGAGATCGCTGGGATTCCGGGCGTCACGCAGGCGGAGGATGTGACCGGCCCCTACGACGTAATCGTCCGGGCGGAGGCGCACAACGTCGACGAGCTCGGCAAACTGGTGGTCGCGCAGATCCAGACGGTGGACGGGATCACGCGCACGCTGACCTGTCCCATCGTCCATATATGAAGGTGAGCGACGGTCGGGCCACGAACCAACCCGGGTGATGTGACGGACGGCGCCACGCCTCGCCCGCGCGCCGGGGGCGGCGACCAGGCCGCCGCGCTCGCCGCGCTGGCCGCGTGCCTCGCCGGCTGCCTCACCGCCTGCGGGCCTGGCCGCGTCGAGCTGCCGCCGCCCGCCCCCGCGCCGCGCGCCGTGCGGCTGTGCGCCGCCCTGCACGACCGGCTGCCGGCCACGCTGCACGGCCGGCAGCGGCGGAGCACCCGGCCGCGGTCGGAGCTGACGGCCGCTTGGGGCTCGCCCGCGATCGCGCTGCGTTGTGGGGTGCCGCGGCCGGCGGCGATGCGGCCGACGTCCGAGCTGGTCACGGTCAACGGCATCGCGTGGTTCCCGCGGCCGCCGGACCGGCCGGTCACCTTCACCGCCGTCGGCCGGGCGGCCTACGTCGAGGTGACCGTCCCGGCCGCGTACGCGCCGGCGGGCGACGTGCTCATCGAGCTGACCCCCGCCATCACGGCGGCCATCCCGCCGAAGCCCGGCGGGCAGCTCTAGGGAGCCCGCGCCGGGCCGTGCGGCCGGCCGGTCACGGCCCGGCGGGTTCCGACATCAGCATCGGGGCCGACACCCGGAACCGCTCCATCCCCCGCTTGGTGAGGTTGACGCGCAGGTCGATCCAGCCCGCGGCGCCCGGGCCCTGGCAGCCACCGCCGCCCGCCGTACGGCGCGGCGGGAAATGCAGGTCGCCGACCGAGAGCTTCGCGCCGTGCGCGTGCACAGGGAGCAGCGCCCGCGCACCGGTGACGAGGGGCGCGACCGCACACCGGGCGACCTCCTTGCCGCGCGCCGCCGAGCGCACCGCCTGCGCCGCGATCCGCCGGTACTCGGCGAGGTCGGGCCGCAGATGGCCGAGCAGCGCGCCGTCCACCTCCGGCGCTGGCGGCGCGGCGACCGCCTCCCGCGCGGGCGCGCACCCGATGATTCCCGGATGCGCCAGGACGTCGTGCCGGCCGCCGCGGCCGACGGCGAGGATGTCGATCACGAGGATGTCACCAGGCTCGGCGCCCAGGATCGCGATGGGACCGCACAGCACCACGTCTGGTGCCGGGTCGTCGTCCTCTCCGGCCTCGACGCGGCCCTGGCATTCCAGGCGCACCGAGCCGCCGGAGATCACCTCGGCGACTGACGGGATGTCGGGATGCCATCTGTTGTGTCCCGGAACGGCCTGAGCGCGGTGCGCGGCGGGAGCGGCGGGTGAGTGCGGCAAGGATCGATCCTCACGTGAAGGCGCGGAACGGCGTTGGACAGATCCTGCGCGCCGCGCTGTTTCGACTCCGTTTCAGCGCCTTTAAGGTCGCGTTTGCATCCGCTCACGATCTTGGTTGGGCATGCCGATCACGTGTCGGGACCTGGTGACATACTCGGCAACGTGTCACAAAGCAGACGTCTGGTGGGCCGGGGGGCCGAGCTCGACCGGCTGCTCACCATCCTCGACGCGGCCGCCGCCGGCCAGGCCGGAGTGGCCCTGGTCGGGGGCGACGCCGGCGTCGGCAAGACGAGCCTGATCACCGAGCTGGCCGGCCGGGCCCGCGAGCAGGGCCGCATCGCGCTCGTCGGGCAGTGCGCCGAGCTCGGCGAGACCATGCCCTACCTGCCGCTCGCCGAGGCACTGTGGAACGCGGCCCGCGACCCGGCCACGGCGGGCGTCGTACGCGCCGCGCTGGGCGAGCGGCCGGCACTCGAGCGGCTGCTGCCCGACGGCGCGGGCCGGGCCGAGGTCGACGGCGGGCTGGCCCGCCAGCAACTGTTCGGCGCGGTGCTCGGGTTGCTCGGCGAGCTCACCGACGCCCAGCCGGTGCTGCTCGTCCTCGAAGACCTGCACTGGGCCGACCACTCGACCCGCGATCTCCTGACCTTCCTGAGCCGGGTGCTCCAGCGCGAGCGGGTCCTGCTCGTGGGCACGTACCGCACCGACGACCTGCACCGCCGGCATCCGCTGCGGCCGGTGCTCGCCGAGCTGTTCCGGCTGCCGGCGGTGACCTCGATCGAGCTGCGCCCGCTGCCGTCCCAGGCGATCGCCGACCACCTGACCATGCTCGCCGGCGAACGGTTGCCGCCCGAGGTGCTCGACCGGCTGATCCGGCGCGCGGGCGGCAACCCGTTCTACGCCGAGGAACTGCTGGCCGCGGCGGTCACCGGCGACGAGCTGCCGGCCGGCCTCGCCGACCTGCTGCTGGCCCGCGTCGAGCGGCTCTCGGAGACCGCGCAGCGCGTGATCCGGGTCGCCGCGGTCGCCGGCGCCAGGGTCGACGACGATCTCGTCCGCACGGTCTCCGGCCTCGACGCGGCCGGCTACGACGCGGCGCTCCGCGAGATCGTCTCCCACCAGCTGCTCGTGCCGGACGGCGCCGACGGCTACACGTTCCGGCACGCCCTGCTCCGCGAGGCCGTCTACGGAGACCTGCTGCCCGGCGAACGGACCCGGCTGCACGGCGCGTTCGCCCGGTCGCTGCAGGGCCGCGGCGACCGTTCCGCGGCCGAGCTGGCCCACCACAGCCTGGCCAGCCACGACATCAGGGGGGCGTTCGCCGCGTCGGTGGCCGCCGGGGCCGAGGCCGAACGGCTCGGTGCCCCCGCCGAGGCGCACGAGCACTTCGAACGGGCGCTGTCGCTGTGGGAGGTGGTCGACGACGCGGCGGCGCTGGCCGGCATCGACCGCGTCCGGCTCGGCCTGCGCGCCGCCGCTGCCGCCGCGCACAGCGGCCAGTCGCGCCGCGCGGCGCACCGGCTGCGCCGGATCTTCGGCGCGCTCGACCCGGCCGCCGACGTGGAGACCTACGTGGAGGTCGGGGAGCGGCTCGCCTACGCCATGATCGAGGCCGATCAGCTCGACGCCGCCCGCGGCGTCGCCAGGTCCGTCGTCGACGCGCTGCCCGCCGAGCCGCCCACGCCGCTGCGCGCCCGGGTGCTGGCCACGTGCGCGCGCTCGCTGCTGTGGGGCCAAGGGCACGCGGACGTACCGGCCCAAGCCGGGCAGGCGCTGGCCGTCGCGCGCGCCACCGGCGCCGTCGACGCCGAGACCAGCGCCCTGGTGACGCTCGGGCTCTACTACGAGCCGACCGACGAAGGCGACCGCGCGGAAGAGCACTTCGAGGCGGCGCGGGCGCTTGCCGGCCGCTCCGGCGACCTGACCGTCGCGCTGCGCGCGGCGTTCCACTACACCCGCTCGCAGTTCGACCGCGGCCGGCTGAGCGCGGCGGCCAGGTCGATCGTCGACGGCGTGCGGCTGGCCGTCGACTCCGGGCTGGCCTGGAGCACCTACGGCATCGACCTGCGCTTCATGGAGTACCTCATCCACTACACGACGGGCGACTGGGACCGCGCCGAGGCGCTGGCCGACAGCTTCGGCATCCGGGTCGGCACCGTCGCCGAGGCGCGAGTCGCCGCGTACGCGCTGTTCATCGAGGTCGCCCGCGACGCCGAGACCGCCGGCGAGCGGCTGTCCTGGCTGGAGCCGCTCTGGTCGGAGGACGAGCTGGTGACCTACATCGCCCGCGGGCTGGCCGCCGAGCGGGCGCTGTGGCGGGGCGACGAAGACGCCGCGATCGACCACGTGACCGCGGTGCTCAAGGCGCTCGACCGCGGTGACGCCGGCGTGATCAGGATCGCCGCCGTCGGGCTCTGGGCGCACGCGGACCAGGCCGTCCGGGCGCGGGCCGCGGGCGACGCCGGCGCCGAGCGGGCCGCGGTCGCGGCCGCCGGCGACCTGGTCGAGCGGGCGCGCTGGGCGGCCGCCAACACCTACTCGGGGCCGCGCGCCTGGATCGGCGTCGAGGGGCGCGCCTGGCTGGCCAGGGCGGAGGCGGAGTGGCATCGCGCGCTGGGCGACGACGACCCCGAGCTGTGGCGCGACGCCGTGTGCGCCTTCGACTACGGCTATCCGTACGAGGTCGCCCGCTCCCGCCGGCGGCTGGCCGAGGCGCTCCTGGCGCGCGGCGAGCGCGACGAGGCCATGGCCGAGTGGCGCCGCGCCCTTGAGATCGCCGACCGGCTCGGCGCCGCGCCGCTGCGCGGCGCGCTCGACGATCTGGCCAGGCGGGCCGGGTTCGCCGAAGCCGCGCCGGCGGCGCCGGGCGGACCGCTGTCGGCGCTGACCAGCCGGGAACGCGAGGTGCTGCGGCTGGTGGCCGAGGGCCGCAACAACCGCGATGTCGCCGCCGCCCTGTTCATCTCCCCCAAGACGGCGAGCGTGCACGTGTCCAACATCCTCGCCAAGCTGGGCGTGTCGTCGCGCACCCAGGCCGCCGCGATCGCCTACCGCAACGGCCTGCTGGCCGAGCCGGGCGGCGGACCTGCCGCGGCGACGTAACCGCCGGCGGCCGGTCCACCAAGGGCGCTGGTCGTGGAGGGAACCGGACGGTTCCCTGTCCCGTCCAACCCGTATGGCCGCGCGTGTGGTGATAGGCGTACTGATGGCCGCAGGGCTCGGGCTCGCGGGTTGTTCCTCTTCGGCCGGCTCGGGGGGCGGGCCAGGCGGCGGGCCGGCGGACGGGGGCGGGCGCCAGCCGGTCCAGCTCGCCGCGGTCCGGCTGGCCGCCTTCCACGACTGCGCCGCGCTGCTGAGCGGGTTGCGCCGGGCGACGGCCGAGCAGGTGGGCCCGTACGGTCTTGGCACGTTCGGCTACGGTCCGGGCGTGGCCGGGCCCATGGCCGGTGGCGCGCCGGGCGACGCCGTGGCGGCGCGGGAAGCGGCGCCCGGCGGCGGCGCGGCGCCCGGGCAGGACCACTCGACCACGAACGTCCAGGAGGCCGGGGTCGACGAACCCGACCTCGTGAAGACCGACGGCCGCCGCATCGTCGCCGTCGCGCGCGGCCGGCTGTACGTGGTGGACGCGGCGGCCCACCGGGTCACCGGCTCGCTCACCCTGCCCGGGCCACCCGGCGCCGTCGACGACGACCTGCTGCTGTCGGGCGACAGGGTGCTCGTCGTCGAGCGGGGTGGCATGACCATGCCGTTGCCGTTCCGCGGGGGCGACGGCGAGTCGCCGCGGCCGGCCGGATCCCGGCTGACCCTCGTCGACATCTCCTCAGCGCCGCGCGTGGTGAGCACGCTGACCGCGGACGGCTTCTACGTCGACGCCCGCCAAGTGGGCGCGGTCGCCCGCGTGGTGGTCAGGTCCGCGCCGCACATCAACTTCCCGCTGCCACAGCCGCGGTCGCGGCCACAGTCGCGGACCGGCGCGCCGCCCGCGTCATCAGAGTCGTCCGCGGCACCCGCGACACCCGCCGAGCGGACGCGGGCCAACCAGGAGATCGTGCGCCGGGCTCCGCTGGCCGACTGGCTGCCGACCTTCGAAGTGACCCGCGGCGGCGGGACCGAGACCCAGCGGGTGCCGTGCGGCCAGGTCAGCCACCCGCCGACCTACGCGGGCACGTCGTTGCTCAGCGTGCTGACCGTCGACCTCAACGGCGACCTGGGCGCGACCATGCCGGTGAGCGTCGTGGGCGGCGGCCAGGCCGTGTACGCCTCGGCGAAGGCCCTCTACGTCACGGACCGGACGTGGCGCGGCGCCGGCGCGGCGGGCGACGTTCCGGCCCCGGCACCGGCCGGCAGGACCGACATCTACAAGTTCGACATCAGCGGCACGGGACGGCCCAGATACGTCGCGTCCGGAGCGGTGGCGGGCGACGTGCTGAACCAGTACTCGCTGTCGGAGTACGGCGGGAACCTCCGGGTGGCCACCACGACGTTCCCCGTCGCGCCGCGTCCGAGACCGTTGCCGCCGGTGCCCGGCCGGGCGGCGGCGACCCCGGCGACGCCGAACACGACGTCCGGCAGCGCCACGTCGCAAAGTTCGGTGTACGTGCTCGGGCAGCGCGGCGACCGGCTGGCCACGATCGGCGAGCTGGACGGGCTCGGCGCCGGTGAGCGCATCTACGCCGTCCGGTTCCTCGGCCCGACCGGGTACGTCGTCACGTTCCGGCAGACGGACCCGCTCCACGTCCTGGACCTGCGCGATCCGCGCGCGCCTCGGCAGGCCGGCCAGCTCAAGATCAACGGATACTCGTCGTACCTGCATCCCGCAGGGAACGGCCTGCTCATCGGCGTCGGCCAGGACGCGACAGCGGAGGGGCGGACCACCGGCACCCAGGTGTCGCTGTTCGACGTGCGCGACCCGGCCGACCCGCGCCGGCTGTCCACGTACACGGTGGCGTCCGGCAGCTCGGAGGTGGAGTTCGATCCGCACGCCTTCCTGTACCGGCCCGACACCGGCCTGACCGTGCTGCCCGTCCAGCAGGTCGGGATCGTGGCGCCGGACGCGGTGCGCGCCGGCCAGGCGCTGGTGCTGTCCGTACGGGACCACGAGGTGCGCGAGGTGGGGACGGTCGGCCAGCCCAGGGCGGAGAACCAGCCGGCGCCGTACACCACGATCCGGCGGTCGCTCACCATCGGCACCACGCTGTGGACGCTGTCGGATGTGGGGCTGCAGGCCAGCGACGCGGCGACCCTGTCCCAGCGGGCGTGGGTGCCCTTCGCGTGACCTGGGCGCTCAGCGCAGGCCGGCAGGGCGGGCCAGCGCGGTCCGGATCAGCCGGTCCACCAGCGCCGGGTAGTCCAGCCCGGTGGCGGCCCACATCTTGGGAAACGCCGACGCCGGAGTGAAGCCCGGCATGGTGTTGATCTCGTTCAGCAGCAGGGTGCCGTCGTCGGCGTAGAAGAAGTCGACCCTGGCCAGCCCCTCGCAGCCGAGCGCGTCGAACGCCCGCACGGCGAGTGTGCGGATGCGTTCGATGTCCGGCGCCGGCAGGTCGGGCGGGATGTCGAAGCGCAGGCCGTCGTCAAGGTACTTGGCGTCGAAGTCGTAGTAGTCATGGCCCGCCGACACCTTGACCTCGAGCGGCAGGCTTGCCTCGGCCGGGTCGTCGCCCAGTCCTTCGAGTACGCCACACTCGATCTCGCGCCCGGCGATCGCCGCCTCGACGATGACCTTGGGATCGTGCTCGCGCGCGGCCTCGATCGCGGCGTCCAGCGCGTCCTCGGCGACCACCTTGGAGATGCCCATGCTCGACCCGGCGCGAGCCGGCTTGACGAAGACCGGCCAGCCCAGCTCCTTGATCTCGTCGATCATGCGCTTGCGCTCGCGCCGCCAGTCGCGGTCCCTGACCACGACGTACGGGCCGATCGGCAGCCGCTGCGCCGACCAGACGGCCTTCATGAACGCCTTGTCCATGCCCACCGAGCTGGCCAGCACCCCGGCCCCGACGTACCTGATCCCGGCGAGCTCGAGCATGCCCTGGATCGTTCCGTCCTCGCCGTAGGGACCGTGCAGCAGCGGGATCACCACATCGACCGCGCCCAGCGTGCTCGGCACCCGCCCGGGCTCGACGAGGATGAGGCCGCGCGTCCGCGGGTCGAACGGCAGGGCCAGCGCCGTGCCGTCGCCGGTGATCTCGGGCAGCCGGCCCCCCTCGATCGCGAGCCGCTGGTCGTCCGGCGGGAGCACCCAGCGCCCGTCCCTGGCGATGCCGACGGGCACGACGTCGTAGCGGTCGCGGTCGATGGCCGCCATCACGCTGCCCGCCGTGATGCACGAGATGGCGTGCTCCGAACTCCGCCCGCCGAACACGATGGCGACGCGGATCTTGCGATCGGGGTGAACGCTGCGCTCCGACATGCTGCCTGACCCTACCGCGATCAGCGGCTTTCCCCCATGTGCCGGGGCCGGGGCGGGCGGCGAGCTCACATGCCGTAGCGCTCCGGCTTGGGTGAACGCGACATCAGGCGCCCCGCCGCTGTGGTGATCGACATGCCGTGATGCATGACCCCGGCGATCACCTCGGTGATCGGCATCTCGACGCAGTGTTTGCGGGCCAGCTCGAGGATGGCCTCGGACGACTTCACTCCCTCGGCGGTCTGCCGGGTCGCCGCGATGACCTCGGGCAGCGTCATGCCCCTGCCGAGCCGCTCGCCGAACGTGCGGTTGCGCGACCGCGGCGAGCTGCAGGTGCCGACGAGATCGCCCAGGCCGGCCAGACCGGCGAACGTGTGCTGGTCGGCGCCGAGCGCCGCGCCCAGGCGGGCGATCTCCGCGAGCCCCCTGGTCATGAGCAGCGCCCTCGTGTTGTCGCCGAAGCCGAGGCCGACGGCGATCCCGACGCACAGCGCGATGACGTTCTTGACCGCGCCGCCCAGCTCGACCCCGATCACGTCGGTGTTGGTGTAGACGCGGAAGTACGGCGCCATGCAGGCGGCCTGCAGCCGCTGCGCGGTGCCCTCGTCGGTGCAGGCGACGACCGACGCCGACGGCTGCCCCTCGGCGATCTCGCGGGCCAGGTTGGGCCCGGACACCACGGCCACCCGGTCCTGCGGCACGTCGGCGACCTCTTGGATCACCTCGCTCATCCGCTTGCAGGTGCCGAGCTCGACCCCCTTGATCAGGCTGATCAGCAGCGCCCCCGTCGGCAGCGCCGGTGCCCACGCGGCCAGGTTGTCGCGCAGCGTCTGCGCAGGCACGGCGAGCACCACGCATTCGGCACCGTCGAGCGCCTGCTCGGGATCGGTGGTCGCGCGCAGCCGCCCGGGCAGCGTGATGCCGGGCAGGTAGTCGGGGTTCTCGTGATCGCGGTTGATCGTCTCGACGAGCTCCGGGCGGCGGCCGGCCAGCATCACCTCGCCGCCGGCATCGCACAGCAGCTTGGCGAACGTGGTGCCCCACGAGCCGGCCCCGAACACCGCCGATCGAAAGCTCACCCTGCCTCCCGCCCGGCCTCGGCGTGCTCGCTCACTCGGTCTCAGTCCCCTCCTGCTGGAGCTTCTTGCGCCGGCGTTCACGGACGGCGGCGTGGTGGTCGTAGAGCTTCTCCGGGGGCTTCTCGCCGCGGAGCTCGCCGAGCAGGTCGGCGATCGCGTGCATGATGTCCGTGGTCGCCGCCTCGAGCGTCTGGGCGTTGCGCGGCCGGTCGGCGTACTTGGACAGGTCGACGGGAGGACCGGCGAGGACGTGCATCGTCTTGCGCGGGAAGGGCCGGAAGTTCTTCGTGCCGTACGGCCACAGGACATGCGCGCCCCAGTGGGCCACCGGGATGACCGGGGCGCCCGTGGCGAGGGCCAGCCGGGCGGCGCCGGTCTTGCCGGTCATCGGCCACAGGTCGGGGTCGCGGGTGACCGTCGCCTCCGGATAGAACATCAGGCACTCGCCCGCCCGCAGCCCCTCCTCGGCCGCGCGCAGCGCGAGACCGGCGTCCGCGCGGTCGCGGTACACCGGGATCTGCCCGAGCTTGCGCATCACCGGGCCGAGCGCCTTGACCTCGAACAGGGCGTCCTTGGCCAGGTAGACGGGGTAGCGACCGGCCTTGTACACGTAGTGGGCGACGGCGAGCGGGTCCGACCACGACAGGTGATTCGCGGCGATGATCGCGCCGCCGGTCCGCGGGATGTTCTCCTGCCCCCGCCAGTCGCGCTTGAGCAGCGTGAACAGCAGCGGGCGCAGGATCGCGACCGACGCCGTCCGCCACGCCGGCGAATATTCGTGGCTCACTGGCCCTCCTCGTCTCCGTGGCCCGGGATGCTGCATAAGCTGCACGGGTGCCCATAAGTGTCGCGGTTGCCGCCGCATAGTGTCGAGCCAGTGATGTCAGGCGCGTCACCGGTCAGTTGGTCGCTCGTCGTCCCGGTCAAGGTACTGGCCAGGGCCAAGTCCCGCCTGGCCGCCGCGGCCGGCCCGCACCGGGCCGCGCTGGCGCTGGCGGTCGCCGCCGACACCGTGGCGGCGGCACTGCGCTGCGAGCGGGTCGGCGCGGTCATCGTGGTGACCGACGATCCGCGCGCCGCGTCCGACCTGCACGCGCTCGGCGCCCGGGTGGTCCCGGACGCGCCGGACGGCGGCCTGAACCCGGCCCTGGCGTACGGCGCCGGCCTGGCTCGCGACGCGGCTCCCGACGCCGGCGTCGGTGCCCTGTCGGCCGATCTGCCCGCGCTGCGGCCCGCCGAGCTCGACCGGGTGCTGGCCACCGCCGCGGATGCGGCGACGGCCTTCGTGCCGGACGCGGCCGGCCTTGGCACCACGCTCTACACCGCCAGCCCAGGCGCCGCCTTCGCCCCGGCCTTCGGCGCCGGCTCGCGGCTGCGGCACCGCGCGGCGGGGGCGCGGGAGCTGGCCGAGCCGGACGTGCCGAGCGTCCGGCGCGACGTCGACACGCTGGACGACCTGCGCGAGGCGCTGGCCCTTGGCGTGGGCCCGCGCACCGCCGAGGTGGCCGCACGGCTGCCGGTCCTCACGGCGGCCGGCGAGGGCCCCGCGTCCTAGGCTTGGGCCATGCAGGCCACGGTACGGACGTACGACGCGCGGCACAGGTCGGGCAGCGTGCTGCTCGACGACGGCACCGAGCTGGAGTTCGACGCGGCGGCGTTCGACGCGGGCGGGCTGCGCCTGCTGCGGTTCGGGCAGCGGGTCAACATCGCCGTGGCCGATGAACGGATCACCGCGATCACGCTCGGGACGTTCCCGCTCCCCTAGCCGCACGCGGGCCGGGGAGACGGCCGGCGGCCGGTCTGGAAACGGCGACGCCCGGGGCTCGCGGCGGACCCGAACCCCGGGCGGTCTCGCGGTTGGGCTACTTCGTTTTCTTGTTGGCGACCAGACTTTTGAAGTCGGCCCCCGCCTTGAACTTCGGCACCGACGTCGCCGGGACCTGGATCGCCTTGCCGGTTGCCGGGTTCCGCGCCGTACGGGCGGGCCGGTCGGCCTTCTCGAACGAACCGAATCCCGTGATGGCGACCTTCTCTCCTCTGGCGACGGTGGCCTGGATGGTGTCCAGGATGGCGTCGACGGCCTCGGCTGCGGCTTTCTTGCTGCCCAACCGGTCGGAGATTGCGTCGACCAATTCGCGCTTGTTCATGGGTGATACTCCTCCGGTTCCCCCTTGCTCGGACGAAACTAGGGTAGCCAGGACCCCAACACAATCACCGGCAAGCGTGTTTTCTCGTGTCGCCGCCGAAATCGTTGTGTCTTCTCGGGGTGTTTGATCAACCGCTCGCGCCCGGGCCATTGTCGGGATCGCGATCGAGATCGGCAAGGAAGAGTTCGAGGCGGCTGTCAGCCAGCCGCGGATCGCGCTTGGCCAGATCGGTGATGATGAGAAGTTGCCTGGTCAGGCGAGGTCGCAGGGTGGCGGGCAGCCCGGCGACCCGGCGGTGCGCCTCGCGCAGCCGCCGGGCCAACCGGGTCAAGACCGGGTCGTCCCACTGGGGGGCGAGCGGCGGGGTCGTGCGTCTCTGCCGGCCCATCCCTCGATTGTGCCCCGCCTGGCCGGCCGGCGACCGGCAGGGTGGTTCAAGCGGTGACCGGCAGCCACGCGGGCCGGCGCTGCTCGAAGGCGGCGACCGCGTCGGCGTGCCGTAGCGTCAGCCCGATGTCGTCGAGCCCCTCCATCAGCCGCCACCGGGTGTAGTCGTCGATCTCGAACGGCAGCGTCCCGCCGGCCCAGCGCACCTCGCGCGCGCCCAGGTCGATGGTGAGCTCGGCCTTGGGGTCGGCCTCCGCCGCGTCCTGCAGGCGGGTCACCTCGGGCTCCGGCAACTGGATCGGCAGCAGGCCCATCTTGGTGGAGTTGCTCCGGAAGATGTCGCCGAAACGGGCCGAGATGACGGCGCGGAAGCCGTACTGCTGCAGCGCCCATACGGCGTGCTCGCGCGATGAGCCGGTGCCGAAGTCGGGGCCGGCGATGAGGATGCTCGCCTCGGCGTACGCCGGGTCGTTCAGTACGAACGACGGGTCTTCCCGCCAGGCGGCGAACAGCCCCTTCTCGAAGCCGGTGCGGCTGACCTGCTTCAGCCAGACCGCCGGGATGATCTGGTCGGTGTCGACATTGCTGCGCCGAAGCGGCACGGCGCGGCCGGTGTGCGTGGTGAACGCTTCCATCGAACGGGCTCCCTTACAGGTCGGCGGGCGCGGCCAGGTGACCGGTGACGGCGGTGGCGGCGGCGACGGCCGGGGACACCAGGTGGGTGCGGCCGCCCTTGCCCTGCCGGCCCTCGAAGTTGCGGTTGGAGGTCGACGCGCTGCGCTCCCCCGGCTTGAGCTGGTCGGGGTTCATGCCGAGGCACATCGAGCAGCCGGCTTCGCGCCACTCGGCGCCGGCCGCGGTGAAGATCTCGTGCAGGCCCTCGTCCTCTGCCTGGGCCTTGACCTTCCGCGAGCCGGGAACGACCAGCATCCGGACGTCGCGCGCCACCCGGCGGCCCTTGACGACCTCGGCGGCGATCCGCAGGTCTTCGATGCGGCCGTTGGTGCAGGAGCCGACGAAGACCGTGTCGACCTTGATCTCGCGCATCGGCGTGCCCGGGGTCAGGGCCATGTACTGGAGGGCCCGCTCGGCGGTGGCGCGCGCTGTGGGGTCGGCGAACGAGGCGGGGTCGGGCACATCGCCGCCCAGCGGCACGCCCTGGCCGGGGTTGGTGCCCCAGGTGACGAACGGGGTGAGCGCGGCCGCGTCGATCGTGACCTCCTTGTCGAAGGTCGCGTCGTCGTCGGTGCGCAGGGACGCCCAGTACTCCTTGGCCGCCGGCCAGTCGTCCCCGGACGGCACGTGCGGCCGGCCCTCGAGGTAGGCGAAGGTCGTCTCGTCCGGGGCGATCATGCCCGCGCGCGCGCCGGCCTCGATGGACATGTTGCAGACCGTCATACGGCCCTCCATCGACAGGGCGCGGATCGCCTCGCCGCGGTACTCGATGATGTGGCCCTGGCCGCCGCCGGTGCCGATCTGGGCGATGATGGCCAGGATCAGGTCTTTGGCGGTCACGCCGTACGGCAGCGTGCCCGCCACGTTGACGGCCATGGTCTTGGGCTTGACCTGCGTCAGCGTCTGGGTGGCCAGTACGTGCTCGACCTCGCTGGTGCCGATGCCGAAGGCCAGCGCGCCGAAGGCGCCGTGCGTCGAGGTGTGCGAGTCGCCGCACACCACGGTCATGCCGGGCTGGGTGAGGCCGAGCTGCGGGCCGATGACGTGCACGATGCCCTGGCCGTCGTCGCCCATCGGGTGCAGCCGGACGCCGAACTCGGCGCAGTTCTTGCGCAGCGTCTCGACCTGGGTGCGGGACACCGGGTCGGCGATCGGCGCCAGGATGTCCGTCGTCGGGACGTTGTGGTCCTCGGTGGCGATGGTGAGGTCGGGCCGGCGTACGGTGCGGTTCGCCATGCGCAGCCCGTCGAACGCCTGCGGGCTGGTGACCTCATGGACCAGGTGCAGGTCGATATAGAGGAGATCGGGCTCGCCCTCGGCCCGCCGGACGACGTGCGCGTCGTAGACCTTGTCGGCCAAAGTTCGGCCCATGTCTCTCACGACCTCTCTCGATCTCGCTCGCTCTTTCTCTACGGTTCCAGCGGACTCGACGACTCCTTGCATCTCAAAGTCTGAGACGGCAGTATCGGGTTATGGACAACTCTAGCGGAGTCGGCGTACTTGACAAGGCGGTTCTGGTTCTCAACGCGCTGGAGGCCGGCCCAGCATCCCTCGCCCAGCTGGTGTCGACCACCGGCCTGGCCAGGCCCACGGCGCACCGGCTCGCCGTCGCGCTGGAGTATCACCGGTTCGTCCACCGGGACACCCAGGGCAGGTTCATCCTCGGGCCGCGGCTGTCCGAACTGGCCACCGCCGCCGGCGAGGACCGGCTGCTGGCGATCGCGCAGCCGGTGCTGGCCCACCTGCGCGACCTCACGGGTGAGAGCGCGCAGCTGTACCGCCGGCAGGGCGACATCCGCGTCTGCGTGGCCGCCGCCGAACGGATGAGCGGGCTGCGCGACACGGTGCCGGTCGGCTCGGCGCTGCCGATGACCGCGGGCTCGGCCGCGCAGGTGCTGCTGGCCTGGGAGGAGCCCGACCGGCTGCACCGCGGGCTGCGCAACGCGAAGTTCACCGCCGCCACGCTGGCCTCGGTACGGCGCAGGGGCTGGGCGCAGAGCATCGCGGAACGTGAGTCGGGGGTGGCCTCGGTGTCCGCGGCGATCCGCGGCGCGGGCGGACGGGTGATCGCCGCGATCTCGGTCTCCGGGCCGATAGAGCGGCTCACCAGGTCGCCCGGCCGGCTGCACGCCCAGCCGGTCGCCGCGGCCGCAGAGAAGATCTCCGAGGCGATGCGCCGCGGCGGCTGACTCGCCGCGCGGTGGCCGTCCGGCGGCCGTCCGGTGGCCGCCGGTCGCCGCCGGTCGCCGCCGGTCGCCGGGCGTCAGGGAATGCCGCTGCTCACCAGGGCGCGGTACCAGTCGGCGAAACACGCCCGCATGATCGCGATCTCGAGGTCGTCGAGGCCGCCGGCGGCGAACTCCTCGTCGGGGATGTGCGGCAACTCGGCCAGCACGCCGGCGAAGGAGAACGGGTCGTAGCCGGCGTCGCGGGCGCGCAGCAGCTCGGTCAACCGGTCGCGGGTATGGCGCCCGGCGCGCAGCACCGCGTAGATCGCCGCGAAGTCCTCGGGGCGGCCCAAACCGGCCAGCGCCGCCATCCGGTCCGTCACGGCGAGGTCGCCCTCCTCGGCCCCGCCGGCGTCGGTCGCGGCCGTTGCGGCGGCGTCGTCCGTCGCCTGTTTCGTATCGCTGTTGGCGTCAGCAGCGTTCGTGTTCATGCCAGGCCGTCCCTTCAACACACTCCTATGAGACGAAGCGGCGGTGAGAGGCGGTTCGAGCGCGCGGAGAGCAGGCTGCTGCCGTGAAGGCGCGGGCACGAACGGTGAGAGACGGCCGCTGCGACCCACCGTAGTAGAACGATCTCGCTCCGCGACGATTTTTCCGGCAATCCATTGGATAGCTCAACTATCCGATAGTTGGATAGGGCTAATGTCCAGGCCCGGAGGGTGGCCATGAGGATTTCCGAGCTGAGCGACCGCAGCGGGCTGACGGTCCAGACGATCAAGTTCTACCTGCGCGAAGGCCTGCTGCCGAAGGGCACGGCCACCTCCACGACCCGGGCGTACTACGACGAACGCCACCTGCGGCGGCTGCGGCTCATCCGCGCGCTGCGCGAGGTCGGCGACCTGCCGATCGCCGCCATCACCCGGATCGTCACCGCGCTCGACGACGAGAAGATCGAGCTGCCCGACCTGCTCGGCATCGCCCAGCACGCCCTCGGACCGTACATCCCGCCGGGCGCCGACGGGGCGGCCTGGCGCGCGGCCAAGGAGGACGTCGACTCGCTCGTCGCCGAGCTGGGCTGGCTGGTCGGCCCCGACGCACCCGCCAGGGATCTGCTCGCGCAGACATTCCTCGCGCTGCGCGGCCTCGGTTTCCCGATCGTGCTCACCGAGCTCCGTCCCTACATCGACGCCGCCGCGGCGATCAGCGCGCACGAGACCGCGCGGCTCGCCCCCGACGCGCCCCGCGAACGCGCCCTGCTGGGGACGCTCGTCACCACCGTGCTGTACGAGCAGGTGCTCATCGCCCTGCACCGACTCGCCCAGGAGGACGCCTCCGCCCGCCGGTTCGGCAACGGTGGCGCATCATGACGGTGTGGACTTCGACGCCGCCGTCGCGCGGCTGTACGGCGTCGCCCCCGGCGACTTCGTCGCGACCAGGAACGAGCTCGCCGCCCAGGCGGCGAAGGAAGACCCGGCGCTGGCCAAGCGGCTGCGGGGGCTGCGCCGGCCGACCGTGTCGGCCTGGGCGGTCAACAGGCTGGCCAGGTCCGCGACCGATGAGGTGGGCTGGCTGCTCGACGTGGGCGCCCAGCTGCGCGAGGCATGGACCGCCGGCGATCATATCGGCGGCATCGAGCAGCGGCGCAGCGAGCTGATCGCCCGGCTGGTGCGGATGGCGCGCGACGCCGCCGCCGGCGCCGGGCAGCCGCTGCGCGAGCCGGCCGTGCGCGAGGTCGAGGAGACCCTGCAGGCCGCCACGATCGATCCCGACGTCGCGGCGGACGTCAAGGCCGGCCGGCTGGACAGGCCGCGCAGCCATGCCGGGTTCGGCCCCGGCCTGTTCGCCCCGGCCCAGGCAGCACCTGGGCGAAAGCGCGCCGCGGCGGGGGCTCAGGCGAAGCGGCGGCCGGCAGGACGCGATCGAGCCGCCGAGCTGTCCAGGCTCGAAGACGAGCACCGGACCGCGGCCGACGATGCCGCGGCGGCCCGCCGCGACCTGTCCGAATGGGACGAACAGGTCGAGGAGGCGCGGCGGGAGGTGGCCGCTGCCGACGAGAAGGCCGAGCGGCTGCGGCGGGCGCTCGATGAGGCCCGCGACCGCCAGGCGGCGGCGAACCGGCGCCTGCAGGTGGTGCGGCGCGAACGGAACCGCGCGGCGCGGGCGGCGGAGACCGCCGGCCGCCGCGCCGACGAGGCGCGCGGCCGGCTCGACCGGGCCCGCGCCGGCTGACGGCCGGAGATCAGCCGCTATCGACCGGTGATCACGTCGCTGGGCGGCACCGGAAGGGGGATCTCGTCGCCGTCGCGCAGCGGCGCGGCCCCGCCGGCGAGGTGGCGCACCTCGTCGCCGTACGCGCAACGCACCCGCGGCACCCGCCCCGCCTCCCGGCGGGTGAGGGTTTCCGTGGGCAGCTCGGCCGCCGAGGCCGCGATGACGAGGTTGCCGAACCGGCGGCCGCGCAACACCCCAGGGTCGGCGATCAGCAGCACCTCGGGGAACACGGAGGTGACGGTGGCGATCACCCCCCGGGCGAACCGCAGCCCGCGCCCGTCGGCGACGTTGAGCAGCAGCGTGCCCGCCGGCCGCATCGCCCGCGCCGCGTCCCGCATGAACTCCTCGGTGACCAGGTCGACCGGCACGGCCGCCCCGTCGAACGCGTCGACGACGAGGACGTCCGCGTAGCCGTCCCTGAGGGTCGCGACACCGCCGCGCCCGTCGGTCACCCTGACCCGCAGCCCGGGCACGGAACGCAGCTCCAGGCGGTCGCGGACCACCTCCACCAGCGCGGCATCCGGCTCGAAGACGAGCTGCCGCGACCCGGGCCGGGTGGCGGCCACGTACCGCGGCAGCGTGCAGGCGCCGCCCCCGACGTGGACCACGCTCAGCGGCCGCCCCTGCTCGGCCACGCAGTCGATGACGTCGCCCATCGCCTGCATGTACTCGAAGTCGAGGTAGGTGGGGTCGTCCAGGTCGACGTACGACTGCAGCACCCCCTCGACGGTCAGCACCCAGCCGCCCGGGCGGTTCAGGTCGCGCAGCAACTCCGCCTCGCCGGCCGCGACGGCGAACCGGCCCGGCATGGGCTCGGGACGGCGTCGCGCCCGCGGCTCGCGTCTGCCGTCCACCACAGCTCCCTGTCCGCTCGTGCCCGCACGGTGCGTGCCCTCGCGCCGTGCGCACCGATGAAAGGGCTGAAAGAACCCTGGCCCGCGCCGAAGGCCGACCTTATGGTCCGAGTCAGGCACCGCCCGGCCGACCACCTCGTGCTGGACCATCTCACCAAGGGGCATACCCGTGCGGATCAGGCTACCGGCCTTGCTGTCGGCGCTGGCGTTGGCCGGTGTCGCCATGGCCGCTCCGATGACCTCGACGACGCCGCTCACGCCGAAGGCGCGGGCGGCCACGTTCCCATACCAGGATCCGACGCTGCCCGTGGCCACCCGCGTCGACGATCTCCTAAGCCGGATGAGCCTGGACGAGAAGATCGGCCAGATGACGCAGGCGGAGCGGGCGTCGGTCAGCGCCTCCGACATCACCAACTCCCGGCTCGGCTCGGTGCTGTCGGGCGGCGGCTCCGCTCCCTCGCCCAACAACGCGACGTCGTGGGCGAACATGTACGACGGCTTCCAGAACGCCGCCCTCGCCACTCCGCTCGGCATCCCGATCCTGTACGGCGCGGACGCGGTGCATGGACACAACAACGTCGTCGGCGCGACGATCTTCCCGCACAACATCGGCCTCGGCGCCACCCGGAACCCCTCGCTCGTCCAGGACATCGGCAGGGCCACGGCCGAAGAGGTCGCCGGCACCGGCGTCAACTGGGACTTCGCGCCCTGCGTATGCGTGGCCCGCAACGACCGCTGGGGACGGACGTACGAGTCGTTCGGCGAGAAGCCGGACCTTCCCAGCTCCATGACGTCGATCATCACCGGCCTGCAGGGCACCACGCTGGGCGCCGGTCCCGCCTCGGTGCTGGCCACCGCCAAGCACTACGTGGGCGACGGCGGCACCACCGGCGGCGTCGACCAGGGTGACACGCAGCTCAGCGAGACCGATCTGCGCGCGATCCACCTGCCGCCGTTCCAGGCCGCCGTCCAGCGCGGGGTCGGCTCGGTGATGATCTCCTTCAGCAGCTGGAACGGCGCCAAGATGCACGGCAACCAGCACCTCATCACCGACGTGCTGAAGGGCGAGCTCGGGTTCACCGGCTTCGTCGTATCCGACTGGGACGGCGTCAACCAGATCGACGGCGCCACCGGCATGAGCGCCACCGACGTCCGCACGGCGATCAACGCGGGCATCGACATGGTGATGGCGCCGGCCGACTGGCAGACGTTCATCAACCTGCTGCGCACCGAGGTGCAGGCGGGCCGGGTGCCCATGTCGCGCATCGACGACGCGAACCGGCGCATCCTGACCAAGAAGTTCCAGCTGGGTCTGTTCGAGCATCCGCTCACCGACCGGTCGTTCACGTCGAGCGTGGGCAGCGCGGCGCACCGGAGCATCGCCCGCACGGCGGTGGCCCAGTCGCAGGTCCTGCTGAAGAACGCCGGCAACGTGCTGCCGCTCGCCCGCGACAACAACAAGATCTTCGTCGCCGGCAAGAACGCCGACAACATCGGCAACCAGAGCGGCGGCTGGACCATCTCGTGGCAGGGCGGTTCCGGCACCACCACCCCGGGCACCTCGATCCTGCAGGGCATCCGCAACACGGTGGGCTCGTCGTCGACCGTGACGTTCAACCAGAACGGCAGCGGCATCGACAGCTCGTACAAGGTCGCGATCGCGGTCGTGGGCGAGACCCCGTACGCGGAGGGGCAGGGCGACCGGCCCGGCGGCATGGGCCTCGACTCGGCCGACATCAACACGATCAACACGCTGCGCGCCGCCGGCGTGCCCGTCGTGGTGGTCCTCGTGTCCGGGCGACCGCTGGACATCGCCTCGCAGCTGCCGAACTGGAACGCGCTGGTGGCCTCGTGGCTTCCGGGCACCGAGGGCCAGGGCGTGGCCGACGTGCTCTTCGGCGCCGTCCAGCCCACCGGCAAGCTGCCGGTGACGTGGCCGTCCAGCGCGAGCCAGGAGCCGATCAACGACGGCGACGGTCAGACGCCGCTCTTCGCCTACGGCTTCGGGCTGACCTACGGGACGCAGCCGCCCCCGGCGGACACCACCGCGCCAACCGCGCCGGGCACCCCGACGGCGGCCGGCGTCACCTCCTCGTCGGTCAACCTGTCCTGGGCGGCGTCCACCGACAACGTGGGCGTCACGGGGTACGACGTGGTCCGGATCCAGAACGGCACGGAGACGGCGGTGACCTCGGCGACGACCACCTCGGCGGCGCTCACCGGACTGACCGCAGGCACGAGCTACACCTTCGCCGTCTACGCGAAGGACGCGGCCGGAAACCGGTCGGCACGGTCGGGAACGGTCGCCGTCACGACCGCCCCCGGGTCGGGCTCCGCGCCGTGTCGGGTGAACTACGCGGTCAACGACTGGGGCGGCGGGTTCACCGGCAACGTCACCATCACCAACGCGGGCTCCGCGGCGGTGGGCGGCTGGACGCTCAAGTTCGCGTTTCCCGGCAACCAGCAGGTCAGCCAGGGCTGGGAGGGCACCTGGTCGCAGTCGGGGAACCAAGTGACCGCGGTGAACGCGGCCTGGAACGGCACCATCAACGCCGGCGCCTCGGTCACCATCGGGTTCAACGCGAGCTACAGCGGGGGCAACCCGGCGCCGACGGCGTTCACGCTGAACGGCTCGGCCTGTTCGGTCGCCTGACGGCGCCAGGCCGGCCGTGGCTCAGGAGCCGCGGCCGGCCTCGCCGGCCAGATGGGCGGGCAGCACGGCCGCGCCGAAGTCCTCTCCCGGTCGGCGCAGCACGGTGTGCGCGTGGTTGGCGGCGTTCTGCGTGTTGTCGTACTCGATGAGCAGATGCGGCGCCTGGATCCGGTAATAGTGCCCGTCTCCCGGCCGCAGCCCGCCCGCCCAGGCGAAGGTGACTGCGGCGGCGTCGACGCGGGCCCGCTCGGCCGCGGCGAGCGGCGGGGCGAGCCGGTCGACGAAGAACCCGACGAGCCGGTCGAGCCGCTCGCGGGCCCGGTCGCTCAGGCCGGCGCCAGAGACGCCGGGCGGGACGAGCTCGCCGGCCACCTGGACGGCGGTCTGGGTGATGATGTCGTCCGGCGCGTTCTGGGCGACGATCGCCTGCGCGCGCTGCCCGGGATCGAGCTCCTCGATCAGCGCCCGGGCCAGGTCTTCCTCAGGCGCCAGCGGCGCCGTGACCACGCTGCCGAGATGGTCGACGCGCGCCGGGTTCGCGCCGATGAAGACGGGAGCGACCACGACGGCCCGGCCGGTGATCGTCGCGTTGACCGACACGTGATGGCCTTCGAAGCGCCACGCCCACGCCTCCGCGCCCGGCCGCCCGAACACCGCGACCCGGTAGTCGTCGCTGTAGCGGAACAGCACCCCGTCCTCGTCGATGTCGAGGACCTCCTCCAATGCCATGATCGTCACGGCCTGGGCGAAGGCGTGCCTGGACAGCGCCGTGGCGAGGAGCCGGTGCGCGGCCTTGCGCGCCCGCGCGGTCAGCCCCAGCAGCACGACCCCTGGGCGGGAACCTGGGAGGTAGGTCCATGCGGTGCGCGCTTCGCCGTCGAACGGCAGCGACGCGGCGGCCCGCTGCTCGCCAGAGAGCGCGCCGAGCAGGGCGTCGGCCGCCTCCGCCATCTGCCGGGCCACCTGGCCTTCGTCACCCATCGCCATCCGCCCCTCCCCTGGCCCGGAATGCTCGCCCGTCATGCTGATCCGTACCGCCGCCTGGCGATCGTCACCAGCCTAAAATGCCCGGCCTTTGTTCCCGCTAGGTCCGGACCATGCGTTCTTGACGCCCGGCGGGACGTTCTTGACGGCGGCGGAGATGGCGGGTTACCTCCCCTTTGTCGTACGGCAAATAATTTTGGATCATGCGTTCGAGGCTGCAGCCTGCGGTGGGAGGACGCCTGCGCCGCCCATCCGACCGTTGGCGTGCCGCCGCCATCGCGGTGATCACGGTGATCGCGGCGGCGACCGCGACAGCGACCATGTCGGTTGTCGTGGGCGCGATCTTCGGCGCACTCGCCGGGGCCATGGTCGCGCTCGGGGCCGCGACGCTGGCCGCGACGGGGGCGGCGGTGCGATGGAGATGCGAGGGGCGGCGGGCGCAGCGCATCCGCGATCAGCTGCTCCAGGTGTTCGACGGCACCGCGAGCGCGATCTATATGAAAGACCTGGCCGGCCGGTACCTGACGATCAACCGGCGGTTCACCGAGCTGACGGGCATCACCAAGGAAAGGGTCGTCGGGCTGACCGACCATGACATGTTCCCCAAGGGGATGGCCGACAGCTTCCGGGCCAACGACCTGGAGGCGCTGAGCAGGGGTGCGCGGATCAAACAGGAGAAGCGGGCGGCTCTGGCGGACGGCGCGCACACGTACATGTCGGAGAAATACCCGATCGCCGACAGCGCCGGACGGCCGTACGCGGTGTGCGGCATCTCCACCGACATCACCGACCTTAAACGGGCGCACGAGAAGGCGCGGAGCCGCAACGCCGATCTCGAGCAGCGGGTACGCGAGCGGACCGCCGAGCTCGACGCGTCGACCCACGAGCTCGACGCGTTCATCTACTCGGTGTCGCACGATTTGCGCGCGCCGCTGCGAGCGGCCGGCGAGTTCAGCAAGATCCTTTCCACCGAGTACGCCCGGCGGCTCGATCGAACAGGTCAGGACTACCTGGACCGGGTACGGTCCGCGACGGGTCACGTCGCCGACCTCATCGACGGGCTGCTCGAGATGTCGCGTGCGGAGCGGACCGCGGTGGACCGCCGCCCGGTGGATTTCGGGGAGATCGCGCACGAGGTCGTCGTCGAGACCGGGTGCGCCAGGCCGCGCCGGCGGGTCACGGTCGACGTCGAGCCCGGGGTCATCGTCGCGGCCGACCCCCGGTTGCTCCGGCTGACGCTGCGCCACCTGCTTCTGAACGCCAGGCAGTTCACGGCGCGCACGCCGGAGCCCTGCGTCCAGGTGGGCGCGACCAGGCGAGCGGGCCGGCGGGTCTTCTTCGTCCGCGACAACGGCGCCGAGGTCGCGATGCCGGAGCCGGACGGCCCGTTCGTGCTGCTCGAACGGCTGGCGAGCGCCGACGACGCCCGCGGGGTCGGCATCCGGCTGGCCATCGCCGCCCGCGTCATCGCCAGGCATGGCGGGCAGGCGTGGGTGGAGAGCGGATCGGGCCAGGGCACCGCCATCTTCTTCACGCTGGAGCCCCGCCCGGCCGAAGGCGCAGGCGGAGGCGCCGGGGGCTGATCGACGCGCCCCTTTCGGCCTTTTTCTCGCCTTTCTTCCAGCCGGCTCGCGGCCCGGTCGCGGGCCGAGGAAATGCCGCCGACCACCCATTTCTGGATATGTCATGGTAAAGAATTCCTTGAAGATCCGTGTCGCACATTTTATGTGCGCAACGCTAGCGTCACCTTTATGGAATGCCGCGCCAAGTGGAAGTGGGGTGGGGTCGATGACGCTCGTCCTGGTGGCCGACGACGAGCCGGTCACCCGCGAGCTGATCGCCTACAAACTGGAGGCAGAAGGGTACGACGTGATCGTCGCCGGAGACGGCAGGTCCGCGATCGCCGCGGCCCGCGCGAACGCTCCGGATCTCGTCGTCCTCGACGTACGGATGCCGGGGATGTCCGGGTTCGACGTGTGCGGCGAGATCCGCGCCGACCGCACCATCCCGTCGCTGCCGGTGATCATGTTGACGTCGAGCGTCCACGAGGCAGACGTGGCGGCCGGCTTCGCTTCCGGTGCGGACGACTACGTCGTCAAGCCGTTCAGCCCCCGCGAGCTGGTGAGCCGGATCCGGGCCGTACTCGCGCGGGCGGCCGGAGCGTAGCGTGCCTCCGCCGAACGCGGCCGTGGACGGTCCCGGCGCGGGCCGGCTGATCACCGGCTTCCGGCTCCTCGCGACGCTGTGCGTCCTTCTGGTCGTCGCGATCTGCGTCGTGGTGCAGGTGGTCGGCTGGTGGCTGGGCTGGCCGCCGGCGCGCAGCATCCTGCCGGGCGCGGAGGCGATGAAGCCGGAGGCGACCTTCGGCTTCCTGGCCGGCGCGGCGGCGTTCTGGCTGCTCCGGCCCGGTCCCCGGCACATCGCCCTCCATCTCGCCGGCTACACCTGCGCGCTGGCGGTCATCGCCGTCGGCGCCCAGGACCTGTACGACTACGCCACGCACGGCCTGCAGGGCGCCTGGCCGCAGTTCGGCGGCACCGCGACACCGCCCGGCGACGCCGACTTTCGGGGCCCGGAAACCGGTCTGGTGATGTCGTTCGCCGGGCTGAGCCTCCTCCTCCGCCGCGTCAGGATCGGTGGATGGTGGCCGCACAAGGTGCTCGCCCTCGTGCCCGTGACATACGGGCTCTACGGGCTGCTCAGCTATCTCGTGCCGGACTCCAGGGTGTACTGGACCGGCCAGTTCACCACGATCGCGCTCGGTGTGACGTCGTGCGCCACGCTGCTCGGCCTCGCCCTGCTGCTCGCGCCGCCCGATGACGCGTCCAAGCAGTTGCTGACCAGCGCCGGGCCGGCCGGCGTCCACGGGCGGCGGCTGATGGCGGGCGCGATCGGCATGTCCGTCCTGCTCGGTTTCTTCAGTTCGCAGGCCGATCGCCTCAACATCCCGCTCGACCAGCGCGGCGCCATCGTGTCCGCGGCGTCGGTGATCGTCCTGTGGCTGCTCATCGGGAGGTTCGTCGCCGCGCTCGAGCGGAGCGTCGAGGAGCGCCGCAGCGCGGAACGAGCGGCCGCGTCCAGCAGGCAGACCTCGCTGCGGACGGAGCGCGAAGCGCATGCGATCGTCGAAAGCGCGCCCGACGCGTTCGTCAGCGCGGACGCCTGCGGGCGGGTCACGCGGTGGAACAGGCGCGCCGAGGAGCTGCTCGGCTGGTCGCGCGATGAGGCGCTCGGCCGGTCGGTCAACGAGCTGCTGGTGCCCGAGTACCACCACGCCGACGTGGAGCGGATGTTCAGCGGCACCGACCCGTTCATCCTCGGCCAGCGGCGCGAGATGCCCGTGATGCGCAAGGACGGCACCGAGTTCACCGTCGAGATGGAGCTGTGGCGCCTCGACGAGGGGACGGAGTCCAGCTACAACGCCTTCCTCACCGACATCTCAGAACGAAAGAGGCTCGAGGCGGCGCTGGTGACCGCCCGCGACGACGCGCTGCAGGCCGCTCACTCCAAGTCACGGTTCCTCGCCACCATGAGCCACGAGATCCGTACGCCGATGAACGGCGTCATCGGACTCACCGACCTGCTGCTCGACACGCCGCTCAACCGGGCCCAGCGCCGCTATGCGGGCGGCATCCAGACCGCGAGCGCCGCCCTGCTGGGCGTGATCAACGACATCCTCGACTTCTCCAGGCTCGACGCCGGCGGCGTCGTCATCGAAGAGACCGCCTTCGATCCCTGCCGGCTGGTCGACGAGGTCACCGACGTGTTCGCCAACACCGCGCAGGACCGGGGTCTCGAGCTGATCGGCAACTGCGACACCGCCCTGCCCGACCGGCTGCGCGGCGACCCCATGCGGCTGCGGCAGATCCTGCTGAACCTCACCTCCAACGCCGTGAAGTTCACCCCGCACGGCGAGGTCATCGTCCGCGTCGCCCTGGACACGGGAAAGGCGGCGGACAGCGCGGACCCGCTGACCGTCCCGGTGCTCTTCGAGGTCACCGATACGGGCATCGGCATCGACCCGGCCCAGCGCGACCGCCTGTTCGAGCCGTTCGTCCAGGCGGACGCCTCGACCGCACGCGACTACGGCGGCACGGGCCTGGGGCTGTCCATCTGCCAGCGGCTCACCGACGCCATGGGCGGGCGGATCGGCGTGAACAGCTGCCCGGGCGCGGGCAGCACGTTCTGGTGCGCCATCCCGCTGCGTCGCGCGGCCGATGACCCCGCCGCCCGGCCGTCGACACTCGGTGACCTGCGGGTCGTGGTCGTCGACGACAACGAGAGCAGCCGGCTGGTCCTGAGCGGGCAGCTGCGCGCCTGGGGTATGCGGCCGACCCCGGCGGACGGGAGCGAGCACGCGCTCGAGGCGCTGCGCGGCGCCGCCGGCACGGGAACGCCGTACGACGTGGCGATCATCGACATGGTGATGCCGGGCACGGACGGCATCGCGCTCGGCCGACGCATCGTCGCCGACCCTCTGATCCCGGCGCTCCATCTGATCCTGCTCACCTCGAGCGACGACCCGGACCCTGACGCGGCCCATGCCGCCGGCTTCGCCGCGACACTCACCAAGCCCGTACACCGGTCGAGCCTGTACGAACGGCTCGTCGACGTCATCCCCGGCACCGCGGATGGCGGGCGCACCGCGGCGCAGGCCCCGGCGCGGACGGCCGCGGCGGCCGGCCCCGCATCCCAGCCCGAGCCCGAGCCCGAGCCCCGGCGGCCAAGCCTGGGCACCGTGCTGGTGGTCGAGGACAACGAGATCAACCAGGCGGTCGCGGCCGGCTTCCTCGACCGGCTCGGCTACGGCGCCGACCTGGCGGCGGACGGCCGGCAGGCGCTCGACATGATCGCAAAGGCCCCGTACAGCGCGGTGCTGATGGACTGCCGGATGCCCGGCATGGACGGCTACGAGGCGACCGCCGAGCTGCGCAGGCGCGAGGGACCCGACCGGCGCACGCCGGTCATCGCGATGACGGCCGGCGCGTTGACCGAGAACCGCGAACGTTGTCTCTCGGCCGGCATGGACGACTTCATCGCCAAGCCGATCCGCGCGGACGCGCTGGGCGACGTGCTCGGTCGCTGGGTGCCGCCTCCGGGTCCTACCGCAGCCGGCCGGCACACCGCGCCTCCCGACCACGGCGCGCCTCCGGACCACGGCGCGCCTCCGGACCACGGCGCGCCTCCCGACAGCGACAGGCTTCTCGACCGCGACGCGCCCCCCGAACCCGCCGCCGCGGCCGTGCTGGCGTCGATCAGGCGACGGATCGACGAGCTGGGCACCGGAGACCCCGACCGGGACCGGGAGACGTTCACCCGGCTCGCGGCGATGTTCCGCACCCGGGAACGGGCCGAGATCGACCGGCTGGCGGCCTCCGTCGCCCAGGGGGACGGCGCGCGGATCCGCGAGGTGGCCCACGGCATCAAGGGGGCGGCCGCCAACCTCGGCGCCGCCGCCATGGCAGGGTTGTGCCAGGAGCTGGAGGCGGCCGGCCGGGACGGCAGCCTCGACCGGGCCGGCGAGTTGCTGGATCGCCTGCGCGCGGAGTTCGACCGGGTCAGCGCGGCACTGGGATCCGTTCTCGACCTGCCACGATCCACCGCCGGCTCCGGTTCGGGTTCCGCGTGACCGCATGGACGGGCGGCGCCCCACCCGTCTTCGGCGCCCGCGGCGGGTCCGCCGGAAATCCGATCCGTGGGCGTCCGGGCCGTTCGACCGGGGCGCGCGGGACCACAGCCCCTTCGGGCACCGCCGCCGGGCAGCGGACGATCGAGGTGAGAGCAGGTTTCGGAGACTTCCGCGAAGGGGGCGCGACATGGAGGCCAAGCGGTGGACCGTCGACATCTACATCACCGAAGACGGGCCTGACACGGTGGCCCGAGCGGTCTTGTCGACCCGCGACACCAAACAGCTCGCCGGGACCGGCCGCGCCAGGCGCAATCCCGTCGATCGGGACGTGCCGGAGATCGGCGATGAGTACGCGGTGAGCCGCGCGCTGGCCGACCTCGCCGACCGGCTGAGCGTTGTGGCCAGCGACGACATCGCTCAGTTCACCGGGCCCGCGTAACAGACCGCCGCGTAACGGCCAGGGGCCCGGAGGCGCGTAGCAGGCAGCGGCCCCGGAGACGACGGTCGGACCCAGGCGTCGGGACCCAGGCGTCGGGACCCCGGCGTCGGGACCCCGGTTCATCTCGGCCGCGCCGGCCAAAGGCGGCCGTGCGCCGCGGTGCGGCCGTGCGCCTTTGGCCAGGTGCGCCTTTTGTCCCAGGTACGCCTTTGGTCAGGGCAGCCGGACGTAGCCGTGCCTGGACTTCCACAGGTAGTAGCGTTCGAAGGCGAGCTTCGCGGCGTGCGCCTGCGGGCCGGGGATCAGCACGCCGCCCTTACGCGGCGGCAGCATCTTGTCCGCGAGGATGAGCACGCCGTTGTTTCCCGCGTCCATCACGCAGACCGCCGGGATGTCGCCGAAGCTCTTGTGCCGTACCTGCTCGTCACCGCGGATCCGCGCCGCGATGTTGTCGGCGGCCACGTGCGCCTGGGTCTCCGTCGGGAAGCCGGTCTTGGGGACGCCCACGGGGATCGGTGTCGTCCACGGCACATCCACAGCGGCCGCGACTCCCACGGCGTAGATGTCCGGGTAGGCCATCGACTGGTAGGTGTCGTGCACGGGCACGAACCCCTTGTCGTCGCCAAGACCCGGAACGGTTCCGATCACCTCCTGGCCGACGAACGGTGGGATGATCATTGAGTACGCGAAGTCCAGCTTCCGCCCGTCGTCCAGCACGATCCGGCCAGGACCGATCTCGGTCATCGCCGCGCCGGTGACGGTCTCGATGCCTTCCTTGCGACAGAAGAGCTTCAGCAACCGCTCGCCGCCTGGCAACCCGCCGATGCCGAAGTGCCCGAGGAACGGCTCGGCGGTGACGTACGTGAGCGTCACCTGCTTGCGCACCTTGGCCGCCTTCAGCCGGTACGCCATATTGAACAGGAACTCGTACGCCGCGCCGAAGCAGCCGGCTCCCTGCGTCGCACCGATGATCACCGGCCCCGGGTTGTCGAGGAACCACCGCCATCCCTCGCCCGCCCGGACCGCGTCATCCAGCGTCGTGATCGTGTACGCGCCGTTCGCGGGGTCGATGCCGGGAATGACATCCATCCTGTTGCGGTAACCCGTCGCCACCACCAGGTAGTCGTAGTCGTATCCGCCGGCGGTCGTCTCGACCCGCTTGGCCGCGGGGTCGATGGAGGTGGCGGCCGCGTGCACGAACTCGACGCCGTGCGACGAGAACGTCGGCTCAAGCGGGAAGGTGATGTCGTCCGCGCGGCGCTTGCCGAACGGCACCCAGATCAGCGACGGGTTGAAGAGGAAGCGGTCGGATGCGGCCACCACGGTGACGTCCACGTCGCCGTGCAGCGCGTGTTTGACGCCGAGCGCCGCCGTCAGGCCGCCGAAGTTGCCACCGAGCACGACCACTTTCGCGCGCATATCGTCACCTTCTCCGTGTGGTGCCTGCCTCCACGTTGTCACCGCGCCGGATCCGGCAACGCTTCGCAAAGTCCCCTCCGCGCGGGACCAAGGACCCGGCGCCGCGCGAAACGGCGCCACTCGCCGACGAGGCCTGGGCATCCGTGCGCGTACTGCGCCAAGCCGGGTCCGTGCGACGCGACGGGGTGGTGGGGCCCCAGGCGAATTCGGGTCCCGCGGCCCGCTGCGCGCGGCTTTACGGACGCCTACACTCCAGATGAGCAAAGGCCCCTGACCCACGCCGTCAAGGCCGTGCCGGTCAGCCGTGTCGGCTGGAGGTGGAGCCCGTGTCGACAGCTCCGGATGTCCGGACGATCTCCCAGCCGAGCCCGGTCGGCTCCTCGACCCCCTGGTTGCGGACGGCCGGTTACGCCGTGGTGGTGGCCGGTGTGGGCGCGGCGGGGGTGGCCTTTGGACTTTGGGGCAACGAGCGGATCGGCCCGCGCGACCCGGCCGCCCAGCGGGTCGCGGTCGCCGATCCGGGCGGTCTCACCACGTCCGGGTTGCCGATCGTCAAGCTGGTTGTGGTCGTGGCGGTGGTGGGCACGATCGGCATGCTGGTCGCCGCCCTCCTGCTGCCGCGCCAGGACGGCCGTTTCGGCGAGCCGGCGCGCCGCTGCCTGCGGTCGGCCGGATGGTTGGCGGTGACGTGGGCGGTGGCGATGGCGGCGCTGCTCGTGCTGTCGTGGTCGGACGTCGCGCGCGTCCCGGTGACCATGGCGACCGTCTACCAGATCTTCAGCGGGCCCGAGCACCTTCCCTATGCGGTCCCTTACCTGTACTCCGCGTGGCTGGCGGTGGTCATCGCGGCCGGCGCGTTCGTCCTCCGCAACGCCCTCGGGGTCGCCGCGCTGCTGTTGCTGTGCGGCTACACCGTGCTGCCGCTCACCATGCGCGGTCAGCAGGTGCACGGCGCGGCCATCGGGCTCGTCGTCACGGTGCACGTCCTCGCCATCGCCGTGTGGGTGGGCACGCTGGCCGCGCTGCTCGCCCACGCCCGGCGCTCGCCCGCGTCGCTGGCGGTCGCCGCGCCGCGGTTCAGCAGGCTGGCGCTGGCCTGCTTCGTCGTCGTGGGCGCCTTCGGCCTCACCGCCGCCTGGATCAACCTGGGTTCGCTGTCCGCGCTGGGCGGGTCGCACTTCGGGACGCTGGTGGTGTACAAGGTCGAGGCGTTCGTCGCGCTCGGCCTGTTCGGCTGGTGGCATCGCCGCCGCACCATTCCCGAGATCAGGCAGAAGAGCAGCATCCGGCCGTTCGTCCGGTTCGCCGCGATAGAAGTCATGGTCATGGTCGCCGCCATCGGCCTCGGTATCGCCCTGTCCCGCGCGTCCGCCCCGGCCGCGCCGATCCCGGTCACCCACAAGCCGAACCCGTACACCGGCGTCATGGGGCCGTGAGGGTTTCCACGCGGCGAGCGGCGTGAAGTCGGCCCTACCCGGCCCGGACCTCCGGCGGGCCGCGAGCTCTCGAACGCCGGTCTTTCGCCAGAATCGAACGTGCGCGATCCTGTGTGCGGTGCGCCGTTGCTGACAGGGGGTGTCGTGACCGCGATCGTCAGGACGCATGACGATAGAGAGTTAGCTGTGGCGGAGTGCGGGAGATCGGACGGGAGGCCGGTCTTTCTGCTTCACGGGACGCCGGGGAGCCGGCTCGGGCCGTGCCCGCGCTCCAGCGTGCTCTACCGGATGGGGGTGCGGCTGATCGCGTTCGACCGGCCCGGCTACGGCAGGTCCGACCGCAAACCGGGACGCCGTGTGGCCGACGCGGCCCAGGACGTATCCGCGATCGCCGACGCGCTTGGCCTGGATCGCTTCGCCGTGCTCGGTCGTTCCGGCGGCGGGCCGCATGCGCTGGCCTGTGCGGCGCTCATGCCGGACCGGGTCACCAGGGTCGCCGTCCTCGTCGGGCTGGCCGAGAACACGCGGGCACCGGTCGCCGGCTGGTCCAACCAGATGACCGGGTTCAACCGCCGCGCCTACCTCGCCGCCGAGGGGGGCGCCACCGCGCTCACCGCACGCCTGGACGCAGACCGCTTCCGCCGGGACCCCGCTCTGCTCGCCCGGGAGCTCTATACCGAACTCACCGAGTCGGACCGCCGCGTGCTCGACGACGTCGGCATCCGCCGCCTACTGATCAGCAGCTGGGCCGAGGGCATCCACAGATCCGCCGACGGCTGGATCGACGACCTCCTCGCCTTCGTCATTCCGTGGGGTTTCGACCAAGCCGAGATCACCGCACCCACCCTGATCTGGCACGGCGCCGATGACCGGTTCTCACCGGTGGGACACGCCCATGCCCTCGGTCAGCGGATCCCCGGCTGCCGGGTCGTCATCCAGCCGGGACGTGGACACTTCGGCGCCCTCAAAGTCATGCCGGATGTGATCTCGCTGCTGGCGCACGGCTCATAGCGGTTGGACCTCGATCTCTTCGTCGATCCTGCGGTGGGCCATGGCGTCGGCCACCAGCGGATGGTCTTCCCCGAGGACGTACCGCAGGCGATCCACTGCCCGGTTGTGCATCTCGTCGGAGTCGGCCACCTGGCCCATCTGCCGCAGCGTGACCGACAGGTTCGCCTGGCAGGCGAGCGTTTCCGGGTGGTCGGAGGTCAGGATGTCGCGGAACCGGTCGAGGGCCTGGCACTCCAGGTCGGCGGCCTCCCGGACCTGACCTTGATCGGCGAGGGCGTTGGCGACGTTCACCGAGCATGCCAGCGTATAGGGGTGATCCGGCCCCAGCTTCGCGTTGAGGCTCTCCAATGCCCGCCGGCCAAGGTCGATCGCCTCGTTCAGCTCCCCGGTCCCCCGCCGGAACGCCACGAGGTTCGTGGCCGTGACCAGGGTGAAGGGATGATCGTCACCGAGGTCGCCGAGCTGCGTGTCGTGGATGTCCCTGGCGATGTTCTGCGCCGTCTGGTCGTCGCCCAGCGAGGCATAGCAGCTCGCCAGCGCGAGCTCGGTGGACACCCGGTCGGGAGAGCTCGGGAAGTGCTTCTGGTAGCCCCTCGCGGTCTCTTCCATCAACACCTTGGCCTCGCGATGCTGGCCGAGTTTGCGCAGCGATACCGCGAGGCTCCGGGCGGTGCGCAGGGTCTCGTTCGCCTCCGGCTTGAGCACCTCGGCGAAGGACGCGTGGGCGCGCTGCAGCTCCTCCACCGATTCCTTGTACCGCCCGCAGTTGCGTAGATCGAACCCCAGGTTCTCGGAGGAGAAGATGGTCAGCGGGTGCCGGTCGCCGAGGACCGCGCGGCGGCGGTTGAGGGTGTCGCCGTTCAGGTCCAGGGCGTCGTAGTAGCGACCGAGAAGCCGGAAGGCGACGGCGACGTTGTTGGCCGCGCTGAGCGTCAGCGGATGCTCCTCCCCGAAGTTGTTCTTCTGCTTCTCGTAGGTCTCCTGATACAGCTCGAGCGCCTCACGGAAGCGGCCGAGGCCGAGGAGGTCGGCGCCCAGGCCGCCGGCCGTGAGCAAGGTGTGCGAGTGGTCGGGCCCGATGTGCGGCAACTCCCGCTGCTTGGTGTACACGGCGTAGTCGCTGGCGTATGCGTCCTCGAACTTCCCGAGCGAGCGCAACGCGTTGTTCATCTGGAAACGCATGTACAGCAACTGCTGATCGTCCGGACCGTACTTCTCCAGCCAGTGCGCCGACAGCTTCTCACCGAGCGCCAGGGCGCGGGTGAACTCACCTCGCCGTGAGAGGTAGCGCACCAGATCGGTGAGCAGCTGCCGGGTCTCGTCCTCGGTGCATTCGGCGGCCCGGGATGGATCGAGGTGAGGCAGGATCTGCTCGAAGACCGGCCAGTTCGCCGGGTCGTCGGTCGGCATGTCCGTCCCCTCCTGTGCGGGCTTCGCGCCGCACAGGATCCGGTGGACGTCGTGGCAGGCCTCATCGCGCGCCTCAGCCGTCATCTGCGCGCTCACGACGGCTTGGACGAGCCGGTGGACCTGCATGGTGTTGTCGCCGTAGCTGACCTTGGCGAGCGCGTACCGGTTCAGCTCCTGCACCACTTTGGCGACCATCTGCTTCTCCCGCAGTGTCGCGTCGTAGACGCTGAGGAGGCGGGCCATCTCGTCGCTGTAGATCATCTTGGTGGAGATGGGCTCGGGTGCGAAGAACGCGCAGAGCTGGAGCATCCGGATCGCCGCGGGAGAGTTCTTCTGGAGACGGCTGAACGACAGTGACCAGATCTTGGCCACCACGACGGGGAACCCTTCCGGGGCGAGCTCCAGAGCCTGAGCGGTCTGCTGCTCCAGCAGGGCGAGATAGTCGCGGGCGGCGATACCGGTGCGCTCGAGCCAGGCGCCCGCCTGTTCCACCGCGAGCGGCAGGAAGCCCAGGGCCTTGCTGACCTCCAGCGCCTCCTGGTCCCCGATCTGCCGCACCTTGCGCTTGAGGTGCGCGATGCTCTCCTCCTCCTTGAAGACGTCGATCTCCAGCGGCGCCGCCACCTGCGACCACGCCTGGTTGCGCGAGGTGATCAGAACATGCCCGTTCTCCGGCAACTCGTCCGTGAGCTCCGCGGGATCATCGGCGTTGTCGAAGATGAGCAACCAGCGCGGGTACGGAGTGCCCCGCCGCAGCGCGTCGCGGGCCGCCGCCGCCGCGTCCGCCACGCTCTCGCCGATCGAGATGCCCAGCTTGCCGGCGAGCTCGGCGAGCGAGGAATTGACGCGTTCCTTGAACTCGGCGCTGATCCACCACACGACGTCGTAGTCCGTCCGGAAGCGGTGGGCGTACTCCAACGCCACCTGCGTCTTGCCGACGCCGCCGAGTCCGTACAGCGCCTGGGGAACGACCACGCTCTGGCCGCGCCGCAGCAGCTGGTCACGTAGTTGTTCGAGGGCGGCACCGCGACCGGTGAAGGTGGCGTTGCGGGGGCCGACGTTCCAGATGGCGGGATCGGGTTTGCGCCCGCCGGGGAAACGGACCTCGCGCCAGGGGCTGGGCGGAAGGTTGCCGAGGTCGGAAAGCGGCTGGTCGAGCGCGTTGAGCAGCTGTTCGAAGGCCTGGGATTCGTCCATCGCCCCGAGGTCGAGGGGGTGCGGCAGGAGATAGGAGGTGGGCAGCCGTGCCTCCGAGATCCGGATGGTGATCATCTGCTGATGCAGGCCGGTGGAATGGGCCGCGGTGAGGTCCTCGATGGAACCGACAGCCTGGGGTGACTGGAGGAATGCCGGAGAAAGGATCACGACCGCCCGGGTGACATCGTCGATCTTCCGTTGCAGCCTGTCAGGGTCGGAGGCATCCACGCAGTGGGTCAACACGTGGCAGCGCGCCCGTTCCAGCACCTGCTCCAACCAGTCCGCCCAACAGCGGTCGTCGGACAGGTAGACCACGAGAAGCTCGGCGGGGATGGTGGAGGTCTTCCGGGTGAACCGATCCAGCATGGCGGTACGGATCTTGTCGTCCAGCTCGACGGACGCGGTCACCTCGCCCCGGGTGATCACCGACGTCAGCCGCTCGAACGCCGCCAGGATCGAGTTCGGCGACCCGGCGGGCTCGCCGAACGCGGCGAGGGTCTCCTCGAAGGCGAAGAAGGGCCGGTAGGGGATCTCGACGTCCAGCCAGTACTTGGCAGCCGCCTTGGCGTCGAGGCCGCGCGGGAATCCCTCGAACGCCTTGCGAACAGCGGCCCGGCCCGCCTCGACCTTGGCGTTCTCCCCGTACTCGATGCGCATCGGCACCGGCAGTATCCGGATGCCGCGCGCCTCGAACCGCTCGTCGATCTGCTTGGCCACCGCGGCGGCGCCCTCGATGCTCTGCTCGCTCAACGTGAAGCAGTCGACCAAGACGTCGGGGAGATGGATGGTGCAGATGTCGGCGACGTCGCTCAGACCCGTCCGGCTGTCGAGCAGCACGTAGTCGTACTGCTCTCGCATGTCCGCGGCCAGCGCGTCGAGGAACTGCCCGCCGCCGAGCTCACGATAGAAATGCTCCCAGTCCATCGAGATCAGCGACGAATAGTCGCGGTTGAGCCGGCCCGCGGTCAGCAAATCGAGGGTGCCCCCGACGGGGAAAGAGAAGTCCAGTGAGACCGCGTGCGCCTCCACAATGGCGTACTTGCTCAGCAGCGCCTCGTGCTCCGCCGGGCCCGCGGCGCTCAGCATCGCGTACGAGTAGCTGGTGATCATTTCGATGAGGCCATCGGTCGACGTCACCGTGTCGGCGTCGAGAAACGGCCGGAAGAATTTGTGCAGCCCAGGGGACTCGAGGTCCCAGTCGACAGCTAATACCTTCTTGCCGTTCATGGCGAGGATCCAGGCGATGTTGGCCACGGCCATTGTTCTGCCCGTCCCGCCTTTGTACGAGTAGAACGTAATGATCGTGCCGCTCTTGCCGGACATCACGGCCTCCTTCAGTGTGTGCGGCCGCCCGGTTCGAAGCCGTGGAGGCTCGGTTTCGGCTGGGCGGCCGGCGCGTTCTCCACCCGGGCAGTCTTCAGGTAATGGCTGATAGCCGTGTTGACGGCATAGATGAGCGAATCACGGAACTGGTCGTAGTGCACGCGCCGTCGCGAGCCCTGCTTGGCGAGTGCGGTTCCGATCAGTGAATCCACCGCGGCTTCCAGCCGTTCGGTGTGCTGGGCGCTTTCCGCGTCCTCCTGATCGACGGGAAGAAGGACGACCATCGTCGAGCCGTTCGACCGCTTGAGATCTCCTGCCAGGCGGGTGTCGTCAGCGGCCCACATGTCCACGAGCATGACGTCCGGAAGAGCCGTCTCTTCCGGACCTGCGCCCAGTTCCTTGAGCTTCGCCCGGTGCCCCATGCCTCTGACGATCGCCTCGGCGATGTCGGCGACGGGCTTTTCGTCACGGCTTCGGTACGGGCTCCAGCCGAGCGGCTTCAACCCGTAATAAAAACGGTCGCGGTCGGCCGGAAGAGAATTGAGGTCGCAGGCGGCGACGGTCAGGCGCACATCGAGGCTGCTGGCCGGGCGCTTTACGTCGGCGAACGCGTTGGGGACCAGGTCGAGGCGGGTGCGTTCGGCCTCGTCGAGCGGGGTCAGTTGGGTTTCTGCCGCCGCGACGATCGCCCTGGCGAGGCACAGGACCGTCTCCTTGTACGCCTCGCGGTACCGGCCCAACTTCATGATCCCATAGAGCCCCTGCCGGAGGTAGTGTGCCGGCAGGTCGGCCTGGTGGTATTGGACGAACCGCGCGAACTCCGGCAGATCCGTCAACTCCATCGCCGTCCACATGGCCGGGATGATGACCCGCGGCGACGGGCCGCCGCGCGCGTGCCGCTCCACCCGCCGATTGAAGATCGTCCATTCTTTGCCGCAGTACTCACTGTTAAAGTACTGAGGTGAATAGATTGGCATGAAAACCCGGCACGTGGCGAGCGCCTGGGTGAGGTCGGAAGGCCACTCGGCACCGATCATGAGTCGCTGTTGATCCATATATCCCGGCGACTCGCTGCCGGTCAGCTGGGAGATGTCGGCGCAAAGATCGTGATAGAACTTGACCGTCCACTTATCGGGATCGCTACCAAAATGCGTCCGCGCATAACTAAGAAAAAAGTACGGACATTCGGCAGGCATCAAGACCCTCCTTGTGCCCCGCAGGGTATCGAACACCTCGGGGGATGGGAAGGGGGTGGCCGATTACCGGTTCTCGCGCAGCCATCCCGTCGCGAAGTCGACAGCCGCCCGAAGCTCGCACAGTCGAATATCGGCGCCGACGAGTGTGTCATGTGACACAGATATTTTCTGCTCCATATGCTTACCGATCAACGCGAAATCGGAATCATCATGGCGCACGTCGAGGAACCGGCGCCAGACGCGCCGCCCGTTCTCAAGTACGACAGCATGGTAAGCCCGTAGTGGCGGTTTCGCCGTATAACGATGCTCCGCGAGGTGGAACGCCGAGCAGCAGGAGTATCCAACCCCGACGAGCAGAATGTAAGCGCGCCTGTCGTAGAGCCTGGCCAGCGGCGATCGTTCGCCCAGCTTGTTGTCCAGGTCATGCCTCGCCATGAGCGAGTCGGCGCCACCTCCCACCGCGGCGAACGACGTTTGCGGATGCGCGCTTCGGACAGCGCCTTCGGCCGTCCGGACGAACTCGGAGAAACAACCGAGGGCCGACGGGGTGGTCGCGGGATCAAAGGGTTTCATCGCCCGGTGATACTCGGTCCGCTCCTTGGGAGGCATCATCTCGACCGCGGCCTGGTACATGGTGGAGGTGAGCGAATTACCTGGCGTGAAGGTCGGCACGACGGTGGTTCCGCCGGGGCCGAGCACCTCGCGCAGCGCACGAAAGAGCGTTCCCGGCCGGTCCGGAATCCGCCCGAGCGAACGCATCGAGGAGTGCACAAGGACGGTCGCCCCCGCGGGCAACCCCAGCCTTCGTAGCCCGGTGGCGAGTTGGGCGGCGGTCATCGCGTCCTCCTGGTGGCGCCCTCCGCGGAGGCGCGCATGCGCGCCACGAATCGGCGCCCCGCCGGAGTCAGGCACGTGGCAGCGGCGAGATCGGACCAATCGGGCCGCCGGCCGGGCAGCGCGAGTTCGGCGTAGACGGTGTCGAGCCGGCGACCGAACTCCGGGTCGGATCCGTCATGCAGATCCACCAGATCCTGGATGGCCGCGATCTTTGAATACTGGTGGCCGCGGATCAGCAGTTCGGCGAAGGCACGGGGCTCCCGCGGCAGCACCATGCCCAAGGCGCCGAACATGTGCGGGTGGGCCGCAACCTGCGCCCCGCCCGGCGGCGCGACCAGCGGTATCAACGTGGTCACCAGCGCGCGGACGCCCGCGGCGTACGGGGCGTGGTCGACGCGGATGATCTCCCACGCCTGGGAGAACATCTCCTGCCAGGCGCGAATCTCCTCATCGCCGAGCTCGGGCGCCACCGCCCATCCCGGCCGACCGCGATCGGGGTCGGTGTCGTCCAGGCGCACGGCATGGCCCTCGGCCCGCAGCACGGGGGTGGGTCGCAGCGCTCCGTCCGGCAGCTCGCATCGGCCGTCGTGGACCCGCACGGTGACCGTTCTGGTATCGATCTCGTACGAGCCGATCGTGGGCAGGTGGATCCGGCCGCCGGAGCCGGACAGGACGAGCTCGGCCGTCAGCCCGGCCCGCATCGCGATGGCGGCTGCGTAGGACGCGAGCCGATCGGCACCGGCGTCGTTCGTCAGCGCATCGACCGCCCAGGCGCGGAAGGCCGGATGGTCGCTGACCGACGTGAGCGAGGCACGGGAGGCACGGTCCACGGCCTCCAGGAGCATGCGCAGATCCCGGCGCCCGCGAACCAGCCTGGCGAGCAGCACTCTCCGGATGACACGTTGGCCGGTCGCCAGTTCGGCGAGCGCGGCGCCGGTGGCGCCTCCTGAGGCGAGGACATCGAATCCCGACAGCGGTAGCGGTCGCGCGGCGACATCGCTCATGTGGTCGATCAGCTTCTTCAACGCTGCGCAGTACACGCTGGGATTGGCGAACCCGCGGCCCCGGCCGTAACGATGCGCCACCATCCCGCCACCGCAGGCGGCCACGACCTGACAGCTCCGGCATTCAGGCGCCAGGTTGGCCAGCCCCTTCTGCCGCCGCAGGACATCGGGATGGGCGGCGGCCATGTCGAAGGAATGGGCGAAGACGTCGAGGCCGGTCGCCGGGGCTCCATCGAACGCGGTCTTGAGCGAGTCGGCCTGCTCGATCTGGCCGTCGGTCTCGATCACGATGACGTCGTCCGGATCGAGACCATGGGCTTCCGCGGTGCTCTCCTGGCCGTGCAGAGTGCCGAGGAGGGAATCGAAAAAGACGATCGGGACCGGCCGGCCCGACGCGTACCAGAGCTCGAAGATCGTGATCAGCCAGTCGGCGTAGGCATCGATGCTCCTACCCGGAGGGGGGGTATCCCAGGTGGCATGCGGGAGGAGGAAGTTGAGCGACGGCGGGTCGTGGCTGAGGAGCGACTCGTAGACGACCCGCGGATCGTTGGCGACATCGATCGTGCAGAGCAGCCCCAGATAAAGATCCCGATATTCGGTACGGAGGAGGTCGATGCCACGGACGACCTGGTGGTAGCTGCTGCGTCCGTCGGCGTGCCGGCGGTGCCGGTCGTTGGCCTCCTTGTCGCCGTCGAGCGAGACGCCGACCATCACGCCGTGAGACCGCATGAGATCGCAGAAGCGGCGGTTGAGTAGCGTCCCGTTGGTCTGTACCAGCAGTTTGACCCGACATACCGTCTCGAGGACGGCCTTGAACTCCTGGATGATCTTCCCTAGGCCGGTGACGCCCGCCAGCAGCGGTTCGCCGCCGTGCAGGATGATCTGAATCTCCGGCACGTGGTGTGCGGTGGCGTGCTCCGCGATCCGTTCGGCCGTCTTGCGCGCCGTCTCCGGTGCCATGACGGGCGGTCTGCCTCGCCAACTCTGATCCGCATGCTGGTAGACATAGCAAATGTCGCAGGCGAGATCACATCTGCTATGTACTTTTACCACGAATTGACTGAACGCCATCGACCCGGTCGCGCAATCAGATATTCAAGCCCTTTTAGGTTGGTTCGCTCACTCATTGCCTCGCAACGCGGAATTGAACGTCCGTCTCGCCGGGGCGTCGCGAAGCGCAGGCTCCCCCACGATCCGGCTCAGCACAATCTGAGCGTCATGATCGTCGGCAAGCGCCGAGAGCGAGACGTCGAGGAGATCCGTGACTTTCGTTTCGACGGCCGCTGAAGACGTATCCATCAATTTTCTCCTTTTTCTCATAGAAATGTCGGGAGACACCCACGGAGCCACATCGCGCAATGTAACCGTCAGGCTACACTGTGCTCTCCGGGCGTCTGTTGCGGGACGCGGAATCTAGCGGAATCTAGCTGTTTCACTGAGACGCCTTGGCTGTTTCGCCGAGACGCCTGACCGACTGCAGCTAGATCATTTGGCCGGTTCTGGCCAACGGGCGTCGCGCTCCATACCCGGCGAGTGTCGCGGTGGCGAGAGTTGCCATCGAAGAGATGACATTTAGTCATCCCATGGGCGCTATGCGGCCCTTTGGGACTTATGAGTGCTTTGCCATGAATTGCGGACGACCGGCGGCAAGATAAGCGCGACCGTCGTCGACGCTCTGCGCTGGAAATGCTTCGCCGTTCTCGCCTTGCCGTCCAAAGACGCCGGAGCGCTGTTAACGATCGCCTTTCGCCACTCTTCAAAGACTCCTCCATTCGGATCGAAGAGATCGCGGAGCAATTGCTATCGCCGTGCGTGGCATCGTCAGCCGCGCACGGCGCCGGCGGGCCAGATGACCTCAACAGGGACACCCACGGAACGCGCATGCGCCACCGCGTCGCCGGTGCCTCCCGGGTGGCGGTCGGCAGTGCCGTCCCATACGGCGAGCAGGCGCGCCGAGCGGGCTATCACGGCCTTGCTGGCGGCGAGAAACGCCTCCGGGCCCGACGAACTGAGCTCCGTGTAGCGCGTTGTGGACGCCGAGCGCAGCAGCCGGTCGAACTCAGTCCGCTCCGCGGGCCCGACTTTCGTCTCCCGGTAGTCCGGTGCAGGAAGCACGACCTCCAGGCGTCCGCCGAGCTCCAGCACGATCCGGGCGAATATCTGATCGCTGCCCGCCGCCAGGCAGGTCACGCCGACCAGACCGGGCCCGACCCAGGGGGTGAGGGCTTCGCGCAATGCCCTCGCGACCAGCTTCGCGGTCGCCCCGCCCAGCCGCACGTGTCCCGTGATCCCAATACGATTCACACGCCCTCCAACCTCCAGATCGCCATGCGGGCACGCATGGCGATCTCCGGGGCGGTGCTCCGGCGTCGCACACGTCCGTACCGGTCGATCCACGGGGCGTCCGAGGACGAGGAGACCGAGGACGGGGTGGCTCGGCCCTCTCGTCAGGCGGCGGCGCGGCGCATACCGACTCGTGGTGCTCGCCACCGGAGCCGAGCATCACGTGGGGCTCGCCGAAGCAGACTGCCCGCGACACCGACCAACACCTCTGGTCACACTCTATTTCACCGGCAAGGTTCCAACCACCTGCTGGCGTGCGCTCAAAAACGGGGCAAATCGCGGCGCGGGAGGCACGGCGCAATGACGGACGCCCGGCTTCCAACGTCCTTGACCGCTGCCGGACAAGGCCTTGACCGGCCGCGACCCGGAATGAGGAATCTTGCTCATCCGACAATCATCCGCATTCGGGTAGTCCGTGCCTGACCGCCTCGGGGCTCTTCGATAAACCGAGCCTCCATGACATGCTGAGCGTAACGTTGCCGGCACATTGACGATCGAGGTGCCGTTTTGCGGGATTTCGCCCGTCCGGATTGGCGAGCGGCAGCCCTCACTCGTGTCGCTTTTGCGATGACGACGCTCGGCGGGCTGCTCTCGGGTTTTTACGGGCTTATGACGGCCCACCACTTCCGGGCATCGTTGAGCGATCTCACCTACTGGGACCTCCAGTTCTTCACGCTGGGCTCCGACGGTCTCGATGGCGTCCGGCTCAATCCCGAACTCCAGGTCGCGCGTCTCCTCGTGCCCATGGCGGCGGTCTACGCCGTCGCGGAGTTCGCCGCGCACATCTTCGCCGGACGGATCCGTGGCTGGCAGGTCCGGCAAAGGTGGAACGGCCACGTCATCGTGTGCGGGGAGAGCGCCCAGGCGACGTTGTTAACCGAACGGCTGCTGGCAGGGGGCACGAAGGTGGTGGCGGTCACGGGCGCGGAGCAGGCGCGGCCCGCGCGGGGCCATTTCCGGCTTCCGGGAGATCCGCAGTCGCCGGCGACGCTGCGCGCCGCCGGAGTGGCAAGGGCCAAGACCGTCTACGCCTTCTCCGACGACACGGCGGTCAACCTCGGCATCGCGATGGCGGCACAGGCCGCCCCGCGACCGAACGGGACGCCGGCCACGTCCTACGTGTGGGTCGCCGATCCGGAGCTGTGCCATGCGCTGCGGGCCCGTCGCCTCGGCCTGGAGCGGATCGACGCCCGAGCCGATTTCATCAGTCCGGCGGAACTCGCGGCCAAGGTGCTCGCCGCGGAGCGGACGGCGATCCGCCTGCGGCACGTCATGATCGTCGGGCTCGGCGGCTTCGGCCGGAGCCTGCTGCTGGAACTGACGCGACAGCAGCGGCTGCTCCCCGGATCGGGCCCGGCGTACCTCACCGTCGTGGACGCACGAGCGTCGCTCAAGCTGCGCGCGCTCGTCGCGAGCCATCCCTTCCTGGCCTACTGGACCGTCAGACCGGTCGATGCCACGTCCGACACGTTCAACTTGGCCGGCTGGGCCGGACGGCTGCTCGCCAGGGATCTCCCTGACCAGACCTACCTCTGTAATCCCGACCCCGTGACCGCGCTGCGCAACGCCTTGACCGCCGTCCCGCTGTGGCACGGCCCGCCGCGCAGCCTCGTCGTGTGCCTCGACCGCTCGCTGACCTACCGCGAGCTGTTTCACACCGGTGCCGCCGCGCTGCTGGACGAGCTGGGCGGTGTCCTTCAGATCTTCGGCGTGACCGAGGCGGCCTGCCGGTCGGATTTCGACGGGAACAGCATGGTCGACCAGCTCGCCCGCTCGATCCACGAGCGCTATGTGGCGTCCCAGCGTCGGTTGGGCCGGTCGCGCCCGTCGCTCGTCCCGTGGCACGAACTCCCGGAGACCTACCGGCGTTCGAGCCAGGCGCAGGCCGCCCACATCGGGACCAAGCTCCGCACGCTCGGCCTGCTCACCGCGCCGTACTCCACGGCCTACCACCCGTTTTCCTTCACACGCGACCAGGTCGAGGAGCTGGCCTGCCTGGAGCACCAACGATGGTGCGATGAACGGCGGCAGGCGGGCTGGCGCTACGGCTCCGACCACGACGAGGTCTCGCGGACGCACCCGAGCCTGGTGGACTGGGATGTCCTCAGCGACACCGAACGCCAGAAGGACCGGGACTTCGTGCGGACGCTGCCGGACCTGCTGGCGGACCTCGGCCTGCGCCTGGTTGCGTCCGACGGCCGACGCGCCCCGGTCCACGACGTCATCCCCGACCGCGACAACGGCCGGAGCGCGGCCACGGAAGGCAAACGACGGCTGTACGCCCCATACTAGATACAGCCCCGGACGGCCCCTTCCGGACTCCAAAAACCCGGGCCCCGTACCGTACCGACGCAGCAAGTGCCAGCTGCGGAACCGCGATCGCCGATGAGTCGATCCGATACCGGTACGGGTATTATTACCGCAATGTCCTCGCCGGGCGGCGCGCCCGCCGGTGGCGATGACGACGAGAAAGCCGACCCAGTCCTGGACGTCCTGGGTGCCGGAAAGGGGATCTGAGGTGGAGCTGGAGAGGGACTCGCTGACCGACGTCGTCGCTCGGCTGCGGCGGGCCCAGGGGCAGATCGGCGGGATCATCAAGATGATCGAGGACGGTCGCGACTGCAAAGACTTGATCACCCAGCTGGCGGCGGTCTCCCGTGCGCTGGACCGTGCCGGATTCAAAATCATCGCGGCCGGCCTGGAGCAGTGCATCGTGGGCGACAAGGCCGGAACGCCCCAGGCGGCGACCGACCGGGCGCAGCTGGAGAAACTCTTCCTCACCCTCGCCTGACCGCTCACCGTCTCACCGTCGGATCTCCTTCGCCTGTATACCCCCCGGGGTATTTGCCTCGCGGCCTGTCCGTTGGCTACAGTGCCGTACATGCACGATACCCCCTGGGGTATGTCGGAGGGAGAGAGATGGTAGGCGAGGTC
>DASUWU010000139.1:0-31556 GCA_036378315.1 Streptosporangiaceae bacterium | reverse complement strand
GCCCGCTCCGGCGGCCTCGGCGCGTTCCGCGCCGTGGCGGCGCGCGGCGCACTCGCGCCGTACCCCGCGCCGTACGCCGGAGCGGTCACCAAGGCCTCGGACATCGGCCGGTACGGGCGTGCTCACGCCCGCACCGCGCCGGCCGAGCCCGCCCCCCTATCCGGGCTCTCTCATCGGGCGGACGCCGGGTCAGGAGCGCTGCCGTCGGCGGGTTCGACGCCGACTGGGGGCGCGGCCGGTCACTCCGCCCGGTCCGAGGCCGCGCCGCGGCCGTCAGCCGCGCTCACGTCCGTGCTGGGCGCCGTTCCCCCCGCCGTCCACACGGCGACCGACGAGCCGGCCGTCACCCCCGACTAGGGCCGAGGCGAATGACCTCCGTCCGTCGTGCGCGGCGGTTCGGTGGTGCTCGCGCACGTCCTCGCACGAGACGAGGAAACGGCGTCGGCCCGGCCAGCCCGGCGATGCGGGCGGCACGAGCAGCCCGCACGGGGCGGCCGGCCGACAACCCCCCGGCGAGACGCCACCGTTCCGACGACACACGACCGACGGCAGGTCATTCACCACGACCCTGGCAGGTTTCCCAGCCCATCCAGCCGCGCCGGTGGCGGGTCGGAGTCGGGGCCGGGCCGCGACGGGTCGGGTCGTGCCGTGACATCCCCTCGGCGGCACGACAACCCGTTTCACCCCGCCCCGACTTCGCCTGCCCCGATCCACTCCGATCAAGAAATCACTGTGTCGGAACCGCTCTGTCGGAACCAACCAGTCGAAACGAGAACGAGGGAGCACCCCTATGCGCACACCGACCATCGGCACGGCCCGTGCCGCCCTGCTCACCGCGGGCTTCGTCGCCCTCGGCACGAGCATGGCGTTCCCGGCCGGTGCCCTGGCCGACACCAGCGGCGACCATAGCGTGCTGGGCGGCAACCAGGTCATCGCGCCCATCAACGCTCCGGTCAACGTCTGCGGCAACGCCGTCGCGGTCTTCGGCGTCGCCGACGCCGGCTGCAAGGGCGGCGCCGGCGTCGCCCACCCGGGGCACGGCGGTGGCCATCGCGGCCACGCCCACACTTCGGGCACCGGCAGCGTCGGCGGCGGCAACCAGGTCACCGCGCCGATCAAAGCCCCGGTGAACGCCTGCGGCAACGCCGTCGCCGTCCTCGGTGTCAGCGCCGCCCACTGCAAGGGCGGCGCGAAGGCCGCCGGCGGCGGCGCCGGCGCCGGCGGGCACCGGACCTCAGGCCGGCATTCCATCCTCGGCGGCAACCAGGTCTTCCTGCCCATCACCGCGCCGGTGAACGTCTGTGGCAATTCCGCGGCCGTCCTCGGCGAGGCCGTGGCCGGCTGCGCCGGCGGGGCCAAGGTCGCTCCGGGCCGTCCCGGGCACGGTGGCTACGGACGGGGCGGCGGCCGGACGTCCGGGGCGCACTCCATCCTGGGCGGCAACCAGGTCCACGCCCCCGTCAGCGTCCCCGTGAACGTCTGCGGGAACGCGGTCGGCAACGCGGCCGCCGCGTGTAAGGGTGGCGCGTCCGCGGCCGGCGGGTCCGGCGCCGGTGGTGGCCGGACGTCCGGTCGAGGCAGCATCGGCGGCGGCAACCAGGTTCACGCGCCGGTCACCATCCCGGTGGACGTCTGCGGCAACGCGGTCGCCGTCCTCGGCGACGCCGCGGCGGGCTGCATGGGCGGTAGCTCCGGCCACGGCGGCCAGGGCGGTGGCGGCGGATACGGAGGCGGGTACGGCTCCCGTACGGCGGGGGGCGTCGCCGACCGGGCCGCGCCGGCCCTGCCGGCCGTCCCCGGCGTCACCAAGGTGCTTCCGATGGACCCGGGCTCGGCGCTCCCCGCCCTGCCTCAGCTTCCGGTTCAACCGCCGCAGGCCGCATTGAACCGGACCGCGTCGAACCGGTCCGCGGCGGCCACCAACCTGCCCGCGCCGGTGGACGGCCTCGCCGGCCAGGCCGCGAAGGCGCTCGACCATGGCGTGAAGAACGGTTCGCACGCCGTGGACCCGGCGACACAGTCGCAGTCGGCCACCCGTTCCACGAAGGCCGACGCGGTGGCCGCCCGCCCGGCCAAGCCCATCAAGCCGCCGGTCGCGCTGCCCGATCTGTCGGAGCTGCCGGTGGTCGGCGACGTCACCGTGCCGGCCGCGTCGCAGCCGATGCGTCCCGCCGCCGCGAGCCAGCCCCTGTCCAGCGGGATCGGGGACGACTCGCCGTATGTGCTGGCGCTCGGCGCGCTGCTGGCCGGCGCGTCCGCGACCATCGCGGTCACCCGCCGCATCCGGTTCGGCCGCCGCTGAGTGCTGGCCGGGCGGCCTGCCCGTGGCTGAGCGAACCCGTCCCGCCGGAGACCATCACGGGACGAGCCGCCAGCCACCACGCGGAGGCGGACCGCCTGGTGGTCAAAAACTGATCAGGAACCGCTTTCGGTCTGACAAAACACCCTAAAAGGTAGGTGTCGTGCTAGATCGATAAGCGGAGCGTTTTGCCCGTCCCGGTCGGAGGCCCCGGGGCGGGCAAAACCATGTCCGAGGGTCGTTTAGCCTGCATAGCGCAACCCAACGGGTGTCAGGCGCCGCGGAAGTCACCTATGATGACTCGGCGTCCCAGCTGATGTGCGCAATGTCACTGGCAGGAATGCCTGAGGAGAGGTCGCGGGCATAATCCCTCAGAAGGTTCGCTTCTGGCGGATTATCCTTCGGCGGAGCCTGACATGGCGGCGTCCGTCTGGATACAGGCGCACGCGGTCGAGCTCCCAGCCACCGAGTTCGGCATGCTCGGTCAGCAACTGCCGGGCGGCATCCCTCGAGGTGTCGCGGGGCAATCGGAGGACGAGATAGGTGTACTCGGTCATTACCGGCATGGGATCGGGACGTGTCATCCTCTCCTCGGGGTGGGAATGATCGCCCGGAACGAGATGAGGAACCTTCGGCGTTGAGAGAGGTCGGGGGTAAAGCGTAATGTCTCCCGCCGCAGTGGGACAAAGCCCCGGCGGGGCGGCGCGACGACGGCGTCGCGAACCGGCGACGCCCGGGTAGGACCCATGAGCAGGACCTGACGCACCAGCAGCACCGACGAGACGTAGACGAGAACGTACAAGACAGCGAGGTTGGAGCACCGTGCCAGCCAAGAGCGGCGAAGCCAAGCGCAGCCAAGGATCGGGGGCAGGCGGTACCGGTGGTACAAGCGGTACCGGCGGCACCCGCCTGGTGATCGTCGAGTCGCCCGCCAAGGCGAAGACCATCGCCGGCTACCTCGGCCGTGGCTACGTCGTCGAGTCCAGTATCGGCCACATCCGCGACCTTCCCGAGGGCGCGGCCGAGGTCCCCGCCAAGTACAAGGGGGAGGCGTGGGCCACCAAGCTGGGCGTGAACGTCGACGGTGACTTCGAACCCCTCTACGTCGTCAACTCCGACAAGAAGCAGCAGGTCGCCAAGCTCAAGAAGCTGCTCGCCGAGGCCGACGAGCTCTTCCTGGCCACAGACGAGGACCGCGAGGGCGAGGCGATCGCCTGGCACCTGCGCGAGGTGCTCAAGCCCAAGGTGCCGGTCCACCGCATGGTCTTCAACGAGATCACCAGGGACGCGATCCGCGCCGCCGCCGAGCACCCCCGCGACCTCAACCTGCGCCTGGTCGACGCGCAAGAGACCCGGCGCATCCTCGACCGCCTCTACGGCTACGAGCTGAGTCCCGTGCTGTGGCGCAAGGTACGGCCCAAGCTGTCGGCCGGCCGCGTGCAGTCGGTCGCCACGCGTCTCGTCGTCGAGCGCGAGCGCGAGCGGATGGCGTTCGTACCTGCCCACTACTGGGACATCCAGGCCGATTTCGAGACCGGCGCCGCGGCAGCGTCCGGGTCCGGTCCGTCCGATTCCGGTCCGTCCGGGCGGTCTGGGCCCTCCGGCTCGGAGCCGTCCACCTTCACCGCCACTCTCGTTTCTGTCGACGGCAGGCGGGTGGCGCAGGGCCGCGACTTCACCGCCCGCGGCGAGCTGAAGCCCGGCTCCCAGGACGTCCTGCACCTCGACGAGCCGAACGCCCGCGGGCTGGCCGAACGCCTGCGCGACCGGCCGTACGCGGTCACGTCGGTCGAGCGCAAGCCCTACACCCGCAAGCCGTACCCGCCGTTCCGCACCACCACGCTGCAGCAGGAGGCCAGCCGCAAGCTGGGCTTCTCCGCCAAGTACACGATGCAGATCGCGCAGCGGCTGTACGAGAACGGCTTCATCACCTACATGCGGACCGACAGCATCACGCTGTCCGAAACCGCCATCACCGCCGCCCGCACCCAGGCCAGGACGCTGTACGGCGCCGACTACGTGCCGGACCGGCCGCGCGTCTACCAGAGCAAGGTCAAGAACGCCCAGGAGGCGCACGAGGCGATCCGGCCGGCCGGTGACAGCTTCCGCACCCCCGGCGAGACCGGCCTGTCCGGCGACCAGTTCAGGCTGTACGAGCTGATCTGGAAGCGCACGATCGCCAGCCAGATGAAGGACGCGACCGGCCAGTCCGTCTCCGTCCGCGTGGCGGGCACGTCGTCCACGGGCGAGCGGGCCGAGTTCGGCGCCTCCGGCAAGATCATCACGTTCTACGGCTTCCTCAAGGCGTACGTCGAGAGCGCCGACGACCCCTCCACCGACCGCGACGACCAGGAGCGGCGGCTGCCCAGGCTGGAGGAGGACGATCCGCTGACCGCGCTGCGCGTCGAGGCCGACGGCCACTCGACCCGCCCGCCCGCCCGCTACACCGAGGCGAGCCTCGTCAAGGAGCTGGAGGACCGCGAGATCGGGCGGCCGTCGACGTACGCGACGATCATCGGCACGATCCTCGACCGCGGGTACGTCTTCAAGAAGGGCACCGCGCTTGTCCCGTCGTTCCTGGCGTTCGCCGTCGTCCAGCTGCTGGAGAGGCACTTCGCCAACCTGGTCGACTACGACTTCACCGCGCGGATGGAGGACTGCCTCGACGACATCGCCCGCGGCGAGGCCGAGCGGGTGCCGTGGCTGCGCAGGTTCTACTTCGGCGAGAACGGTGACGAGGGCCTGAAAGAGCTGGTCAGCGACCTCGGCGAGATCGACGCCAAGGGGGTCAGCTCGTTCCCGATCCCCGGCAGCGACATCGTCATCCGGGTGGGCAAGTACGGTTCGTACCTCGACCGCGACGGCGAGCGGGTGAACATCCCGCAGGACCTCGCCCCCGACGAGCTCACCGCCGAGAAGGCCGAGGAGCTGCTCGCGCAGCCCAGCGGCGACCGCGAGCTCGGCCGCGACCCGGAGACCGGGCACATGATCGTCGCCAAGTCCGGCCGGTACGGTCCCTACGTCACCGAGCTGCTGCCCGAGGACGGGCCGAAGAAGGGATCGGGCGGCGGGAAGAACGCCGCGGCCAAGCCGCGGACCGGCTCGCTGTTGAAGTCGATGAGCCTGGACACCGTCACCCTCGACGACGCGCTGCGGCTGCTGTCGCTGCCGCGCACGCTCGGCGAGCTGGACGGCGAGGAGGTCACCGCGCACAACGGGCGGTACGGGCCGTACGTCAAGAAGGGCTCCGACAGCCGGTCCCTGCAGTCGGAAGAGGAACTTTTCACCATCACGCTCGACCAGGCCAAGGAGCTGTTGGCCCAGCCCAAGCAGCGCGGCCGGGGCAGGGCGGCCGCGGCCGCCCCGCTGCGGGAGCTCGGCGATGATCCGGTCACCGGCCGGCCGGTCGTGATCAAGGAGGGCCGCTTCGGCCCGTACGTCACCGACGGCGAGACCAACGCCAGCCTGCGTACCGGCGACGCCGTGGAGTCGATCACCATCCAGCGGGCGGCCGAGCTGCTGACCGAACGCCGCGAGAAGGTGGCGTCGGGCGCCGGCAAGAAAGGCAAGGCCAAGACGACGAAGTCCGGCACGTCGAAGGCCAAGACCGGCAAGTCGTCCGCGAAGACGTCATCGAACTCGTCGTCGTCCCGCCGCGGGACGGCACGGTCACGGAACTGACCGGCCTTGCGGATAACGGGATCGCGATCCTGACCGCCCGCGTTCGAAGTCGTTACGGTTCGGTGAAGACTCCCTCCCGGAGCGGTGAAAGGGCCTTCCCGGCGTGGTGAAGTCCCGTTCCTGGGCCGCGTGAGCGGAGGCGCGCCGATACGCTGACAGAATGACCAGAACGGGCACCGCCGCAGACACCCGCGGCGTGTTGTCGATCAAGCCTTTTCGCCGGCTGTGGATAGCGCTCTCGCTGTCCAGCCTCGGCGACTGGCTGAGCATCCTCGCCCTGACCGCGCTGGCCAGGACGCTCGCCGATCATGCGAACTACCAGGCGGAAAGCTACGCCATCGGCGGCGTGCTCGTCGTCAAGCTGCTGCCGGCGGTGATCCTCGGCCCGGTGGCCGGCGCGGTGGCCGACCGGTTCGACCGGCGTCGCACGATGGTCGTCGCGGACGCGATGCGGTTCGCGCTGTTCCTGTCGATCCCCCTGGTGGGACGGCTCGACTGGCTGCTGGCCGCGACGTTCCTGGTCGAATGCGTGACGCTGTTCTGGATCCCGGCCAAGGAGGCCACGGTCCCGAACCTCGTCCCCAAGGACCGGCTCGAGCAGGCCAACCAGCTCAGTCTCCTCACCACATACGGGTCGGCGCCCGTCGCCGCCGGGTTGTTCTCGGCGATCTCGCTGGTCGCCGGGGCGGTCATCACCGGGTCGCAGGAGCAGGCCAACGTCGCGCTCTACTTCAACGCCGCGACGTTCCTGGTCTCCGCCATCACGATCTTTTCGCTGCGCGAGATCCCGGCGCGCAGCCATCACATCTCGGTGCCGTCGATACCCAAGCAGATCATCGAGGGCTGGCGGTTCGTGGGCTCCACCTCGGTGGTCCGCGGCCTGGTCATCGGCATCATCGGCGCGTTCGCCGCCGGCGGCGTCGTCATCGGCGTCGCCCGGGTGTACGTCGGCGCGCTGCAGGGCGGCGACGCGGCGTACGGAGTCGTTTTCGGCGCGGTGTTCCTCGGCATGGCCTTCGGCATGTTCCTCGGCCCCCGGATGCTGCGCGACTTCAGCCGGCGGCGGCTGTTCGGCCTGTCGATCGTCGGCGCCGGGCTCGCGCTCGTGCTGATCGCCCTCATCCAGAACCTGGTGATCGTCGTGTTTCTCACGGCGCTGCTCGGCGCCGGCGCCGGCATCGCCTGGGTCACCGGCTACACGCTGGTCGGGTGGGAGGTCGACGACGACCTGCGCGGCCGGACGTTCGCGTTCCTTCAGTCCCTCGTCCGCGTCGTGCTGCTGCTCGTGCTCGTCGCGGCGCCGTTGGTGTCCGGCGTCATCGGTGCGCACCGGATCATGCTGGGCGACGACAGCGTCTACCGTTTCGACGGCACGAACGTCGTGCTGCTGGCCGCCGCGGCCATCGCGGTGCTCGTCGGCCTGATCGCCTACCGGCAGATGGACGACCGGCGCGGCATCCCGCTGATCCGCGACCTTCTCGGCGCGCTCAGCGGCGTGCCGTACGTACCGCCCGAGCCGGTCACCGGCCGCGGCGTGCTCATCGCCGTGGAGGGCGGCGAGGGCGCGGGCAAGACCACGCAGGCCAGACTGCTCGCGATCTGGCTGCGCGACCAGGGGTACGACGTGGTGAACACGCACGAACCTGGGGCCACCAAGGTCGGCATGCGGCTGCGCGCGATCCTGCTCGACAAGGAGAGCACCGGCCTGTCCGCCCGGGCCGAGGCGCTGCTGTACGCGGCGGACCGGGCCGAACATGTCGCCGCGGTGATCCAGCCGGCGCTGCGCCGTGGCGCGATCGTCATCACCGACCGCTTCGTCGACTCGTCGCTCGCCTACCAGGGGTTCGGACGGGCGCTGCCGGCTGAGGAGATCGCGCGGGTCAACGCCTGGGCCACCGGCGGCCTGGTGCCCGACCTGACGATCGTCCTCGACGTCCCCGCCGACGTGGGCCTGGGTCGCTTCGCCTCGCCGGCCGACCGGCTGGAGTCCGAGCCGAGGGAGTTCCACGAGCGGGTGCGCCGGGGCTTCCGGGCGCTGGCCGAGGCCGAACCGCACCGCTACCTGGTGATCGACGGCGGCCAGCCCCAGGAGGCCATCACCAAGCAACTCCAGGACCGGATCAGGGAAATCCTTCCCGACCCGGTGCCGGCCGCCTCCGAGGACGTCACGAGCACGTTCCCGGCCATCACCGACGCCTGAGCGAGCCGCCCCGGTCTCTCCTAGGCTTGCCTAGGAGGGTCGGGTTGTGGGGGAGGAGGCTGCCGGTGACGGTGTTCGACGACCTGGTGGGCCAGGAGCCGGTCGTCGCGCAGCTGCGGTCGGCCGCGGACGACGCGCGGAGCGCGCTGGCCGGCGCGAGCGGCGGCGGCATGACGCACGCCTGGCTGTTCACCGGCCCGCCGGGATCGGGCCGCTCGGTCGCCGCCAGGGCCTTCGCCGCCGCGCTCGAGTGCCGTACGGAGGGCGCGCCCGGCTGCGGGCACTGCCCCGACTGCCACACCGCGCTGCAGGGCACACACGCCGACATCGAGGTCGTCAGGCCCGCCGGCCTGTCCTACAGCGTCCGCGAGACGCGAGAGCTGGTGCTGCGGGCCGCGACGTCACCGAGCGGCGGCCGCTGGCGCGTGGTGCTGTTCGAGGACGCCGACCGAGCCACGGAGCAGGCCGCCAACGCGCTGCTCAAGGCGATCGAAGAACCGGCGGCGCGGACGGTGTGGCTGCTGTGCGTGCCGTCTCCCGACGACCTGCCGGTGACGATCAGATCCAGGTGCCGCCTGGTGACGCTGCGCACCCCGCCGGCCGACGCGGTCGCCGACGTGCTGGTCCGCCGCGACGGCATCGACGCCGACTTGGCGGCGGCCGCCGCCCGCGCGGCCCAAGGACACATCGGCCGGGCCAGGCGGCTCGCCACCGATCCTGAGGCCAGGCGGCGGCGCGGCGACGTGCTCGGCGTGCCGGGCCGGCTGACCGGCCTCGGCGCGAGCATCGACGCCGCCGCGGCGCTCGTCGCCGCGGCCGAGGCCGAGGCGAAGGCCACGACGGAGCTGCTCAATGAGCGCGAGACCGCCGAGCTGCGGCAGGCCCTCGGCGAGAACGCCAAGGGCCGGATGCCGCGCGGCACGGCAGGCGCGCTCAAGGACCTCGAAGACCGGCAGAAGTCCCGGGCGACGCGGGTGAAACGTGACGCCCTCGACCGGGCGCTGCTCGACCTGGCCTCGTACTACCGCGACGTGCTCGCCGTCCAGCTCGGCGCCGGCGTCGAGCTGGTCAACGCCGACCGCGGCCCTGAGCTGCGGTCGGCGGCGGCCGCCGCCACCCCCGAGCAGACCGTGCGGAGGCTTGAGGCGATCATGCTGTGCCGCGAGCGGCTCGAGGCCAACGTGAACCCGTTGCTCGCCGTCGAGGCCATGATCCTCGGCCTGTGGACGGCCCCTCCGGTCACTCCGCGCCGCCCACGCTGATCACCCGCGAACGTCTCCGCCCGCCCCCGCCCCCACCCCCGTCCGTCCCGGACCGTCCCGCACCCTCCGGTGGCTGACCGATTGTGGACCGGTGCTCACTGCCGTGGCTTCGTCGCGCTGACTCGTCCGTCGACCGCTGTTGACAGGCGATGACCTGCGCGTTGTCCCGCGATAGCCGCGGATCCTGGAAGGTAGCCCGGCACAACTGTCCCGGTTTTGTTACAGATGTCCCCGTGACTGGGGCGCCGCACTGGTTTAGCGTTCGGCACGGCTGAACCCGACAATCTTGGGTCATTTTCCCTCTTACCAGGAGGTGCGCAGTGCGGCGTACCGCGCTCATCGCCGCCTGTGCCGTCGTCACGACGGCGCTCGCGATCCCCGCGTACGCGGGTCCCGGCCAGGCCGGGTCGACGTCGGCCGCCGGGCAGGCGAGGGAGTACGTCGTCCTCTACGACGAGGGCGTCTCGCTCGACCAGGCCCGCGCCGCGGTCAAGGCAGCCGGGGGCACCATCGTCAAAGAGAACACCGACGTCGGCGTCGCCACCGTGCGCAGCACGAACGGCGGCTTCATGGCCGATGCCGGGCGCCAGGCGGCGCTCGACGGCGTCGCCCGCAACCGGGTCGTCGGCGAGGCGCCCAAGGCCGCGCCCGCGACCGGCGTCGCCGCCGGCCGCGCGGTCGAGAAGGACGGCATCGAAGGCAGCGGCGCCGCGCCGCGCGTCCAGGCCGGCGGCAGCTCGAGCAGCGCCGAACCCCTCGCCGGCCTGCAGTGGGACATGAAGCAGATCCACGCCACCACATCGGGCTCCTATCGCGTGCAGCGCGGCAACAGGGGCGTGCTGGTCGGCGTGATCGACACCGGCATCGACGGCACCCACCCCGACATCGCGCCCAACTTCAACCGCGCGCTCAGCCGCAACTTCACCACCGACATCCCGGTGGACGCCAACGGCAACGAGGTGGACGGGCCGTGCGAGCACCCGTCCTGCGTCGACCCGGTCGACGAGGACGACAACGAGCACGGGACGCACGTCGCCTCCACCATCGCCGCGCCGATCAACGGCCTCGGCATCGCCGGCGTGGCGCCGAACGTGACGCTGGTGAACATCCGGGCCGGCCAGGACTCGGGCTTCTTCTTCCTGCAGCCGGTGGTGGACGCGCTCACGTACGCGGGCGACGCCGGGATCGACGTCGTCAACATGAGCTTCTACACCGACCCGTGGCTGTTCAACTGCCCGGACAACCCCGCCGACTCGCCCGCCGACCAGGCCGAGCAGCGGACCGTCATCGCCGCGCACGAGCGGGCGCTGGCCTACGCGCACCGGCACGGCGTGACGCTGATCGCGGCGGCCGGGAACGAGGCTGCCGACTACACCAAGACGTTCATCGACACCACCAGCCCCGACTTCGCCGACACGCCGGGCGAGGCGCCGTACGAGCGTACGGTCCCGCCGAGCTGCGTCTCCGAGCCGAGCGAGGGCAAGAACGTCGTGGACGTGGCGGCACTGGGCATCAGCACCCGCAAGTCGTACTACTCCAGCTTCGGCTTCCCGTACATCGACGTGTCCGCGCCGGGCGGCGACGTCTACGACACGGCCAACAACAAGCGGGACATCAGCCGCGCCGTGCTCGCCGCCTACCCGAAGGCCCTCGCGATCGCGAACGGCCAGCTCAACCCGGACGGCACCCCGAACGTGCCGAACGTCGTCCGCAGCTGCAAGGGCTCGGTCTGCGCCTACTACCAGTACCTGCAGGGCACCTCCATGGCCTCGCCGCACGCCGTCGGGGTCGCCGCCCTGATCGTCAGCAGGTTCGGGCACCGCGACCGGGTGCACGGCGGGCTGACGCTCAACCCGGACGTCACCGCGGCGATCCTGCGGGGGACGGCCACCGAGCACGCCTGCCCGAACCCGCGTGCGTTCACCTACACCCGGCTGGTGCAGCAGGCGGACGGCTCGTTCCAGACCGTCACCGCCACGCACACCTGCGAAGGGCCGAGGAGCCACAACGGCTTCTACGGCGCCGGCATCGTCGACGCCCTCCACGCCGTCACCCGGTGACGGCCGGGCGCCACGCCATCGGTTAGCCGCAACACCGGCGACGCGGCCCCCATCCCCGCCCGGGATGGGGGCCGCTCGCATCGGGCGGCCGGCCCGCATGCGAGCGGTCACCGAGATGGACTCGGGCCGGCACAGCGCCCCGCGGCGACCGTCGCGGGTGGTGGCTCGGGCAAGATGGGTCGCATGCCGTACCGGGTCACGTTCGTTTGTACGGGCAACATCTGCCGCTCGCCGATGGCCGAGGCCATCTTCCGCGCGCACGCCGAAGAGGAGGGGCTCGACGTCGAGGTCGACAGCTCGGGCCTCGGTCCCTGGCACGTGGGCGAGACCGCGGACGCGCGGACGGTGGCGGCGCTGCGCCGGGCGGGGTACCGGTCAGCGCACATCGCCAGGCAGTTCGAGCCCGACTGGTTCGATCGGTACGACCTGATCGTGGCGCTGGACGCGGGGCATCTTGATGAGCTGCGGCGGCTGGCGCCGGACCGCGCGGCGGCGGCCAAGGTCCGGCTGCTACGCGAGTTCGACCCCGCGGCGACTCATGACGACGGCGACGCGGGTTTGGACGTCCCCGACCCGTACTACGGCGGCGACGAGCGCTTCGCGGAGGTCCTCGGGCTCATTGAGGCCGCCATGCCGGGCCTGCTCGACGAGGTGCGGGCGGGCGTCGCTGCACAGGTCGCTCAGGACAAGGGTCTCGAGGAACGCCTGTGACAGCCGCCGGCCTGCCCGCGCGGCTGCACCGGCTGCTCGGCGGCACCGTCACCGGCGTGACCGACCTCGGCGCCAGCCACGAATGGACCCTGCACAAGGCCACCCTCACCGGCGAGCCCGCCGGCGAACGTACGGTGTTCGTCAAGGCGTCGGCGCGCGGCGGCGGGGTGTTCGAGGCCGAGGCGGCGGGGCTGTGGTGGCTCGGCGAGGCGGCCGGCGGCGCCCCGGTGCCCGAGGTGCTCGCCGTGGACGACACGACGCTGGTGCTGTCGTGGCTGCCGACCGAGGCGGCCACGCCAGGCTCCGCCGAGCGCTTCGGCAGGGAGCTGGCCGCCGTGCACGCCGCCGGTGCCGACTCGTTCGGCGCGCCGTGGCCCGGCTTCATCGCCGAGCTGCCGCTCGACAACACGCCCGCCGGCGCGTGGCCTGAGTGGTTCGCGGCCCGCCGGTTGCTGCCGTTCCTCCACGCCGCCCGCGGCGCGCTGTCGGCGGACGACGTGCGGCTGGTCGAACGCGTCATCGAGAACGTGGCGGCGCTGGCCGGACCGGCCGAGCCGCCCAGCCGCATCCACGGCGACCTGTGGTCGGGCAACGTCCTGTGGTCGGGCGGCAGGGGATGGCTGATCGACCCGGCCGCGCACGGCGGGCACCGCGAGACCGACCTGGCGATGCTCGCCCTGTTCGGCGCGCCGTACCTGGACCGGATCATCGCGGCCTACGACGAGGCGACGCCGCTCGCCGACGGCTGGCGGGAGCGGGTGCCGCTGCACCAACTGCACCCGCTGCTCGTCCACGTCGCGCTGTTCGGCGGCGGTTACCGTGCGGGCACGGTCGCGGCCGCAGAGTCGGCGCTGGCCTCGCTGTAAGCCGGAGGACGCGCCCGCCGCCGGCATCCGTTGGCCCCCTTGTCGTCATCTCTCCGGCGGGTGCGATAGACAAGAAGGACGGACTGAGAAAGGCGTGTGGCGCGATTCCCAAGGAGAGACGATTCCCGCGGGCGGCGGTGCGGCGATGGGTCGTGCCGGTCGCGGCGCCGGCTCTGATCGCTTTCGCCGTCGCCGCCGGCCTGGACTACATCAACCGGGCGGCGCCCGAGCACCACGCGGGAAAGGCCGCGCGGTCGGGCCGGCCGGGCGGGACGTCGTCCCCCTCGGCCGCGTCGCTGATGTCCAAGGACCGGCCGCTGCCGCGCTATCTCGTGGGAGTCCGCCGGTCCGGCTCGGCGGTGGTCGTCCGTGACGTCCGTACGCTCGCGCCCGTCGCCACGGTGGCGGCGCCGGCGAAGCGCCGCTTCCAGCAGGTCGCCGCGGCGGGAATCGGCCCGGGCGGGGTCGGCTTGGCCGGTGCCGGTTCGAGCAGCGCAGAGCCAGGCGGTGCGGGCTCGGACGGTGCGGGCTCGGACGGTGCGGGCTCGTACGTCGTCTCGGCCTCGGCCGGCGGCGGAATCGCGTTCTACCGGCTGCGGGTGGGGGGCGACGGCCGTCCAGGACCGCTCACCCCGCTGCCGCGGCTCTGGATCCCCGGTACGTCCACGCGCTGGTCGGACATGGCCGTCAACGCGCGCGGCGACGCGATCGCCTACGTCTCCTACGGCCGGGCGCCGAAGAAGATCGCGATCGATGTGATCTCCACGACCGGAGCGCCGCGGCGCACCTGGACCACCGCGCACGCCGGCCGGATCGGCGACCTGTCCTGGGCCGGCCGCACGCTGGCGTTCGTGTGGACGCCGATGCGCGGCACGGCGGTGCTCCGCCACCAGCTCAGGACGCTCGACACCGCGTCGCGGCCCGGAGACCTCGGCGTCTCGAAGCCCGTGCTCACCCTCCCCGACGGCGCCGAAGCCGCGGTGCTGAGCCGGGACGGTACGACGGTCGTCACCGGCATCGCCGGGTCGTCCGGGCTCGAGCTGGCCGCCTACTCGGCCGCCGACGGGCGGCGCACGGCGGTGCTGTGGCGCAGCCCCGGTGCCGCGCCGGCGCCGCGGGTCGTCCAGCTCGTCCCGGACAGCGGGGGCGGCGACCTGATCGCCGAGGCGGCGGACGGCGGGCTGCTCGTCGGCCCCGCGCACGGCCGCACGGGCTTCGCCGCCGCGGCCGATCTCGTCGACGTGGCTTGGTGAACGTAAAGTGACCGGAGGAGATGAGTCGGCGATCGGAGGCCCGGCAGAGCGATGAGCATGGTCATGGCGGTCAGCTTCACCCGGTACGGCCGGCTCTACTACCTCGACCCGGGGGCGCACAGCCCCAAGGTCGGCGACAAGGTGCTGGTGCCGACCGACTCCGGGCCCGAGGTGGCCGAGTGCGTCTGGGCGCCGCAGTACGTGTCGGACGACATCGACGGGCTGCCGACCTGTGCCGGCCCCGCTGAACAGGAGCATCTGGCCCGCGACGAGTCCAACCGGCGCCGCCGGGCCGAGGGCCGCAGCATCGCCAAGCGGCTCATCCGCAAGCACAACCTGCCGATGAAGGTCATCGGCGTCGACTATCTGGACGCGGACAACGTCTTCAAGGTCTATTTCTCGGCCCCGCACCGCGTCGACTTCCGGGCGCTGGTCCGCGACCTCGCCCGCAACATGCGGGCCAGGGTCGAGCTGCGCCAGGTCGGCCCGCGCGACGAGGCGAGGTTGCAGGGCGGCATCGGCCCGTGCGGCCGTGACCTGTGCTGCGCGACGTTCCTCAAGGACTTCGAGCCGGTGTCGGTCCGGATGGCCAAAGACCAGGACCTTCCGGTCAATCCGCTTCGCATCGCCGGCGCCTGCGGCCGGCTCATGTGTTGCCTGAAGTACGAGCACCCGCTGTACGTCGAGTCGCACCGGCGCATGCCCAAGCTCGGCGAACGGGTGGAGACGCCGGACGGCGATGGCCATGTCGTCGGCCGCAACGTCCCCGCCGACACGGTCAGCGTCAAGCTCGACGACGGCCGGCGTTGCGCGTGCCCCTCGGCCTCCGTCTGCTCTCCGCGACAGCAGCACGACGCCGTGTACGGGAGCGGCGACACCGATCCCACGGCACAGGGCCCCACGGCACAGGGCCCCACGGCACAGGACGGCGTGGCACTCGACGACACCGGCGACGGGCAGGTCGACCGGTAAGGCGGCCGGACGCGGTCCAGGACGTCCGATCAGTCGGATTCGCTGCGGAGCGCGGCGGCTCTGGCTCGGGCCTCGGCCATCGCCTCGTGGTAGCGCTGCTCCCAGTCCGGAGCGGCATCCGGTATCTCCGCGACGACCTGCCTGGCCAGCTCGACCTGCGCGCCGCGGACCTCGGCCACCTGCCGGACGACCACGATCGTCCGGCCGTCCTGCATGTCGGTGCCCGTCGTCCACTCGGCCCGCCGGACGGCTTTGGCCCGCTCCGTGGTGCCGGGCCCCCGCGCCGCGATGACCACCAGGTAGGCGATCACCGCGATGAGGATGAGCACGAGCGGTGACGCCAGCATGCGCATGCTCCCAACCTACTGACCGAGCGACCCGCTGGGAGTGCCGATCGGCCCCCTGGCCAGTGCCGGTCGACGGGCCGGCAGGCGGGTACTCGATTGGGTCAGGCGCTCGATAACGACGATCGGCCGACGCGCAGGGCGAGCTTCGGGCAGAGCCGTTCGGCCTGGCGTGCGTGCTGCCGCAGCCGGTCAGGCACGGTGTCGTCCGTGACCACCGGATACCCCCACTCGTCCCGCGTGATCAGCTCGGGCAGCAGCTCGGCGCAGAGTCCAGCGCCCTCGCAGGCGATGAAGTCGATGCGCAGCTGGCGGGTCATCCGATCACCTCCGTACCCGAGAACCACGTCGCCCCGACCTGAGGGCCGCGGACCCGGCTCCTGAGCCGCGCCCGCCCGAAAGCCTGGAGCCAGGGTCCTGCCTCCGGGAGTCCTGCCACCCGGGGAGCGCCGCGCCGAAGACAGCGAGAGCGCTGGTCACCAGCCGGGCGGTGCCGTCAGGGTGGGCGCAGCCACCGCGGCCCGGCAGCAGCGCGAGCCGCCGCCGCAGCCGGTCGGCGGCGGCGATGTCGCCGCGCAGCGCCCGGTCGAGGTCGGCGCTGAGCGCGCGCAGCCCGAACCTGCACGGCCCGCACTGCCCGGCGCCCTGGGTCTCCATCCAGCGGGCGATCTCGGCGGTACGGAGCAGTCCCGGCACGTCCCGCGGGAGTACGTGGATGATCCCGGGGCCGAGGGCGGCCCCGGCGGCTTTCATCGACTCCGGATCGATGGTCAGGGCGGCGGCGTCCGTGCCGGCGAGCCAGGTGCCGCCGTACCCGCCGAAGAGCACTGCCGCCGGGTCAGGGATGGCGTCGGCGGCGCGCAGCACCTCCTGTACGGGAATGCCGAGCGGGACTTCGAGCACCCCGGGATGGACCACGGCGCCGGAGATCGTGAGCAGCGCGGTCCCAGGAGCGTCGCGGGTGCCGGCGGCGCGGAACCACTTGGGCCCGTACCGGCCGATCAGGCCCAGGTGGGCGAAGGTCTCGGCGTTGCTCACCAGCGTGGCCCGCCCCTCGACGCCCTTCTTGAACGGGCGCGTCGTCGTGGGCAGCGCCGGGCCCCCGTTGACCCAGTTGACCAGCGCGGTCTCCTGGCCCGACAGGTACCGCTTCGGCCCTTCGGCCACGACGATGTCGACCGGATCGACGCCGCGCGCCGCGCGCTCTGCGGCCAGGTCGTCCAGCCACGGTCCGAGGCGCGGCCGGTCGCCGGCGGCCGCGGGCACCGCGATGATGACCCGGTCCGCGCCGATCGCCTCCGCCGCGAGCGCGGCCCCGTCCATGACCAGGTGCGGTGCGGTGGCGAGCAGATGGCCGTCCTTGGTGCTGAGCGGCTCGCTCTCCATGCCGTTGACCACGACGACCGGAGGCCGTATCCCCGTGGCCGCGGCGACCGCCTCCATCTTGCGGGCGAACGGGAACCAGCCGCCGCCACGTCCGCGCAGCCCGGCCGCCGCGACGATGGGGCCCAGCGGGCCGACCCGCCCCGGCCGTACGGAACCGCGCAGCGGAAGCGGCCCGATGAGCGAGGTGTGGGCGGTGTAGTCGGCCCCGGCGGCGACCTTGAGCAGCCTGGCGGTGGTCGTCGTGTCCGCGATCACCAAGGCCTCCGCGTTCCGTCGTCATGGCCGCGCGACCGGCCCTGCGGCGACCCGGGGAACGCGGCAGGGTCGCGCCCCGGTAGGCGCTGACCCGCCGGTACGGCCGCCGGCCGCCCGTCGAGCAGCCGGTCCAGCGATCCCTGGTCCGGCGGTCCTCCGGCCGGCGATCCTCCAGCCGGCGGGGGCGGCGTGGAGTGCCGACCGGCGGCTGCGGTACCTCCCGTGGCGGCGATGCGGCCGGCCGCCGCGCTCGCCACCGCGATCAGGCAGGCGGCGGACACGATGAGCGTGAGCTTGCGGTCGGTGCCCACCCCGATGCCGTGGATGACGGCGATCGGCCAGCAGGCGTACGCCAGCCAGTGCACGGCCCGCCAGACGCGCAGCCCGAGCCGTACGCGCAGCAGGCTGGTGACGATCACCACCAGCGCGATGTCGCAGGCGATCGCGCCGAGCCCGAGCCAGAACGGGCGGTAGTCCGAGATGAACGGGATCACCGCGTCGCGCCACCGGATCGTCACATAGTTGTCGATCACGTTGGTCGCGATGTGCAGTCCGAGGAGGACCAGCGCCAGCAGCGACAGCGACCGGTGCAGTCCGGTGATGACGAACGCGGGCCGCGACCGCCGCCGCACCGGCGGACGCCGGCCGGCGGTGAGCAACCCGAGCACCATGACGGTGCTGAAGAGCGCCAGCGAGACGATCCCGAACGCGCGGGTGGCGAACCACAGTGCCATCAGCCCGCCGCCTCCATCCGGATCCGCGCCCGCGGCGCGCTCGGAGCGGGCTCGCGGTCGGCCGGGCCGTCCGTGATGGTCGGGATCTCGGCGCCGGCCGGCATCCCGGCGGCCCCCGGCACATCCGCGGCCGCCGGCCAGTCGGCGACCGTCGTCACCCAGCCCTCGACGTGCACCAGGCGCGCGGGCAGGCCGCGTTCCGCCAGCCAGGCCGCCGCGCCCGGCCCGCATACGATGGCCGCGGTGCTCGCGGTGTTCGCGTCCACGCAGGTGCCCGCGGCGACCGAGGCGGTACGCCAGGGTCCGCGTACCGGCATGCCGGAACGGGGGTCGACGATGTGCGTGACCGTCCCGCTCGGCAGCTCGATCGTCCGTACGGCCAGGCTCGACGTGGCGAGGCCGCCCGGGGCGCGCAACGTGATGTCCTGCCCCGGCGGCAGTTCGCCGTTCGGGCCCGTCCTGTGGTCGTCGGCGACCCGTACCGGCCAGCCGTCGGCCGGCACCTCGCCCGCGACGGCGATGTCGCCGGCCAGCGCGACGAGCACTCCGCACTCGGCCGCCCCGGCGGCCAGCCGGGCGGCGGTGTCGGCCGCGAAGGCCTTGCCGATCGCGCCGAGGTCCAGCGCCACGCCCTTGGGGACGGACGCCGTACCGGCCGCTGGGCTGAGGTTGATCGACCGCCAGCCGTACGCGCGACCGCCGCGCGTCCCCGAGCGGCGCCGTCCGGTGGCGCGCGGTTCGCCTGGACGGGTGGCGGTCGGGTCGACCATGCCGTTGGTCAGCTCCGCCGCCCGGATCGCGGCCCGCACCACCTGCACGAAGAGCCCGCCGACGGGTACGGCGTGGCCGGCGGCGGCGTTGACCCTGGCCAGCTCGGAGTCGTCACGGTAGGAGCTGCACGCCACGTCCACGGCGGCCACCACCCGGTCCACCGTGGCCCTGGCCAGCGCCAGCCGCGCCGGCTCGACGGTGGCCACGGTCGCCGTCCCGCCCCAGAGCGGAAAGCTCTGCTGCGCCGTACTCATCACGAGCCCCCCGACGTGACCGGGCCGCCGCCCTGTGACCCGCCGAGCTGTGACCCGCCGAGCTGTGACCCGCTGCCCTGCGATCCGCTGCCCTGCGATCCGCTGCCCTGCGATCCGCCTGGCGGCAGGTCGGGCTGGGTCAGCCCGCCGGACCGTCGGGAGCTCGTCTGGCCGTCGTCGCCTTCTCCCTCGTCGCCTTCTCTGCTGTTCTGGCGATCCTCGCCGAACCCGTCGTCGCTTTTCGCGTGGCGGTCCGATTTGGAACTGGGCGTCGGGGTCACGGTCGGCGCGGTGGAGCTTGATCCGGTGGTGGCGGACGTCGATCCGGACGCCGAGCGCGCGTGCTGGAACCCGAAGAACGTGGCGAGCCCGGTCGCCGCCGCGAGCGACCCCGCGGCCACCCATCCGGTCACCGTGCGGATCGATCGTGCCGCATGGTCGCGCCGCCGGATCTGTTCCTGCCTCCTCATACCCCGGTGCCCCCTTCAGGACCGATTGCTGGTGCTTGGTCTCGTCCCAACCTCGGGGCAAACCGTGAGAACTTCCTTAAAGGCGACCTCACCGGAAGTGAGAAATGACTGATTCCCGTCGGGCGTCCGGTCACCCGGTCGGCGATCGTCCCGAGCCGGCTGCGGAGGGCCGGTGCGCCGGGAAGCCGCGGCCGAAGAGGACCTGTCGGGATATGGCGGCGATCTCTCCCGATCACGCCGCCACCCGTGGTCCGTACGACCTCGGGACGGGGCGCTCTCCAAGTCGCGCGTTTGTCGCGCCGTCGAATGCGGAGTTTCCAGTAAGCTACTTGGAAAGCCCATTCCGTGAAATCGGCATGTAGCTCACCCAAGCCATCCGGGAAGGGCCCCGCCACCCAGCGTGCTCGGGTGCGCTCACGTGAGGGATCTTGAGGTTGTCGGCGATGGGTCCGGAGCCGGCTGGCTGCCCCTACCTCCGGCACGGTCGAAACCATATGGCACAATCATTATTGTGTCGGCTGAGGGTCCATACCTGCAAGTTCCGCGGGGGTCGGACAGCCCCGTGCAAAACGCGCCTTCGGATGGCCCGCCGCTGGGCGTGAGCAAGATGGTGGAGAGCATGGTTACCGGCCTGGTCACGGGGGTGGCCTCCGTTTTGCCGGCGGCAATTCTCGCGCTGGTACACAAACCGAACTGGGCGGTTCTCGCCTCGGTAATCATTGCGTGCGTGGCGCTAGGTGTGGGAGCGCATGGCTTCCTTTATGGTCGGCGAAATGCGCGGCGCGTGGCGAAGCTGAAAAGCCGTGCGGCGATCGGCCCCAGTCAGCGCTCCGGCGGCACCGTCACAAAGTCTGCACAGGGCAGTGAGTCCGAGTTGGCTGCGGCGGTCTTCAGCGTTCTGTGGAACAGATCCGACCCCGACAGGCCCATGGATCCTCTGCAATTGGCCGGCCGTTTGCGTGAACGCTTTTCGGGGAAATTAAGTGATTGTGGACCCGAGGATATCCTGCGAGACGTCGAGAGGGTAAGGCGGCTCGGCGAGCTGCCGCCACTGGTGCGCAACCGGCAGGGCTTCTTTCTCGACAGCGACGACCTCCATTTCAAACAAAATCTGGCAGTCGAACACAAGCGGCAAATCGCCGTCGCCGCCGCGGCCTACGTGCGGCCGGGCATGTCCATCGCCGTCGACGGCGGTAGCACGACCCTCGAAGTGGCCCGCGTCCTCGCCTCCCGTATCGCGGCTAAGACACTTTTTCAACTGCGCGTGACAACCTCGTCCCTACAGATCTGCTCCGAAATGCTCGGCATGCTGGAGTGCAGAGAGGCCATCCGCGCCGGCGATCTGAGCGTGTGGGCCATGGCCGGGCCGCTGCACCCCTCGTGCTGGACGATGGACCCGCCCAGCACCGAGCAATGCCCCTGGCCACTCGACCTGGCCATCCTCGGTGCCAACGGTGTACTGCCGGACGGCTTCTATCTTCCGAACGAAAACGGTCTCTGGGTGAAGAAGACCTTCCTTCGGCTCGCGCCCGCCACGGTCGTCGTGGCCGACTCGACCAAGCTGGGAAAGCGGCTCTCCGTAAGGTTCGCGACCTGGACAGCACCCGTCAAGCTCATTACGGACCGCCCCGACGACGCGAACGCTCGGCGAATCCTGCAATCCTGTCCGAAACGTTCAGTCATTTACAGCGACGACATCTGATCCCAGTCATGGATATTTGTGATGCCCGGTTATTCACGGGTCTCCGGAGTCGACGGCGAGGCAGCTGGACTGCCGGGTGCTCATCTCTCGGCGGTGCCCGACTCGGCACAGCCCGCCCGCGGCATTGTTGAGGAGCGATGCCGCGGGCGGGATCTGCGGTCAGCGGGACAGGGCGGTGAGCCAGGAGTCGCCGTTCGGCGTGCCGATGCCGGTCACGTCGTCGTAGCCGTTCCGCACATGGATGGTGAGCAGGGAGTCGACGTCCAGCGACCGCAGGCTCACCGCGTAGCCGGCGCCGGCGTCCACGCCGTTGACGTAGTCGTCGCGCGCCACCGCCAGGGCGGCCGCCGGCCGCTGGATGTCGTGGAACGCGGCCGTGCCGGCCCGCGCGTAGAACAGCGGGTTGGCGAAGCCGAACGTCCGGCCCGCCTTCTGCTGCGCCAGCGCGACGAGGCCGGCGTACACCGGCGAGGCCAGGCTGGTGCCGCCGAGCCGGTACTCGCTGTACCTGGCCGTGCCGTCGGGGAACGTCTGCGTCTGACCGATGAGGTAGCCGGTGTTCGGGTCGCCGACGGCGGCCACGTCCGGCACCACCCGCATCCTGGCCGCCCGGGCCCCGTTCGCGGTCGCGATGGCGTCCGGCACCACGCCCGCCTGGTAGGCGGGCTGGGCGAACAGGCGGCTCGTGCCGCCGCCGGAGGCGTACAGGAACGAGCCGGGCGGCGGCGGGGTGAAGGTGCCGCCCGCCAGCATGGAGCGGCCGGTCACCCAGCCGGTCTCGAACAGCCGCCCGTCGTCCGCGCCGACCGCCAGCGAGGTGCCGCCGACGGCGGTCACCCACGGGCTCGCCGCCGGCCAGTCAGGCGTGGCGCGGCCGAAGTTCGCCGGGTCGCCGTCGGTCTCGTCACCGTTGTCGCCGGAGGAGAAGTAGACACCGATCCCGGTGGCCGCGGCCTCGATCAGGGTGTCGTTGAAGGGCTTGACGTACCCGGGCGGCAGCAACTCGGTCGAGAAGCCGTAGGAGTTGGTGACGATCGAGGCGAGGTGCTGGTCCACGACGTGGTTCATCGCGGCGTCGAGGTCCTGGTAGTTGTTCGGCGCGCCGACGTAGACGATCTTCGCGCCGGGCGCGACGCCGTGGACGGCCTCGACGTCGAGCGTCTCCTCGCCGTACCAGCCCTGCGGGTCCTGTGCGTTGTTCTCCGGCCTGTTGTACGCGCCGGGCGGGGTGACCTCGGTGAACGTCGAACCGGTCAGCCGCGGCAGGCCGTGCCGGTCCGCGTAGGTGTTGACGTCCTGCAAGATCGTCGGTGACGCGTAGGCGTCGATGATCGCCACCGTCTGGCCGGTGCCGTCGTTGCCGCTCGCGACCGCGCCGGCGACGCCGTAGGCGCCGCGGAGCTGCGCCGGGGTGTAGCCGCAGGGCGCCCACGGGTACGAGCCGGGGACCTGGGTGCCGTCCGGCGTCTTCGTGGTGGCGGTGTTCTTCTCGTTCCAGTACGCCGAGCAGGGTGGCGCGTTCACGAAGGCCGGGGCGGGCGGCGCCGCCGGCTTGGGCGCGTACGGTGCGTACGGCTTGAGCAGCGCGGTGGACTGGTCGAGCCCGACAACCGCGGTGACCGAGGAAGGCAGGGCGGCCGGCACCGACAGCTCGGATTCCGGCGCGCGCAGCGTCCTGCCCTCGACCTTGTACATCCCGAATTTGGCGCCGAACGCCGCGGCCGCCTGGTCGACGGTGCCCTCGGCCTGGACGTAGCGGTTGTTGCCCGGAGTGACGGTGACGTCGAAGCCGGACTTGCGCAGCCACTGCTGCACGGCGCTCACGTCGGACTGGGACGGTGCGAACCGGGCGCGGAACTGCGCGGCGGTCAGGAACCCGCCGTACGAGCCCGAGCCGGGGGTGGACACCGCGGTGGCCAGCGACTCGGCCCCAGCCTGGTCGCGCCAGCCCAGATAGACCCGGAACCCGACGTTGGCGGCGCCGTCGGCCTCGCCGACCTTGCTCGCCGCCTTCGCCCAGGACGGGACGCTGCCGGCCAGCGTGTGCCGTCCGTCCGGGGCTGCCGTCGCGGTCTGCGCTCCCCAGGCCATCGCCCCCGTCGTCAAAGCCGCGGCGGCGACCAGCGCGGCCATCCGGGGATTCATGCGTCGCATTCACGCCTCCGTGGAGGAAACCGATGAATGGTCCTCGTGACCCCCGTACGACCTGGCGACACGCTAGCCACACGCTGGGCAAAGAGCTAGAGATGCGGGATGCCGGGGTCCAATCCGTGGCACAACTGAGATCCGACTCCGTTCGGGCGCCGACCGGTGCCGGCCGGCGTCACCGGCCCGATCGCTCAGGCGGGGGGCCGAGCAGGTCCCATCGGTTGCCGGCGATGTCGAGGAATACCGCGACCCGCCCGTACGGTTCCGCGCGAGGCGTGGTGACGAACTCGACGCCCGCGGTCGTCATGCGCTCGTAGGCGGCTTCGAAGTCGTCCACCCGCAGGAAGAAGCCGACGCGGCCGGCGACCTGGTTGCCGGTTGCCGCGGCCTGGCGCGGGCCGTCCGCGCGGGCCAGCAGAATGCCGGTCCGCGCGCCGGGTGGACGGACGACAACCCACCGTTTGGGCCGGCCGTCGTTGGTCAGCGCCGGCGAGTCTTCGGCCAGCTGGAACCCCAGCCGACCGGTGAAGAACTCGATGGCCTGGTCGTAGTCGTCCACGATGATGGTGATCAGGTCGAGCCACATCCCTGTGAGCGTAGGCGCCGGAGCCGACGGCGGTGTCTTCACGTGGTCCTCGGCCCGCCCGCTCAGGCGGCGCGGAGTGGCGGGTCGCCGGGTGGGTCGGTTTCGTGGAGGGTACGTCCGTCGGGTCCGGTGGCGGTGGTGGTGCCGTCGGGGTTGAGTCGCAGCGTCCAGCCCCAGCTGTGCACCGCGATCAGGTGGTGGAACGGGCAGAGGCTCAGCAGGTTCCACAGCTGGGTGGGGCCGCCTTCGGACACCGGGATGACGTGGTGGACCTGGCTGAGCTCGGCCGGGTGGTCGCAGCCGGGGAATCGGCATCGCCGGTCTCGTCGTCGGATGGCGCGTTCGAGTGGTGCGGGGATGGTGCGGGTGTCGGCGCCGACGTCCAGGACGATGCTGGGGGCGTTGAGGGGTCCGTCCAGCACCTGGGTGCGCAGGTAGGAGGCCAGGCCGCCGGGCCCGGACAGCGCCTCGATCGCCCACCGCAGCATCGTTTGCTGCAGCCGCAGGTAGGCGTCCGCCGACGTGTCGGGCCGGCATTCACCATCCTCGCCGTCGTCACCCGCGAGGCAACCGCCTTCCGGGACGGCGCGGCCATGGGTGTGGAGGTCGCGGGTGCGGGTGTGGAGGTCGCGGGTGCGCAGGCCGCGGGCGTGGAGCCAGGTGTCGGTCATCTCGGCGAGCGCGTCGCGGTCGACGGCACCTACGACGGTGGGGGTGAGGACGCTGTCGCAGCCCAGGGCTGCGGCGAGGGCGCCGCTGATGGGGCCGGCCCCGGTAAGGGAAGCGCCGGCATCCAGGCCGGGCAGCGCGGGCTGATCGCCGGCGGTTCCGCAGCGGGGGCCGTGGACCGCACGGGCCGGAGCGGGCCAGACCGAGCCGCCCGCCAACTCGGCTCGTGGGCAGGGCTCCAGGCCAGTGCCCCCTCCGGGCTGCCGGCCGGACGGGGCAGCGGCAAGGAGGTCGTGGGTGGTGGCACCGGCGAGGCGGCGGGCGGCCAATTCCGCGGACCGCTGGGCGACCCAGGCATCCTCGGCCCGCTTCGCGCCGGGCAGGTTGCGCAGCGTGGCCAGGTCCATGTCGATTTTCAGGTGGGGCTTGGCGCTGCCGCGTTCGGGCAGCAGGTCGGAGGCGAGGAGCCGACGCAGCCCCTCGGCGAGCGCGTCGTGGCGGCGTTGCCCCGCGGTGCGGTCGTCCTCGGGCCCGGCCTTGACAGAGAGGGCACCGATGACGGCCTCGGTCAGCGCGGTGGCCTCGGCGTCCAGGTCCGCGTTGAGTCGGCCCACCCCGCCGATGGTCTTCGACAGCGTCAGGTTGCGATCGGTATGCGCTGCCGCCTCGGCTCGCTCGATTCCGCCGGGCGCCAGCCGCCGCAGCGCCGCGGCCGCGACCTTTTCGAGATCGTCGACCATCGCTCCGGATACCGCCGCCCGCACCAGGATCTCTTCCACCGCTTCGCGGTCGGCCGCGTCGAAGCGGTCGACGGCGTCGCCGATCCACCGCCCGTACGAAGGGGAGATCGCGGCATCGGCCAGCGCCTGCTCGATCTGCCGATGCTCGCGCACCCGGAAGGCGGCGGCCACCATGCCACGAGCAGCCGGTTTGGTGCAGCGGCCGAACCGTGTCAGCCACGCCGCCATCGACTTTTGCCCGTCCGCCTCGGGGCCGCCGGACGCCCGGAAGGCGGCGACCAATCCCGCCTCGGCCGCCGCCCGCCTGGCCTCGACCCGAGCCCACGCCTTCAGGCATTCCGCCTGTTCGGCCACCGGTAGGGCGGGCAGATCCGCGCCGTTCAGATAGTCGTATGCGGCCTCGGCCATCGCCAGCGCCTCCGCCGCGCATGACGGCGGAGAAGAAGGTGACGCCGGAAAAGGCACGCCAACACCTCCCAAGAGAGAAAATGCACCGGAAGGCCCACTCAATCGGCACGGCACGAAGCGGGGCTCCTGTCGATAATTCTATCGGACACGCGTTCGATCGGCAATACATCGATACATTTCTTGGGCTGGGCATTGCTCCGATAGTCGGGTGAATCGGTCGAGGTGGCGGCAGGTTGCCGCCCTCGCTTAGATGGAAGTGGCCTCGTCGGCGTTCGCGCTCGAGCGGTGTGTTACCGCGAATAACGGCGGGAACCGCAGTGAATCCCGACTTTCCGGAGTCTACCGGCCATAATTCATCGACCCGGAATTCATGGTGACGCAATGAAGGGCCGATCAGCGACGAATCGAGCCGATGACCGGCGGGAACGGGCTACCAACCCCGTGACCGCGGCGGCGGCCGCCAGGACCGACGTCCCGCCCCGGACGCGTCGGTCACCGGCAGCGCCGCCGCGGCGCCCAGGCCCCGGCGTTCAGCACACGTGGACGAGGCCGCGGTGTGCCGGCCGGGAGTGCGGTCGAGCAGGGTGTACGACCAGAAAGCGGTGACCGCGACCGCCCCGGCCGCGTCGCCGTGGCCCGTGGCCGCGGCCACCGCCACAGCGGCACCGCGCCCAGGCCGTCGCCACCGTCGTGCGCATGCGCTGGCCGACCCGGACCATGCAACGCAGGTCGGCCAGCGCGGTCCGGAGGACGCCGACGCGGCTGCCCGGTCGTCCACCCGGTCGAATTCGGGTAGCCGCCGTACGCGCCCCTCGACGAGCCGCTGATCGTCGCGCCGCGCCGCGGTCCGCCGGCCGGGCCCGACTCGGTGATCTGTCGGCTCATGGGACCACGATCGGTCACCTCTCTTGGAGCGTCGTGATCCGACCATTAATCGAAGATGAGAAACGCCGGCGCCGGCACGCCGGACGGGGTCAGCCGGACCGGGTCAGCCGGACGGGGTCAGCCGTACGGGGGGGAGCCGGACGGGGAGCCGGGGCGCTCGGGCAGCGCGGCGCGCTCCGGCGAGGCCGCGATCGGCGGGCGTCCGCCGTGCCGAGGCTCCGAAGGACTGCCGGGGAAACGTGCCTTCGCCAACGTGCCGCCGTCAGGGGCGGCTTCCAGGGCCACCTCGCCGCCGCTCTCCCGCACCACCAGCGCGACGATGGACAGCCCGAGCCCGGCGCCCGGCAGGCTGCGCGCGGACGGCGACCGCCAGAACCGCTCGAAGACGTACGGGAGGTCTTCGCCGGCGATGCCTGGGCCGTGATCCCGTACGGTCAGCTCGCCGTGCCGGCCTCCCGCGCGCAGCCGTACCTCGACGGAGCCGCCTGGCGGGCTGAACTTGACCGCGTTGTCCAGCAGGTTCATCACGGCCCTTTCCAGCGAGCCCGCGTCGCCGTGGACGTACCAGGGCTCGGTCTCGGCGTCGATCCGCAGGCCGGGGCCGCGCAGCCGGGCCCGTTCGACCGCGTTGGCGACGACTTCGTGCAGCGGGACGATCTCGGTGGACGGCTCGGCCGGGGTGTGCCTGGCCAGTTCCAGCAGGTCACCGACCAGGCTGGACAGCTCGCGCAGCTGCGCTTTGACGCTGGCCAGCAGGTTGTGCCGGGTTTCGGTCGGCAGATCGCGGCCGAGAATCTCGCTGCGCAGCAGCAGGTCGATGTTGGTGCGCAGGCTGGTGAGCGGAGTGCGCAGCTCGTGCCCGGCGTCGGCGATGAGCATCCGCTGCCGGTTGCGCGAGGCGCTCAGCGCGCCGGTCATCGTGTTGAACGCGCGGCTCAACCGGGCGATCTCGTCCTTGCCGCCCTCCGGAATCTGGGTGTCGAGGTCCTCGGTCCTGGCGATGTGCTCGGCGGCGTCGGTGAGCCGGTCGACGGGGCGGAGCGCGGCCCGGGCGATGAGCAGGCCGGCCGTCGCCGCGCCGACCACGCCGACCGCCGCGACGATCACCAGCAGCAGCGCCAGGTTCTGGAGCGTCCGTTCGGTCTCGGAGAGCGGGGCCGCCGTCGAGATCGCCACCCCCGGGCGGTCGTCGTCCCGGCGGGTGAAGATCCGCATGGACGTGCCGTCGGTGGTCGTGCCGTCCCGGTACACGTGGGGCCGGCCGCCGTCGGCCACCGCGATGTCGTCGTCCGTGACGATGAGCGCGGCCGAGCCCGGCACCGGACACGCGACCCCGCCCCGGGTGACCACCTGGGTCGTGTATCGAAGCGAGCCGTCGGAATCGCCCTCGGCCGGCGCGGACCGGCAGTTCGCCAGCGCATGCTCGACCAGGTCGCTGTCGTACCGGTACCGCGACTCGTGCTCGTCCCGGTCGGGCGGCGGCATGGTGGGCGCGCTGAGGGACCGGTCGAGCTGTCCGTACAGCTGGTCCCTGGCCAGGTACCAGCTCGCCGCAGCGCAGCAGGCCACGGCGACGGCCACGGCGGCCGCCGTCAGCAGGGCCAGCCTGGCGCGCAGCGTCAGCCGCCTGGCCAGCGCCCCCTTGGCCTCATCGGAGATCTCGGCGGAAGCCTCGCCGGGGATCTCGGCGGGTCGGCGGCGCCAGATCACGACGGCCCCGCCGACCGCAGGGTGAAACCGACTCCCCGTACGGTGTGGATGAGCCTCGGCAGGCCGTCGATCTCCGTCTTGCGCCGCAGGTACATCACGTACACGTCGAGCGAGTTCGACGCGGGCTCGAAGTCGAAGCCCCACACCGTCTCGAGGATCTGCTCCCTCGTCAGCACCTGCCGCGGGTGGGCCAGGAACATCTCAAGCAGCATGTATTCGGTCCGGGTCAGCTCCAGCGCTCGCCCGGCCCGGGTGACCTCGCGGGTGAGCGTGTTCATCCGCAGATCATCGAAGACCAGGATGCCCTCGTCGGGCTGCGTCCCGGCGGCAGCGGACCCGGCGGCCGCGGTCAGCGTGCTGCGGCGCAGCAGCGCCCTGATCCGGGCCAGTAGCTCGTCCAGCTCGAACGGTTTGACCAGGTAGTCGTCAGCTCCCGCGTCCAATCCGGTCACCCGGTCGCCGACCATGTCGCGGGCGGTCAGCATGAGCACGGGCGTCATGTCGCCGGCCGAGCGCAGCCGCCGGCAGGCCGTCAGCCCGTCGAGGCGCGGCATGAGCACGTCGAGGACGATCAGATCTGGCCTGTGGTCTTTGGCCCGGTCGAGCGCCTCGAGCCCGTCGCTCGCCGCGACGACCTCGTACCCCTCGAAAACGAGGCTGCTGGTCAGCGACTCGCGGACGGCGGGCTCGTCGTCCACGATCAGGACGCGGGCGCGCGGCGAGGAGGCGGCATGGCCGTCCATGCTGTCCATATCCGCACCGTACCTGGGCTTTGTCGTTATGTGACATGCGCGGCGCACCGTACGGGCGTCTTCTCATCCAACTCTTACCCGGCATTGAACCCCGCCTCATCGGTGTCCCGACGTCGTCCGGCGTCGCCGACATCACACCGGGCTGACACGGCTGGATGTACGGTGTCGCGGGTACGAGTAAGGGGATCACAGCGGGTCACCCTGGTTGCGGATGGCCTGGGCCGATGACGAGGCGAGGACGCGTGAGGGCACTGCACACGGTGGCCGTGATGGCCGCCGCGGTTACCGTCGGCATCGGAACGACGTCCGCCTGTGCGGGCACGACCAAGGCGAAGCAGAGCCTGCCGCCGCCCCCCGGAGCGCCGCCGGGCCTCGCCTCCTACTACGGGCAGAAGCCCGACTGGACCAGCTGCCAGGGCAGCTTCCAGTGCGCGACCGTCAAGGTGCCGCTCAACTATGCCCACTCGGGCTCCGGCGGCGACCTCAAGCTCTCCTTGATCCGGCTGCCGGCCAAGGACAGGGCCCACCGGATCGGCTCGCTCGTCACCAACCCCGGCGGCCCCGGCGGGTCCGGGGTCGAGTTCGTGCGGGACAACGCGACCTCGTTCTCCGCCGCCCTGCGCGCGCGGTTCGACCTCGTCGGATTCGATCCGCGCGGGGTCGGCGCCAGCGATCCCGTACGCTGCCTGAGCGGCAGGCAACTCGACCGCTACATCGCCACCGACTCCTCGCCGGACAACCCGAGCGAGGTCAACGCCCTCGTCGCCGAGGGCAAGCAGTTCGCCGGCGGCTGCGAGAGCAAGTCGGCGCGGCTGCTCCCGTACGTCGGCACGACCAACGCGGCCCGCGACATGGACGTGCTTCGCGCCGCGCTCGGCGACCGGCAGCTCACCTACTTCGGCGCCTCGTACGGCACCTACCTGGGCGCCGTCTACGCCAACCTGTTCCCCAAGAACGTCAGGGCGCTCGTCCTCGACGGCGCGATCGATCCCAAGCTCTCCGCCGAACAGATCAACCTCGAGCAGGCCAAGGGCTTCGAGCGTGCGCTGCGCGCCTTCGCCGACGACTGCGTACGATCCGGCAACTGCTCGCTCGGCGGCGACACCGACGCCGTGCTGAACAAGATCTCGGCGCTGCTGACCCGCACCGACAAGACACCGCTCTCCAACGGCGTGGGGGACGGCCGTGTGATCAACGAGCCGATGGTGGCGACCGGCATCGCCGCCGCCCTCTACCAGAAGGAGGCCTGGCCCACCCTGCGCCTCGCGCTGAGCCGGGCCGTGGACGCGAACGACGGCACCCTGCTGCTGAAGCTCGCCGACCTGCTCACCGAGCGCAAGGAGGACGGCTCGTACTCCAACCTGATGGAGTCCAACATGGCCGTCAACTGCGTCGACAAGCCCTTCCCGACCAGCCTCCAGACGTTCGAGAAGGACGCCTCGGCGGCCAAGAAGGCCGCGCCGCGCTTCGGCTCGTTCATCGTGTGGGGCAGCCTCCCCTGCGCCTACTGGCCGACGCGGGCCACCGAGCAGCCGCGCTCGCTGACCGCCCCCGGCGCCAAGCCGATCCTCGTCGTCGGCACCACCCGCGACCCGGCGACGCCGTACGAGTGGGCCAAGGGCCTCGCGTCCGAGCTGCGGTCCGGCGTCCTCCTCAGCCTGGACGGCGACGGCCACACCGCCTACCTCACCGGCAACCGCTGCATCGGCGCGTACGTCGACCGCTACCTGATCGACGGCATCCCCCCGAAGGACGGCATCCTCTGCCACTGAGGCGGCGCCGCGAACGGGACGGCGCGAGCGGACCACCGCCCGGACCCGGTAAACTGCTTGCCGCGCCGTCCCGTGGGGCGGCTCGCCGCCTTAGCTCAGTCGGCAGAGCGGTTCACTCGTAATGAACAGGTCGTCGGTTCGATTCCGACAGGCGGCTCCATACGCGAAACGGCCCCTTCCACGTAGGAAGGGGCCGCTTGCCCATATCAGGGTCCTGGTCTCGAACGTCCAGGTCTAGCAGCAGCCGTGGGGCCGGGCGGAGAGGAGCCCGCCGACATGGACGCCGACGTCGCCGATGCCGACGCCGATGCCGGCGCCGCCGAGGATTTCGTGGCCGCCAGGGCACCACCTGAAGCGTCCATCGCGGAATTCACCGCCACGGAAGCGGCCTCCGCAGAAGCGGGGGGTTCTGAAGTAGTCTCCGCAGAACCGGGGAGTTCTGTAATAGCCTCCGCAGAAGTCGCGGCAGCCGTCGGAGAACGGCCCTACTGGATCCGCGGCCTGGACCGCGTGAGCGGTCGTGGCGGCCGATATTGACTGTGTGGTCTGGGCGGCGTGTGCCTGGCCAGCCGCCATAACGGGCAGGGCGGCGCCGAAGCAAAAGACCGCGATCTTCCCTAGAGTGCGAGCTTGCATGCCATTATGCCCTTCATCGTGGTACTCGTT
>DASUWU010000138.1:0-7133 GCA_036378315.1 Streptosporangiaceae bacterium | reverse complement strand
GGCCGCGGGGGCCGCCGCGACGGGCGCCGGCGGGACGGCCGATACGGCGCCGCTGCCCGCCGCCGGCCGCACCGCGGCGCCGCCCGCCGCCGCACCGTCCAGGGGCGGCCGGCGGACGGCCGTGCTGGCCGCCGCCGGCGCGCTGCTGCTCGCCGGGCTGGCCGCGCTGGGCGTCGTGCTTCTGACGAACAGGGACACCGGGACGCCGCACCCGCCCAACAGGGCGCCCGTGGTGACCTCGACGCCCGAGACGAGCGTCATCTCCCAGCCGCCGCCCGCCCCGTCACGGGTGCCGACCACGACGGCCCCGCCGCCGCGGGCGACGACCACAGCCCCGCCGCCGCCGGCCACCACCACCAGCGCACCGCCCACGACGACATCCGCGCCGCCCTCGACGTCGTCGTCCTCATCCGCACCACCGGCCACGTCGTCGGCTCCGGCGCCCGCCGGGTCCTGACGTATCGTCGGTCGCATGAGGCGACTCCTGTTCGTCCACGCCCATCCGGACGACGAGACGATCGAGACCGGGGCCACCATGGCCAAATACGCCGCCGAGGGCGCGGAGGTCTGCCTGGTGACCTCTACGCTCGGCGAGCTGGGCGAGATCATCCCGGACGAGCTGCGTTACCTCGCCGCCGACAAGGAGGACCGGCTCGGCGAGTACCGCATAGGGGAGCTGGAGGCCGCCTGCCGGGCGCTCGGCGTCCGTGATCATCGTTTCCTCGGCGGTCCCGGGCGGTGGCGCGACTCGGGGATGATGGGCTCCCCGTCGAACGACGATCCGCGGTGCTTCTGGCAGGCCGATGTCGACGAGGCCGCGCGGGAGCTGGTCGCGATCGTGCGCGAGGTGCGGCCGCAGGTGATGGTCACCTACGACGCGAACGGGTTCTACGGTCATCCCGACCACATCCAGGCGCACCGGGTGGCGTTGCGGGCGTTCGAGCGGGCCGCCGATCCTTCCTACGGCGAGGGCGAGCCGTGGCAGGTGGCGAAGTTCTACGCGACGGCGGTGCCGCTGTCGGTGCTCGAGCGGGCGATCCAGGTCCCGGACGGCCCGTTCGTGGGCGTCGACAGGGTCGAGGACATCGGGTACGGGGTGCAGGACGCCGACGTCACCACGGTGATCGACGGCTCCCGCCAGCTCGACGCCAAGCTCGCCGCGCTGCGCGCGCACCGCACCCAGATCGCCACGGACGGCCCGTACTTCGCGCTGTCCAACAACATCGGGCAGCGGGTCATGGGGACGGAGTACTACACGCTGCTGGCCGGCGAGTCCCCCATGCCGATCGCGGGCGGCAGAGAGACCGATCTCTTCGCCGGCGTCGGATAGCCTGACGGCTCGTGAACGAGGAAGTTCGGGGCGACGTCCCGGCCCGGCCCGACGGCCCCGACCTGCCAAGCCCGCCAGACCCGACCCCGCCAGACCCGAGCGCGCCGGACCCGACCCCGCCGGACCCGAGCGCGCCGGACCCGAGCCCATCCGGCCCGGCCGCCGGGGCCCAGGGCGGCGTGCCGCAGACGCACGGGGAGGCCTTCGTCACCGGCGGGGCCTACGGCGCGCTGGCCGTGGGGGGCGCGATGCTGGGCGTGGCCGGATCCTTCTACCAGGGCATCGATGCCGGGCCCGTCCCGCTGCTCGCGATAGTGTTCGCCGCGCTGAACCTGATCGGCTTCCGGCTGTCCGGGTGGGCCATGGGGACCAGGCTGGGCGCGGTGGCTCCCACGGTCGGCTGGCTGGTCGTCGTGATCTTCATGTCCAGCCGGCGTCCAGAGGGCGACCTGGTGATCAGCGGCTCGGCGGCCGGCTACATCTACCTCCTCGGCGGCACCGTCGCGGCCCTCACCGCCATCGCCCGCACCCCGAGCGTCCGCGGCTGGATCCTTCCGAACGACCCACAACGCTGACGCCCGGCCGCGGCCGGGCACGTCCCGACGGGGGGACGGGCCCAGATCCGAGCCCGTGGGGTCATTCGCGGGCGCCGGCCTCGACCGTCTCCCGCGCCGATTCGGATGTGCGGGTGTGGCGGCGGACGCCGAAGCACGTGGCGGCGCCGATGAGGACGACGGCGATCGGCACCGCGACGGTCGGCCTCATCGCCGTGACGTAGCCGTGCTGGAAGATCTCCGCGGCGACGCGCTGTACGGTGCCGGCGGCCTGCTCGGGGATGCCGGCGGGCAGTCGCGGCCGGGCGCCGCCGACCTGCAGGCCGCCCTTGGCCGCGTCCTTGAAGCCGGCGATGACCTGCCCGCGGTAGGCGGCGGGGATCTCGCCGGCCCGCTTGGCGGCCTCGTCGTTCAGCGCGCTCGCCAGCTGGTGCTGCAGCACGGCGCCGACGGCGGCGGCGCCTACGACCGATCCGACCTGCCGCACCGTGTTGTTGACGCCGGCGGCCGCCCCGGCGAGGCGCGGCGCGACGTTCCGCACGGCCTCGGTGGTCATCGGCGCGAACACGCAGCCCACGCCGAGGCCGGACACGATCAGCGCGGGGAGGAACGTCGGCCAGTCGGTGTCCACCCCGGCCACGGCCAGCAGCCACAGGGTGCCGGCGGCGTACAGGACGAGCCCGGACATCAGGATGTACTTGCCGCTGAACCGGTCGGACAGCCGTCCGGCCGCCGGGGCGAGGAACATCGACACCACGGAGGTCACCGCGAGCACCATGCCCGCCTTGAGCGAGGTGTAGCCGAGCACGCTCTGCAGGTAGATCGTCACCGGCAGGAACAAGCCGATCATGCCGACCGACACCGTCGCCCCGACGAACGTCAAGATCGTGAAGTTGCGGTCGCGGAACAGCGCGAACGGCACGAGCGGCTCGCCGTCCTGGCGGCCGCGCTGGTGCACGAGGAAGACCGCGAATAGCACGGCCGCGGCGGCGACCAGGCCCCAGATCGCGGCGTTCCAGTCGTACCGCTGCCCCTCGGTGAGCGCGAAGGTGAGGCAGAAGAGGGCGGCGGTGGCGAGGGCCACGCCGCCGAGGTCCAGCCTGTGCGGGCGCTCCATGCGCGCGTCCGGCACCAGGACCATCGCCATGACCAGCACCAAGACGCCGATGGGCAGGTTCACGAAGAAGATCCACCGCCAGTCGAAGGCGGTCACCAGCAGGCCGCCCAGGGTGGGCCCGACGATCGTGGCGACGCCGGCCACCGCGCCCCAGACGCCGAGGGCGGCGCCGCGCCGGTCGCTGGGGAAGGTGCCGATGATGATCGCCATCGTCTGCGGCATCAGCATGGCCGCGCCGAGGCCCTGGATTGCCCTGGCCGCGATCAGCTCCGCCGGGTTCTGCGAGACGCCGCAGGCCAGGCTGGCCAGGGTGAACACCGCCACGCCCGCGATGAACATGTTGCGCTGGCCGTGCAGGTCACCGAGCCGGCCGGTGGTGATGAGCAGCACCGCCAGCACGAGGACGTACCCGTTGACCACCCAGAGGATCTCGTCGAGCGAGGCGTGCAGTGTCTCGACCATGTTCGGGATGGCGATGTTGACGATGGTGAGGTCGAGCAGCGTCATGAAGAACCCGAGGGAGAGCGTCAGCAGGATCGCCCAGGGGTTGCCGTGCCATTTCCTCATATGTCCTGTCCTGTCCTCTGCCACTGGAGCCGGCCGCTGGCGATGTCCTCCTCCGCGGCCCGGAGCCAGTCGAGCTCCGCGCGCAGCAGCGCCTGGCAGTACTCGATCTCGATCACGCCGATCCGGTCGACGCCCTGCTTGATGAGACCGTCGATGATCGTGTCGTGCGCCGCGATGCGCGCCTCGACGGCCACCGTGCGGCGGCGCAGCAGCTGGGCGAGTTCTTCCGGCGGAAGCATGCGGGCGAGGGTCAGCGCCGCGCCGAGCACCGGGTACTCATCGACGGGCCTGGCGATCGCGCCGCGCAGCTGCGCCAGCGCCTCGTCCTGCCCCGCCTCGGTGATGGCGTACACGGTGCGCTCCGGCCGCCGCCCGGCCCGGCTGGTCTCGACGGCCTCGATGAAGCCCCGGTCGGCGAGCCGCTCCACCGCGTGGTACAGCGAGCCGCGGGTCACCTTGATCGTGTAGTCGATACCGTAGTCGCGGATGCGCTGCCACATCTCGTACGGGTGCATCGGCCCCTCCGAGAGGAGGTGCAGCACCGCGAGGGCGAGCGGCGTGAGCGGTTGCCCCATGCGCGGTCCCCCCTGTGAGCCCCTGGAGATAAGTCCCGGAGTAAGTCCCGGAGATAAGTCCTGGAGTAAGCCTGACAGTAAGCTCCGGACTATTCCATCTGGACTATATGCGGTCCGGCTATCGTCCAGCAAATCCCCACATGAGCGCACGGGGCGACCGGGCGATGGCAAAGGGCGGCGACCGGCCGGGAGCCGGCGGGCAAGGTTCGGCGGGCAAGGTTCGGGGGGTCAGGGGGGTGAGGGTCAGGGGGCGAGGACCGCCTCGAGCTGGTCGAGCGCCCAGTCGAGCTCTTCGCGGGTGATGACCAGGGGCGGTGCCAGCCGCAGCGTGGTCGCGTGCGTCTCCTTGACCAGTACGCCCCGCTCCATGAGCCGCTCGCCGACCGGCCGGGCCGGCTGGTACAGCTCGACCCCTGCCCACAGCCCGCGCCCGCGCACCTCACGGACGGTGGACGGCGGGAGGCCGCCGAGCCGCTTGTGCATGTGCTCGCCGAGGGTGCGGGAGCGCTCCTGGAACTCGCCCGTCTTCAACATCGCGATGACCTCCCGGGCGACGGCGCAGGCCAGCGGGTTGCCGCCGAAGGTCGAGCCGTGCTGGCCTGGCCGGAAGACGCCGAGCACGTCGGTGTCGGCGACCACCGCGGAGACCGGCACGATGCCGCCGCCGAGCGCCTTGCCGAGGACGTAGATGTCCGGGACCACCTTCTCGTGCTCGACGGCGAACGTCGTCCCGGTGCGCCCGAGACCCGACTGGATCTCATCGGCGATCATCAGCGCGTTCGTCTCGGTGCAGATCTCGCGGACCGCGGCGAGGAACCCGCTCGGCGGCACGTTGACGCCCGCCTCGCCCTGGATGGGCTCCACCAGCACGCCGACCGTGGTCGCGTCGACCGCCTGCCGCAGCGCGTCCGTGTCGCCGTACGGCACGATCTGGAACCCGGGCGTGTACGGGCCGTAGGAGTCGTGCGCGTCCGGGTCGGTGGAGAAGCTGACGATCGTTGTCGTCCGGCCGTGGAAGTTGCCTTCGAACGCGACGATGGTGGCCAGGCCGTCGGGGACGCCCTTGACCTCGTACCCCCATTTCCGGGCGGTCTTGAGTGCCGTCTCGACCGCCTCAGCGCCGCTGTTCATGGGCAGCACCATGTCCTTGCCGGCGAGTTCGGCGAGCTCGGCGCACATCGGCCCGAACTGGTCGTGGTCGAAGGCCCTGCTGACCAGCGTCACCCGGTCGAGCTGCCGCTTGGCCGCCGCGACCAGCCGCGGGTTGCGGTGCCCGAAGTTGATCGCCGAGTAGGCGGCGAGCATGTCGAGGTAGCGCCTGCCGGCCACGTCGGTCACCCACGCGCCCTCGGCGTGGGCGATCACCACCGGCAGCGGATGGTAGTTGTGCGCGCTGTGCGCCGCGGAGAGCGCCTGCAGCCGTTCGGTCTCGGTCAACTCCGGCTCCTTTGCCGACGTACGTCCCGAGGACATTGGTGGTCTGACGCGATCAAGCGTATGTTCGCGCTGAGCTCACAACAAACGCCGACCACGCGCTCTGAAGGAGCCGAACGTTGCGTCTTGATGACTTGGACCGGCAGATCGTTGCGCACCTTCTGGAGGACGCCCGGGCCTCCTACGCGCAGGTCGGGTCCCGCGTGGGGCTGTCCGCGCCGGCCGTCAAGCGGCGGGTGGACCGGTTGCGCCAGGACGGCGTGATCACCGGGTACGCGGCGGTCGTCGACCCGGCGGCCCTCGGCTGGACGACCGAGGCATTCATCGAGATCTTCTGCACCGGTGCCACGTCGCCCGAAGAGATCCACGCCAGCGTGCGCAGGCACCCGGAAGTGGTCGCCGCCTATACCGTCACCGGCGAGGCCAGCGCCCTGGTCCACCTGCGGGCGCACGACATCCAGCACCTCGAGCGGGCGCTGGAACGGCTGCGCGCCGAGGCCAACATCACCCGCACCAAGACCTCGATCGTGCTGTCTCGCCTCATCGGCCGCCCCACCGACGGTCCTGGCGCCGGTCTCGGCGACTGATTCCCGCTGCTCGCGGGTCACCTCCCCGGTCGTCGCCTCAAGGAAAGGTCACGACCCGGCCGCCGGCCCGCTATGGATTGGTCGAACTAGCGCGAAGTAGCGTGTATCCCTTGTGATCAGAGAACTGCGTTTCGTAGCCTGGTTCGGCGGTTCGTCCGGTTCGGGGGGAACGGCGGTGGACCAATCGAGGAGGCACTCGTGGCCGGCGCGGCGCGAGCATTCAGGGGCCGGTGTTCGTCATGATCGAGCCCGGTAGGATTCCGCAGTTCACCGGCGACCTGGCGGCGATCGAGGCCGCCGCCGCCCGGCTGTCGTCGCTGGCCGGCACGATCGCCGGCCGCGGCGCCCACGCCGCCTCGACCTTCCGCGACTTAGGCGCCTTCTACCGCGCGCCCGAGGCGCCCGAACTCGTTGGCAGCATCAACCCGGTCGGGGCGGCCGCCGACGCGCTCGGCCACGACGTCTCCGCGGTGAGCGCCGCGCTCTCGGAGTTCGTCGCCGAGGCACAGCCGATCGTCGATCGGCTGCGCATGCTGCGGGCCGATGCGCAGGCGTTCGTCGCCGGCGTCCAGGGCGATGATCATTGGACCGACGATCCCGCCAAGGTCGCGTACAACAACGACCTGGTGTACGAGGTCGATGCGGCCATCGCCCAGTTCCGCGCGGTCGAGGCGGCCGCCGCGAACAAGATCCAGCGCCGGTACGGCGGGCCACCGTTCCCCGCCGACGGAACCGGCGCCGGGGCCAGCGTGTTCGACGACATGCGGAAGGCGCTCGTGGGCAAGGTCGTCCCGCCGTCCACCATGGGCCCCGCCGGTTACGGTGCCTGGGGCGTCGGCGTCGGGCTGTCCGTCTTCGGACCGACCGCGACATGGATGACACGGGTACGGTACGGCAGGTATGCGCCGCGGGCCGCGGGCCGCTTCACGTCACCCGACGCGTCTTGGTACAAGACGGCGTACCGGGGGC
>DASUWU010000137.1:0-2955 GCA_036378315.1 Streptosporangiaceae bacterium | reverse complement strand
GCCGACACCCGCGGGAAGCTGGCCGCGCCGTTCTTCCTGGGGACGGTCGACGGCGGCGGACAGGTCGGTTTGGTGGATGCGGAGATCACCGGACGCATCGTCGAGCGCCAGGCCGACCTCGCCAGGCTGCGGCGCAAGTGGGCTATATTCAGCGCTGAGGCCCTCTCTCGCCGGGATTCCATCGATTTGATGAAGAAGGCGATAAGCGAAAGGTGGTCGACCTCATGAAATGGCGCAAATCCAGTTACTCCGACAATGGTCAGGTGACATGCGTCGAGCTGGCCGGCGTTCCCGGGACTCGAAGCGTGGCGGCCCGTGACAGCAAAAACCCGGCCGGGCCGCGCATCGAATTGTCCCCGCACACCTTCCGCCGGCTGCTCGGCGACGTGAAGGCCGGAAGGTTCGATTTGTAATCACCGGCGCGGGCCTGCCCCCGTTTGCCCCGCCGCGCCGTGGCAGCGGGATAGGGTCGCGCCATGGCGGGCAAGGCGGTCGCGATGATGGCCATCGGGGTCACCCTGGCGGCGGGATGTACGGACGGTGCCGCCATCGGGCCGCCGGACCAGCCATCGGGCGGGCGGGTGCCCGCCGGCATCGGATACTCCGCCGACCGGCTCCAGCGGGCGCTGCTGCCGGCCATCGCCGGCTATCACCAGGTCGGCCAGCCCCAATCCGGGGATTACGGCTCGCTGCGCGCCGTCCAGAACCTCACCCAGCTGCAGCGCCAGGTCAGGCTGGACAAGCCGCAGTGCGCCGCCGCCACCCGTACGTTCGCCGCGTCGCCCGAGGTGCAGGGCGCGCCGGCCGCGATCGCCACGTTCGAGAAGGGGCTCGGCCAGTACGCCACGGAGTCGCTGCTGGCGGTCCCCGACAGGTTCGCCGGCAAGCTGGTGACCGCGCGGGTGCCGGCGAGCTGTGTGGCGTTCCACTCCAGGATCGGCGGCACGACCTCGGCGCACCAGGTGATCGGGGCGGCCCGCGGCCGACTCGGCGAGGGATCGCGCACGGTCGGCGTCACCACGGTGAGCGGCTCGTCGCGGGTCACCACGTGGTACGTCGTGCTGCGCTCGCACGGGTACGTCGCCACCCTCACCCTGTACGGGCCCGCGGCCACCCGGGCCGAGGCCGAGCGCATCGCGCGCACGGCGTACGAGCAGGCGGAGCGGAACCTGGCATGACCCGCTATCGCCGCGGTCATCAGCGGCGGTACGGTGCCATTTGGTAGCAGAACGGGGAGATTTTGTGAGCGAGCGCGAGGCGCGGCCAGAGCGCGCCGAGCGCTGAGCGGGGAGCACGACTGTGGTCGGCAGGCAGGGGCGAGTCACCGGCAAGGTCGGGCCTGGCCTGGTCGGCGAGGTCATGATCTCGATTCGGGGCGGGGCCGAGGCGTTCTACGCGTACCCGGTCGATCCGGATGACGAGATCCCGGTGGGGGCCATCGTCGTCGTGATCGACTACCACCCGCCCAGAACCGTTTATGTCGCCCCAACGTCTATCTGACGCCCTACAAGTTCATAACAGGCAAGGAGGGGGCATGCCGAACATCGCCGCGCTCGTCATCATCGTGGCGGTCGCGATCGTCGCGCTCATCATCATCTTCAAGCTGATCTGGCGCGTCGCCGAGCCCAACGAAGCGTTGATCATCTCCGGTCTCGGGGCGAAGGCGCACAACCGCGACACGGCCGAGAGCCTCGGCTTCAAGATCGTGACGGGCAAGGGGGTGAGCGTCCTTCCTGGGTTCCAGACCTGCCGGCGGCTCTCCCTCGACACCCGCGCGTCCGACCTCGACGTCAACTGCGTCACCCGGCAGGGCATCAAGGTGCACGTACGCGGGGTCGTCATCTACAAGGTCGGCGACGACTTCGCGTCGATCGCCAACGCCGCGCGGCGCTTCCTCGACCAGCAGAAGCTGATGGACGACAAGACCCACCAGCTGTTCGCCGGCCACCTGCGGTCGATCATCGGGCACCTCACCGTCGAAGATCTGATCCACAACCGGGAAGGCCTGACGAACGAGGTCCGTACCTCCTCCTCCACCGAGATGGGCAAGCTCGGCCTGGTCGTCGACTCGCTGCAGATCCAGGAGATCGAGGACGACAGCGGATACATCCAGAACATGGGGCGGCCGGACGCCGCCGCCGTCGCTGCCGCCGCCCGCATCGCCGAGGCCGGCCGCAACCAGGAGGCCACCCAGGCCGAGCAGGCGGCGGAACGGCAGAACGCCGCCCAGATCCGGGACACGCAGATCAAGAAGGCGGAGTACCAGGGACAGGTCGACCAGGCCGCCGCCGAGGCCCGCCAGCAGGTCATCCTCAAGGAGACCAAGAACGCCGAGCTCGAGGCCGACAAGACCGAGCGCCGCCTGGAGTCCGAGATCCGCAAGCCGGCCGACGCCCGGGCGTACGAGCAGGTGAAGCTCGCCCAGGCCGAGCGCGACGAGCGCATCGCGCACGCCGAGGCCGCCGCGCAGGAGATCAAGCTCAAGGCGGAGCGCCAGGCCGAGGCCACCAGGCTCGTCGGCGAGGCCGACGGCGACGCGATCCGCATGAAGGGCCTGGCCGAGGCCGAGGCCATCAAGGCCAGGGCCGCCGCGCTCGCCGAGAACCAAGAGGCGGTCATCGCCCAGCAGCTCGCCGAGAAGTGGCCGGAGATCGTCGAGGCGGGGGCCAAGGTCTTCGGCAACATCGACAACATGGTCGTGCTCAACGGCGCCGAGGGGCTCGACGACATGCTGGCCAAGGCGCTCACCCTCGGCGGCACCGGCCTCGGCCTGGCCCGCAACCTGCTGTCCAACATGAACGGCAAGGCGGCGCCGACCGCCAACGGCGCGACTCCCGCCGCGCCGGTCGTCGAGACCATCGAGGTGGTGGAGGGCAAACCGGCGCAGACCGACAACTGACCCGGGGCTCCCTTGGCCGCGTCCGCTCTCACATCCGGCCGGTTTGTTTCGTCGTA
>DASUWU010000136.1:0-33852 GCA_036378315.1 Streptosporangiaceae bacterium | reverse complement strand
GGCGCGGCGGGCGCCGGCGCGCTCGGGTTGCTCCCGCGGCTCATCGACGGGGACGAGCCGTAGTGATCAGGCCGCGGGGCCGGCGCCCAGGAACGACGAGATATTCGAGATCGCCGGTACCGCGAGCGTTCCCGGTTTCACCGGTACGGGAGCACCGCCGGTCTCACCGGTACCGGAAGCCGTCGAGGAAGCGGCGGAAGACCCCGCCTTCGCGCGGCAGCGGCTTGGCCGGCGGCGGCGCGACCCGGCGCTGGCGGGCGATGGGCTGGTCGTAGTCGGTACGCGCGATGGCGTCGACGATCTGCTGCTCGTCGAAGTCCTCCGACCCTTGGATCACCGGAACGAACCCGACCAGCATGCCGTTGCGCATCACTTGGGCCTCCAGGCCCGCTGTGCCGTCGGTGTCCCACTCGGCCTCGCGCCCGTCCGGCAGCGAGACGCGGACGCCGAACTGCCCCACGCCGGCGCGCAGCAGATGACCGTCGATGCCCCGGTCGCGCAAGGCGTCGACGACCCGTCGGGCCTTGTGTTCGTCCATGTTCCAGACGATAGCGTGCCGTGCCGGATATCGGACGCGCCGCCCACTGGCGGTTGACGACCTGAGTCAACCCATCGGCGAGCCGCCCCGGTCGCGGTGGCCGGCCGGGGCGGCGAATCAAAATCGTGGCCGGGTGACCGCACTCGGCAATCACCATGAATTGCCACATGACCACCAATTAGCCAGGTGCCGGGAAACCGCATTCGCGGGGCGCAGGAGGGTGTCCGTGCGCCGCCGAATGTGGGAGACTCACCGAAAGCCGAGGGGGTTGTGAGGCGACCAGGAAGACTTATGGGCTCTGTTCCAGCCGAGGGGGGTTCGTCGTTCCACGGCGTCCTGCCCTATCCGGGCGGCGGGCCGACCGTCCTGCGGATCCTGCTGGGCGCGCGGCTGCGTGCGCTGCGCGAGGCGCGGGGCGTCTCGTCGACCGAGGCGGGCCGCGCGATCCGCGCGTCCGCGTCCAAGATAAGCCGCTTGGAGTCGGGCAAGGTCGGCTTCAAGGAGCGCGACATCGCCGATCTGCTGCGGCTGTACGGCGTCACCGACCAGGACGAGTTCACCGCGACGGCGTCGCTGGCCCGCGAGGCCAACAAGCCCGATTGGTGGCACCGCTACAGCGATGTGCTGCCGAACTGGTTCGAGGTCTACATCAGCCTCGAAGCGGCCGCCACGCTGATCCGCAGCTACGAGGTGCAGTTCGTCCCGGGCCTGCTGCAGGTCGAAGACTACGCCCGCGCCGTCATCGAGTTGGGTTTCCCCGAGGCGCGCGACAGGGAGCTCGAGCAGCGGGTGAGCCTGCGGATGGCCAGGCAGCGTTGCCTGTTCGAGCCGAACGCGCCGCGGCTGTGGACGGTCGTCGACGAGGCGGCGCTGCGCCGGCCGCTGGGCGGCCCCAAGGCGATGCGCGCTCAGCTCGAGCACCTGATCGAGGCGGCCGAGCTGCCCAACGTCACGATGCAGATCATCCCGTTCGCCGCGGGCGGCCACGCCGCGGCCGGTGGCGCCTTCACCATCCTGCGGTTCGCCGAGCCGGCCCTGTCCGACGTTGTCTATCTGGAGCAGCTCAGCAGCGCGCTGTACCTCGACAAGGCGCACGACGTCGAGGGCTACATGCGGGTGATGAACCGCCTGTGTGTCGAGGCGGCCCCGACCACCAGCACGCCGGCTCTGCTCGCCGCCATCCTCAAGGACGTCTGACACTCAAGGACCTGATCCGAAACGACGTCTGACCGCGAGGCGGGGATCACCGCCGGTGCAGGTCGATGGTGACGGTCTCCTCCATGCTGGTGAGCCTGCGGTCGTCGACGATCACCCTGAGCGTGACGGAGCCGCGGCCGCCGCGGCCCGCCCGGCCGCGGTCGAGCGCCCTGGGGTCGGCCAGCGACACCGCGCCGGTGTCACGGTCGATCGTGAAGGCGGCGGCGCCGGTGCCTCCGGTGATCTGCCAGTTGCCCAGCGCGTCGCCGTCGGCATCGGTGGCTCGGACGGTGCCGACGACCGTCCCTCGCCTGGCGTGCCCGAGGCCGAACCGTTGCCCTGGCGTCACCACCGGCCGGCTGGTGCCGAAATGCCGCGCGGCCAGCGCCATGAAGCTGGGCCAATCCGGGTTCGGCGTGTGCCCCTCGTGGTGGCGCCGGTAGCCGACGGTCCCGTCGATGAACGCGACGTCGATCGGGGGCGTGCCGCCGATCGACTCCCCGGGCCCCGAGGTGAAGGGCGTACCGTCCGGGACGATCAGACCCGGCCAGCCGAGGTGGTTCCACACCTGCGAGGCGACGGCGCCCGACAGGTACATCCCGCGCGGGTCGGTCCACGCGTCGCCGAAGCCGGGCGGGACGTCGGTGCCGCCGTTGATGAAGACGACGCGCGGGGCGACGAGCGACACCACGGAGTGCGCGTCGACGGGCAGGTTCTCCACCTTGCGCGGCCAGTACCGCCCCGGGTGCAGCTCCCCGCCGTAGCGCATGATGTTGCCGGCCACCCAGTGGTACTCGGTGTCCGCGCCGCTGACCAGCTCCAGCGTCTCCCCCCAGGCCCGGCGCGACCACGAGGTGCCGAGCGCGCCCGCGCTGCTGGGGAACGCCGCGCCGATCCGCTGGTCGTAGGCCGCGGCCACGAGCGTGGCCTTGCCGAACCTGGAGTGGCCCTGGACGCCGATCCGCGTCGCGTCGACCTCCGGATGGGTCTCGAAGAAGTCGATCAGCCGGCTGATCCCCCAGCTCCACGCCGCGAGCGCGCCCCAGTCCAGCGGCCGGCGCCAGCGGCCCTCGTTGACGAGTCCGATGAGGTAGCTGGACAGGTTGGCCCCGCCGCTGTCGGGCTGCAGCAGCGTCGCGTTGTAGCCGAAGGTCCCGTACCCGAACGGCGCGGTGAACTGCCACGCGCTCGCCGCCGCACCGAAGGTGATGATCACCGGCACCGGCCGGCCGGCCATGTCCTGCGGCGTCCGCAGCGTGCCCTGGATGACGGGCGCCTCGCGCACCGCCGGGTACCCGGACGTGTCGATGGTCCCGGTGATCGTACGGTCCTGGAAGGCGACGCCGCCCGCGACCCCGGTGGTGGCCGGCCCGACCTCCCAGCTGATGTCGGGCCACCGGGACGGATGCGGGATGTGGCCGTACAGGGCGTCCCGGACGTCGCGGAGGATCTCCGGGCGGCGCTTGGTCCACCAGTCCTCCGGGGTGCGGACGGGCGCGCCGTCGTTCGTCCTGAGCAGCTCGATGTCGGTGTACCGGGGGGTGGAGAACGGCCCGTAGTCCCCGAAGGGCGACACGGCGCCGCCCGCGAGCCCCGCCGAGTCGTCATAGGTGATCCACTGGCCGAACGCCGCGCGGGTGACGAAATGCCCCAGCGGGTCCGTCCAGTTGCCCTCCGGGTTGGCGGGGTCCTGCGGCACGGCGTTGGGCGGCCGGTTGGGATCCTCGGCGCGCGGCGGCAGCGCCGGCTCGGTCATGCCGAGCTGCCACAGCATCTGCAGCCGGTCCTCGTTCGTGGTCGTGCTCGCCGACGGCATGGCGGGGAACGGCGACGGGCGGGCGGTCGCCGGCGCGACGCCCGCCGCCGCGACGTCGGCGGCCGCCCGCCTGGTCCCTGAGGTCAGCCCGGAAGCGAGCCCGGCGGGCAGCGCGGCGGATGCGCCGATGCCGGCGAGGAACCGCCGGCGCGGCAGGCCACCGCCGGCACCATGATCGGGCTTTTGGCCGGTGCCTCGGTCGGGGCCTCGGTCGGGCAGGGACGGGCGGGACGGGGGGGGGGGGGCCATCCGCGCAGCCTCCTTCGACCGGACCGGTGCGGGGGAAGGAGGTGGGAGCTCCCGGACCCGAGGCAGTCTCGGATGATATGTCCGGGTCTGCGGCAGGACAACAGCCGGTCCGCGCCCGGCGGGGCCGAGGGGGTCCCGGTGTTCGGTCCCGGTGGCTCGGCCCCGCCTGGGCGGCTCCTCTCCCGTCCGGCGCGCTGCGCGCCGGACGGGTCAGTTCGCGATGCTGCCGAGCAGCAGCCCGCCGCGCCAGTACCGCTGCAGCAGCAGGAACAGCAGGATCAGCGGGACGATGGTGACCAGGCCGCCGATGACGATCATCGGGTAGAGGACGTCGGTGCCGCTGGTCGCCGCCGCCTGCGAGCTCCACACCCCCATCCCGACCGTCAGCGGGAAAAGGTCGTTCTTGCTGAAAATGATCAACGGCAGGAAGTAGTTGTTCCACACCGCGACCACGCTGATCAGCAGCACGGTCATCACCCCTGGCACCATGAGCGGCAGGGCGATGCGGAAGAAGATCCGCAGCTCCCCCGCGCCGTCGAGCCGCGCCGCGTCGATGAGCTCGCGCGGCACGGACAGCTGGACGTACGTCCGCATCAGGTACATGCCGACCGGGCTGACCATGCTCGGCAGGATCATGCCCCAGATCGAGTTGATCAGGTGCACCTTGGTGTACACGAGGAACAGCGGGAACGTGATGGCGGTGATCGGCACCATCAGCGCCGCCATCACCAGGTAGAACAGCGCCTGCGAGCCGCGGAACCTGTACCGGGCGAACCCGTACCCGGCCAGGGCGCACAGCGCCGTCGCGCCGCCCCCGCCGAGCAGCGCGTACAGCGCGGTGTTGCCGAACCACCTGATGTACGTGCCGTCGCCGCCGACGTTCTGGAAGAGCCGGGAGAAGTTCTCGAAGAACGCGAACGGCCGGGCGAACCAGAAGCCGAACGTCTGGAAGAGGTTGGCCTGCGTCTTCGTCGAGTTGATGACGATCCAGGCGATCGGCACCAGGATGAAGACGGCGAACAGCGCGCACAGCGCCGTGAGCGCGGTCACCGTGCCGCGCCGCAGCCCGTACAGCCTGACGGGGATCGCGTCCTCCGACCGCTCCGCGCCGCCGGCGGGCCGGCGGGCGGAGGCGGCGGGTGCCGTCGAGGCGGTCATGCGAGTTCTCCCTTCCAGCGGCGGAAGAGCAGGGCGGCGATCGAGATGAGCACGACCACCACCCCGAGGATCACCGCCATGGCCGCGGCCATGTTGTACTGCGACCCGCCGATGGCGGTGTTGAAGATGAAGTACGTCGGTGTGTAGTAGTTCGTGATCACGCCGGACTGGTAATTGTTCAGGATCAGCGGTTCGACGAAGAGCTGCGAAGCGCCGATCGCGTTGAGAAACACCAGCATCACGATCGCCGGCCGGACCATCGGCAGCTTCACCCTGAGGATGATCTTCCGGATGGGCGCGCCCTCGATCAGCGCCGCCTCGACGATGTCGCGCGGCACGGACTTGAGCGCCGTGTAGAGGATGACCATGTTGTAGCCGGTCCACTCCCAGATCACGATCACGATGATGGACGGGAGCATCAGCCGGTCGGACAGGAAGTTCGTCCCCTGGAAGCCCACCGCCCCCGCGAGCCGGGTGACCGGCCCGTACTGCGGCTGCAGCATGAAGCCCCACATCAGGGCGGCGACGACGATCGGCACCGCGAACGGCATGAAGAAGATCGCCCGCCAGGTCCTGCCGAACCTCACCAACCCGAGGTCGAAGATGGTGGCGAAGAAGAACGCGACGGCCAGCATGATCGAGATCTGGATCGTGCCGAACACCACCACCCGCACCACGCCGGACCAGAACTGCCCAGAGCCGAGCACCTGACGGTAGTTGTCGGCGCCGGCGAAGACCGTACCGCCGATGATGCGGGTGGTGTACACGCTGGAGTAGATCGCGTACCCCAGCGGCACGAGCACGAAGAGGACGAAGGCGCCCAGGAACGGCACGACGAACACGAAGCCGCGGCGGTCGCGGCGGCGGACCCACGCCGCTCGCGTGGCGTGGGCCCGCGCGGCGGACCGGTCCCGGTTCCGGCCGGGGCCTCCGCCCCGGCCGCGCCGGGCCGTCCGTACCGCGGTGTCACTCACGAAGAGCCCTCCCTCGTCAGCTCGTGGACACCTTGAAGCCCTGTTGCTGGGCATATTTCACCATCTGGCCCTGGAAGGCCTGGAACGCCTGCCTCAGGGTCTGCTTGCCGTTCTCGACCTGGCCGAAGGTGGTGTTGGCCTGGGTGAGCGCCGCCACCATGAACGGCGGCCACTGGATCGGGGCGAGCCCGTCGGCCGCGGCCACGAACACCTCGTTCGGCTTCGACGACCCCGACACCGGGTAGGTCAGGCTCTTGAACTCGGTCGAGTCGAGCAGCGGCTTGTACGTCGGGAACAGCGACGACGGCGGCGTCTTCAGGATCGTCCAGGCCTCGTCGCTCGCGGTGAGCCACTCGGCGAACTGCGCCGCCTCGGCCGGGTGCTTGCTCTGCTTGAAGACCGGGTAGGTCGAGCCGCCCCAGTCGGCCTGCACGTTGGCGCCGGGCGTCCACTGCGGCAGCGGGGCCGCCCGCCAGTCGCCCATGGTCCGCTTGGCCTGCGGCGCGAAGTACGACGGTGCCCAGGCCGAGTCGAGACCGGCGGCGGTGATGCCGCGGTCGCGGTTGATGGGCGGCTGCGTGGAGTTCGGCGCCACCGTGGAGATCGCCTTCTGGTTGATCAGGTTCTGCCAGAAGTCGGCGAACTTCATCTGCGCCGGGCCGGTCCAGTTGATCTTCACCTGGTCGCCGCCGCCGTAGCCGAACGGGGACGCCCCCGCCTGCGACATGAGGTCGAGCAGCCATTGCAGGTCGCTCGGCCCGAAGTTGGCCAGCACGGCCTTGGGGTCGGCCTTGTGCAGCTTGACGGCCGCGGTGGCGAAATCCGTCCAGGTGGCCGGCGGCTTGATCTTGTGCTTGGCGAGCAGCGGCGCGTTGTAGTAGAAGGCCATCGGCCCGAAGTCGCTGGGCATCGCCAGGACCGCCGAGCCGCGGGTCACCTGCTGCCACGCCCACGGCACGAACTTGCTCTGGTACTGCGTGGCGCCGTACTTCGACAGGTCCACCAGGTAGTTCTGCACCTCGAACGAGGGCAGCTCGGCGAACTCGACCTCGGCGACGTCCGGCGCGCCCGAGCCCGCCTTGAGCGTGTTGGTGAGCGCCAGGTACGTCGGGCGCCCGGCGCCCGGGTTCTCCTGGGTGACGCAGATGTTGGGGTGGGTCTTGTTGAACGCGTTGACGGCGCGGTCCATGCCGGGCACCCACGCCCAGAAGGTGATCTTCGTGGCGCTGGACGACCTGCAGGAGGCGCCGGCCACCAGCGAGGCGCTGGGCGAGGCGCCACCCCCGCCTGGCGCGGCGCCACCGGCACCGGTACCGCCGCCACCGCTACCACCGCACGCGCTCAGCGCCGACAGGGCGAGCACTCCGGTCGCGGCGAACAAGACACTGCGGGGACGGCGATCACGGCGCCGCACTCGTGAGGTCGAAGACATGTCGGTGGGAGCTCCTTGCCTTGAACGAGGGGTGGGTCGTGGCGAGAAAGGTGGGTTCTCGCCGTCGCTGGATCACGGGTCTCGGGTTCAGGTCTCAGGTCTCGGGTCAGCGTCGGGTCGGCCTCGGGGGTCGGCCTCGGGGGTCGGCGTCGGGGTCAGCGTCGGGGTCAGCCGGTCGCGGCCGTGGTCGCCGCCTCGACGACGGTGAACGACCGCGGCGGAAGCGTGAGGACGCAGGTGCCGCCGGACGGCGTCTCCGTGCCCTCCTCGATGTGGGCACCCTCGACGTCGGGCACCTCGCGCGGCTGCCCGGCACGCTCCTGGGTCACCGTCGTGATGCCGGCGGTGCCCGCGAACGCGCGGTCCCGCAGCACGATCTCGACGGTTTCCTCCTGGTCCGGGTTGCGGTTCACCAGAGTCAGCGCCAGGCGACCACGGTCGGTGGCGGCGGTGGCCGCGGCGTCGACCATGGTGAACGGGCCGAGGTCGTCGACGCGGTGCGGCCAGCGGCTCCGGTGCTCGCCCGGCAGCTGGGCGACCGTGGATCCGCTGACGTGGGCGTCCACCGCGACGTCGAGCGCGGCCTTGGCGTGCAGCAGGAACGGGTAGTAGATCGGCTGCAGGACCGCCGCGTCTGGGGTGGTGACGATGGGCGCGATCGCGTTGACCATCTGGGCCAGGTTCGCCATGCGCACCCAGTCGCAGTTGCGGACGAAGACGTTGAGGTAGGTGCCGACGGCGAGCGCGTCGGCGAAGGTGTACCGCTCCTCGAGCGCGCCGTCGTCGAAGTTGCGGAACCACACGTTCCACTCGTCGTACGCGATCCGCGGCGGCGTGGCGATCTTCTGCTGGTACGCCGCCCGCTCGATGAGGGCACGGGCGGCGCGGATCGCGCGCTCGGCCTGGTGCGGCTGGAGGACGTTGGTCCAGTAGTCGTCGGATCCGGTGTAAATGTGCACCGAATGCAGGTCGACGAGCGAGGCCATGCCGTCGATGACGACGCGGTCCCAGTCGCTCCAGCCGGTCAGGCCGCAGCTGACCAGCACCGCGTTCGGGTCGAGCATCTTGATGGCACGGCCCCAGCGGGTGGCGGTGCGGACGTACTCCTCGGCGGACAGCGCGCCGACCTGCCACTCGCCGTACATCTCGTTGCCGAGCCCCCAGAAGCGGACGCCGTACGGCTCCGGGTGCCCGTTCTCGGCGCGCTTCCTGGCCCAGGCGGTGTTCCCCGCGCGGTTGCAGTACTCGACCCAGGCCAGGGCCTCGTCGAGCGTGCCGGTGCCCATGTTGAGGCAGATGTACGGCGCGGTGCCGAGCTCGGCGCAGTAGGCGAGGAACTCGTCGGTGCCGAACCGGTTGGACTCCTCACCGCCCCAGGCGAGCTCCGGGCGGCGCGGCCGGGCGTCCTTGGGGCCGATGCCGTCGGTCCAGTGGTAGTTGCTCACGAAGTTCCCGCCCGGCCAGCGAAGCACCCCGAGCCGGAGCTCGCGGAGCAGCCCGAGCACGTCCTTGCGGAAGCCACTGGCGTCGGCCAGCGGCGAGCCTTCGTCGTAGAGCCCGCCGTAGATGCACCGGCCCAGATGCTCGACGAACCCGCCGAAGACGTTCCGGCTGAGGGTGCCCAAGGGCCGGGCGGGGTCCACCGCGATACGGGTCACGCTTCCTCCTGTTCGCTGTGTCACCTATTCGCTGTGTCACCTATTCGCTGTGTCACCTATTCGCTGTGTCACGCTGCGCTGGTGTCACGCCGCGCTGGTGTCACGCGCGCTGTCTGCCTCCGGGGACGGTGCCCGGCCGGTCAGCCGCCGGCCGAGCAGCCGCACGAGTCGCGGTTGACCAGCTCGACCGGAAGTATTAAGGGCTCGGCGGACACCGGAGTGCCGGCGATGCACTGGAGCAGCAGCTCGACAGCCCGCTCTCCCGTCGTGGCCAGCGGCACCCGCACCGTGGACAGCGCGGGCGTCAGGTGCTCGGCGAACGGCATGTCGTCGCAGCTCATGACCGCGACGTCGGACGGCACCCGCCGCCCGGTCTTGGCGACGGCGCTCAGCACGCCGATGGCCATGGCGTCGTTGTGCACGAAGATCGCGGTCGTGTCCGGCACCCGTTCGAGGAGCAGGCGGGTGGCGGCCGCGGCGCCGCCCGGGGTCCAGTCGGCCTCGGCCACGAGGTCTTCGTCGGGCTCGAGGCCGTGCGCCCGCAGCGTGGCCTCGTACCCGCGCAGCCGGCTGCGCACCACGCGGCGCCGGAACGGGCCCGAGACGGTGCCGATCCGGCGATGGCCGTGGGAGATCAGGTGCTCGGTGGCCAGCCGCCCGGTGTCGCCCTGGTTGGAGCCGACGACCGGCACCTGCCCGCCGGGCACGTGGTGCAGGCTCACCGCGGGCACATACGTGCGGAGCAGCTCGGCGACCTCGGAGTCCTCCTCGACCTGCGGGGCGGCGGCGATCACCCCGTCCACCCGCCGTTCGATGAGCATGCGGACGACGTCGGCGCCGTCCTCGCCCCCGGTGGCCAGATGGCCCACCAGGACCGCGTAGCCGCGGCGGCGGGCGGCCTGCTCGACGGCCACGGAGAACAGGGAGATGGCGACGTCGGTCGCGTCGCTGGCGATGAGCCCGATCGTGCCCGTGGTACGGCGGACGAGGCTGCGCGCGATCGTGTTCGGGCGGTAACCCAGGCTCTTGGCGACGGCCATGATGCGGGCCGCTGTGTCGGCCGAGACCCGTACGTTGCCTCCGTTGAGCACCTTGCTCGCCGTCTGGAAGCTGACGCCGGCTCGGGCCGCGACCTCTTTGATCGAGACGTATCTACGCGCCATTCGTCCCGCCGTAGGGGGGTTTCCGCTGAACGAACGTTCGCTCAAGGTACGACCACGCCCGGTGGCCAGTCAATACCCGGCCGAGGGGGAAGGCGGGCGTGTCGACATCGGGTAATGCCGAGGTCAGAAGCGCCTATGCCGGCCTAGCCCTGACGACGCCGCGCCGGCCGGCGAGGCCGCGCCTCCCGTGTGCGTCACGCAGACCTGCCCTGAAGGGCGTGCGAACGTTCGCTCACCAGCAAGATCGCCGGCCATGGACTGACATGCCCCGGCCGCCGCGTGCTACACCCCGGAACGTTCGATGCGGAAGACGGGAAATCCCGGGGCCACCGCGACGATGTCCTCATCGCTCGCGTCCTTGGTGAGCCCGTCGAAGAACCGGCCGACCTCCCATCCCCAGCGGGCGAGGTAGGCGCGGATGATCGGCGGCTTGTCGGCGTCGGCCACCTCGGTCGCGGTGAACGGCTCGACCTTCCCGCCCAGCCGCAGCTCGCCGCCGCCCGCCGCGCGGAGGTTGCGCACCCACTGCGCCTGGCCGCGGGGCGCGACCAGGTAGCGGTCGTCGGCGACGGTGAGCAGGTTGACCGGGGTGGTCCGCCACTGCCCGCTGCTGCGGCCCTTGACCGCCAGGACGCGGGACCCCATGACGCTGACCCCCAGCTTCGTGAGCATCGCCATCGCCCGGTTGAACAACGTGTCCATGGCGGTGGGCTTGATGTAGCGCTGATCAGTCATCGATCCATCTCCCTTGTCCGGCATGCCGGTAGCGCGCGGCCCCGGCATCTCTAAGAGAAACACGGCTCATGCCGGCCCCATGCCCGGCCCCTCGCGATCTTCGGCCGTTCCCGGCGGGCCGGCGCCGCGAAACTCGTTTCGCCGGCGGCCGGGCGGCACGGGACGATGGCCGGATGAACTGGATCGCCCCACAGGTAACGCGCCACGACCCGTCGCCGGTCGGCGACGAGCGCACGCTCCTCGAGCACTGGCTCGACTACCACCGGCAGACCCTGCTGCTGAAATGCGCCGGGCTCACCCCGCGGCAGCTCACGCTGCGGTCCGCCGAGCCGTCGACTCTGACGCTGCTCGGTCTCGTCCGGCACATGACCGAGGTGGAACGCGCGTGGTTCCGGCGCAGGGTCGCCGGCGAGCCGCTGGACTTCCAGTACGTCGACCTCGACACCAACCCCGACGGCGAGTTCGACGACGTGGACCCCGCGCACGCCGAACGGGACTTCGACGCGTTCGCGCGGGAGTTGGAGGCGGCCCGGGCGGCTGTGTCCGGACGCCCGCTCGAGGAGACCTTCTTCCACTCCGATCGGGGGATCGAGATGAACCTGCGCTGGGTGTACCTGCACATGATCGAGGAGTACGCCCGCCACAACGGCCACGCCGACCTGCTCCGCGAACGCATCGACGGCACGAAGGGAAGCTGACGCGCCACCGCCAGGGGGACAGCGACCGGAGATCACTGGCCAGCGCCGCTGCCCGACCTGCCAGGCCTGCCAGGCCTGCCAGGCCTGCCCGACCGGCATGATGGCATCGTGAACTGGATCGCCCCTCAGGTCGCGCGCACCGACCCGCCCGTGGTCGGCGACGAGCGAACGCTCCTGGACGGATGGCTCGACTTCCACCGGCAGACCCTGCTGATGAAGTGCGCGGGGCTGACGGCCGAGCAGCTCACCCTGCGCACCGCTCCACCGTCGGGGTTGTCGCTGATCGGCCTGCTCCGGCATCTGACCGAGGTGGAGCGCGTCTGGTTCCGGCGCAGGCTCGCCGGCGAACGGATCGACTTCCATTACCGCGGTCAGGACGGCGACCTCCGCCGCGAGTTCGACGACATCGACCCGGCGCGCGCCGAGCGCGAGTACGCCGCCTACGTCCGCGAGGTCGAGTCGGCCCGCGCGGCTGCGGCCGGCCGTTCGCTCGACGACACCTTCTACAACGATCGCGAGCAGCGGGAGCAGAGCCTGCGCTGGATGTACCTCCATGTGATCACCGAGTACGCCCGGCACGACGGCCACGCCGACCTGCTCCGCGAACGCATCGACGGCGCGACAGGACGGTGACCGGAGTGCCCCGCCACCCGTACGCGGTTGGTCGAGCCGCCGGGGTTGGTCTCGTGGTCAGGCCGGGTCGTCGCCGGCCGGGAGGTTCTCGACCACGCGGGTGATCATGGTGCGGCTGTCGGCCGGCGGCAGCGCGACCTGTTCGAGGAGTTGCCAGACCTCACTGAGGTCGATGCGCGCCAGGTCGATCCCGAGCGCACCGTGGACCATGGAGACCCGCTCCTTGATGTCCGGAAATTCCATGACATCGAACGCGCCTTCCAAGCCCGGGTGCGCGCCGACGCTCATCGGGATGACCCGTACGGTCCCGTGCAGGCCGTCGGCCAGTTCGAGGAGGTGCTCGAGCTGGCCGCGCATGACGGCCGGGGGCAGCGGCAGGGTCAGGGTGTTCTCGTCGACGATCACGTCCAGCGTCCGCCGCCGTCCGCCTGGGCGGTGTTGCTGCCTGCTGTACAGCAGGTCCCACTCCGCCTCGACGTCGACTTCGGGGACCTGCTGCTCGAGGAAGAGCCGTGCGTACGCCTCGGTCCGCACGAGCTCCGGCATCAGGTGGATCCCGAAGGTGTGCATGGTCGATGCCTCGGACTCCAGCGTGATCAGGTCGCGCACCAGAGCCTTGAGCCGCCCGACGTGCGCGCCCAGCCACGGCGGCCCCTTCGTCCGGGACGCGAGGTCGACGAGAATGGCGCGGATCTTGTGCCGCGGGATGTTGTAGCGGTCGAGCACCGTGCGCACCTGCTCGGGGGTGACCTGCTCGAACCCGGTCTCCAGCCGGATGAGCCACATCACGTCGCAGCCCACCTGCACCGCGGCCGCGTCGTACGACAGCTCCAGCGCCTCGCGCAACTGCCGCAAATGCATACCGAGCCTGCGGGCATTGATATTCGGGGCGCGATAGTCGACCGGCATGACGGACCTCCTGCATGCATGGTGGGCCATCGCCCCGCCGAACGCCCGTCGAACCGGCGAAGACCCGCCACGAAATGCCGAACAAGATGCTGTCCGGTCCACAAACCGGCCGCCAGGTGCCCCGGCATATTAGCTATATCCATCTTGGCGCGCTATATCCGGCATCGGAAAGCCCGTCGAGATGGCCTGAGGAGCCGTCCGCAGACAATGGCCGGCGACACTTATTCCGCATAGATAATTCCATTTCACGCGACGCGCCGGCGTTTTCCGGCGCATACCGGAGTTGGATGCCGACCTCGCTCTCGGGCCGCATGTCATCGACCGGGCCGGCTCGTAGGCGAAGCGCTGTCGGTGTCGCCGCGTACGCTGACCCGCGTGGACGGAGAGATCCAGCCGGGCGACCGCTTCGCCGACCTGGTCGACGACTTCGTCGGTATGGCCGGCGTGACCCCGCCGCGGGGCGGCGGCGGGTTCGGCCGCACCGCGCTGCGCTACGACAACAAGATCTTCGCGATGTTCGTGCGGGGGCGGCTGGTGCTCAAGCTGCCCGCCGACCGCGTGGCCGAGCTCGTCGCCGCCGGCGAGGGCATCCACTTCGACGCCAACAAGGGCACCCCCATGCGGGAATGGCTCAGCCTCGACCCCGATTCCGCCCTCCCCTGGCCGCCGCTCGCCCGTGAGGCCCTCGCCTTCGCCCGCTCCCCTCGCTGACCGGCCGGCTGGCGCCTGTCTTCACCAGAAGCCCGCCGGTCGGTTTCGCGTGTCCGCCCGACGCCGCGCGCCGCGAGTTCGCAATCACTCCTCGCCGGAGAAGCGCTCCCAGGCGGACTGGCGGGTGATGCCGAGCGCCTGGCCGATCCTGGCCCAGGTGACCCCGCGCCGCCGCAGCTCCTGGACCCACGAGCGCAGGCCTGCCTCGACCTGGTCGGCCACGACGGCGATCCGCGGGATGTGCTCGAGCATCTGCTCGTCCGTCAGGTCTCCCCAGACCGGCAGCCGTACCTCGACCGCCTTGTCGCGATACTCGGCGACGATCGACTCGGCCAGGCCGACGCACTCGTTACAGATGTGCACGCCCGGCCCGGCAACGAGCCGCTCCACCTCGGTATGCGCCTTGCCACAGAACGAACAGCGCAGGTGCTCGGTCACGGGATCCGGCATCTCCGTCCACCTCCATCTCGTCAGGCTCCATCTCGTCAGGCTCCATCTCGTCAGGCTAACCCTGACAGGAGGCTAGACCCGTCAGGGCATCCCTGACAAGCTGCGCGACGCACGTGCGCGGCGCGGCTTTCCCGCGGCGGCGCCGGTCGGTTGCCGGCTCGGGTGCGGATGGCTCGATGTAGGCCGGCGGATACGGTCGGCGACTGATGTTGCCAATGTCATACGCGGCCGGAATCGGACTGGTGTCGCCACCCTCGAGAATCGGTTCTCGCCGCCGTCCGGTCTGCTAATCTCACCGGGCCAATCTGGCGCAAAACCGCTATTTCGCCGCAAGACGGGCGGCGGGTAAGTCCTGGAGCCGTACATGCGACGACGCCCTCGGGTGGGTGCCCCCCACATCGTCGGCCTCTGCGGGGTGGCGCTGGCCACGACCGCGGCCTCGATCTACGTGTTCGCCGGCGGTTCACCGGCGAACACGACCGCCGGCGCTTCCGGCGGGGGCTCGGTGCACACCATCGCGCTCCGCGACATGGCGGCGAGCACCACGGCAACGGGGTCCGGGCCGGTCAGGGGGCTGCCGGCGACGGCCACCAAACCGTTCAGCCTGGTCGGGGTCACCTGGGACGACGCGCACGCCGGGCTGCTCGGCAGCGTCCAGGTACGGGCCCGCAACGCGCGGACCGGGGCCTGGTCGAGCTGGCAGGCCGTCCAAGCGGACGAGGACGACGCCCCCGACCCGCGGTCGCGCGACCTGTCGGGTCCCGGCGCGCGGGGCGGCAGTGCCCCGCTCTGGGTGGGCCCGTCGAACGGCGTCGAGGTGCGGGTGGCCGGCCGGCGCACGCTGCCCGCCGGCCTGCGCGTCGATCTCGTCGACCCGTACGGCAACGACAGCCGCCGGCCGGGGCACGCGGCCGGCACCGACGGCGGCACCGGGGAGGGCGCGATGACGCCGGTGGCGGCTGTCGAGACCGCTGACCCCTCGACCGGCGCCCCCTCGGCGGGCGACGCCTCCACCGGGCCGGCGCAGCCGTCGGCGAGCGCCGAGCCCTCCGGCCCGGTCGACTCGGCTCCGGCCAGCACGCCCGCGGGATCGGCCGAGCCCACCTCGACCGCGTCGGCCGGCGGGAGCCAGACGGGGTCGAGCCAGGACGGCCAGTCCGCCGCGCAGTCGAGCACGGCACCCCGCCCGACGATCCTCGCCCGCTCCTCGTGGGGAGCGGACGAGTCGCTGGTCAAGGATCCGCCCGAGTACAGCCAGACGGTCAAGGTGGTCTTCGTCCACCACACGGCGGGCACCAACAGCTACGCGTGCGCCGACTCGCCGTCGATCATCCGGTCGGTCTTCCTCTACCACGTCAAGAGCGAGGGCTGGAACGACATCGGCTACAACTTCCTCGTCGACAAGTGCGGCACGATCTTCGAAGGCCGGGCCGGCGGCGTGGACCGGCCGGTGCTCGGCGCCCAGACGTACGGGTTCAACACCGACAGCACCGGCGTGTCGGTGCTCGGCACGTACACCAGCACGGCGCCCAGCCAGGCCGCGGTTGATTCGGTCGCCCGGGTCGCCGCGTGGAAGCTCGGCCTGCACGGCGGCGACCCGACCGGCAAGGCCACGCTCACCGAGCGGGCCAAAGACGGCAAGTTCCCGTACGGCACGAACGTCTCGTTCAACACCATCTCCGGGCACCGCGACGGGTTCGCCACGGAGTGCCCGGGTGACAAGCTGTACGCCAAGCTCGGCGCCATCCGTACCGAGGCCAAGCAGTGGATGACGCCACTGACCAGCGTGTCGCTGAGCGGCCTGGGCGGCGCCGCCAAGGTGGGCTCGACGTACTACACCAAGGGCGCCATCACCCCGACCTGGAAGCCCGCCGCCGCGTCGGAGTACGCCGTGCTGGTCGACGGCGCCACGGCCGCGCAGGTGGCCGGCAGCGCCACCTCGGCCAAGGTGACCCTGTCCCCCGGGTCGCACACCCTCCAGGTGCGGGCCACCAACCTCGACGGCACGACCGTGACCTCGCCGAGCTACGCGGTGGTGGCCGATGCGACGAGACCGGTCTTCGGCAAGGCCGCCACGCTCGCGCTGCGGACCGGCTCGGTCAGCTCGGCGGGCACGAGCCCGGTCGTGCTCGGCTGGAAGGTCACCGACGACACGCTGCTGCGGTCGGTGAAGTCCACCTCCCCCACCGCGAGGACGTTCGCGACGACGGGGACGTCGTGGTACACCTACGCCAAGGCCAACACCTCGCTGGCGTGGACGCTGGCCGCGGCCGACGCCGCCGGCAACACCGCCACCTCGTCCGTCACCAGGACGGCCTCGATCTATCACGAGACGAGCTCGACGCGGACCGGCACCTGGAAGTCCACGACCGGCAGCTCCTACCTGGGCGGCAAGGCGTACTACAGCGGAAGCAAGGGCGCGACCGCGAGCTACACCTTTACCGGGCGGGCCGTGGGGCTGATCGTACGCAAGGCGGCCAGCGCCGGAGCCTTCACCGTCTACGTCGACGGCGTCAAGACCGCCACCGTGGACGCCCGTGCCTCCTCCACCGTCTACCGGCAAATCGTCTGGACCAAGAACTGGAGCGGCAGCGCCAAGCACACGGTCAAGATCGTGGTGGCCGCCACGTCGGGACACCCGTACGTGGTCACCGACGGCATCGCCTACATCAAGTGAGGCGCACGGCTCGCGCGGTGAAGGTGGCGGCGACCCCGTCCGCGCGACCCCGTCCGCGCTATCGTCGCCGGGGTAGGTGGCTCGTCGAGAAGCAAAGAGCGATGTTAGGGCGATGTTAGGAATAGGGATCGTCGGCGCCGGAATCTCCGGGCTGCATCTGGCGCTTCGGTTGCAGCAGCTCGGCGTCCCCACCGCGCTGTACGCGGAGCGCGGCCCGGACGAGATCGCCGAGGGTAGGCCGAGCAATCTGGTGGTCCGCTTCGGGCACACCCTCGAGCGCGAGCGCCTCCTCCGTGTCGCGCATTGGGACCGACCCGAGCTGCATGTTCTTGGCATCAATGTCGCGGCGGAAACCAGCCCGCCGCTGAGGTTCTTCGGCAGGCTGTCGAAACCCGCGAGCGGCGTGGACTTCCGGGTCTATCTGCCGCGACTCATCGCCGACTACCTCGACCGCGGTGGAAGGTTCGAGGTGGTGGCACCGGACCCGGCGACGATCGACCGGCTGGGTCAGCGGCACGAGCTGGTGGTGGTCGCGACCGGGCAGCGCGCGTTCGGTGAGCTCTTCCCCAGGGACGCGGCGCGCTCGCCGTACCGCGCGCCGCAGCGGCGGCTGTGCGCCGGCCTGTTCCGCGGCATCGCCCCCAGCGACCCGTCGTGGGTCCATTTCCAGCTGATTCCGGAGATCGGGGAGATCTTCTCCACGAGGTTGGTCTCGCTGGACGGCCTGATCCACGGCATGGTGATCGAGGCGATCCCCGGAGGCCCGCTCGAGCCGCTGTCCCACCTGGACTACAGCGAGGCGCCGGCCGAGTTCGACCGCACCCTGCTCGAGCTGCTCGCCGCCCTCGCGCCGCCGCTGCGCGAACGCATCGACGCAGCGGAGTTCGGCCTCGCCCGCCCCATCGATCTCCTCCAGGGCGGCATCACGCCGGCCGTACGGAGAGGATGGGCCGGGCTTTCCGGCGACCGCTACGCGCTCGCCGTGGGTGACGCCTGGGTCCTGAATGATCCGATCGCTGGCCAGGGCGCCAATCTCGCGTCCACCTGCGCGTTCGCGCTCGCCGAGCTGATAGCGGCCGGCGGTCCGTTCGACGAGGAGTTCTGCCGCCGCGCCGAGGCGACGTTGTGGCGGCTGGCCGAGCCGGTGGTGAGCTGGTCGAACTCGGCGCTCGAACCGCCCCCCGACAACGTGCTGGACATCCTGCGCGCCGCGACGGCCGATCAGCGGGTCGCGGACGCCTTCATCGACAACTTCAACGACCCGGTGGCGATGTGGCGGCTCATGGGCTCGGCGGACGCGACAAGCGCCTGGCTGGACCAGATCGGCGGCTAGGCTCGCTGGCCCGTCTGGCCAGGCATGCCGCCGTCGGGCCGCGGGCCGGACGCGCCATCTCCGGCACCTCTCGCCGCGGCCACGCCGAGTCGAACCGATATTTCATCAAGCCATGACCTTTCTTGTGACATACGGCGGTTGCCCGGCTACACACCGCGGGTAGGGCAGGTCAGGCACGGCCGTCGCGCCTACGACGTGGCGCGACGACGAGCGCGAGACCATCGGGGGGCGCCGTGCGAGTACGTTGGCGGCAGCGCGCGCGGGTGGTGCGCTGGCCCGTGGGAGTGAGCCTCGCCGCCTGGCGGTGGCTCCGCGGCTCTCGCGGTGTGCCGCGGCATCGGCTGCGCACCAGGGTCGTCACCGAGATCGACCAGATCCCTGAACGTGGCGGAGACCGCTTGCAGCAGGCCCGGCACGGTGTCGGGCCGGCTTTCCAACGGCGCTACTCGGTCAGGATCTCCGGCAGCGCCATGAGCGCGACGGAGTTGATCAGCCGGGTGTGCGACGACATCAACGTCGCGTCGCCGGTGGAGTTCGCCGTCTTCGACAAGACATCGAGCGCCTCTCGGCGGCTGGACGTCGGAGACGAGTACGACGTCCACATGCCGGGGCCGTGGAACTTCCCGGTGCGCGTGGTGGAACGCCGGCCGACGTCATTCCGGCTGGCGACCCTGCGGGGCCACGGCGAGGCCGGCGAGATCGAGTTCCGGGCGGCCGACACCCCGGAGGGCGACCTGGTGTTCACGATCGAGTCATGGACGCGAAGCGGTGACCGGCTGGCGGACGTGCTTTACGACCGGCTGCGCATAGCGAAGGAAATGCAGCTCCACATGTGGGCGCACTTCTGCTCCCGCGTCACCGATCTGTCCGGCGGCCGCATGGTGGGCGAGGTGGAGGTCCATACCGACCGTGCGGAGGTCCCCGGGGACACCAGGATCCAGGCACAGTACCTATCCCGCGCGCTCACCGCGGTCTTCGCGAAGGGCTTCACCGCGGCGGCGCGGCTGCGCGGCGGCCGGCCGCTGTGCCCGAGCGGGATCGTCTGCGACGCGACCTTGCGTCTCCACGGGACTTCGCGGTTCTGGGGCGTTCCGCTCCTGGACGACTCGGCCGAGCTGCACGGCCTGGCACGGCTGTCGCGGGCGGTGGGTCTGCCGCCGCCCCTGCCGGACGTGCTGGCGCTGGCGCTGCGGTGGCAGCGGCCCGCCCACTCCGCCGCCGGCTTCGGCGGCGACGCGCGAGAGCCCGCCAGCGCGCCGCGGGACGGTGCGCCGCGGGACGGTGCGCCGCGGGACGGTGCGCCGGCCATCGCGGAGCTGCTGCTGGCCACGACCGGGCACGGCCTGCTCGGCCGCCACCTGCCGCGGGCAACGACCAGGTGGAGTCCGGCCTTCTACGGCTCCCTGCTGCCGTACGCGGCCGGTGACCGCCGGATCTTGCTGGGCGCGGTCGCGCGACGGGCCGGCACCGTCCCGGCCGACACCGCGGCGCTCGCCCGCGCCGTCGCCGAGCGGTCGATCGCGCTGGAACTGGTCGTGGCGACGGAGCTGGGCCCGTGGGAACGGTTCGGCGAGCTGCTGCTCACCGGCCCCGTACGCAGCGACGGCAGAGAACCGATGCGTTTCAACCCGGCCTGGCATCCCATCCCGGGACTCCCGCCGGCCGGGCTGCTGCAGCAGGTACGCGGACCAACGTACGCGGCGGTGCAGCAACTCGATTCCGGTTCCGACGACACCCCGTTGTGAGGCTGCCCGCTGAAGCTGCGTTCTGATGCCGCGTTCTGACGCCGCCCCGCACCCCACCGGCCGGAGACACGTTTCCATGGAGAGAAGAAAGCACGTTCCGCGGCGGATGCGGCGGCTGTATGCCGAGCTACGGCACCGCCCGCTCAACTTCGATCCGTTGCGGGAGCCGCAGAGCTCTCCGGAGAACGGCTGGTACATCGATGACTACCGGCAGGCGCTGCCCGCCGAGCCGCCCGGTCCCCCCGTCGCGGGCGGAAGCTGGGAGATCGCCCGCCGTTTCGTACGGGATTACGAGTACGCCGATCCCGCCATCATCCGGCGGGTCTGCGGAGCGGGCGTCCCCGCGCCCGGCCGCGACATGCTGCTCGAAGGACGGTTCTACGGGTTGCGCTTCTTCCTCGGAGTACGGGTCGGCGACGTCATCGACGAGGTCGTCGAGCATGACGGGCGCCGGGCGCGGGTGTGGGGATGGAACTACCGGACGCTGCAAGGACATCTCGAACGCGGCCAGATGGACCAGGAAGTACGCAAGTGGTTCGACACCGGGGAGGTCGAGTTTCGCATCCACGCCTTCTCACAGCGCGCGGCCATTCCGAATCCGGTCGCACGCCTCGGCTTCATGCTCTTCGGCCGCGCCACGCAGCTCAGGTTCTACCGGCGGGCGTGCCGGCGCATGGAGCGACTGACGGCGGCCGCGCTCGCCGCACCGCCGCGCGCCCCGGAGCAGGGAACCTTCTGAACGCACAGCGCGGCGACGGCCACGGCCGTCATCGGCATGGGCCCACCGATGTCGGCACGGGTGTCCATCCGCGCCGGGTCGGTTCGTTCTCTCTATGAAGCCCGGTGGCAGGCACCGGCCGTGAAGAGAGGCACAACGATGGCCGACTCCAACATCAGCGCGGTGGCGACGATCGGGATCCCGGTCACCGACCAGAAGCGGGCGGTCGACTTCTACGTCGGTACCCTCGGATTCGAAAAGCGCAGGGACCTGCCGTTCGGCCCGGCGCGCTGGATCGAGGTGGCGCCGCGAGGAGCCGCGACCACCATCGCGCTCGTTCCGCCCGGGATGCCGCCCGGCATCCGCCTCGTCACGGGGGATGCCGCAGCGGCGCACGCGGAGCTGACCGGGCGCGGCGCCGACACCGATGGGCAGATCATGGACACCGGCGGCGCGGCGCCGCCCATGTTCGCCGTACGTGACCCGGACGGCAACAGCCTGATCATCATCGAGAACGGGCCATCATGAACGCCGAGATCCGCAAGGCGATCGGCAAGGAGGCGGGCGAGACGGTGACCGTCGTCCTCGCCGAGCGGATCGGATGACACCCAGAGCCGCGTCACCGTCCGCCGCCCGTCGCGACACCCGAGAAGTCCGAGGAGAAGGCCATGCCCACCTATATCGCGCTCACCTACACGGCCGAGGTCGACTGGACCCGACCCGAGTACGCCGACGGCGTGCGCGAGTACACCGCGTTCAAGGAGGCGCACGAGGCCGTACTGCTGGGCGGCCGCGCCCTCTACCCCACCGCCACCGCCACCACGGTGCGCGTGCCCGGCGGAAAGGGCGGGGAACCGATCATCAGCGACGGCCCGTACGCCGAGACCAAGGAGGCGCTCACCGGGTTCTACCTGATGGAGTGCGCCGATCTCGACGAGGCGCTCGCGGTCGCGGCGCGGATCCCGGCGGCCTGGTACGGGACGGTCGAGGTCCGGGCCGTCCATCCGCCGCTCGAGCCCTGACCGTGCGACCCGAGGAGGCGGCGGCGCGGCTGGTCCGCGAGGAGGGTGCGCGGGTGCTGGCCACGCTGGTCCGCGTCACCGGTGACATCGACCTGGCCCAGGACGCCGTACAGGACGCCGTCGTCCGCGCCCTCGAACGCTGGCCGCGCGACGGCGTCCCGCCCGACCCGCGCGCCTGGCTCACCGTCACCGCGAAACGACGCGCCATCGACGTCATCCGCCGGGAGGTCCGGCGGCCGGGGAAGGAGGTCGAGGCCATGTCGCTCCGCGATCCGGTGCCCGAGCCTCCCGAGGTGGTCCGTGACGACCTGCTCAGGCTGGTCTTCACCTGCTGCCATCCGGCGCTGTCGGCCGAAGCCCAGGTCGCGCTGGCGCTGCGCGCCCTCGGCGGGCTGTCGACGGCTGAGGTCGCCCGTGCCCTCCTCGTGCCTGAGGCGACCATGGCCAAGCGGCTGACCAGGGCCAAGCAGAAGATCGCCCAAGCGCATATCCCCTACCGCGTGCCGGCCGCCGAGGAGTTGCCCTCCCGCCTCAGGGGGGTGGCGGCCACCATCTACCTGATCTTCAACGAGGGGTACGCGGCGGGCGCCGGCGAGGACCTCGTCCGCGTCGGGCTCTCGGACGAGGCGATCCGGCTGGCCCGGCTGCTGGCCGAGCTCATGCCCGACGAACCGACCGTGCTCGGTCTGCTCGCCCTGCTCGTGCTGAGCGACTCCCGCCGCCCCGCCCGCATCGACGACCTCGGCCGGCCGGTGCTACTGCCCGACCAGGACCGTTCCCGCTGGGACGCCGCTCTGATCAAGGAGGGGGTCGAGCTGGTCGGCGCCGCCCTCCGGCTGGCCCCCCGCCCGGACCCGTACGTGGTGCAGGCGGCGATCGCGGCGTGCCACGCGCTGGCCCCGTCCTACGCCGCCACCGACTGGGACGCGATCATCTCCTGGTACGACGTGCTGCTCACCGTGCACGACACCCCGGTGGTCCACCTCAACCGCGCGGCGGCCGTGGCCGAACGCGACGGCCCCGCTGCCGGCCTCGTCCTCGTCGACGCCATCGCCGGCCTGACGTCCTACCCGTGGTGGCACGCCACCCGCGCCGAGCTCCTGCACCGCCTCGGCCGCACCGCCGAGGCCCGCACCGCCTACGAACGCGCCCTCGCCTTCGACATGAACGCCCCGCAGGTGGCCCATCTCCGCCGCCGCCTCGCCGAGCTCCCCCAATGACCGAGCATCAGTCTTCGGTGATGTGTCGAGACATGCGGCGATGGCTCCCCAGGTACGTGAGCAGGCCGGCGAAGGTGAGCGTCCAGGCCGCCAGGGCGACCCAGATCGCGTTCCGTCCGATCGCCGCCACGATGGGCAGGTGGTCCGCCTGGCCCAGGGATCGTCCGGCGACGCTGTACATGCCGAGCGGGAAGACGATGCTCCACAGCGAGGTGTCGTAGCGCAGCGGGACCCGGTGCCGGACGTGCCGCCACCATCCGGCGGCGACCAGCGGCGGGATGAGCCAGGTGCCGAACGCCCAGAAGCCGACCGAGACCGCGGCGACCATGCCGTGGGTGACCGCGGCGGCCGGCGCGCCGGCCATATCGACGATCCTGGCCCCGGCCACCACGGTGATCGCGGTGGCGCCCATGGCCACCCAGTACGGCGAGGTCAGGTCGGCCGGAGACAGCGGATATGAAACCATGCGGGCGGCGACGAAGATGCCGACGGCCGCGTACAGGAACACCCCGACGACCCAGCACACGACGGCGAGCAGCGCGAATTCGGGCCGCGGGGCCTTGACGGCCGGTTCGAGCTCGGCGGCGAGCACCGCGATCGACTGGCTCGCCACGACCCACACGAACCAGGTGCCGTTCGCCCCGGCCAGCACCGGGCGGTCGCCGCGGCCGAGGATGGCCGCCCACGGCACGGCGTAGCCGAGGACGAGCCAGCTCAGCCCGCCGACGACGAGCAACGCGAGGGCGGCGTCGCGGTGGCCGATCAGACCCAACGCGGCGCCGAGCACGTCGGTGCCGGCGACGAAGGTGAAGAAGGCGAACCCGCCGCTCGGGTCGGCGAAGTCGGCCCGCATGCGCGTCCGGAAGGCGGCCGCCCGCCAGCAGGTCAGCACGACCAGCACGACGTAGCCGGCCACGGCGAGCCACAGCAACGCCGTCGAGATGACGGCCGGACGGTGGCCGCGCATGCCGATCGAGACGATGCCGGTGGCCATCACGAAGGAGAAGGAGCCGGGGTCAAGCCCCGCCGCCACCCGGCCCACCGCGCCCGCAGGGGCGCCCGCGCGATCGCCCACTCCCGTACGGTACGCCGATCTTGACGCTCGGCCACCGCGGCCGGCCGCCAGGTGGTGGGTCGGCCGCCGGGCAGGCGGATGAGCGGCGTTCGTACAATCGTGCGGTCCGATCCCCGTACGCGGAGTCCGCATGATCCGGCACACCGATCCCCAGTACGGTCCGCGAGCGCGCAACCGGCTCGCCGAGACCACCGACCCGTCGGTCGAAGGCGCCTACGCGGCGCTCGAGTCCTTCTACTACGCGCTCAACAACCGCGACGCGAAGGCCCTGCGCGACGACTGGTCCACCCACCCGCTGGCCCAGCTCAATAACCCGCTCGGCGGCATCCTGCGCGGCGGCGACGCCGTCGCCGGGCTCTACGAAAAGATCTTCGTAGGTCCGGTACGGGTCGAGGTCACGTTCGGCGACGTCGTTGAGTACATCGGCGCGGACCACGCGGTGTTCGCCGGGCGCGAGACCGGCGCCTGCACCGGCCCCGACGGCACCGTCGTGCCGCTCAGGATCCGTACCACGCGGTACTTCCGGTACGAGGAGGGCGCGTGGCGGCAGTTCCACCACCACGGCAGCATCGACGACCCCGAGGCGCTCGCCGCCTACCAGCAGGCGGTCCGCGGCGCATGACCGGCGCCGGCCGATGACGTCCTCGATATAACTGCCGTGATGCCGCCGCCGTGATGTCTGCCGTGATGTCGCCGCCGTGATGTCTGCCGTGATGTCGCCGCCGTGCCGGCGTCACCGTCTGGTGAGGGCACCGGTGTCGTGGACGATCTTGCCGTTGACGATGGTCAGGACGGAGTTGATCCGCTTGATGTCGTTCTCGGGGATGGAGAAGTAGTCGCGGTCCAGCACGACCAGGTCGGCCAGCTTGCCTTCCTCGATGGAGCCGATCTTGTCCTCCGCACGCAGGAACCAAGCGTTCTCCCGGGTGAACGCGCGCAACGCCTCCCGCCGGGTGATCTGCTCACCGTCGTTGATCAGCTGGCCCAGGGCGTTGACGCCGGTGATCGCGTACTGCATGTGCGGCCATGGGGTCAGGGTCGAGATGTGCACGCCGTCGCCTTCGATGCCGGCCTTGATGCCGTGGTCGAGGATCGTGCGGAAGGGCGCCCCGCCCGCACCCGGCGTCCCGGTGATCCAGGTGAACGCCCGCATGACCACGCCGGCACCGAGCGCGTGCAGCCGGTCGAGGAGGTCCTTGGTCACGACGGGGACGTGGTGGACGATGTAGCGGTCCCGGGTGATGCCGAACTCGGCGTTGACCTTCTCCCAGGCCTCGACGACCTGGGTGAGCTCGGCCAGGTTGGCGACGGCGTTCTCGTTGCGCCAGCCGGCCTGGGCGACCAGCCGTTGCGCCTGGAACCACACCTCGCCGGCGGAGATCGGCGCGGCCCATTCGCCGATGCCGCCGGTCCGCTGCATGTCGTCGCCGAAGAAGGTGAACTGGTTGTTCAGCCGTTGGTGCAGCTCGGGCAGCGCCGGGTCGGCCTGGTTGTGGAGGAAGTTGAACTCCATCCGGATGATCGTCTCGCCGTCCGCGTGCAGGCGCAGCAGCGGGTCGTACATCCGGTAGTGGTCGAGGTTGGACAGCAGCTGGCTGGGGTGCAGCGGTCCTGGCGTCGGGAAGAGCACTTTGTCGCTGTGCGCGGTCAGGCCGACGCCGGCCGAGTACGCCATCATGTCCCGGCTGCTGCGCAGCTTGTCGTCGAAGGTCTGCTTGGTGCGCAGGATGTAGAGCGCCGTCGTCGCGGGAGTCACGGCACCGAACGCGCCGGCGGCGATGCGCCCGTCATCCGCCACGTGGATCTTGACCGCGTCCGGATGCGGGAGCGGGCCGGCGTCGACGCCGTCGAAGAACCGCTTGCCTTGGCTGTTCGTGACGGCCGGCCCGGTGAAGTTCTGGTAGAGGAGCACCGGCCGGTCGGGTACGGCGTCGTCCAGCTCGGCGCGGGTCGGCAGCCGGTGTTCTGCCCACTGGTTCGGGTGCCAGCCGCCGAGAGCGGTGATCCACTGGCCGTCCGGAACGTCGGGACGGCGGGCGGCGAGCAGTTCCTGGACGTCCGCGATGGATTCGGCCCGCTCGACCCCGGCGACATGGAACCCGGGCCGGTTCCCGAGGCTGACCGAGTGGATATGGCTCTCGATGACCCCCGGGATCACCGTACGACCCCGCAGGTCGATGGTGGTGGCGGGGCCGCTGGGGGCGTCGCCGTGCGGCCCGACGGCCCCGAACCGGCCGCCGTCGATGACGACGGATGAGACGACGCGGTCGCGCCCGTCCATCGTGTGGATCTTTCCGTTGACCAGGCGGAGCCTGGCCGGCGTGCCGCCGTGGCCGTGGCCATGACCGGGATCGCCGCCGCGGCCGGCCGCTGCCGCCGGCGCCGCGGACAGCCCGCCCAGCGCCAGCGCGGCCCCCGCCCCCGCTCCGGTGGTGAACATGCTCCGACGCGAGATACCTCGGGCCTGGCTCCGATCGCGGCCGTCGCTGGGGCTCATGTGATCGACACCGCCTTCCACGGGGGGTGGGCTGCACAGAAAAACGGGTGCCTATGGCGGGGAGTACAGCACCAATGAACAGCACGTTCAATATGGCTGTACAAAATGAGCAGCGAGAGCACACAGCGCGTAGCGGCCCGCCCGGCCGCGCGGTCGTGCGCGGTCAACGTCGAGCGGACGGACGGAAGCGATCAGAGTTTGGCCGGTGTCTGTCCGTAAGCGGGGTGGATCTTACGCTCCCAGTCGTAGACCGCCGCCTGCTTGGAGTAGTGCCATGCCTTGTCGAGGAACTGCGCGTTGAGCTGCCGGGCCGCGGCGGCGTCCTCGATGATGAATCCGTGGTCCTGGGTCGTGTCGGGATAGACGTTCCTCGAACCGACGTAGAACGCCGTGTCGTCCACGCAGACCACCTTGGTGTGGAGGCGGTACTTGTAGCCCTTCGGCCATGTCGGTTCGTCCGAAAGGCGGAGCGGCGCGAGTTGCAGGTTCTTTTCCAATATCCGGTACGCGTGCGCGTCGGACGGGGTCTTCAACCTGACGCGGGAGAACAGCGCCTTGACGGCATCGTTGATGTCGCTGACGTTGGAGTAGTCGGGCGGGCCCGGATTGCTGAGAATGATCCTCACCTTGACGGGAGGGTCGGCCGCCATCTTGGCGGCGAGGACGTCGAGCAGCCTGACGTCGAACAAGGCGTGATACAGCGGCCGGCCCGAGTAGCCGTTGATGTCCTGCTGGGACAGCACGATCTTCTGTCGGGCGCAGGCGAGCAGCGCCCGCAGCGCGTTCGCGTCCGGATTGACCGTCATGAAGTCACGGTCGGTGTTGGTCTCGTTGTTCGACCTCCGGCGCCCGAACCAGTCGAATACGCATGCGGCTTGGTCCACGTTGTCGGCGGGCGGCGCTTGGTATTTCGACACCGGATCGTTCTTCTGGATGCCATATCCGAGGCTGCCGACGGAGATCACCTGAAGGTTGCCCGGGGAATAGGGCTGGACCTCCGCGTACAGCTTCGGTTTGCACTCCGCCAGCTTGTCGTTGTTGGTCGCCAGCCAGACCCCGCCACCCGACCGGAGCGCGGTGACGGCCGAGTTCTGGCACGTCCAGGTCCACAGCTCGTCAAGGAACTTGCCGGCCGAGGCGGCGGCGGGGCCGCGCAGCGCGATGTCGAGGTCGGTCACCGGAGCCGTGCCGCCGAAGCCTCTACTCCCGTAGGGACCGTCCTCGATGTAGAAGTTCGTCATCCAGTTGATGCCACCGTGGATGACGGACCTGCCGTCCACCACGACGAGCTTGGTGTGGTTGTAGGAGGTGAACCAGCGCGTCGTCATCGAGGCGACGTTGAAGTCGACGACGGCCACGTCATCGCCGATCATTTGCACCAACAGATCGCGGAACTGCCACGGCATGGCCGTCACGTCCACCTTCAGCACGCCGGCCAGGACCCGCACGGTCAGCCGGCGCCCGGCCTTGGCCGCGGCCCCGGCCGCGATCTTCAAGCCGGCGCCGATGGCCTCGGCGAACGCGCCGTCGGGAAAGGGCTCGGCCGGCGAACCAACGACGTTGGGCACACCGAAGCCCGTGATGTCCACGGTGCGTTCCGCGCCGGCGATGTTGGCCCGGACCTTGGCCAGGAACTTCCTGATACCGGGCTTGTCGGCGCCCTGCGGACACGGACGGTCCGCGGTCCAGCCCCAGCAGTCGGGCACCTGCAACAGCCAGGAGGCCGGATCGTCCTGCGACGCGTCGAGCGCGTTGCCGGTCGTACGTTCCCACACCTTCCCCTGCAGGCCGGGGGACACCTTCTTCAGCTCGGCCTCCACCGCGTCCAGATACGGCGTGGCGATCACTTCTCCGTGTGGGTTCATGTACGCATTGTGACACCGGGGCATCGGCGCGGCCATCGCGTACGGGGCGGCGCTCCGGCGCTGGCGCGGTGCCGCCGCCCACCGCCGCGGACGCGAACGGAGGTCCGCGACTCGGCCGCCGGCACGTTACGTCCATGGTCCGTCCGATTCTGGTCGTCCGGCCCCGGAAAAACCGGGCCCGCAGGGCGGCGGCCCGGCGACCCGAGCACCTCCGCCGACGTGGCCGGGAGCCGGCCCGCGCCCCGGCGCCGCTCGCGTGGGCACGGTGATCATGTCCGCGTGGGGTAGAGTGAATGGTGGTCGAGGGTTTCTCGTGCGCTGACAGCCACGTCCGCGTCGGCCCCGGCAGCTCACTATTCGATCTTCCCTTCCGGGGAGGCCAGACGGGCCGGCGAGCTTTGACGCCGCAACTGATCATTCATCGTGATCACGCAGGTGATCGTGTCACCCGCTGCGCACCGCCGATCCTGGCGACCCTATGACGACTGACGGTGGCGCTCCCGATCGAACCCGGTCCTGACGGCACGTCACTCGCCAACACTGGCCATATCCCTCGGAACTCACACCGATGATTCCTCACCGGGCGCACGCCGGCTCGGCAACGTCCTCCTCTTGGATCGGACTCTTGGATCGGAGATCCACTGATGGACCACGACAGCACCCGTGTCAGGTTGTTCACCCGCCTGCTGCCCGGCCACACCGTCCTGGCGATCTGCGGAGAGGTCGACTTCGCCAGCACTCCACGCCTTCGCGACCAGATCGCCATAGCGCTGAGGAACCCGACCGTGCCGGTGATCATCGACCTGTCGGCCGTTTCCTTCTGTGACGCCTCCGGACTGGCCTTGCTGGTCGGCGTACAACGCCGGGCCAGGCTGTACGGACTCCCCGTCGTCCTCGTCGGCCCCCGCCGGAATGTGGACAAACTGCTGCGGATCACCGGCCTCGACCAGACCTTCACGATCTATCCGACCCTCGCCGCGGCCGAGCGCGGCCGAGGACACTCCGTCCGCGCAGCGGTCGCATGACTGCCGGCGACCGGCTCGACCCTCGGCGGCCCGGACCCGCGAACCCCGAGATCCCGAGCCGTCTGTACGGGAGCCCGGCCGCTCGTCACAGCAGGCCCGCAGAGGGGCGGCTGTCGGCCGAGGAGGTGGTCCAGAAATGGGACAACATCGCCAAATCGTTCTCGCGGCGACCGTACATCACGCCGGCCGGCCCCGCGGCCTCCCTCGAATGCCTCTGCGGTGAGCCGGCGGATTTCGTCGTCGAGACGAACTGGTTCAATGGGCGCCGCTCCCAGGACCCGGTCTGCGAGCGTCACGTCGATGAGGTCATCCGCGCCATCAGGAAGGAACAGGCTCGGCGCAACGGAGTTTGATGACCATCCGGCCACGGCTTTGGCCACGTCCGGGCCACGGAGAGATCGCCACGTCATAAGCTGACCGGTGGGGTCTGCCCGAGATCCGCCGACGGCCGGGAGCACGAGGTAAATGAGCGACTTCACCCTGACGGGCGAGCTTCACCTGCGCGTGGCCGGCCACACCACCGACTGGAAGCTGCTTCTGGTCGATGAGAAGCCCACCCAGGACCAAGTGTCGGCCTGGATGCAGGACGGCGCGGTGGTCCCCTTGCGGGTCGCCGAGCAAGGCAGCCACGAACCGTACACCTTGCTGGTGAACTTCTCCTTCATCGTGGCCGCCCGCATCCTTCCCGCGCAACGTGACCGGAGCGTGCGCTTCTGACCGCACGGCGACAGTGCTCGTTTCCGCCCGTCGACCCGTCACCGCAGCCGGTTGGCGCCGCCATGGCCATCAGCCCCACCACCGCCGTACGGCCGCACGGCAGCCCCGGATGGCAGCGCGCCGCACGCCGCGCCAAACTCCTGTCCTGTGTCCTGGCTGTCCTGGCTGCCCTGACTGTCCTTGGCCTGGCTGTCCCTGCCCCCCATGGGCGTCGAAGGCGCCATCGCGACCGCCGCCGCCCTCGTGGCCGGCTCGGTCGCCCTGCTCGGCTTCGGCGTCGACTCCGTCATCGAAGCCCTCGCCGCGCATCGTCATCGTCTGGCGCTTCTCCGGGCACCGCACCCTGTCATAGGCCGCCGAACGCCGCGCCCAAACCACCGTCGCGATCAGCTTCTTCCTGCTCGAGCCCTACATCACGTACGAGGCCATCGGGAACTCATCGCCGGCCCCCACCCCGAAACCTGCTGGGCCGGCGTCGGCCTGTCCGCGTTCTCGCTCATCTCGATGCCGATCCTCGGCGCCATGAAAAACGCCTCGGCGCCCAGCTCACCTCGCAGGTCCCCCGCCGGCGAAGGCACCCAGAACCTGCTGCGCGCCTACCTGGCCGGCGGCGTCCTGATCGGCCTGCTCGCCAACACAGTTTTCGCGTGGTGGCGGCTCACCCCGCCGTCGCCTTGATCATCGCGGCGGTCGCGATACGGGAAATGCGTCGAAGCCTGGCACGGCGAAGGATGCTGCTGACCCGTTCGACAACGCGATCGCCGCTTCAATCGAACCATGCGGTGGCCGACCGAAGGGGCGTGATACCTTCGGCGTCGCCGTGCGTGGCCGCGAACCGAGGAGGTGAGACCGATCAACGCTGTGACAGGTCGGGACTCCCTCCCCGGCATGGCCTAGGGAGTGCCCGCGGAAGGCATCCCGAAAGGGCTTGAACGCATGCGCTTCACCGTTGAGACGGCGTCGGACGGAATCTCCGAGCAACTCTTCACCCTCGGTGAGATTCCAGGCGTGCTGTGGACAGCAGAAGGCGCCGCCGGTACTCGTCCCCTTATCTTGATCGGACACGGCGGCGGCCGGCACAAGAAGGCCCCCGCGATCGTCGCCGGCGCTCGCCGCTTCGTGACCGAAGGCGATTTCGCGGTGGTGGCGGTCGATGTGCCCGGACATGGCGACCGGCCGAGGCATGAGGAGTACGACCGGATCGCGACCGAGAACCAGGCTCGGATGGCTGCCGGAGAGCACCCCGCTCCGCTGATCGCCGCCTTCCAGGCGCTCGTGGCCCGCCAGACCGTCCCCGAATGGCGTGCGGTCCTGGACGCGGTCCAGGAACTCGAGCACGTCGGTGCTGGCCCGGTGGGCTATTGGGGTGTGTCGTTGGGCTGCGGACTCGGCGTTCCGTTCGTTGCCGCCGAACCCCGGGTCCGCGCGGCGGTGCTGGGCTTGGGCGGTGCGCTGGCATCGGCCGAGGCCGCCGCGCGGATCACCGTCCCGGTGGAGTTCCTGCTGCAGTGGGACGACGAGCGGGTGCCGCGGGCTCAGGGCTTGGCGCTGTTCGACGCCTTCGCCTCAGCCGAGAAGACGCTGCACGCCAATCCGGGCAAGCATGGGGAGGTCCCGGCATTCGAGCTGGACAGCGCGCTGCGATTCTTCGTCCGGCACCTTTGCTGAGACCCCGGCCGGCGACTCTCACCCGCCGGCCACGGGTCAAAAGATCTTGGTGACGACTCCGGACTCGATGACGATCAGCCCGCCGATGGCGATGAAGACGGCGGGAACGAGCCATTCGCCGTAGCGTTCGACGATCTCGACGATCCTGTGGTGCGAGCCGAGCCAGGATGCGCCCAGGCACCACAGGGCGACACCGATGGCGAACACGACGATGGTGACGGCGCTGGGGCCGAAGCCGATGGTTCGGAACACCGGGGTATAGACGGCGATGTTGTCGGCGCCGTTGGCGACCGTGATGGTCGCGACCGCCACAAGACCGGACACGGCGGCCGGGGACGTGTCGTCGTCTTCGTCGGTGGCGCGAGCGGCGTCCACGAGGCCCTTGACCCCGAGAGCGACCAGGACCAGGCCGAGCAGCCCGACCCAGTCGTCGGGGACGATCGTCAATCCGAGCGCGGCGAGCACCGACACCAGCACCAAGGCCGCGACCCCGGCGTACTGCCCGACCCAGATCTGCCATGAGCGGAGGCTCCCGCCGGCCCGGGAGGACAGGAACAGCACCGTCAGCACGACGAGGTCGTCCACGTTCGTCCCGCCGAACATGCCCGCCGCCGTCACTAAGGTTCGCGCGAGCCCGTCCACGCCGAGAACCTACTCGATCACAACCGCCGGCGCTCCGCCGTGGGCGGGAATCATCGCGAACCGGACGCGACGCGATACCGAGGGCGCGTCCCGCCGAAGAATCCGTGCCCAGCCCCGGAGCCGGGCGGACGGCCGCGTTGCCTGCCGCCTGAATCCCCTCGCGACCTGGTGTTACGACAAGCCCATCAATCGTTGACGATCTCGAAGAGCGCTCCTCACGGCCACGGCCCACCCACTCCCAGGGACGGACTTACGAGAACCGCGCACCCGAGTCGCCTCATGCCTCCGGCGCGGCTCGCGCGCTCCCGGTGGTGAGGCCTATCGACCAGCGTTGTCGACGACGAGCGTCTTGATGTGTTCTCGCGCGTCGCGGATTTCCGGCACGCCCGCCCACTTGGCCGACTCGGCGAGCACCTGCCGCAGGTAGTCGTCGAGCCTTCTGGAGTCGACAAGTGGAGCCACGCGGGTGAGGGCCAGCATATGACCGGCCGCGAGTTCCGGCTGAGCCATCCCCAATGCGGCGATCACCTGCTGGGCCAGGCAGCGACCCTGGAGAAGCGGCGACGAATCTTCCAGGCCGGCGACCGCTTCCTCAAGGGTGCTGTGTGCTTTCTCATAGGCTTTTATTCCGTTGAGCGCGATACCAATACTGCCCCTCATGTCTGCGGCGTCGAACGCGGATTGGCGTGGGAGACCCCCATCTCGAAGTAGCGCCTCGACGCTTTCCAGCTCATCGCGCGATGCGTGACGTTGGCCACGTACCAGTGCAAGGGCCCTGGCCTTACGTAGTCGCATCCACGCCTGTTGGGTTTCGGGGACTTCGGAGGTATTCACGCCGTCTCTCGCGTACATCAAAGCTCGATCGACGCTGCCCCGCTCCATATTGATTCCGGTCAAGGCGCTATATGCGCGCGACTGTGCATCAGAGTTCTCACTGCGCCTTGCCAACTCCAGGGCGAGCCTTCCGACATTCTCGCCGGCATCGAACCGGCGTGCGTCGTTCAGCACCCAGACGGTCTCGACCGCGAGTTCCGACGCTGCTTCTTGAAGCTGCCTGTCCCGGGCCACGACCGCCGATCGTATTCGCCGCACATGCCTTATCGCGGTCTCGGCGACCGCTCCTCCCCCGTGCTCATGTACGCCTTTGACAACCCGCCCGGCCAATTCCCGCACATGCGAGGGGTCCTCGTACGGCCCGACTTTGGGGGACGGGACGAACATTACAGATGCTGCCGCAGTGACGAATTCTCTGCGTTTCACGGGGGAATTCTCTCTTTTGGGACGTATGACCACTTCCCAGCCTATGCCAGCCAGCACCTTGATCACA
>DASUWU010000135.1:0-52174 GCA_036378315.1 Streptosporangiaceae bacterium | reverse complement strand
GTGGGACAGGCACCATTCGCGGGCGAGGTCTTCCAGGTGCGGCCCGTAGACCAATGAACTCACGGTGTCGGCGCTGTCGTTCCAGACCTGTTCGGCGGCGTGCCGCACCAGCCGGGCCTCGGCCGGCCGGATGACGAGCTGGTGGAACCGGATCGCCGGCTCGCAGATCCGGTAGACGGGCCGCCGGTCGCGGAGCGCGTCCTCGAGGCGTTCGATCAGGAGGGTGTGTTCCAGCATGACCAGCGGATAGGTGATGGCGCTGTCCTTGCGCCCTAGCGCAGCGGCGATCTCGCCGCGGCGGTGCGCGCCCCGGCTGATCGCCGCGAGCACGGAGTAGTAGAGCGTCGGATCGCCGACCTCGGCCTGCTCGTGGAGCAGGACGTTGCCCTCCCTGAACATGGCGCCGGCCGGGTTGAGCAACCGGCGGATGACCCACGCGTCGAAGTCCCGCCCGTCGCGAGGCGCGTCCACGCACATCTCCCGGTATGCCGGCGTACCGCCGACCAGGGCATGGACGCGGAAGGCGAGGTCCGGATCGGCTTCCAGCCCCCAAAACCCCGCGGCGTCGCGGAATCCGAACGGGTGGACCATGAGCTCCAGCGTCGACCGCCCGCGGAGCGGCGCGCTGCCGCCGAGCAGGCCCCGCATCGTCGTGAGCGCGCTGCCGCACAGGATCAACCGGGCCCGGCTCTGTCTCCTCGCCCTGCTGCGCGGGCTGAGCGCGGTCTGCACGATCGAGGTCAGCGACGGTTCCGATTCCAGCAGGAACGGGAACTCGTCGAGCACCACCGGGATCGGCCGGTCGCGCCGCTCGCCGATCTCGAGAAGGGCGTCCACCGCCTCCCGGTAACCGGCGAAGGCGGCACCGGGAACGCCGACGAAACGGGCATAGGAGTCCGCCAGGTCGCGCAGGTTCTGGGCGCTGGACTGCTGGAGACCGGTGAACATGAAACCGCCGTGTGCCTCGGCGAGCAGCTCCAGCATCAGCGTCTTGCCCTGGCGCCGCCGCCCGTACACCAGGCCGAGCGTCGCCGCCCGATCGGGCGCCGCGACGAACTCGGTCAGCTCCCGCCACTCGATCGTACGGTCGTACAGCATGGCCGGCCTGGCGAGAGATCCCATGCAGGGAATGGTAACTCGACTTATGGTAAGTCGAATTCACAGTCACTACGGGGCGGCTGAGTGCCTTCGCCATCCGTCAGCCTGGCCCGCTGTCTCCCCACGGGGCGTCGCCCGGGCGGGCGTGGCCGTGGGGCTGCGGGCCGGACGGCCGCTGTGGGTACGGCGGCCGGCCATAGGGAGGGCCGCCGGGTGGTGACCGCCGGCTCTGATGCCCGCTCGGATCGTACGGCGGCGCCTGGGGTGGGGGCGCACCGAACTGGCTCGGTGGGCCGAATGGGGCGGGCGCGACGGGTGGCGGCGCCGGCCTGCGGCGGCGCACCGCGACCAGCGCGGCAGTGGCGAGGAGCAACAGCGCGATGAGGGCGACGCCGACGAGCACGAGTCCCGAGCCGATGCCGCCGCCTGATGACGGCTTCGCGCCGAGGCTCGGGGCCTGGGTCAGGTCGCGCTGCTGCCTGGCGTGTTCGGCCTTCCACCGGTCGAGCGCGGCGTAGACCGGGTTGGGGGCCGACGCCGGTACGCGGGCGGTGAGTGCCTTGTCAGCGATGACCAAGCCGTAGCCGGTCTGGTCGTCCCTGCCCTTCGGCCCGACGTCCCTGGCTGTGTTGACGAGCCGCTGGACGACCTCGCGCGCCGGCATGCCGGGGTTCTTGGCCCGGATCAGCGCCACGATGCCGGACGTCAGCGCTGTCGCGAGGCTGGTGCCGTAGCCGTAGTGGTAGAGGTGGCCGTTCTTGCCGATCGAGCCGATCTGTGCGCCCGGTGCTGCCACCGCCACGTAGTCCTTGCGCTGCGTCCCCGCCCATGGCCGGAGGCCGGCCGCCTGGATGGCGCCGACCGCGACCACGCCGGGGCATCCGGCAGGGAACGTCGAGAAGTTGTTGCGGTCTCCGGAGTTTCCGGACGCGGCGACCAGGACGGCGTCGTGTTCCGTGGCGTAGATGACCGCGTCCTCGACGACCGCCGGGCACGGGGGACTGCCGGTCCACTCGGCGGAGATCGACATGCTGATGACCTTGGCGCCGTGATCGGCCGCGTACCGGATGCCCTCAGCGATGCGGTCGGGATCGTCGCTGATCGTGGCGACCGGCAGCACTTTGGCTTCCGGTGCGACGCCGACCCACCCAGTGGCCCGCCCCTGGGCGACGATCAGGCTGGCCATGCCGGTGCCGTGACCGGTGCCAGGGTCGTGATCGACCATCCCGCGATCGGCGGCCCGCTCGAAGTCCTTGCCGGGGAGTACGGAGCCTTTGAGATCAGGAAGAGCGGCATTGACCCCGGTGTCGATGACGGCGACCGTGACGCCCCGGCCCTGGGTGAGCGGCCAGACGTTCCGCTGCAGCGACCAGCCGGAGAACCACCATTCCTCCCGGTGCGGCCCGGGAGCGGCCACCGCCGGCCCGGCCGCCAAGGCGGCGGTGAGCGCGACGAGCACGGGAGCCGCCACCCCGATCGACAGCCATCGTGCTCGTCGCACTCCATCGCTCCTTTGCCCGGTAGCCGATACCGCCGACGCGCTCACCCGATCAGGGGAGGGGCGACATCGCCGCCGTCGGTCCAGACGTCCTCGTCTTCGGTGAGCCAGGTCGTTCGTTCGCGCTCCTCTTCGTCCTTGCCGTGGCCGCCGCCGCCCATGGGCGCCCCCGCACCGGGCCTTCCGCCCGCGCCCCGCGACGCCGATCCGCCAGTGGTGGTGCCGGAACCACCTCGCCCAGCTCCGAGGGGCCCGGGCGCGCCAGGAGCCAGCACGCCGCCGCCGATGACGCCTGGGCCACCGCCCAAGCCGCCCGGTCCGCCGCCGAGGCCGCCGGCCGCGCCTCCCGCGCCGCCGCCGATACCGCTCGCACCGAAGGGATCCATGCCCGCGCCGCCGGCTCCGGCCAGATCGGTGCCCCCGGCAGATCCGGGGAGGCCGGTGATGCCGCCAGGTACACCGGCACCGGGCCCGGAGTTACCGGGTACACCCGTTCCCGGTCCGGTCGGAATTCCCCCACCGGGACCGGTAGGCCCGTCGCCCCGGTGGCCGGTCGAGTCACCAGGCAGCCCGCCGGGAACGGCGCCGGACGGCACGCCGGACGCCGGTCCACCCGGCTGGCTCGTGCCCGACGTCGGGATGGAGTCGGTGCCTTGGTAGCTCGAACTTCCGCTGCGCGGTGGGAGATCTTTGTTGATGCTGTCCGGGACGCCGTTGTAGCCCTGGAGGATGCGGTTGTCCATGCGGTCGAGCAGCTCGACGGCGGCCCGGTCGTCGCCGCCGTCGTTGATGTAGCCGTGGCCCATCTTCTCGCCCTCGGCCTTGTACCAGGGGAGGATCTCCGAGCCCAGCCAGCTGTAGACCTGGCCGGTGGTGGCGCTCTTCTCCTGCAGCTCGGCCGCCGTCGTGTTCAGCTGGCCGAGCTGCTTCAACGCACGTTCGGCGTTATCACCGGTCCACGCCTCCACCAGCCGCTGGGCGTGCCGGTGCAGCCGGTCGGCGGCCGTGGTGAGGGCGTCGGACGCGCCGGCGTAGGCCTGCCCGACCGCAGCGACGTGACCCGGATCGAGGTTGCTGAGCATCTGCTTGACCGCATCCATGGTCCAGCCGCCGCCCCCGGTCTCCGCGTAGCTGGGAACGGCCGCGCACTGGGTGCGGATGAGGAAGGTGCCCTTGTTGTCGGCCATGCGTCACACCTCCGTGCGGGTCAGCTGGAAAAGGATCCGGTCGAGCCGGTCGTCGGGCCGCGGCCCGGCGATACCGAGCCCACATCCGCGCTCGCGACGGCGGATGTGCTGTACTCCTCGGCCTTCTTGTAATTTCCCGCTGACCTGTACAAATTCGAGATCACCGTGCGATAGCCGATCTGGAGTTCGTTGTAGTACTGGCTGAAGCCGTTCATCGCGTTCTGGGCCAGCGAGACGAACTCGGTGCCCGCCGCCGTCATGCCCACGTGTCGCGTGGTGATCGGAGCCGAGTCGGTGACCTTCTGGAGGGCCTGTTGCAGGTCTCGTAAGTCCTGCTCCATGGCGGAAGCGATCTGCTCGAGCTGGCCGGCGTGGACGCGATAGCCGTCGCCTTGGTCCGCGCTGTAGCTCCACGTCTTGTTGGCGGCGGTGTGCCGGCCGGGGGAGTGGTAGCGCGAGAGGTCGTTCTGGTGGCCTGAGCCGTCGGCCGCATAGTCACCCATACATCGTCCCCCACATTAAATGATCAGCCGCCGCGGGCGATCGAACGGCACATGATCGAGCGTGACTACCCCCGCACACCCATCATTGCACAATGACCCCGGTCGAAGTAAAGCCGCCAGTCAGCCACCAATCCACATAAGACAGACAAGCAGATGTACGGCATTTTAGATATCCGCCTGTGAAAAGCGCGTCACGGCTTTTCGGTCGGTCCGCATATCGGAGTTTCGATGCGCGGCACGGCCGGCTCACCGGACGCGCAGGCGCATGGTGCCGATGCGGGTGATGCTCGTGACGAGCTCGTCGCCCGGGCGGATCGGGCCGACGCCGGGCGGGGCGCCGGTGAAGATGAGGTCGCCGGGCAGCAGGGTCATGACCGACGAGGCGTACGCCACGATCGCCGGCACCTTGGTGATCATGGTTGACGTGTGGACGTGCTGGCGCTCGGCGCCGTTCACGGACAGCAGGATGTCGAGGTCGCCAGGGTCGCCGACCTCGTCCGCGGTGACCAGCCAGGGGCCGAGCGGGCTGAAGGTGTCGTAGCTCTTGCGGCGGGACCTGTCGCCCTCGCTGCGCACCGTGATGTCGAGGCCGAGGGTGTAGCCGGCGACGTGGTCGAGCGCGGCCGGCTCCGGGATGTCCTTGCCGCCCTCGCCCATGACCACGACCAGCTCGGACTCGTGATGGATCTCATGGCCGGCCGCGAGCAGGTCAGGTGGCAGCACGATGTCGTCGGCGGGCCCGGAGACGGCGGACGGCGCCTTGAGGAAGACGTCGAAGTTCATCATCCACGCCTCCACCCGGCCCAGGGTGCGCTCCTGGACGCCGTGCATCTCCGCGACGTGGTCGGCGTAGTTGCTCGCGGCCGCCACGATCTTGGACGGGTTGAGGACGGGGGCGCGCAGCCGTACGGCGTCGAGCGCGACCACAGGACCCTTCTCGGCGGCGCGCAGCAGGTCGTCGCGCACCGCGGGGAGGTCGCGGCACAGCCGGCGCCACCAGCCGGCGGTCAGCGGTTCCGGGTCGTACGGCCAGGGCAGCGCGGCCGTGACGTCGACCAGGCCGCGCGGCTCGGCGCCGGGCCCGTCGCCCACCACCGCGCCGAGCCGGTGGTCGTCGAAGATCGCCAGTTTCATCACGCGGGCCTGAAGGTGGACGTGACGACCTGCGGCTCGCGCGGCCGCTCCTCGCGGAAGAGGCCGAGCGCGCGGAGCACGGGGGCGTCGCTGATGCTGAAGAGGTCGGCCCGCGTCGTGGCGTGGTGGTCGACCGGGGTCCACGACGGGGCGACGAACATGTCGCCGGTCCGCCAGTCGAACCGCTGCCCGCCCATCACGCTGTAACCCTCGCCGCGGAACACCACGTACACGGTGTTGCCCGTGCGCCGGACCGGGAGGGTGGCGTGCCCGCCGGCGATCCTGTGCATGCCGCAGGCGAGCGTCGGCAGCACGCTGCCGCCGGTCTCCGGGTTGGTGAACTCGAGGCTGACCGCGTCCTGGCCGGTCCTGGCGGCCAGCCGGGTGAGCTCGGCGTCGGTGTCGGCCCACCGGTAGATCAGCAGCGGGGACGAGACGGGTTCGCCGGGCTCGGTGACCTGGTCGGCCGTGTACCGTCCCGACGCCTCCCGGTACGCCCGCTCCGAGGCGTTGTGCTCGCCCCTGACCGGTTGCTGCAGGTCGGGGTACGGCTCGAAGAACACGGCGTCCAGGGCCTGGATCATCGGCAGGTCGAGGCCGTCGAACCAGAACATGCTTTCCGCGCCGCCGTTCACGTGGTCGTGCCACGCCCACGCGGGGGTGAGGACGAGGTCGCCGGGACCCATGTCGCACGCGTCGCCGTCCACGGTCGTCCAGACGCCTTCGCCCTCGAGCACGAACCTGATGGCGCCCGGGGTGTGCCGGTGGGCGGGCGCCGACTCGCGCGGGCCGAGGCACTGGATGGCGCCCCACAGCGTGCCGGCCGCGTACGGGCGGCCGTCCAGGCCTGGGTTGACCAGGGACAGCACGCGCCGCTCGCCGCCGCGTTCCACCGGGATCAGCCGGATCGCCCGCTCGGCGAGCGGTCGCATCGTCGCCGCCGGCCACAGCCAGGGAACGGCGGTGGGACGCGGCTGCGCGGGCAGCAGATCCTCGGTGATGGTCCACAGCGGTTGCAGGTTGGCGGCTGCCACGTCGCCGTAGAAGGCGTCGAGCTCGTCCTCGGGCGCGCGCGCCGGTGTCTGCCTGTCGACCGTCATGCGGTGCTCCTCCTCTCAGGAACTTCGGGAACCCGGCCGATACCGAACCGCCGCACGCTCTCCAGCAGGGACACCCTGCGCAGGTAGGCGCCGGCCCTGGCCGGGTCGGCGGCGATGGCCCGCATCTCCTCCCGGCTCGCGCGGCGCCGTGCCGGGTCGCGCTCCTTGAGCCGCTCGGTGTTGCGCTGGGTGTCGGCCTGGACGTACTCGACCGCGATCCGCCGCCGTACGGCGTCGTAGGCGGCCAGCTCGGCCTCGGGATCGGCGGCGCCGGCGCGGATCCGGGCGATGCGCACGGCGACGTCCATGACGTCGTGGATGCCGCTGTTCAGGCCGACCCCGCCGATCGGGCTGTTGATGTGCGCCGCGTCGCCGGCGATGACGACATCGCCCACGCGGAACGTCGCCGCCACCCGCTGGTGCACGTTGTAGATCTGGTGGTCGACGATGGGATAGCCGCCCGGCAGGGGGGCCACCGCCTGCAGTTGCGCCTGCATGCGGCCGGGCTCGGTGGCCGCGGCCGGCGGCTCGTCAGGCGGCACCGGGTACAGCACCCGCCACGACTCGGGGGTGTGCAGGATGAACAGCCATTGATCTGGGTCGGCGACGTAGTTGACGTCGGCGATCCCCGGCAGCAGCTCGCGTAGGTCGACGGATGTGCTGACGATGACGAACCGTTCCGGATAGGTGAAGCCGGGGAAGTCGACGCCGAGCGCCTGCCGTACCGTGCTGCCCGCGCCGTCGGCGCCGATCAGATGGCTGCCCCGCAGCACCCGCTCGCCGCGCGGCGTGCGGACCGTGACCCGGACGCCGCCGCCTCCGCCTCCGCCGCCGCCGTTGGTCGTGCCGCCCGTCGTGCCGCCCGTCGTGCCCCCCGTCGTGACGCCGGTGACCCGGCAGCCGAACAGCAGCTCGACGCCGTCCGCGGCGCGCAGCCGCTCGTGCAGCATCCGCACCAGGTGCTGCTGGTTGAGCTGGAGCCGGTACGGGTGGCGGGTCTCGCCGGCCAGCAGGCCGAAGTCGAACGCGGCGATCAGCCCGTCCCTGCGGTCGCGGAAGTGGTAGATCGGGACGACCAGCCCCTCGTCGCGCATCGGCTGCGTGACGCCGATGTCGTCGAGCAGCTCGAGCGTGGCCGCGTGGAACGTGGACGCCCGCCAGTCCGTCTTCGGGATCGGCTCGGCCTCCACGACCACGACCGGCAGGCCCGCCCGCGCCAGCCGGGCCGCCGCCGTCATGCCGACCGGGCCGGCTCCGGCGACGATGACGGGCAGATCGGACGGGTACCGCGGACGCCGCGCGCCGAGGGCCATAGCGTCTAACGTGGCATAAGTTCCGCCGAAACGAAAGAATGGCATTAAGATTCCCCTATGCCGAATAATGGCCAGCGGATGGAGGGGGGCTCCAGCTCGGTCGACAACGCCCTTCGGCTGCTGGAGCTCATCGGGGAACATCAGATCATCAGGGTGTCAGAGGCCGCCGAGCTGCTCGGCGTGGCCCGCTCGACCGCGCACCGGCTGCTCGGCGCGCTGCGGCGGCGCGGCTTCGTGCTGCAGGACCGGCCCAACGGCGCCTACCGCCCGGGTCCCGTCCTCAACGAGATCGGGCTGGCCGCGATCGGTCGTATCGACATCAGGCTGGTGGCCCGCCCCGTGCTCGAGGAGCTCAGCGAACAGACGCAGGAGACCGTCAGCCTGTCCCTGCTCGAGGGGCGCAACGTGCGGTTCGTGGACGGCGTGGAGAGCCCGCGCTCGGTCCGGGTGGGCAACAGGACGGGCCTTGTGCTGCCCGCGCACTGCACGGCGGCGGGCAAGGCCATCCTCGCCGCGCTGCCCCGCATCGAGCTGGCGCGCCGCTACAAGGACCACGAGCTGATCGCCCGTACGCCCTCCTCGATCGCGAGCTGGAAGATGCTGGAGGACGACCTGGAGCAGGTGCGCCGGCGCGGGTACGCGCTCAACGCCGAGGAGGGCGAGGAGGGCATCTGCGCGGTCGCGGCCGCCGTCCGCGACCTCACCAACGCGCCGCTCGCCTCGCTGGCCGTGGTGCTGCCCGCCACCCGGATGGCGCAGGCGGACGCCGCGTCGTTCGTGCCCGCGCTGATGAGCGCGGTGGACACGGTCCAGCGCCTGCTGCGCGCCTCGCTCTGAACGCCTCGCCCTGAACGCCTCGCCCTGAACGCCTCGCGCTGACCGCCTCGCGCTGACCGCTTGACGCGGTCCGGACCTGGAGACAGGACGTGGCCGCGGCCTCCGCCCGGAGGGCCGCGGCCACGTGTCTCCTGCTACGAGCCGGCCCGGAAGCTCTCCGGCGGGCCGAGGTAGCTGGTCGCGACGCCGCCGGTGTCCACCACCAGGTTCTGCAGGATCACGGTCGGGTCGACCATCCAGAACTTGAGGGTGTGCACGCCGGGCGTGGTGATGGTGTGGGTCGTGGTCGTGCGGTTGACGTTGTCCGAGGTGTTCCGCTCCCACTGCCGGTTCATCGACGTGTCGTTCGCGCCGGTCGCCTTGGTGATGTTGACCACCTGCGGCGTCTCGTCATCGATCGAGATGGCGTACCGCAGCCCGTCCGGGTCCAGGGCCGGGTTGCGCGGCGACAGGAACGCGGTGACCTCGACCGGACCGGTCGTGGTCAGGTTCATCCGGTACTCCAGGTGCGGGCTGTTGCCACCCGGCGTCTGGCTGTCGGCGGTCGGCGGGTTCGGCGTCATGCCGTCCGCGGTCCGCCCGATGTCGGGGATGCGCAGCCACGACACGCCGCCGCCGCCCACGGCCTTGGTGAAGTGCTGCGCGTCCATCGACACGTACCCGTCGGCCTCGACGAACCCGCGCGGGCGGTTCAGGCCGGGGTTCTGGACGACGGCCTTGACCGCGACGGTCTTGCCGTTCGCACCGGACACCGTGATGGGCACGTCGGTCGTCCCCTTGGGCGCCCGCGACCAGTCGACCCGCACGGTGGCGCGGATCTGCTTGTCGACGGTGCCGTGGTCGGGCGTGACGTGCACCCAGGACGCGGCCGGCTTGATCTGGTAGCCGAACGCGGTCTGGCCGCGGTTGAAGACCTCGATGTACTGCGCCGGCTGCGTCTGGTACGGGCTGAAGGCCGGCAGCACGGCCGGCGACTGCTCGGCCGGCCACCACTTGTCCGAGCCGTCGATGGCCACGCCCATGTCCGCGGCCGCGGGGACGTCGATCCGCTTGACCGCGGGGAAGATGACGTCGGGAATGGCCACGTTGTTCAGCTCGGGCTGCTGCCACGGCGCGTTCGGGCCGTACCGCGCCACGTCGCCGTAGTCGATGTGCGGCTGGAGCTGCCAGCCGTCCCACTTGCCGCCGGCGAGGTCGGAGTTCCAGTGGTCGGCCAGCGCGAGGTCCTGGTTGAACCGCGCCTCGGTCGTGGCGGCCAGGTCGTTGGTGGCCGCCCTGCCCTGCTTCGCGTACAGCAGGTTGGTGAACTCCGCCTGCCGCAGCGCGTACAGGTTGGCGGTCGCCTGCACCGCGTAGTTCACGAGCTCGTAGTAGGCGTCCTGGGACTCGGGAGGCAACGAACGGCCGATCCGCGCCGCCTGTGCCGCCAGCCGTTGCCACTGGCCGGTGACCCTGGCCTGTTCGGAGTAGTTGGTCAGGCTGAACGGGTTGCCCTGGTCGTCGTAGACCACGGCCGACGAGTCGGTGGACAGGTCCTTGCTCGGGTCGAGGCTGATGTTGCGGTTCAGCAGCTCGGGCTTGCGGCGCGACTGCAGGTCGCTGTAGGTGTGCAGGACATCGGCGATCGCCGCGGCCTGCCGCGAGCCGAAGTTCTCCGCCGCGTACTGCTTCTCCCAGTCGCCGAGCCTGTTCAGCGGGATGGCGTTCGGGTTCCACGCGTAGTCCATGGAGAACTGGAGCGGCAGCTCTTCGTTCTTCATGTCGCCCACGTTGAACATCCACAGCCGGTCGATGCCGTAGCTGTAGGAGGTATGCAGCTGCTCCCACGTGTTGGCGAGGTTGACGGTGTCGACCCACTTGTAGTTGCGGCCGCCGCCGACGTAGTCGTAGTGGTAGTACATGCCGTACCCGCCGGGGTGCGGGGGCAGGCTCTTGACGGGGAACTTGCGCATGTTGCCCCAGTTGTCGTCGGTGAAGACGACCGTGACGTCGTCGGGCGCGCGCAGGCCCTTGTCCCAGTAGCGCTGGACCTCCTTGTAGAGCGTCCAGACCTGCGGGATCGTCGTCACGTCCTTGCCGGTGACGTCGCCCAGGATCTGCCGCTCGCTGCTGATGATGTTCTTCATCAGGTCGATGCCGTCGCCGTCGGGCAGGCCGGTGTCGCCATTGCCGCGCATGCCCAGGGTGACGACGCCCTCGATGTTCTGGTCGACCATGCGCTTGACGCCGTCGGTCCAGTACTTCTTGATGGCGCCTGCGTTGTGGACGAAGCTCCACTCGCCGGTGCCGCCGTACGGGTCGTGGCCGGGCGTGGTGATGTTGCCGTTGCTGTCCCGTACGGCCGGGACGGCGTGCCGGTTCCACTCCTCGATGCCGCGCATCATCGGCGCCTCGTGCGAGGTGCCCATCACGACGCCGTAGCGCGTCGCCGTCGCGTGGTTCTCGGGGTCGTCCTCGGCGAAGGCCCGGCCCCACACCGCCGGCCACAGGTAGTTGGCCTTCAGCCTGAGCATAAGCTCGAAGACCTTGGCGTACATCGCGCTGTTGAAGCCGCCGGGGAAGCCGGGCGCCTTGCCGGGCCCGAAGAACTTCGGTCCCCAGGTCCCCAGGTCGGGGTTCTCGTCATTGATGAAGAACCCGCGGTACTTCACGGCCGGGGTGCCCTGGCTGTGCGCGCCGGGCAGCACGTACAGCGCGTCCTGGTGCGCCGCCGGCACGTCGTCCCACCAGTAGTACGGCGACACGCCGATGCCCTTGGAGACGTCGTAGGCGCCGTAGATCGTGCCGCGCTGGTCGCTGCCGGCGATCACGAACGCGTGGCGGACGCCCGGCATCGGGTTCCGCACCACCTGTTCGCGCGAGGTCTCCCACTTTCCGGCGATCCCGGAAACGTCCAGCTTGCCCGCCTTGATCAGGGAATCGACCAGCGGGCTCTTGCCGATCGTGCCGACGATCACCACGTCGCTCTGGTGCGGCACCGTGTCGTTCGTCACCGCGGGCTGGACGCCGGTGACCCGCTTGATGTCGGCCTGCAGGTCGCCGACGACCCGCACCACGCCGGGGAAGTCGCTCGAGCTCACCACGATCGGCGCGGCGTTGCCCCCCGCCACCAGCGGGAAGCGGCCGGGCCCCGCGACGGTGGTCAGGTAGGAGCCGGGGCCGCCGGCCAGGCGGTTGGCGGCGGGCCGGGCCGCGGCGCCGGCCGACGGGGCGGCGACGGCGGAGGCGGCCGTGGTCACCAGCAGGAGGGAGAGCAGGGATCTCAAGGCTTTCGATGTGGGCCGCGCCGCGAGCCGCGCGCGCGGTGCGCCGACAACAAACCTTTTCATTTCGCGACCTCCGCGGGGAGAGCGATTGGGGTGGCCGCCCGGGGTCGGGGTCAACGGCGGACGAAAGTTTCGGAAATACACCGAAAAGCAAGCGCACAATAACCAGCCAGGCAGGCACGGTCAATAGCACTGCGGCGACGTCGTCGAACCCGTGGAACTCGTCCTCGCCGGCCCGTCAACTCTTGGTGACGAGGAACCGGCCGAGCACCAGGTAGTCCATCTCCGTCTTCAGGAAGCACTCCACCGCGTCGGACGGAGCGCACACGATCGGCTCCCCTGCGATGTTGAACGACGTGTTGATCAGGCACGGCACGCCGGTGCGCTCGGTGAAAAGGCGCAGGAGCAGGGCGAGTTCCGGGTTGTCCCGATCGTTGGTCGTCTGGATCCGGGCGGTGCCGTCCACGTGGCAGGCGCCGGGGATGCGGTCGGCGTACTCGGCCCGGACGGGGAAGACGAACGTCATGTACGGCGAGGTGCGCTTCTTGCCCATCTCGAAGACCCGGGGCGCGACGTCGTCGAGCACGACGGGGGCGAACGGCCGGAACGGCTCCCTGTGCTTGATCCGCGTGTTGATGATGTCCTTGATATCGGGAAAGCGCGGGTTGGCCAGGATGCTGCGGTTGCCGAGGGCGCGCGGTCCGTACTCGGTGCGGCCCTGGAACCAGCCGACCACGTTCTTCTCGCGCAGCAGGTCAGCGGTCTCCGCCGCGACCGCGTCCGGCGCCAGCTCCCGCCACGAGATCCGGTCGGCGTACTTCTCGAGGGTGGCGGCGATCGTCCCGTCGCCATAGGCCGGGCCGAGGTACGGAGACGCCGCCGCGCGCACCCGCTCCCCGGCCAGGTGGGCGGCGTGGCACGCCGCGCCGATGGCCACGCCGGGGTCGCTGGCGCCGTAGCTCACGTCCATCCGGGCGAAGCGCGAGCCTTCGAAAAGCTTGGTGTTGTTGACGCAGTTCAGCGCCAAGCCGCCCTCGAACACCAACCGCGGCAGGTCGCTGCGGGTGGCGAGCACGCGCAGCTGGTGCGCGGTGACGACCTCGATCATGTCCTGCGCCGCCCTGGCCACCCTGACCCGGAAGCCGAAGTCCTCCCGGGTGTCCGGGCCGCCGTCGAAGATCCGGTCGAACAGCGCGTAGTACGCCCGGATGGCGCGCGGGTCGTGCGCGATCGCGTACGTGCCGTCCTCGTGCAGCGTGACCACGTGCTCGAGGAACGGGTTGTCCTGGGCCTTGGGCTGGGCCTTGGGCTGGGCCTTGGGCTGAGCCGGGGGCGCGTACCCGGCCAGGCCCATGACCTTGTACTCGTCGTTGTTCGGCACGAACCCCAGGTAGCGGGTCACCACGCCGAAGAGCATGGCGAGCGAGTTCCGGGACTCGATGGTGACGTCATCAAATATCCGGATCTTTCCGTCGCGGACCTCGCCCATGATGGCCGACAGCCACTCGGCCCGGCCGTCGCTCACCAGGAACGCGGTGTCCCCGCCGCCCGACAGGTGGTACCCGCACATCAGGTGCGCCAGGTGGTGCGGCACAAGGACCAGCTGCGCCGGTCCCATCCGGTGCCCGGTGTGCGCCAGGAAGTCGGCCCTGACGGCCTCTTCGGCGAACATGTTCGCGTAGATGTCGTCGAGCCGGCGCAGCCGGGCGAACTTCTTCGCGATCGCGGCATCGCCGGCGACGATCTCGCCGAGCATCTTGTCCATCACGTCCGCCGAGAACCGCCACGAGAACGCGAAGGCGTCGACGTCGCCGAGCGTGACTCCAGCGGCGTCGAGGACCCAGCGGATCGCGTTGATCGGGAAGGCCGACGTCTTCTTCTCGCGGTTGAGCCGCTCCTCCTCGACCGCGGCCACCAGCTCGCCGTCCACCAGCACCGCCGCCCCGGAGTCGTGGCCGAACAGCATGTGCCGGTCGATCCCCGTGGCCCGGTAGTGCCGCGCGAACAGATCGGCGCCCCTGCTGAAGCCGTTGTACCCGAGCACGATCACGGTGATCCCCTTGGCTGCGTAGACCTCCCGGCGATGGCCACCGGCCCGGAACAGTCAAGGACACGGCCGCCGCCCCCGGCGTCCACACGGCGCTGACCCGGCGGCCACCAAACGTTGATCCCCCGCGGCCTGCCCCAGCTCAGCTCACCCGACCCGCCAGGATCTCCGCGAGGTCGTACCGTACGGGCTGGTCGAGCTGGGCGAAGCCGCACGAGGCCGGGTCGCGGTCGGGGCGCCAGCGGACGAACTGGGCGGTATGCCGGAACCGGATGCCTTCCATGTGGTCGTAGCGCACCTCGACCACCCGTTCGGGCCGCAGCGGCACGAAGGACAGATCCTTGTCGGGGTTCCACCGGCTGGCCTCGCTCCGGCGGCTCGCGGCTCCCGAGCGGAACTCCGACGCCCACCCCCAGGGATGGTCGGTGAAGTCGGTGATGAGGGGGCGCAGCTCGGCGAGCAGCTCGCGGCGGCGGGCCATGGTGAACGCGCCGACGACCCCGACCGGCGCCAGCGCCCCCCTCATCGGGCGGTCCCCGAACCACTCGCGGGCCTGCGCTGGCGGGACCGCCCGCTCCAGCGTGCCGTTGTCGTCGTACAGCCCGAGCAGCAGCGACCCGACAGCGTCGGGCCCCGACTTGTGCGGCCGGTAGCCGGCCACGACGCAGTCCGCCGTCCGCTCGTGCTTGATCTTGGTCATCACCCGCTTGTTCTGCTGGTACGTCAGGTCGCCGTCCTTGGCGATGAGGCCGTCGAGCCCGGCGCCCTCGAAAAGGTCGAACCAGCGCCGCGCCCGGTCGAGGTCGCGGGTGACGGGGGTGAGATGGATCGGCGGGGCCGCGGACGCCAGCGCCCGCTCGAGCGCCGCGCGCCGCTCGGCGAACGGCCGTTCCGTGTAGTCGTCGTCGCCCAGGGCGAGCAGGTCGAAGGCGATGAAGGCGGCCGGGGTCCGCTCGGCCAGCAGCCGGACCCGGCTGGCCGCCGGATGCAGGCGCAGCTGCAGCGCGTTGAAGTCCAGCCCCCGCTTGTCGGGATTGGCGATGACGATCTCGCCGTCCACCACGCACCGCTCCGGCAGGTTGCGCAGCGCCGCGGCGGCCACCTCGGGGAAGTACCGCGTCATCGGCCGCTCGTTGCGGCTGCCGATCTCGATTTCCGGGCCGTCCCTGAACACGATCGAGCGGAAGCCGTCCCACTTGGGCTCGTAGAACTGCCCGGGTGGGATGTCGGAAACCGCCTTGGCCAGCATCGGCGCGACCGGCGGCATCACCGGGAGTCGCACGCCAGCTCATCCTCCGCGTCGTGGCCGTAGATCCAGGCGTTGTGGGCGAGCGGGTCCTGCCCGGCGAAGGCGGCGTCGCGGGCTCGCTGCTCGGGCCCGTCCGGCAGGTGGTTGACGCGCTCCCGCCCCCGGCTGAGCACCTGCACCTTGGTGGCGCGCGGCCGGCGGATCCGCTCGTAGCGGCGCAGCGCCGCGACCGGCTCCGCGGGGTTCGCGGCCAGGCAGCCGGCGAGCACCACCGCGTCCTCCAACGTCTGCGCGCCGCCCTGGCCGAGGAACGGATACATGGGGTGTGCCGCGTCGCCGAGCAGCGCGATCGGGCCGTTCGTCCAGCGGGGCAGCGGATCGCGGTCGAGCAGGGCCCACCTGCCGGTCCGGTCGGCGGCCGCCAACAGTTCGCCGAGCCGGCCGTCCCAGTCGGCGAACTCGGCCCGCAGGTCGGCCACGCGGCCCTCGGCGGTCCAGGACTCCACCCGCCAGTCGCGGGCCGGCGCGATCGCCACGACGTTGACGTACCGGCCCGCCGAGATGGGGTAGTGCACGACATGGTGATCGGGCCCGAGCCACAGCGTCTGGACCGGCCGGCGCGCGAAGTCCGGCGCCCGCTCGGCCGGGATCAGGCAGCGGTACGCGCACATTCCGGAGAACCGCGGCGGTTCCGGGGTGGCGACCGCGCCGCGGACCGTGGAGTGCACGCCGTCCGCGCCGATCACGACGTCGGCGGCGGCGGTCGACCCGTCGGCGAACATCAGCTCGACGTCGCCGGCCGCCGCGCGGCGGCGTACCGCCGTGCAGCGCACGCCCAGCCGCAACGCCCCCTCCGGGACCGCCCGGCGCACCACGTCCAGCAGGTCGGCCCGGTGCGCCACGTAACACTGCTCGCCGTACCGCCGCTCGCACTCGCCGCCGAACCGCTGGGCGAAGAGCACCCGGCCGTCCGCCCACCGCCGCAGCTCCCAGCCGACCTCGAGCGCGACCGCCAGCTCCTTGAACCGGTCGATCCCGCCCAGCCCGCGCAGCGGCCGTACGGCGTTCGGCGTGACGACGATGCCCGCGCCGACCTCGGTCAGCGCGGTCGCCTGCTCGTAGACGGTGACGGCCAGACCGGCACGGTGCAAGAAGCCGGCCGTCGCCAGCCCGCCGATGCCCGCACCCACCACCGCGATGCGCGGTGCCGCCCCTGGACGCATCCGGCTCCCTCCCACACCATCACCGGCCGGCGCACCACCACCACCGGCCGTCGGCCGCTCTTCGCGATCCACTGTGCCCGACCGCGCCGGTTCCGCGGTACGGGGTTCCGGCCGCGGGGGATCAGGCGACGGTGCGGAGCTCGAGCATCCCGCCAGGAGCCGGCTCGACTCGGGTGCCGAACGGGCGGCCGACCTGGTCCAGGACGCCGCCGAGCCACTCGACGTCCTCCGGCGGAGCGGGCTCGAGCCGCATCCGCCGCGCCCGCAGCACCACCATGCGCAGCCGGGCCAGCCGGCCGTGCTCCGGCTCGATCGACGGGAAGTACATCACCCGCAGGTCGTCCCGGTACGGCTCGTGGCCGGAGATCCCTTCGTAGTCGTCGATGAAGTCGCCGCAGCCGTACAGGATGAGCCGGCCCCGATGCACTTCGATCGGCCGCGGGTGGTGCGACGAATGGCCGTAGACCAGATCGACACCGCCCTCGGCCAGCCGGTGCGCGAAGCCCACGTGATCAGCGGGCACGTGGTAGCCCCAGTTGGACCCCCAATGCACGGAGGCGACGACGACATCGCCTGGCAGCCTCCACCGCCGCACCCGCTCGATGATCCGGGCGGCGGCGTCCTCGGACGGGTCGGCGACGAAGGCGATGCCGGGCCGGTCGGGCCCCGCCGCCCAGCTCGGGGGCACGCCGCTGGACTCCGTGGCGCAGGCGAAGACGAGCACGCGGCGGCCCCCGGGAAGGTCGATCACCGTGGGACGCTCGGCGTGGTCGGCGTCCCGGCCGGCGCCGGCCGTCCTGAGCCCGGCCGCGCGCAGGGTGGCGAGGGTGTCGTCGAGCCCGCGCCGGCCGAAGTCGAGCACATGGTTGTTGGCGAGCACGCAGGCGTCCGGGCGGGCGACGGTCAGGCCGGGCACGTTCTCCGGGTTCATCCGGTAGTGCACGGCCTTGCCCGCGGCGATGTCGATGCCACGGGTGATGCTGGTCTCGAGGTTGATCAGGCGGACGTCGGGCGCGACGGCGTCGAGCGTCGCCAGCGCCTCGCCCCACGGCCAGGAGAAGTCGACCGGCCGGGGGATGGGGCCGTGCGCGTCCTCGGCCAGCCGCACGTACGCGCGCGCGTCGCGCAGGTAGGTCTCCCACAGTCGCGGGTCGCCGGGGTGCGGAAGGATCTGGTCGACGCCGCGTCCCGTCATCACGTCGCCGCACAGGAACAGCGTGATGATCTCCGCCGCGCTCAGGCGCTCGCCTCCCGCCGGCCCGCGGCCGCCGGGCCGGGGATCGCAGTGGCCGGGATCTCCCAGCCCGCACCGCCGCGCACGGCGCGTTCGACGCGAAGATCCGGCGAGGGGTCGAGGGCGGAGAGGTCGGGAACGCCGTCGGGGAGCTCACGGGGAGGGTCGTTGGGAAGGTCGTCGGCATCGGTGCCGGCGGGTCCGGCGAAGCCGGGCTGTGCGGGAGTCGGCGGCAACAACCGCGCTTCGAGATGTCCCATAGCCAGCATCACCACGAGCATCGCGGGCACGCAGGCGAATGCAATCCACGCCATCAGCATTGTCTCCGGGCGATCATCGCGCTTCTTGGGTCGTCGCATCGCTTTTTGTTCGCGTTCAGTGCGCTACCCGGACAATCGGGAATAAACCTCTAAGTTCGGAAAAGCCGCAGGTTGGAGCCGGTATCGGCGATCCGTGAGGTGCCCTGCGACACGGCCGCAACCCGTGCGGCGCGGGGGCTCGCGGGCTCCGGGCTCACGGTCGGCGGCGTGCCGGTGGGAATCCGTGCCGGTGGTTGACCGTGATGCTGGACGTCATACAGGACGTACGGGATATACAGGCGTGTCCGGGATGTCCGGCACCGGCGACCCGCGCCTGCGGCGAGGGTCCCGTAATCTGCCGCGCATGCGCATCCCCCCAGGGGCTCGGGTCTACCTCACCACGGCCATCAGCCTGGTCGCGGTGGCCCTCGCCACCTGGGCCGGAATGCAGGTGGGGGTGGGCTCGGCGGCCCGGCCGTGGTGGGCGGCGCTCAGCGTGGCGGGGAGCGTCGTCGCCGCGGGCGTCCCGGCGTACGAGCAGATCCGCAAGGAGCGCCTGCGGATCGAGGCCGAGCAGGTCGCATTCAGTGCCGCCGTCGAGATGCGAGTGACGATGAACGACGCGCTCGACCCGATCGTGCGGCAGTTGGGCCGTATCGCGACGACGGAGCACCGCCGCGACCGGGAGGCCCTGCGGGCGGCGACGATCCCGATGATCCTCGACTCGGCCGCCCACCTGATCGACGCCGAGCGGGCGCGGGCGAACTGGTTTCGGCTGGAGGAGGGCAAGCCGCGCCTCCTCGTGCCCGAGCAGTACGCCGGCCGGGCCGACCAGCCGGTGACGCCGTTCACCGAGGGCACGGTCGAGGGCGACGCCGCGCTGGCGATGATCCGGCACAACCAGCACCTGCTGTACGCCGACCTCGCGCGGGACGCGCCGCCCGGCTGGCAACGCCCGATCAACCGGGACTTCCGGTCGTTCCTCGCCGTCCCCGTGGTCGCCGGGCACACCGCCTACGGCATGCTGACAGTGGACTCCGTCGACGTCGGCGGCGTCGACGAGGCGGAGGTGCCGCTCGTCCGCCTCCTCGCGGGTCTGCTCGCCGGCGCGCTGGCTGCGGGTTCCGCCGACAACGGCTTCCCCTGGATCGGGAGATGACGGGTGACCGGCCGGGTGTCAGGTGACCGCGGCGGTATCGGGTAATGATGGAGAAGGAATGATGGAGAAGGAATGATGGAGACGTGACGAAGGCCCGGTTGACCTCCCCCCAGGGGGCGCCCACACTGACGATGAGAGGCCGAGGAGCGCGCATGTCCGACAGCATCTTCGTCCAGGATTCCGATGACCGGCCGGAACGCATGGTGCGCGACCCGGCGGGCTACTTCGCCGAGGCGCGCCGGCGCGCCGAGATAGAGGTCAAGGTGCGGCGCACGCTCCCGGCCGTCCTCCGGCGGCTGCTGCCCTGACGTCCCGCCCGTCCCGACCCGCCCCGGGCGTCACGGCTCCGGTCTTTCGTCGGCGCCCGGCCGCCATTCGGCCAGCAGCACCGTCGCGTCGTCCTGGAGCGAGCCCTTCTGGTGTTCGAGGACGGTGTTGACCAGCCGGCGCAGGGTCTCCTGCGCGCCCAGACCGTCGGCCTCCCGCCGGACGATGAAGTCGGTGAAGCGGTCCAGCCCGAACAGCTCCCCCTCGGGGCTGCGGGCGTCGATGATGCCGTCGGTGTAGCACAGCAGCCGGTCGCCGGGCTCGAGCTGGTCCTCGTACACGGTGGGCCGATCGCCGAGCGCGAGGCCCATGGGGGAGGCCGGCTCGCACTCGAGCTGGATGACCCACCGGCCCTGCCGGATGATTAGCGGTGGGGGATGGCCGCGGCTGACCCAGGTCAGCCCGCCGGTGTCGGTGTTCAACCGGGCCAGGATTCCGGTCACGAACCTGGTCTGGTCGAACTGGGCGGCGACGGCGTCGTCGATGGCCGCGCTGATGTCGGCGAGCCCGGCGCCGCGCAGCCGGTTGTTGCGGTAGCTGGCCAGCGCGATGCTGGAGACCAGCCCGGACGCCAGGTCGTGGCCCAGCGCGTCGAGGATCGACAGGTGCATCAGCGGCCCGTCCAGGGCGAAGTCGAATGCGTCCCCGCCGACCTCGTAGGCCGGTTCGAGCACGGCCGCGACCGTGACCGTGTCGGTGACGAGGGCGGGCGGCGGCATCAGAGTCCACTGCAGCTCAGCGGCCAGGCTCATGTCACGGCTGCGGAGCAGCCGGGCGTAGTTGTCGCTGTGCCGGCGCCGGCTCACCAGCAGCAACGCGACGAAGGAGGCGAGGCGCCCCGCCGTGGCCCGGCCGGCGTCGTCCAGCGGGGCGTGGGCGGTCACCCGGAGCACGCCGAGGCGTTCGGCGCCGGCCACCAGCGGAATCCAGAGCCAGCCGGGCCCCTGGTCGGGACCTGGCGGCTCGCCGGCCGCCTCGGTGACCGCCGCTGTCGGGCCCGCGAGCAGTTCCTCGTTGCGAAACGCCCGCCCGGCGAGCGTCGAGTCCATGCCGAGTGAATCGTCGAGATCCCCGTCCGCTGCCGTCGCCCCGGCACGGCGGGGCAGCGGGCGCAGTACCGCGCGCTGCAGGTCGGCCAGGTAGATCCAGGCATCCGTCAGGCCGACGCGCGCCGCGTGCGCGCCGACCAGCGCGGGCAGCTCGTCGAGGGCACACTCCTGACTCTCGGCGAGAAGCCCTTCCAGCATTCCTTCGGCGTCCATGGCCTCTCTCTCCGAAAGGATATTGAGTAAGTTATGCGGCCTGCTGCGCGGAGGCAAGGCGCAGGCCAGGCGAGGTGCGGAAATTCTGCCAAACTAATGAGGAAGACTGGTAAGGTTGATGAGTCATGGCCACGTCTGACCGACCCGTGTACAGCATTGGCGCGGTGTCCAGACTGCTCGGCGTTCCGGCCGCGACGCTGCGCACCTGGCAGGAACGGTACGGAGTGGTCGTCCCGGAGCGAAGCGAGGGCGGGCACCGGCTGTACTCGCCTGACCAGGTGGAGCTGCTGCGCTTCCTGGCGGATCAGGTGGCCGCCGGCCTCTCTCCTGGGGACGCGCACCGGCTGCTGCGGGAACGGCTGCCGGCCGGCCCGCCGGCCGAGGAGCCGGCGCCGCCGGCCGACCGCGGCGTCCCGGATCACATCCCCGGCGCGGGGCGGCGGATCCTCGTGGCGGACCGGGACAGGTACGCCGCCGAGCACGCCGAGTACTTCCTGTGCGGCGAGGGTTACCGCGTCGACCTCTCGCGGACCGCCGCCGACGCGCTCGCCAGGGCGGCAGCGACACCGCCCGACCTGGCGGTCGTCGACCTGCTCATCTCGGCCGGCGGCGGGCGGGCCCTGTGCGCCGAACTGCGCGACCGTTGGGGCCTGCCGGTGCTGGCCGTCTGCGCGCTCGACCTCGAAGATCAGGCACGGGCGGCGGGCGCGTCGGCCTTCCTGAACAAGCCGGTCGACCCGCGCGGGCTGGCGGCGGCCGTCGGCGACCTGCTCCGCCCCGCCGTCGTGCCGGCGCAGCGGCGGCGGCGGCCGGGCGGTCGCGCCGCGTCGGTCGCGGCCGATCCGGCGGCCGCGGTGGGACGATGACGGCCGCGGTGGGACGATGACGGCCCGACTCGGTAGCGGCGTGGCGCGGCTCGACTCCGTGCTGGACGGCGGGCTGCCTCGCGACGCCATCACCCTCGTCATCGGGCTGCCGGGTTCGGGCAAGACGATCCTCGCCCAGCAGTGCGCGTTCGCCAACGGCACGGCCGAGCGGCCGGCGCTCTACCTGTCCACCGTCTCGGAGCCGCTGGAGAAGATCCTGCGCTACGGCCAGACGCTGGCCTTCTTCGACGCCGGCGCCGTGGGCACCAGGGTCGTCTACGAAGATCTGGGCGGCGTGCTCGGCGACAAGGGGCTCGGCGGCCTGCTCACGCTGGTACGCGATCTGCTGCGCACGCACCGGCCAGGCGTCATCGTCGTCGACAGCTTCAAGGCGCTGTACCCCTACGCCAGAGGCTCGGGCGAGTTCCGGCGGTTCCTGCACGACCTCGCCGGCATGCTCAGCGCGTACCCCGTCACCTCGCTGTGGGTCGGCGAGTACGGCGAGGACGAGGTGGCCGTCGCGCCCGAGTTCGCCGTCGCCGACGCGATCATCGCCCTGGGCACCAGCCGTACCGCCGAGCGGGAGTCGCGCGGGCTGCGGGTGCTGAAGCTGCGCGGCGGCGGCTACCGCTCCGGACGGCACGCGTACCGGATCTCGGCGGGCGGCATCGCGGTCTTTCCCCGGCTGGCCGACCCCGGTGCGGACCGGGCCGCCGGCTCGGACGGCCCAGGCCTGGACACGGGGGACCGTGGGCTCGACGGGGACCGGGTCTCAACGGGCATCGGCGCGCTCGACGACCTGCTCGCCGACGGCTACCGGCCGGGCGCGGCGACGCTCGTGGCCGGTCCCACGGGCGTCGGCAAGACCATCATGGGCCTGCACTTCGTCTTCGGCGGCGCCGCTCGCGGTGAGCCGGGGGTCGTGGCCGCCTTCCAGGAGTACCCGAGCCGGCTGGAGCGCACCGCGCGGGCTTTCGGCTGGTCGTTCGCCGACGCCGGCGTGACGCTGCTCCACCGCGGCCCGATCGACCTGTACCTGGATGAGTGGGTGCACGACCTCCTCGAGACCGCCGAGGCCACCGGCGCCCGCAGGGTGCTGGTCGACGGCCTCGGCGACCTGCGTGATGCCTCGCTCGACGCCGTCCGGTTCCGCGAGTGCACCTACTCGCTCGTCCACCGGCTCTCGCGGCGCGGCGTGGGCCTGATGATGACGTACGAGGTGCCCGAGCTGTTCGGGCTCTCGAGGCTGCCGGAGCACGACGCGTCGCAGGTTTCCGACAACGTGGTGCTCCTGGGCTACCAGAACACCAACGGCACGATCGCCCGCACCATCACGGTCCTGAAGACCCGGGCCGGCCACCACGATCCGCGCGTCCAGGAATTCCAGATCACCGCGGGCGGCGTCCGGCTGACCCAATGCGGAGAAGGGTGGCCACCAGGCCGAGGATGAGCGCGCCCACCAGCCCGTGGACCGCGCCCCAGCCCGCGCCTGAGTCCTCGCCCGCGTGCGCCAGCAGGGCTTGAACCGGGCCGGCCAGCACGAAAAGCGCGACCGTCATGCCCAGGACGCGCCCGCCGAGGCGCGCCGGCACCGCCAGCACCGCGGAGACCACGCCGAGCGCCGCGATGGCGTACCCGAGCGTCTTGTGCGGGTCGAAGGCGGAGGTGTCGCCCGCCGTCGCGCCCGAATGGACGCCGTCGAACGTCCCCCATCCGGCGAGGAAGAACTCCGCCACGACCGCCGCCGCGATGATGATCACGACCGCGAGGAAGGCAGTCGCCGCCCCTGATGCGTTGTGCCGAGTTGCCGAGGTCTGCTGCGCCATCTGGCCGCCCTTCCGCGTCGCCGCCATGTCGTGGCCCGGCCGCCGGCGTCCCCGGCGCGCGCGTGACCACTGCTCTGACGGAGCGCGGTGGACGGATGTGACGGCCCGGTGCGGCCCCCGGCGCGCCGTGGTAAGCAGCCGGCGGCGGATCCGCGGGGCCGGCGCTCGACTTCGTGGTCGAGGTCGGCCGCGTACCACGAGCGGGCGCAGGATCGGCAGTGGTAGCACACGGGTCCGCCGTCCAGCGATCTCCCGCAGCCGGGACACCCCCGGTGGCCCCACGGCGAGGTGGGAGGCGCGGCGACCGGACCCGGCCGCCGTCTCCCGCGATGACCCCCAGCCATGGTCAGGCGCCGCCCCGGCGACCCATGATGCCCCGGCCGGCCCCTACCTCCCACGTCCTGGCAGGTGGTCGCGGACTCGGTCGATCATCCCGGCGCAGGAGCCCGAAGGCACGCTCGCGGCGCCGGTCGTCCTGGTCACATCCGCGGCTTGGGGCACGGCTCTCTCCTCCGTCTTTCTGGCCTCAGGGCTTTCCGCCTCAGACATCGCCTACCCGCACGGCAGCCCCCAAACGGGATATTTGGGTCAGGGGGCGCTCGCGATCACTTCGTCTGCGCGGGACTGCCGGCAGGCGTGATCAGCCGTGCGGCCAGTCTGCGGGGTCGCGCGCCGTCGGCTTCCCCGACCGCTCGCCGTAGTCGCCGCCGCGGAGCTCGTCCTTCCGCTCCTTGCCGAAGATCGAGTAATGCATGGACTCGGTGACGACGCGCGGCTCGTCCAGCACCACGTCCGCGAGGATGTTGGAGAACAGGCCGGCCAGTCCGCCCATCACCACGATGGCGAGCGCGACCCAGAACAGCCACCAGGTCGGCCCGAGCGTCAGCGCGACCCCGCCGACCGCGAAGCCGCTCACGATGAGCACGACTATGACCCATGATCGCGTCCGGCCGTGTGGAGGGTATTCGCTCATTGCCTCTCGTCCATGCGCTCGTCGTTCCATCGTCTTCGCGGAGTGCCCTACTCGCGAACGCCTAAACGACACGGGGCGGGTCGTGGCGGGGCCGCCCGCTTCCGGGAACGACGGAGGACTCGCGGCGGAAGGGGACGCCGATGGTGGGGCGCTCGCCGACCGTCCCTGGCGCGGGCGCTCGCAAAAGGCCGCCATATATGAGGCCATTTTTCCGGCAATACGCAACGGTCCGCCCTCGGCGTCCGCCGTCGAGGGGTCAAGAGCGCGGCGCATCAACGTGCTGCCGCCAGGAATGCCGGGGCTCGAAACCGAGCACGGTGCGGGCTCGGTCGATGGCGAGCAGGGTGCCGTGCTCGCCGACGTCCCTGGTGAGCGGGGTGTCGGGATAGACCTCGCGCAGCAGCTCCGCCGACGGCCGGTCCATCACCGTGTCGGCCGCGGCGATGATGTACGCGCTGCTGCCCCGCACGTCGGCCGTCAGGGCCAGCCGGCAGGCCATCGCCGCGTCGCGCTGGTCGATGTATCCCCACAGATTCCATTTCCGCTGTTGCGGATCTTTCCAGCAGTTCTCGGGAAATTGGAGATACTCCTCCGGGCCGAGGATGTTCGAGAACCGCAGCGCGACGAACGGGATCCCCGACCACCCGGCGAAATGATCGGCCAGGGTCTCTCCGGTCACCTTCGACAGCGCGTACGAGGTGGTGGGGTAGGGGTAGTGGTCCTCGTCCACCGGGGCGTAGCGCGGCGGCGTGTCGAACGGCAGGCCGAGCGTGGTTTCGCTGGACGCCCACACCACCCGGCGCAGGCCCAGCTTGGTCGCCGCGCTGAACACGTGGTAGTTCATCGCGGTGTTCGCCGTGTACGTGGTGGCCGGCGTGTGGATGCCGGGCGCCGGGATGTTCGCCAGATGCACCACCGCGTCCACGCCCTCGAGCACCTCGACCGCCTGCCCGTAGTCGGTCAGGTCGGCGCGCAGCACCGGCACGCCGAGGTCGTCGCGCGGCGCCGCCACGTCGGTGGCGACCACCTCGTAGTCGTGCGCGAGCAGCTCCGCGACGGTGACGCGGCCGGCGCGTCCGCTGGCTCCGGTGACGCAGATCCGGGTCATGGGCGGCCCTCCGGGGGGTGAGGTCAGGGGGTCGGGTCAGGCGACTGGCTCCACCCCATCTATATCAGGGCGCCCACGGCCTCTTTCAGATGCGCTCAGGGGCGGCGTCCGACGCCGGTGGCGAACTCGCGGACGCGTCCGCGGCCGGTGTCGGGGGCCAGCGGCGGGGTGTCCATCCCGTCGCCGGCGCGCAGCCCGTCGAGGAACTCGGAAACGGCGTCGAGGGCGCTGTGTCGCGGCGTCCAGCCGAGCTCCGTGCGGGCGCGCGCGGTGTCCATGATCGGTATGCGCAGCACCGCGTCGAACAGGTCGGGCGAGGCGGGCACCAGGTGCAGCCGCCACGCGGCGGCGAGCAGGGCGCGCAGCGGCCGCACCGGCGTGCGTACGGCCCTCGCGCCGAGCAGCGGGGCCAGGGCCGCGACGTCCACCACCGGGTCGGCGGCGATGTTGAACGGGCCGCGTACGGGCTCGGTCACGGCGCGCCGGTACGCGTCGGCGGCGTCGTCGGTGTGGAGCGCCTGGAAGCGCAGCCCGGACGGGCCCGGCAGGATCGGGACCAGCTCCGGGCGGACCAGCGGATGCGGCAACAGCGGCCCGGCGAACAGCCGGCGCTGCTCGGTGGCCGACCGGCGCTTGAAGATGAACCCCGGCCGCATCCGCACCACCCGCAGGCTGAGATGGGCGCGTTCGAAGCCGTCGAGCACCCGCTCCACGTACGCCTTCTCGCGGGTGTACGCGGCGGCCGGCCAGCCGTGCGTCGGCCAGCTCTCGTCCACCAGGTGATCATCGGGCGGGCCGGGTGAGTAGGCGCCCACCGACGACGCGTACACGAGCACGGGCACCTCGGCCGCGGCGACGGCCTCGAAGACCCGGATGCTGCCGAGCACGTTGGTCCGCCAGGTCTGGGCCGGGTCGTGGGTGGGCTGGAACAGCCACGCCAGGTGCACGACGGCGTCGGCGCCCCTGAAATGCCGCACCAGGTCGTCGCCGGCGTCGTCGGCGCCGACGTCGACCGCCGCCCACTCGGTCTTGTCCGGCCGCCAGGACGGGATCCGCCTGGCCAACCCGAGCACGGAGGTGATCCGGCCGTCGGCGGCGAACTGTTCGACGAGGCTGGTGCCGACGTTTCCGGTGGCACCGACGATGACTACGCGCATGACCGCGGCCCTGCCCGCTGCGGCGCCCCCTAAACAACGCGGCGGGCCGCCGCCCGAGTCACGCCGACCTGGCTACCACCAGCTCTTTCGCGAACCACTCGATGGTATTTTCGAGCCCGTCGCGCACCGGCACCCGCGGCTCCCAGCCGAGCACCTCCCGGGCCAGGGTCGTGTCGGGACGGCGGACGGCCGGGTCGTTGACCGGCCGTTCGATGAACCGGATCCCCGAGGCCGATCCGGTGAGCTCGATGATGAGCTGGGCGAGGTCGACCATCGACGTCTCGAACGGGCTGCCGATGTTCACCGGTCCCGGATGGCTCGACTGGGCCAGGTCGAGGATGCCGCGCACGGTGTCGTCGACGTGGCAGATCGACCGGGTCTGCGAGCCGTCCCCGGTGACGGTGAGAGCCTCGCCGGTCAGCGCCTGCCGGATGAACGTGGGGATCGCCCGCCCGTCGTCCGGGCGCATCCTGGGTCCGTAGGTGTTGAAGATCCGGACGATCGCGGTGTCGAGGCCGCGGGCGTTGCGGAAGGCCTGGGTCAGCGCCTCCGCGTACCGCTTGGCCTCGTCGTACACGCTGCGCGGCCCGATCGGGTTGACATTTCCCCAGTACGACTCGGGTTGCGGGTGCTGCTGCGGGTCGCCGTAGACCTCCGATGTCGAGGCGAGGACGAACCTCGCCCCCTTCTGCTCGGTCAGCTCCAGCGCGTGGCGGGTCCCCTCGCTGCCGACCAGCAGCGTCTGCAGCGGCAGCCGCAGGTAGTCGGCAGGCGAGGCCGCCGAGGCGAAGTGAAGGACGTACCCGACCGGCCCCGGCACATGGATGGGCTCGGTCAGGTCCCGCTTGAGGAACTGGAAGTCCTTCCGTTCCGCGAGGTGCGCGATGTTGCGCGCGTTCCCGGTTAGCAGGTTGTCCACGCAGACGACCGACATGCCGCGGGCCAGCAGCCCCTCGCAGAGGTGTGCCCCCAGGAACCCGGCCCCTCCGGTGACGACCGCGCGCTGGTGATACATCACTCGATCCTTCCTGTTGTGAGCGCCGCCGCGACGACCCGGTCGGCGTCGATGGCCAGCAGCCCGGGATCGGGCGTCATGCCGTGCGGGTCCCCGTCGCGACCCTCCCGGCCCGGGCGGCCGGTGAGGACGGTGTGGTCCGCCCGGTCCTCAGGCGGCCCCCACAGCGCGGGCGAGGTCGGGCCGAAGAGGACGACGGACGGTGTCCGGTAGGCGGTGGCCACGTGACCGACTCCTGTGTCGCCGCACACCACCAGGCGGGCCGCCGCCACCAGCGCGGCGAGCTCGAGCGGCGACGTGCGCGCGGACAGGTCGGCCTCCGGGGGAAGCCCGGCCAGCGTGACGACGCGGCGGGCAAGACCCGTCTCCGCGGGGCCGCCGGTGACCACGACCTGGTGCCCGGCCGCGCGGACCGCGGCGGCGACCGCGGCGTAACGGTCGGCCGGCCAACGCCTGGCCGGGTAGGCGGCGCCCGGATGGATCACGACAGCCCCAGGGGCGGGGGAGGCGACCTCGGGCACGGGAAGGCCGAGGTCGCCGGGGTCGGGCCGGAACCCGTACCCGGCGAGCAGCCGGCACCACCGCGTGACCTCGTGCTCCGCCGGGTTCCACCGCGGCCCCTCGATCTCAGGGAACTCGGGGTGCGCGAAGGCCATCAGCTCGCGTGGGCGCAGCGCCGAGAGCACCCGGTGGCTCTGCGGGCCGCTGCCGTGCAGGTTGACCGCGATGTCGACCGGACCGTCCAGCGGTGGCAGCGGCGCCAGCCCGGCGGCCGGGAGCACTTCGTCGACGGCGCCGGTCAGCAGGGCGAGCGGCGCCAGCGCCTCAGGCAGCGCCAGGATCAGCCGGTGGCCAGGCAGCTCGCCGCGCAGCGCGCGCAGCGCCGGCACGGCGGTGAGCAGGTCACCGAGGCCGAGCGCGCGCAGCACGAGCAGGACGGGCCGGTCGGCCGGGCCGCCGGCCGTCATGGCCACGACGGTTCTTCCGATGGGCAGATCAGCAGTTCGCGGACCTCGCAACCGGGCGGCTGGCGCAGCGCGAACATCACCGCGGCCGCCACGTCCTCCGGCCGGTTCAGCTTGGCGTCCTGCGGCGGCTTGTACTGCTCGTCGCGCCCGTCGAAGAACGCGGTGTCCATGCCGCCCGGCACGAGCATGGTGACGCCGATCCGTCCGGCGGTCTCCGCGGCCAGCGCCCTGCTGAACCCGACCACGCCGAACTTGGCCGCGCAGTACGCGGTCGCGTCGCTGAGCGCGCGCAGCCCGAGGGTCGAGGCGCAGGTCACCACCCGGCCGTTCGGCGCCGCGGTCAGGTACGGCAGGGCGGCCCTGACCACCGCGGCGGTGCCGAGCAGGTTGACCTTGATCACGCGATCCCAGTCGGCGGCCGGGACCTCGCCGAGCGGGCCGCAGGCGTCGATCCCGGCCGCCGTGACGACGGCGTCGAGGCCGTCGGCGCTGCGGGCGAGGCTGTGTACCGCGCGTTCCGCGGCCTCGCGGTCGGCCAGGTCGGCCTGGATGTGCTCGACGTCGCCGCCCACCGGCCGCCGATCGATGACGAGGGGCCGTCCCCCGTCGTCACGGACCCGCTGGACGACGGCCGCGCCGAGACCGGAAGCGCCGCCGGTGACGAGAACCCTCATGGTGTCGCCCCTTTCGCTACGTTTGTCGCATCGACATCGTTGGTGGCCGCGGCCGCCGGGTGACCCGCCGACAGCAGCCGGGTGGTCGACCGCCCCTCCAGGAAGGGCAGCAGTACGACCTCGCCGCCGTACGCCCGTACGGTCGGCGCCTCGGGCAGCGGCGCGGCCGCGTAGTCGGCGCCCTTGACCCAGATGTCGGGCCGCAGCCGGTCCAGCAGCGGCGCCGGGGTGTCGTCGTGGAAGATCACCGCGGCGTCCACATCGGCCAGCGCCTCGAGCACCCGCAGCCGGTCGGCCGCCGGCGTCACCGGCCGTCGCGGCCCCTTGTGCCGCCGTACCGACTCGTCGGAGTTGACGCACACGATCAGGCAGTCGCCGAGGCGGCGCGCCTGCCTGAGCAGGCTGACATGGCCCGCGTGCAGGAGGTCGAAGCAGCCACCGGTGGCCACCACGGTGCCGCCGGCCCGCCGGGTCCGCTCGACGACGTCCCACACGTCCGGCGCGGGCTCGGGCGCGAGCCTGGGCGGACCGTCCTGGGCGAGCCGGGTCGCGACCCCCGCGGCCGCGCCGGCCGCGATGAAGTCAGAGGCGTGCCGGACGCCGGCGCCCACCGCCTCGGTGAGCGGCCCGCCGTCGGCGAGCACCCCGGCGGCCGCGCTGGCGAAGCTGTCTCCGGCGCCGCAGGTGTCGCCCGGCTGGTCGCGGTCGGCCGGCACCAGGAACGGCGCCGACTCGCCGTTGCACAACAGGGCGCCATCGGCGCCGAGCGTGACCGCGACCCCGTCCAGCTGCCAGCGGTCGGCCAGGTACCGGGCGCGGCGGCTGGCCGGCCCGAGGCCGGTGCCGCCGATCTCGGCGCCGTCCCTGGCGGCCAGCTCGGCCGCCTCCTGCTCGTTCGGGGTGAGCAGGCGGGCTCCGCGCACCGGAGGCGCGCCCCGCGGGTGCGGGTCCCAGACGATCGGCACGCGCGCGGTCAGCGAGGCCAGCAGCCGGCGGATCGCCGCGTGGCCCGGCACGCCCCGGCCGTAGTCGGAGACCAGGATGGTGCCGGCCGCGGTCAGGGCCTCGGTCACCGACGGCCCTACCGGGCCGTCGACGGCCTGCCCGTCGCCGATGTCCAGCCGGGCGACCGACTGGCCGTTGGCCTGGATGCGCAGCTTGCTCGGGGTGGTGCCGTGCAGGTGGAAGGCGACGACCGTGACGTGCCGGTCGAGCAGCGACCGCAGCCGCCGGCCGGACTCGTCGTCCGCGAGCGCGGTGACCAGCACGACCTCCCGGCCGTCGGCGGCGGCGAGCAGGGCGGCGAGCCCCGCGCCGCCGGGCCGCGGCCGCTCGTCGGCGCGTTCGATGACCGGTACGGGCGCGTCCGGGCACAGCCGCCGGCTGGTACCGGCGATGTCGACGTCGAGCAGCGTGTCCCCGACGACCACGATCGGCGCGCTCATGGCTGCCTCCCGCGCAAGTCCCCGGCGCGCTCTGGCCGCGCGCTCATGGCTGGACTCCCAGGGTGTCGTCGATCACCCGGCAGAGCAGATGGATGGCGGCGAGGTGGATCTCCTGCACGGTGGAGGTGGCCGCCGCCTCGACCCGGATGACGTCGTCGCAGACGGCGGCGAGCTGGCCGCCGTCGGGACCGGTGATCGCCCAGGCGGTCACCCCGGCCTGGGCGGCGGCCCGCGCGGCCGCCACCACGTTGGCGCTGCGACCGCTCGTCGACAGGCAGATCAGCACGTCGCCCGGCCGGCCGTGCGCCCGCACCTGCCGGGCGAACACGTCGTGGGCGCCGTAGTCGTTGCCGATCGCCGTGATCGATGAGGTGTCGCCGTGCAGGGGGATGGCCGCCAGCGGCCGGCGGTCGGCGTCGAACTTGCCGACCAGCTCGGCCGTGAGGTGCTGCGCCTCGGCGGCGCTGCCGCCGTTGCCGCAGGCCAGCAGCCGGCCGCCCGCGTCGAGGACGGTGGCGAGGCGGCGTCCCCACGCGGTGATCGTCGGCGTCCACCTGCGGAACCGCAATGCGGCGTCGGCCAGCGCCTCGAGCTCGATCTCCACCCTGTCGGGCGGTGCGGGTGCGGTCATGTCAGGCACACCTCTGGATGCGTTCGTAGACCTCGGCGGTCTCCCTGGCGACCCGCTCCCACGAGAAGCGCGACCGCGCCCGGTCGGCGGCGGCGATGCCGTACGCCTCCCTGCGGGTCCGGTCGGCCAGCAGCTCGCGGATCCGGCCGGCCGTCTCGGCCGGCCGGCGCGGCTGGACGTGGATGCCGGTGACCTCGTCGACCACCGTGTCGAGGTGCCCGCCGACGGCGGAGGCGACGACGGGCACGCCGCAGGCCATCGCCTCGAGCGGCACCATGCCGAACGGCTCGTACCACGGAAGCGTGACGGCCAGGTCGGCGGAGCGCAGCAGCGCGGGCACCTGGTCGCGCTCCACCCGGCCGCGGAACTCGACCCGGTCGGACACCCCCGCCTCCTTCGCGCACAGCCGCAGGCGGTGCACCTCGGCGTCGGCGTCCATCTCCTCGGGCGGCGGCCCGCCGGCGACCACGAGCTCGGCCTCCGGAACCCGGGTGAGCGTCTCGATGGCGGTGTCGACGCCCTTGCGCTCGACCAGCCTGGACAGCGCGACCAGGCGCGGCGCCGCGCCGGCCGGCTCGGCCGGCCCTTCGGGACGGAACCGGTCGAGATCCACCCCGCAGGGCACGATGGCGATGCGGCGTCGCGGCACGCCCATGCGGGTCAGCTCGGCGAACTCGTCCGCGCACGTGGCGATGACGGCGTGCGCGCTGCGCCCGATCGCCCGCTCCAGCCGGATGCGCCCGGCCGGGCTGGTGTCCTTGTCCCCCTGGTGCCGGCGCTTCACCGTGCCGAGGGCGTGGTAGGTCTGGGCCACCGGGATGTCGTGCGCGACCGCCGCCCGCAACGTGGCGAGCCCGCTCATCCAGAAATGTGCGTGCGCCACGTCCGGCGGCTCCTCCCCCCACCGGCGCTCCAGGTAGCGGCCGAAGTCCGGCATCCAGCGCAGCAGGGCGTCCTTGGGCACGGGCCTGGCCGGCCCGGCCGGGACGTGCTCGACTTGGACGTTCGCCGCGAATCCGACGTGGCGCGGCAGGTCCGGCGCGTCCCGCCGGGTGAAGACGGTGACCTGGTGCCCCTGCCGGCCCAGCTCGGTCGCGAGGTCGGCGACGAACACGTTCTGCCCGCCGCCGTCGGCGCCGCCGAGCCCGTTCACGGTGGCGAGCGGGCTGGCGTGTTCCGAGATCATGGCGATCTTCATCGGGTTACCTCCTCGAGCGTGCGCTGCCAGTCCCGCAGGAACCGGGAGAGTGCGTACCGCTCCACCGCCGCCTCCCGGGCCTGCTTGCCCATCTGGCGGCCGCGCAGCGGGTCGGCGATCAGGGTGCGCGCGGCGTCGGCGAGCACGTCCACGCGGGTGGACAGGACGCCCGCCTCCGGCGGGACGGCCTCGATCGCCGCCGTCGTGGCCAGGGCGACGACCGGCAGGCCGAGCATCATGGCCTCGATCAGGGACAGGCCGAGCGACGTCCATCGGTAGGGATGCAGGTAGACCCGGCGGGCGACGAGCTCGGCGTGCATGCGCCGCTGCGGCAGGTCTTCGAAGGTCCACATCGCCTCGTGCGGCACGCCGAGGCGTTCCGGGGCGGCGGCGACGTTCATCCCGAACAGGTCGAGCGGGATCTCCTTGGCCAGCGCGGGCAGCAAATCGGTGCCGGTGACCCGGCCGCGGCGCAGCGGATCGTTGATCACCACGGCGGCGCGCGGCCAGCTGCCCTGGAACCGGTACCCGGGGTCGACGACGCCGTGTTCGATCACGGTCGTCGGCGCGCGCCCGCAGTCCCAGAACAGGGCGTTGAAATGGGTGACATGGACGACGGGTACGTCGGCGCGGCCGGACAGGAAGTGCCTGCTGTTGGGCACCACCTCGTCGGGCAGCCCGGCGTCGGCCGCCGTGCGGCGTGGGGTGTCGTGCTCGACGTAGACGGCCGGCACGTCCCGCCCTGGGCGGCGGCCCAGCCACTCCTCGGCCAGCCACAGCTCGTGCGGCCGCTGCAGGATGACGACGTCCACGTCCTCCTCGCGCAACCGGTCGTACGGTATCTCGACCGCGCGGTCCGGCCAGTCGTAGGTGTCGGGGCGGCCGCGCCCGTCGGGCCCCCTGTCGGGAGTCACCGGGACCAGCGTGGTGTGCGGGCCGTGGACGAAAGCCGTGGCCCACGAGCCGTGGACGTGCCAGAGCAGCACTCGCATCAGGCGGCCACCTCCTCGGTCAGACCATCGACGGCGGCGACCACGTCGCCGGGGCGCACGGACGCCAGGCACGGATGGCCGGGCACCGGGCATTCCTTGGCCCTGGTGTCGGCGCAGGGCGCGCGCTGGTCGCCGAGCAGCACGACCGGTACGCCGTGCGGCGCCCAGCGCGCGGCCGGGACCGTCGGGGCGAACAGCGACACGACGGGCGTGCCGACGGCGGCCGCGAGGTGGGCGGGCCCGGTGTTGCCGGCCACGACGGCCGCGGCGCCGGCCAGCACGGCCGCCAGCTCGGGCAGGCAGGTCCGCCCGCCGAGATCGATGCCGTCCCGGCCGGCGACGCGCGCCGTCAGGTCCTTCTCGGCGCGGTGCCCCGTGACGACCACCCGCCGCCCGGCGGCGGCCAGCAGCCGGACCGCCGCCGCGCACCGGTCGGGCGGCCAGGCGCGGGCGGGCACCGACGTGCCGGGGTGGACGACGACGTAGTCCGGGCCGCCGGTCAGCGCCCGTACGTCGGGGAGCGGTTCGCGTACCCGCAGCCGGGTGTCGCCGTTCCGCGCCGGGAAACCGGCCGCCGCGGCGAGCTCCACCATCCGCGCCGGCTCCGGGATCTCGCCTTCCTGCCGGTACCGCAGGTCGAGCAGCGAGCCCGGGTAGTCGTCGCTGATGCCGCCGATCCACGGCACGCCGGCCAGCCGCAACAGCAGCGCCAGCGGCAGCGGCGACTGGTGAAAGGACGTGAAGATCAGCGCGCGGTCGGCGGCGAGCGCCCGCACGTCCCTGACGAGCCGGTCGACATGGGCGTTCTCGACGGGGGCCGGCTCGGGATCGATCCATGGCGCGCACCACTCGAGCACCCGGTCCACGCCCGGCAGCAGCTCTGCGGCGTCCCTGCCGCGCGGGCCGCACAGCAGGACGACCTCGTCGGCCCGTTCGGCCACGGCGCGTACGGCGGGGCCGGCGAGGAGCACGTCACCGAGGTTGTCCAGCCGCGCGATCAGCACCCTCACCGGCCGGCCCTCCCCGTGTCGAGGGCGAGGCTGACGGCGGCGTCCAGGTCGGCGGCGACCTCGGGCGCCCGCCGGATCTCCTCAGGGCGGGTCCTGCCGGTCGGCACCAGGATGCCGCGGGCTCCGGCGGCGAGCGCCGCGTCAATATCAGGCCCGATGTCGCCGATGACGACGCATTCGGCGGCGCCGGCGCCCAGCCGGCGCGCGGCCCGCTCGATCAGCCCAGGTCGCGGCTTGCGGCAGGAGCAGCCGTCGCCGCTGTCGTGCGGGCAGAACTCCCAGACGTCGAACGGGCCGAGCAGTTCCTCGGCGCGGGCGTTCACCCTGCGCACGTCGGCGAAGGTGAGCATGCCCTTGGCGACTCCCGACTGGTTGGATACCACGCCGATCCGGACGCCTTGGCGGCGGAGCCGGTCCAGCGCCCGCCGGGCGCCGGGGACCGGGATCACCTTGTCGGGATCGCCGTTGTACGGGACGTCCTGGATGAGGGTGTCGTCGCGGTCGAACAGCACGGCCTTCGGCAGGCCGGCGGCGGGCAGGCCAGCGGCGGCCGGCGGCCACGGCCCGGCGCGGCGGTGGGCCAGCAGCCCGTACGCCCGGTACGCGACGGCGACAGGGGGGATGGCGACGCTCGTCACGAGCATGCGGGCCAGCTCGTCCGGGGTGCGCGGCCCTGGCACGATGCGGGCCGCGGCGAACTGGGCGGTGAGCCCGGCCCAGGCGCCGGCCGCCCCCGCGCCGAGCCGACGGCTCCGTCCCGCCGCGACCAGGGCCACCAGGCCGGACGCGGTCGTGGCGAGGTGCCGGGGGAACCGGCCGCGGCGCTCGCCGGCCCGCGCCCGCCAGTCGCGCCCGTGGAGCCGCCGCATCAGGACGTCGTCGGCGTTGCCGGCCTGGGCAAGCACCGAGGCCCAGAATCCGGCGGGCCGCACCGGATGCGTCACCTCCCTGGCGCCGCGCACCAGCCGATGTCCGGCCGCGGCGATCCGCAGCGCCAGGTCGGCGTCCTCACGGTAGGCCCGGCGGAAGCGCTCGTCGAAGCCCCCGATATCGGCGAGCGCCGTCCGCCGGTACGCCATGTCCGCGGTGATCCACGCGGCGTCCTCGAGGCCGGCGGTGTTGCGCTCCCAGTCGGTGGGCCGCCGGTCGGACGGCAGCGGCACCCGTACCCGGCCCTGCGAGCCGGCGACGTCGGCCGGCAGGCCGGCGAGGTCGGCGGACAGCCGCGCCCGCCAGTCGGGGGCGGGCACCACGTCGTCGTCGACGAAGACGATCCACTCCGTGGTCGCCGCCCGCCAGCCGGCGTTCCGCGCGGCGGCCGGCCCCCGGCCGCCGGACCTGATGACCCGCACCTCGGGCCCACCCTGCGCCGCCGGCATGGTCAGCGCCGGAGCCGGATCCGGCCGGTCGTCGACGACGACGACCTCCTCAGGCGCCGGGCCTTCCCCCTTCGCCAGCGCCTCGACGAGGACGCCCAGGCTGGGGCGCCCGATGGTGGGCACCACCACGCCATAGGTTTCGCGCGCCCGCGGCTCGCTCATTTGGCGAACACCCCGCCGCGCCGGATGGCGTACGGGCCGAGGACCAGCAGGTCGACCGGGGCGGAACCGAAGCACTCCAGCGCGTCGCGCGGGTCGTCCACCATCGGCCGGCCGGCCGTGTTCAGGCTGGTGTTGACGAGCACCGGCAGCCCGGTGCGGGCCTCGAAGGCGTCGAGCAGGCCGGCGAGCAGCGGCTCCGCGGCGCTGTCCACGGTCTGGACCCGGGCGGTGCCGTCCACGTGGACGATCGCGGGCACCCGGTCCCGCCATTCCTGGCGCACCCGGTGCACGAAAAGCATGTACGGGCTGGGCAGCGGACCGTCGAACACATCGGCCGCCCGCGCCGAAGTGATCATTGGCGCGATCGGCCGGAACTGCTCGCGGCCCTTGACCGCGTTCAGCCGCTCGAGATTGCCGGCGTTGCCCGGATGGGCCAGCAGCGACCGGTGCCCAAGCGCCCGCGGTCCCCACTCGCTGCGGCCCTGGAACCACGCGACGATCTCGTCGCGGGCCAGCGCGTCGGCGACGTAAGCGGCGAGGTCCCCCGGCCGCTCGTACCCGATCTTGGCGTCGTGCAGGCGGTCGGCGAGCTGCTCGTCCGTCCACCGCCGGCCCAGGTCGGCGCCGGGCATCGGCGCGGGCCGGTCACCGCCCTCAGCCGCGACGTGCAGCGCGGCGCCCAGTGCGGTGCCGGCGTCGCCCGCCGCCGGCTGCACCCAGATCTCGTCGTACGGGCCGAGCTCGGCCAGCCGGGAGTTGGCGACGCAGTTGAGCGCGACGCCGCCGGCCATGGTCAGCCTGGACGACCCCGTCCGGCCGTGCAGCCAGGCCGCCAGCTCCAGCAGCACCTCTTCCAGCCTGGCCTGCACGCTGGCGGCGAGGTCCGCGTGGTCCTGGGTCCACGCCTCGTCGGGCGCCCGGGACTTGGCCAGCGCGCCCCAGTCGACCGGGTCCGTGGCGAAGCCGCCGTCCCCGGTCGGCCGGACGTGTTCGCGCAGCTCGTCGCGGAAACGCGGGGTGCCGTACGAAGCCAGCGCCATCACCTTGTACTCGTCGCTGGAGCGCAGGAAGCCCAGGTGGTCGGTCAGTTCCTCGTACATCAGGCCGAGCGAGTGCGGCAGCCGCTGGGCGGCCAGCGTGGTGAGCGTCCCGCCGGTGTAGGTGCCGGCCAGGTGCGAGTGCGCCTCGCCCCGCCCGTCGAGGACCAGCACGTCGCCGTCCCCGCCGAACGGCGCCGCGAGCCCGGCGGACGCGGCGTGCGCGACGTGGTGCGGCACGTACCGGAAGATCGCCGGGTCGAGGCCGGGCAGCGCGTTCGCGAGGAAGTACGGCGCCCGCTGCGCGTAGATCGTACGGAGCTGCTCCCACCGCTCGTCGTGGCCGGCCAGCCCGTGCGGGACCATGCCAGGGTCGTAGGAGTAGGCGACGGCGTCGAGGTCGGACGGTTCGAGCCCGGCCTCGGCCAGGCACCACCGCGCCGCGTTCTCCGGCAGCTCCCACGCGGAGAACGGCACCGGGCGCTTGCCGTGCTTGCGCCGGCTGAACCGCTCCTCCTCCGCCGCCGCCACGATCTGCCCGCCCTCGACCAGCGCGGCGGCAGGGTCGTGAAAGATCGCGTTGATCCCGAGTACGCGCATGCCAAAGAACTCCGTCCGAGCGGGAAAGGATTTGAAGAAGACCGCAGGCAACACCTGCACCGGGAGATCACCAATGTCCTAGGGATCTCACCTATATGTAATTCGGGTAACCGAGAGAAGCGGCTCTAAACCGTCGCCCTCCCGCGCAATCCGCCCGCGACCCGTCGGACCTGGTCGGCCGCGCCCCGCCGAGCGCGGCGCCGGGCACCGACATTCACCGCGCGTAGGCGGGTAGAGGGCGGATCATGCGCTACACGGTGATAGTCATCACACGCGACCGGCGCGACGCCCTGCTGCGGACGCTGGGCACGCTGCGGGCGCAGCCGGATCGGCCCACCGTCATCGTGGTGGACAACGACTCCTCCGACGGGACGGCCGATGCGGTGGCCGGCGCGTTCCCTGACGTCATCGTGCTGCGGGCCCGGAGCAACCTCGGCGCGGTGGCGAGGAACGTCGCTGTCGACCACGTCCTGACGCCCTACGCGGCGTTCTGCGACGACGACACCTGGTGGGATCCCGGCGCGTTCGACCGGGCCGCCGACCTGCTCGACGCCCATCCGCGGCTCGCCGTGGTGACCGGACGCGTCATCGCCGAGCCCGGCGGGCGCGAGGACCCGGTCGTGGCGGAGCTGCGCGACTCGCCGCTGCCCAGCCCCGAGTGGCTGGACCGGCCGGTCATCGGCTCGTTCCTGGCCGGGGCCTCGATGGTCAGGGTCGAGGCGTTCCGCGCGGCCGGCGGCTTCTCCGCCCGGCTGTGGCTGGGCGGCGAGGAGGAGCTGCTGAGCGCCGACCTCATGAGCATGGGCTGGTACCTGTGCTACGCCGAGGAGGCCGTCGTGCATCACGAGGCGTCCCCGGTGCGCGACGCGGACCTGCGGCGGCGCCACGGCATCCGCAACACGCTGTGGTTCACCTGGCTGCGCCGGCCGGCGCGCAGCGCGGCGCGCCGCACTGGCTGGCTGCTGCGCACGGTGCCGCGCGACCGGATCTCCGCGCTCGCCTTCGCCGAGGCGGTGGCCGGGCTGCCGTGGGTGCTGCGGCACCGCGCCGTCGTGCCGCCGCACGTGGAAGAGCATCTGCGGGCGCTCGAGCTCAGCAACCGCAGGTCCCGCAACTACGTCAGCTAGCACCTGAGCCGGCACCGCCAGGGGGAGGACGCGATCATGGAAGAAACCGGGCGTGGTGACGCGGTCACGACCGTCGTCGCCACCCGCGACCGGGCGGCCGAGCTGCGCCGCACGCTGCCGCGCCATCGGGCGCCGGTCATCGTGGTCGACAACGCCTCGTCCGACGACACCGCAGGGGTGGCGCGGGCGGCCGGGGCACGGCTGATCCGGCTGCCGGGCAATCTGGGCGCCGCCGCCCGCAACGTCGGCGTCGAAGCCGCCGCCACGCCCTACGTCGCCTTCGCCGACGACGACTCCTGGTGGGAGCCGGGCGCGCTCGACCGCGCCGCAGCCATCCTCGACGCCCACCCGCGTGCGGCCGTGCTCGCCGCGCGGGTGCTGGTAGGCCCGGCGAACCGGCTCGATCCGGTGTCGGCCGGCATGGCGCGCGCGCCGCTCGGCCGGCCGGACGACCTGCCCGGCCCGGCCATCCTCGGCTTCCTGGCCTGCGGGGTGGTGGTCAGGCGGTCCGCGTTCCTCGATGTCGGCGGCTTCTCGGCGGCGCTGCACTTCGGCGGCGAGGAGGAACTCCTGGCCCTCGACCTGGCCGCCGCCGGCTGGGGGCTGGCCTACGTGCCGGAACTGCTCGTCCACCACCACCCGTCCGGGCTGGGCCGCGCGGCGGCCGCCCGCCGGCGGCGGATGGCGCGCAACCGGCTGCTCACGGCCTGGCTGCGGCGGCCGCTGCCGGTCCTCGCCCGTACCGCGCTGGCCTCCCTCGCCAGCCGGGACGCCCGCGGCGGCGCGGTGGACGCGCTGCTCAGCCTGCCCGCGCTGGCCCTGGCCCGCCGGCCGCTTCCGGCCGAGGTCGAGGCGGCCAGGCGGCGGCTGGACGGCGCCGGATAACTCCGGTCGGCGCGTCAGGCGACGGCGAGGACGGTGACCGCGATGAGGATGCCGCCGACCGCGTAGGCGGCGTAGTCGTTCGCCGACCCGTTGTGCGCCGCGCGCAGCAGCCGTACCGGCAGCGGTTCCCTGATCCGCATGTACCAGTACGCCACGGCCGCGCCGGCCAGGACGCTGCACCCGAGGCTGAGGAGCTGCGCCGGTTCCAGGTAGTGGAAGGGGATCGGCAGCGGCGGCAGCGGACCCGACCCGCGCAGCACCGCGTCCGCGTAGCGCAGCGGGTGCAGGAGGCTCGCCGCCGCCGGCGCGGCCACGCGGTCAAGCGCGAACCCGGGCATCGCGCCGGCCGCGACGCAGCAGGCGGCCAGCGCGGTGAAGCCGGTCACCATCCCGGGCCTGAGCTTGTCCATGCGGTCGTACGGCTCGGCGCGCGGCCGGAAGAACGCCAGCCACGCCGCCCGGCCGAGCGCCGCGACCGTGATCGTCTGCGCCGCCAGCACCGCCGTGAACAGCCCGTACCGCCCCTCGTCGAGCAGCGGCTCGTGGATCAGGCTCACCGAGATGTAGCCGCCGAGTCCTGGCACTCCGGCGATGGAGGCGACCGCCACCACGAAGGCGCCGGCCGGGACGGGCATGGCGCGGGCGAGACCGCCCATCTCCGACAGTTTCGTGATCCCGGTGCGGTGGATGATCGTGCTGGCGCACAGGAAGAGCAGCCCCTTGAACAGCGCGTGGTTGACGATGTGGAAGGTGGCGCCGGCGATGCCGGACGGGGCCCCGGTCGCGAACCCGATGACGATGAGCCCCATCTGCGACACGGTGTCGAACGCCAGCAGGCGCTTGAGGTCGTCCTGGGCGAGGGCGAGGACGGCGCCGGCCAGCGCCGACACGACGCCGGCGACCATGAGCAGGCCGAGCACCGCCGTGCGCCCGGCCGGAAAGACCTGGAAGGCCAGGCGGCCGATCGCGACGACACCCATCGCCACCATGAGCCCGGAGAACAGCGCGGACACCGGCCCCGGCGCGGCCTCGTGCGCGTCGGCGAGCCAGCCGTGCAGCGGGATCAACCCGGCCTTGGTGGCGAGGCCCGCGACGAGCAGGCCGAGCGCGATGCGGTCGGCGGTGGTCGTACGGGCGGCGAGCTCTGCGTTCAGCTGGCCGAAGTTGAGCGCGCCGTGGCCGGAGTAGACGAGCCCGATCGCGATGAACAGGATGAAGCTCGCCATCGTCGTGAGCACCGAGATCTTGAAGGCGGCCTCGAGCGCGATGGGCCGTTCGAGGAAGAAGCCCGTCAGCCCGTAGCTGGCGATCGCGGCGACCTCGAACCAGACGAACAGGTTGAACAGGTCCGCGGTGAGCCCCACGCCGATCAGCGCGGCGAGCAGCAGCTGGAACAGGCACGCGTACCCGCCCAGCTCGCGCGGCCCGAGGCCGCCCTGTTCCGACAGGGTGTAGATGAGCAGCAGCGCGCCGACGACGGTGCAGGTGAGGGCGTAGCTGAGCCCGAAAGGCTCGGCCGCGAACGCGATCCCGAGCGCGTGCCCGCGCACCGGCGTCCACAGACCCATGTAGTGGGCGATGACCTGGCCGCGGAAGACCCGCGGCGCCATCGGCAGCAGGACCCCGGCGGTGCCGGCCAGCGCGACGACGGAGACGATCACCGGCAACCGGGTGGACACCCGGGCCAGCAGCGGCGCGACGACCGCGCCGGCGATCGGGATCGCGACGGCGAGGGGCAGCAGCGAGCCGAGCAGCGCCGTGGTCATCACTCGGCTCTCATCCGCGCAGTTCTCTGACCTTGTCGGCGTCGAGCGTGCGGTAGTGCTGGGCGATGCGGACCACGATGCTGAGGAACACCGCCGTGATGGCGACGCCGATGACGATCGCGGTGAGGCAGAAGTTCTGCAGCACCGGGTCGGCGACGTTACCGTGCTCGAGGGTCTGGTTGGTGCCGCCGCCGGCCGGGTCGAGCAGGATCGGCGCGGTCGACTTGTCCCGGTAGGCGAGCGAGATCATGAAGAGGTACGACGAGGCCTCCATCAACGACAGGCCCATGACCATCTTGATCATGTTGCGCCTCGTGAGCAGGGCGTACAGGCCGGTGCAGAACACCGTGGCCGCGACCAGATAGTTGCCGAGGATCATCGCTGTTTGTTCCGTTCGTGCTCTTTGGAATCTTCCTCCGGCTCGTCCGGTGTCCAGTCGTGGCTCATGCCGAGGACGGCGAAGACCACGATGATCAGGCCGGTACCGACCTCGAGCAGCTCGCCGGCCGAGAACGCCTGTGCCACCCCACCGGACAGGATCGTCTCGGGCCCGGCGAGCGGCAGCCAGTTCGCGGTGAACGACCCCTTGAGCAGCAACCCGAGCAGCTCGATGAGGATGATGGCGCCGGCGCCGGACAGCTCGAGCACCTCGACGAGCGCCGGCCGGACGACCCGGCTGATGCGGCGCCGGCCGAATCCCGCGTAGGCGAGCAGCACGACGCCCAGGATCACCGCGCCGGCCGGGAAGCCCGCCCCCGGCGCGAACCCGTACGCGGCGGTGTACAGCCCGGCCACGGCGAGGATCGGCAGCGCCACCCGGATGGCGGTGCGCACGACGACGGTCATCGCGTCCGCCGTCTCCGGCGCGTGGACGCCGAGCGGGGTGCGGTCGGGCGTCGCCGGCCGCCTCGTTCCCGGCCCGGCGGGCTCGTCCCCCTGCTCCCTGCGCTCCGCCGACAGCGCCTGCTCTTCCTCCTCCGGCCGGCCTCCACCGGGGTCGGCAGTGGCCCGCTCGCGTTGGCCCGCGGCCTCCTCGCCGAAATAGCCGCGCCTGGGCTCGCGCGGCCGGGTCAGCACGATCACGCTGATGACCGCGGCCAGCAGCAGGAACGTCTCGCCGAAGGTGTCGAAGCCGCGGGTCCCGTACACGATCTCGTTGACCGGCTCGGTCAGGTTCCACTGGGGCAAAGCGATCGTCATGGCGTACCGCGCGATCGCGGGGAGCGGGGCGTGCTCGCGCGGGATGCCGGCGACGGCCACGGCGAGTCCGGCCAGCAATCCGCCGGCGAGCAGCACCCCGACGACGCGCCGATGCGTGGGCTCGTGCTCGGTGGCCTCGTGCTCGGTGGTCTCGTGCCGGCCCGGGTGCCTACCGGGCTTGTTGGCGCCTATCCTGGCCCTCCTCGCTCAGGTCGCGTTCGTCGGCGACATCGGTACGGGACTTGCCGATCGCCACCAGGTACAGCACGGGCAGCGCGATCGCCCCGATGACCACTTCCGAGTGCGCCACGTCCGGCGCGCCGAGGATGACGAAGAGGACCGACAGCATGGCGCCGACGGCCGACAGCGCCATGACCGCGCCGTTGAGGTTGCGCAGCCGGACGACGAGCACCGCGGTGGCGAGGATCACCGCGAGCACGAGGTAGTCGAGGACCCAGAACATCACCCGGCGCGGTCTCCGTCCTTGCCGCGGTCTCCGTCCTGCCGCGCCGCCGCCACGTCGTCGCGTACCGCACCGGGCCACATCGGTACTCCGACCTTGTACGCGGCGCGGGCGAGCGCGTGCGACGACGCCGGGTTCACCACGAGCAGGAGCACGGCGACGAGCAGGGCCCGGCTGCCGAACGGGGTGAGGACGCCGCGACCCACGACGAGCGCCACCAGCACGGGCAGCGCGCCCATGGTGACCGTCTTGCTCGAGCACTGGATCCGGCAGTACACGTCCGGCATGCGCAGGATGCCGACCGCGCCCGACAGCGAGAAGCCAAGCCCGACGACGGCCAGCGCGATGACGAACACCTCTCTCACAGCAGCCCCCGCTCCAGGTAGCGTGCCCACACGATCGTGCCCAGGTAGCTGAACGAGGCCAGCCACAGCGCCGGGTCGATGTAGATGTACCGGTCGGTGTAGGCGCCGTAGAACAGCACGGCGAGCGCGGCCTGGGTCGACATCGTGTTGAGCGCGACGATGCGGTCGGAGATCGTCGGGCCCGCGGCCAGCCGGATGACCAGCAGCGCGGCGATCGCGACCTCGGCGATGGTCACCGCCAGGAACACGGAGGTCACCGCTCGGTCCGCCTCTCGTCTTCGAGGCGTCCCACCAGGCGCTCCACCGGTCCGTTGATCGCCTCCCTGACCTGTTCAGGATCGCCTTCCGGTACGGCGACCGCGTGGTACTGCAGACGGCGGTCGAAGCGGTCCACGTCGACCAGCTGGTTGTCGACGATGACCGAAGTGAGCAGTCCGACGGCGGCGAGGCCGCCGTCGGACGTCGCGTGCGTCGGGGCCACGACCATGCCGCTGCGCAGCGGCCGGCTCGGCGCCCAGATCCGCCGGGACAGGCGCAGGTTGGCCGTCACGACCTGGCCGGCCGCGACCAGGGCCAGCCGCACCACGGTCGCCAGCCGCCGCGGTCGCAGCAGCCGCCACGGCCGGACGACGTCGCCGAGCGGCGCCAGCGCGACCGCCGCCGCCACGGCGATCCCGGCGCCGAACAGCAGAGTCTCCGCCATCGACGTCCAGGTCAGCAGGACCCACACCAGGAACGTCCAGCAGCACAGGGACAGGACGCGCAGCATGCCGGAGGTCTTCCCCCGTGCGCCCGCTCAAACCTGCGCGGGGCGGTACGGCAAACTCTTAGTAAAGACGGTCAGGCCGTAGATGGACGAGGGGGCCGGGGGCGATGTCCGTTCGCGACGACCGCTCGTCCCGGTCCGCGGGCGGCGGAGCGGAGCCCGCCGCGCCCCGGGCGCGGTCGCGCGCGCATCCCGGTCTCGTCGCCGTGTGCGTCGTGCTTCCCGGCGTTGAGGCGGTCGTCCTGCTGACCCTCGGCCTGCGCGGCTCGGTGCCGCTGGCGCCCGCCGTCACCGCGACCGCGCCGTACGGCGTCTTCCACGACCTGCGGTTCCTGCTCGTCTACCACTCCTCGTGGTGGTCGGCGGTGGCGGGGACGCTGGGCCTGCTCGCCTGGCGCACCACCGTGGAGGTCGTCCTCGACCGGCTGGCCTGGCCGCGCGACCTGCCCCCGCCGCGCCTCAGGGACATGCTCGGCAAGGGCGCGGGCTTCGTCGCGTTCGCGACGCTGGTGCTCACGCCGCCGACCGCGCTGCTGTGCGGGATGGCGCTGGCCCCGGTGTCGTACCTGTTCTTCGGCGCGATCCCGGTCGTCGTGGCGTTCGCCGCCCTCACCCCGCACGGCGGCCTCACCACCTGGTGGTCCAGGCCGCCGCCGGCGCGGACGGTCGTCTGGTCGCTGCTCGCCTTCGGGATGCTCACCGCGGGGGGCATGGTGCTCGCCGCCGCGCCCGCCTGGGCGACGCCGCTGCTCGCGGCCGGCTGCGGGGCCGGCAACGCGTGGGCCAGGCTGGGCGTCGTGACCGCCGTCGCCAACCACCGGCTGCGGCGGGCGCTCCCGCTGGTCCCTATCAGCATGGTCGTGCTCATCGCGCTCGCCATCGCCGGCACGACCGGCGCGGTCCGGCTGCTGAACGCCGAACGGCACACCCGCCAGCAGGCCAGGTTGCCGGCTGGTGCCGGACCCCATCCGGTGCTGCTGGTCAGCGGATACGGCACGCGGTGGAGCGGGCGTCCCCCGGCGCCGCTGGCTCCTGGCCTGCCGGTGACGCGGTTCTCCTACGCGGGTGAGGCGCGGGACGGGCGGCCGCTGCCGTTCCCGACCGGCGCCACCGACCAGCCGCTGGACGGGGTGGTGCGGTTGCTCGCCCGCCAGGTCGAGGTGCTGCATCGCCGCACGGGGAGGCCCGTCGCGATCGTGAGCGAGAGCGAGGGCGCGCTGGCCGCCCAGGTCTACCTCGCCACCCACCCCGGCGCGCCGGTCGACCGGCTGATGCTGCTGAGCCCGCTGACCAGCCCGGGCCGGGCGTACTTCCCGCCGGCCGGCATCGACGGCTGGGGGGTGGCCACCGGGACCGCCCTCGCCGGCATCAGCGCGGCGGTCGGTCGCACCACGCCGCTGCACGTTCCCGCGGACAACGCTTTCGTCCGCTCGATCGCCGACCACGCCCCCGCGCTGCGTGCGCTCTCGCGCTGCCCGCCGCCCGGCGTGGCCACGGCGGCGCTCGTGCCGCTCGCCGACGCGGTGGCCACGCCGTACGCGACCAGGACGACGATTCCGGTCGGCGTGGTGGCGGGGCTGCACGGCGAGCTCGTCGACGACGGCGACACCGCCCGTACGGTCGCCGTGTTCGTCGCGACCGGGCGGCTGCCGGCGGGTGCGGCGCGCTCCCAGATGGCCCGGATCGTGCGGGCGGCCACGGCGGCGTGGCAGGTGCCGCCGCTGAAGCCCTCCCTGGTGCCCCGGTGGCACGCCGAAGAGGTGAGCGGATGCACCTCGGTGACCGCGACCCTGGGTGCGTGGATCAGCCGGCCGGGACCTGGTTGAGACCCGACCGCCCTGCGAAAATCGCCGGGCGTTCCGTCCTCACCGCAGCGCGGGCGCCACCCGTTCCGCCCATTCGGCCAGGACCTCACCGGGCGACTCGAGGTCGGTCTCGACCAGGGCCAGCCCCGGGGTGGGCACGGTGGCGCCGAGCTCGACGAGCAGCGGCCGCAGGTGCACCTCGACGGCGAGGGCGTGCCGGGGCGAGCCCATCACCATCAGCGGCAGTGCCGTCGTGCCCCGCAGCGCATCCGTGGCGAACCGGTCGAAGAAGACCTTGAGCAGGCCGGTGTAGGTCCCCTTGTACGTGGGGCTCGCCACGAGCAGCAGGTCGGCGGCCATGACCTGGTCGACGGCGGACGCCACGGCCGCCGGCGGTTCGCCGGCGAGCAGCTGCGGGCCGATCGTAGTGAGATCGAGGATCTCCGGCTCGGTGTCGATCGCGGCCTGCTTGACGACGGCCCTGGCCGCTTCGATCGCGACCGCGTGGGTCCGGGACCCGCGGCGCGGGTTGCCGATGACGACGACGAATCTCACGGGTGCCCTCTCGTGTCGGCTCGGCCGTCGGCGGCGGCGGGCGCGCCGCGCCGCTCGTGCCGGCTCCCTCAGTGTCGCACCCGCTGGATCTCCCCGGTGGAACCGCTTTACTCGGCGATCACTCGCGACGATGATCGGGCTGGCCGGGGCAGTCACGGGCGCGAGGCGGGTGAGGAGGGTCATGACCGGACCGCGGAGCGTCGAGCCCTCCGGCGACGGATCGAGGCGCGGAACGGAACGGAACCGGCGGGCGGTGCTGCGCGGCCTCGGCGGCCTCGGCGGGCTCGCGGCGGCCGCGCCGCTGCTGAGCCGGGCGGCGCCGGCGCTGGTGACCAGTCCTGACGGGGCCGGCGCGCCGCCGCCCGAGCAGCTGCACCTGCAGTTCGGCGGCGACGCCGCGCACGAGATGGCGGTCTCGTGGGCCACCACGCGCCGGGTCGCCCGGCCGGTGGTCAGGCTCGGCCGGCCGGGTCACGGGCTCGGCACCCAGGTCGAGGCCGAGGAACGGGTGTACAGAGAGGCGCTCACCGGCGAAACCGTCTTCACCTATCACGCCGTGCTGCCACGGCTGCGCGCCGATACCGCGTACGACTACGAGGTGACGCACCGGGGCGGGCCGGCGCTGGCCGGTTCGTTCCGTACCGCGCCCGCCGGGCGGTCCGGGTTTCGGTTCACCAGCTTCGGCGACCAGTCCATCCCGGTCAGGGTGAGCAGGGGAGCGGGCGCCGGGCCGGCCACGCCGAACGCCGGGTACGTCGTCGGCGCCGTCGACCGGCTTGACCCGCTGTTCCATCTGCTGAACGGGGACCTGTGCTACGGCAACGTGAGCGACGATCCCGTGGCGACATGGCGGGCGTTCTTCGGCAACAACCAGCGTTCCGCCCGCAACCGGCCGTGGATGCCGTGCCTCGGCAACCACGAGAACGAGGTCGGCAACGGTCCTGACGGCCACCTGGCCTACCGGACGCGCTTCACGCTTCCAGACAACGGCTCACCCGATTTCGCCGGGGACTGGTACGCGTTCACCGCGGGACCGGTCAGGGTGATCTCGATCAGCAACGACGACGTGAGCCTGCAGGACGGCGGGTTCAGCTTCTTCCGGCGCGACCACGTTCCCGGCTACCGGGCCAAGGGCTATGACCCGTACCTCCACGGATACAGCGGTGGCCGGCAGAAGCGGTGGCTGGAACGGACGCTGCGGGCGGCGAACGACGACCAGGACATCGACTGGATCGTCGTCTGCATGCACCATCCCGCCATGTCGTCCGCCCATTTCAACGGCGGCGACCTCGGCGTCCGGCGGGAGTTCCTGCCGCTGTTCGACGCGTACGGGGTGGATCTGGTGCTGGCCGGCCACGAGCACCATTTCGAACGGACCTTCCCCGTCAAGGGGGTGCTGCCCGGCAGCTCGCTGCTCACTCCGGCACCGCACGCAACCGGCGACCCCGCCGTCCTCGACGCGACCAAAGGCGCCGTCCACATGATCATCGGGGGTGGCGGGCATCCGGTCGTGACGCCGTGGTCGTCCTTCGACAGCCCGCACGACGGCGTGGTGACGTACGAGGTGGGGCCGGGCGACCCGATCAACTACCACCGGTCCCGGCAGACCACCGAGCCCGCACCCTGGTCGGCCTACCGCGACCTGCGACGGCCGTACGGGTTCGCCGCCTTCGACGTGGAGCCGCACGCGCCGGGCGGGCAGACCGAGATCGGCGTGACGCACTACGGGGCCGCCGCCGGGTCGCCCGACTACCAAGAGCTCGACCGGTTCGTCCTGCGCAAACCCCGCGGCCGGCGCGACGAGCCGCCGGCGGTCAGAACATCGGGTGGTCGTTGACAGAGGTCTCGGGGAAGGCCTGCACCACGTCCCAGTGCTCGACGATCCGGCCGCGCTCCAGGCGGAAGATGTCCGCGGCCACGGTGCCACGGTCCGATGGGTTGAGCGTGATGAGGCTGTGCGTCAGCACCCGGTCGCCTTCGGCGATGACGGTCCTGATGTCGACATGCACCTGCGGATTCTGCGTGGTGAACGCGGTCACCGCGTCGACGAACGCCTTGGTCCCGTCGGCGAAGAGCGGGTTGTGCTGGATGTACTGAGGGCCGGCGTACCGGTTCACGGCCTCCTGCGCCCGCTTGCCGTTGAAGGCCAGGGTGTAGAAGGCGACCACGGTCCGCTTGTTGCGCTCCAGGCGACCGATCCGCCCGGCGTGGGCGGCCGGGGCGAACGCGGTGGACGCGACGCCGGTGAGCCCGGTGAACCCGGTGAGCGCGGCGAGCCCGAGACGCCGGCGGCTGATGGACGTACGCATGGTCCCTCCGTGGGATGGATGTGTTGGTTACGGCTGTAGGGCCGTCCAGACGGCGTGCGGCGTCAGCGGCGTGGCGGTGATCCGGGCGGCGGCCTCGGGCAGCGCGGCGGCGACGGCGTTCCCGATCGCGGCCGGGGGGCTGATGATGCCGCTCTCGCCGACGCCCTTCATGCCGCCCGGGGTGACGGGCGACGGCGTCTGCAGCAGGTCGACGTGGATCGGCGGCGCCTCGGCCGCGGTCGGCGGCAGGTAGTCGGCGAACGTGGTGGTGACCGGCTGGCCGTCGGGGGAGTATGCCACCTCCTCGGTGAGCGCCATCCCGATGCCTTGCGTGACGGCCCCGTGCAACTGGCCCTCCACGATGGTGGGGTTGACGATGACGCCGCAGTCGTTGACCACCCAGTAGCCCTCGACCTCGATCCTCCCGGTGTCGGGGTCGACGGCGACGGCCGCCGCGTGCGCCGCGTACCCGTAGACGTAGTCGGCCGGATCGTACGTCTCGCGCTCCTCGAGGCCGGGCGCCATGCCGTCGGGCAGGTGCCAGCCGCGCCACGCGGCGGTGGCGATGTCGGCGAGGGTGAGCCGCGCCGCCGGATCGCCCTTGACCCGGACCGCCTCGTCGGCGATCTCGAGGTCGCCCGGCGTCGCCTCGAGCCGGTGCGCGGCGATCGCGAGGATCCGCTCGCGGAGCCGGTCGGCCGCGCCGAGGAGCGCCGCGCCGCCGATCGTGACCGATCGGCTGGCGATCGAGCCGACCGAGGAGTACGGCGCGGTGGCCGTGTCGCCCAACGTGACCGTGACCCGTTCCATCGGCACCGAGAGGCGGTCGGCGGCCAGCTGGGCGAGGGTCGTCTCGATGCCCTGGCCCATGCCGGACACGCCGGCCCCGACGGTGACCGAGGCGTCCGGCTCCATCCGTACGATCGCTGACTCGTATCCGCCGGCCAGCATGCCGCTCTCCTCCATGCGGGCCGAGGGCCCGAGCCCGGTCTGCTCGACGTGGCAGGAGAACCCCACGCCGCGCCGCCGGCCGTCCACCGGGGGCGCCGCCCGGGCGGAGACCCGTTGCCTGGCCAGTTCCAGCGCATCGCCGTACCTGCCGGAGTCGTACCTCTGCCAGGTGCGCGTCGCGTACGGGAACTCATCGGGCCCGATCATGTTGCGCAGCCGCAGCTCGACCGGGTCGGCGCCGATGCGTCGCGCCGCCTCGTCGATCAGCCGTTCCCGCGTCCAGGTGCACTCGGGCTGCCCGAACCCGCGGAACGACCCGGTCGGCGTCGTGTTCGTCACCACCGCCCGCACCCGGGCGCCGGCCCGGTCGAAGCGGTACGGGCCGGGCAGCATGACCGCCGACACCGCTGCGGGGCTGGCCCCCACGTTGGCGAGGTACGCGCCGACGTCGCTGACGATGTCGGCGTACAGCGCGACGAAGCGGCCGTCGGCGTCCAGCGCGAGCCGGCCGCGGTGCACCGCGTCGCGCGCGAGCAGCGTCGCGGTGAAGTCCTCGCCGCGCGTCTCCACCCATGCGACCGGCCGGTCCAGCCGCATCGCCGCCAGGCAGGCGAGCGCCTCGTCCGGATAGAGATGCTCCTTCGCCCCGAACCCGCCGCCCACGTCGCAGCCGATCACCCGTACCCGGTCGCAGGCGATGCCGAGCAGGCCGGCCACGTTGTCCCGGACCTGGTGCGGCGCCTGTGTGGAGGCCCACACCGTCATCTCGCCGCGGTACGGCTCCCAGCTCGCGACCACCCCGCGCGGCTCCATCGGGCTCGGCGCGACGCGCCCGAGCCGCAGGGTCAGCTCGACGACATGCTCCGCCGGTGTATCGGCCGCGTCGGCGTCGCCGATCGTGAACTCGCTGGCCAGGTTCGTCCCCCAACCGGGATGCACCACGGGCGCGGCCGGGTCGAGCGCCGCCTGGGCGCCCACCACGGCGGGCAGCTCGTCCAGCCCGACGTCGACGAGACCGGCGGCGTCCTGCGCGGCGGCGGCCGACTCGGCCACCACTAACCCGAGCGGCTGCCCGGCATAGCGGATGTCCTCGTCCAGCACCGCGTACGACGACTCGCGCTGCCCCGGGGTGACCGCCGCGCACGGCAACCGCGCGCCGGCCACGTCTCGCGGCGTCAGCACCGCTAGCACCCCCGGCGCCGCGAGCGCCGCGGCCATGTCCCATTTGGTGACCCGGCCGCGCGCGATCGGGCTGCGCAGTACGGTCGCGTACGCCATCCCCGGCAGCCGTACCCCGCCGACGAACCGCCCCGTCCCGGTGACGAACCGCCGGTCCTCCACCCGCCGCGCCCGCGCGCCCACATACCCGCTCGTCTCGCCCACGCCCGCCATTGTCAACCCGCATCGGGCACGGCGATACCCCACGTTTCCGCGCTCGCGTACGGACAGGTCAGCGCCACTCGGGGTTAGAACGGGATGGGTTCGTCGGGGTCGGGTGGTGGCCGCTCGGTGGGTTCTTGTCGGGGGTCGTCGGCCGGGACGGCTGGTTCGCTCCAGATCGGGGTGTCCGGCTCGTCGTTTTGATCATCTTGATCATCGTCTGGATGGGTTGGCTGGCGGGGGATGGGGTCGGGCAGCGGTTGGATGATCAAGGGCGGTTGTGTGTGGTAGTGGATGCCCAGGCGTGAGGTCCAGGTGATGTCGCCTGGTTTGGATCGACGTACGGTCCAGCCGCCTTGGTGGCGGAGGCGGTGGTCGTGGCGGCAGGCGGAGTGGATGTTGGCTTCGGTGGTGGCGCCGCCGTGGGCCCATTCTTTGATGTGGTCGCCGTCGGTGCCGTGTGCGGGGGCGCGGCAGCGGGGGCCGGTGCAGGTGCGGTCGCGGATTTCGGTGTGGCGCCGCATCGGTTTGCCTGGGGCCCGTCCACCCCGGTTGTGGCTGCCCTGGTTGTGGCTGTGGGTGTTCGGTCGCGCCGGGGGTTGGTGGCCGTTCGGCGTGTAGCGGGGTTCGTCACTGGTGTCGGCTCGAGCGTCTGACCGCGTTCTGTCGCCGGCCCCTGTCTCCCCGTCGGTGTTGGAGTCGTGCCGTGCGGGGTCGGTGGTCTCGGGCGCATATTCCCCGTGTTCCGCGTCGTGTCCGGTGTCGTGTTGGTGCCGGTCGGCTTGGTGGGCGAGGTCGGCGATGACGGTGGCCCAGTCGCCGAGT
>DASUWU010000134.1:0-7167 GCA_036378315.1 Streptosporangiaceae bacterium | reverse complement strand
TGTGGCGCCGAGCGACTGCTCTACCGGTTTGGTTCGAAACAGCCTCATTCCGTATCTCTCCCCATATTGCGGTCACGGGAGAGATCACCCGCAGTAAAGGTTCGAAACACAAATATGGCGCCAAACCACCAGGAGTGCCGCCCTCGGTTCTCGTGCGCCAAACCTGCCCCGCCAGCCCCGCGCCGGGTCGGCGGCTCGCGCCGGCCGGCCCGATACTGGCCCCTGACCCCCGAGTGCGGGACGGAGCCCGATGACCACCATGATGACCGCGCGGCAGCGGTGGCTCGCCGCGCTCCTGCCGTTCGTCCGCGCCCACCTGCCCGCCGCGCCCGGCCGCGTCCTGGAGATCGGATGCGGTCCGGCGGGCGGCTTCGTCCCCGCCCTGACCGACCTGGGTTACCGCGCCGTCGGCGTCGATCCGGCCGCCCCGTCAGGACCCGGATACCACCAGATCGAGTTCGAACGCCTGCCGGCGACCGACCCGGTCGACGCGGTCGTGGCCTGCACCTCGTTGCACCACGTCGCCGACCTGGACGAGGTGCTCGACCTCGCCGCGGCGCGGCTCGCGCCCGGCGGCGTCATCATCGTCGTCGAATGGGCGCACGAGAAGTTCGACGAGGCCACCGCCCGGTGGTGCTTCGACCGGCTCCCCGACCCCGACCCAGGCCCCGACTCCGACTCCGACTCCGAAGAGCCGGGATGGCTGCGGCACCACCGCGACCAGTGGCTCGCCTCCGGCCGGCCGTGGCACGCCTACATCGGCGACTGGGTGGCGAGCGAGCACCTGCACAGCGGCGAGGCCATCGTCGCGGCGCTCCGGGCCCGGTTCGGCACCCGGCTGCTCACCTCGGGGCCCTACTTCTTCGCCGACCTGCATCCGGCCGCGTCCATGGACGACGAGCAGGAGGCCATCGACGCCGGCCGCATCCAGGCCACCGGCATCCGCTTCGCCGGTGACGCACCGCGGGACGGCGCAGCCTGACTAATCGGCGGGCTCCGCGGGCTCGGCGGACTGCGCCGGCTGCGGCTCGATCTCGCTGGTGACGCGGGCCACCGACTCGGTGATGTCGCGGGCCAGGGCCTGCGGGGTCAGGCCGCAGTCGGACAGGATCACCTCGCGCTTGGCGTGGTCGACGAACTCCTGCGGGATGCCGAACGAATGCACCGGCGTGCCGTATCCGCCCGAGTCGCGCAGCAGCCTGGCCACCGCGTCGCCGACGCCGCCCACCCGGCCGTTGTCCTCCACGACCACGACGAGCCGGTGCCGCGCCGCGAGGCCGGCCAGCTCGGCGGGCAGCGGCTTGACCCAGCGGGGGTCGACCACGGTGACCCCGATGCCCTGCGCGCCCAGCCGCTCCGCGACCTCGACGCAGGTGCCGGCCAGCGCCCCGACCGCCACGATCAGCACGTCACGCTCGCCGGTGCGGGCCAGCACGTCGATGCCGGCCACCGTGTCGACGGCCTCGATGTCGGGCGCGACCGCGCCCTTCGGGAAGCGCAGCATGGTCGGCCCGCCGTCGACCGCGACGGCTTCGCGCAGCAGCGCGCGCAGCCTGGTGCCGTCGCGCGGCACCGCGATCCGCAGCCCGGGCACGACCTGCAGGATGGACAGGTCCCACATGCCGTTGTGGCTGGGCCCGTCGTTGCCGGTGATGCCGGCCCGGTCGAGGACGAAGGTCACCGGCAGCCGGTGCAGCGCGACGTCCATCAGGAGCTGGTCGAAGGCGCGGTTGAGGAACGTCGCGTAGATCGCGACCACCGGGTGCATCCCGCCCAGCGCGAGCCCGGCGGCCGAGGTGACCGCGTGCTGCTCGGCGATGCCGACGTCGTACGTCCGGTCGGGGTAGACCCGGGCGAAGTCGGCGAGCCCGGTCGGGTGCAGCATGGCCGCCGTGATCGCGACGACGTCGGGGCGCTCGGCGCCGATGTCCACGAGCTCTTCGGAGAAGACGTCGGTCCAGATCCGGCCCTTGGGTCGCTGCACCCCGGTCCGCGGGTCGTAGGGACCCGGTGAGTGGTACTGCTCCTCGTCGTCGTTCTCGGCCGGCGCGTAGCCGAAGCCCTTGCGGGTGATGCAGTGCACGATCACCGGGTGGCCGAAGTCGCGCGCCTTGCGCAGCGCGTGCTCGACGGCCTGCTCGTCGTGGCCGTCGATCGGGCCGACGTACTTGATGCCGAGGTCTTCGAACATGGCCTGCGGCTGCAGGACGTCCTTGAGGCCCTTCTTGATGCCGTGCAGGGTCTCGTACACGACCGAGCCCACGACCGGGGTGCGCGGCACGGTCCGCTTGATGAGGTCGAGCGCGTGCTCGTACCCGCTCGTCATCCGCAGGCCGGCCAGGTGGCTGGCGAGCCCCCCGATGGTCGGGGAGTAGGACCGGCCGTTGTCGTTGACGACGATGATCACCGGCCGGTCGCTGCCGGCGATGTTGTTGAGCGCCTCCCAGCACATGCCGCCGGTGAGCGCGCCGTCGCCCACCACGGCCACCACGGCGCGGTCCTCGCCGCGCAGCGTGTACGCCTTCGCCAGCCCGTCGGCGTACGACAGGGCGGTCGAGGCGTGGGAGTTCTCGATGATGTCGTGCTCCGACTCGGCCTGGTTGGGGTAGCCGGAAAGACCGCCGCGCCGCTTGAGGTCGGTGAAGTCCTGCCGCCCGGTCAGCAGCTTGTGGACGTACGCCTGGTGGCCGGTGTCGAAGAGGATCTTGTCGCGTGGGGAGTCGAAGACCCGGTGCAGCGCGATCGTCAGCTCGACCACGCCCAGGTTCGGGCCGAGGTGACCGCCGGTCTTGGAGACCGCCTCCACGAGGAAGTCGCGAATCTCCGACGCGAGCTGCGCCAGCCGGCTCGGGTCAAGTCGCTTCAGGTCGTCGGGACTCTTGATGGCTTCCAGCACACCCATGTCCACTCCTCGCCGGCGGGTTGGCATGACCTTCGTGGATTGGCCGAGCCGCGGCGGTACGGCGGCTCGGGGGGTTGCGCGGACCGCGCCGGTCTGCGGCGCCCGGCTCGCGGGTCTTGGCTACGGTCCCCGTTCGGTCGATGTGGCGAGTTTAATCGGGAGGGCGACGCCACATTTCATGCGGTGGTGTCTTCGGGCGGATCATTCGTACGGGAGTAGCAGGTGACCGAGGTGACGCAGGACATCGAAAAAATCGTGCTGATCGGGCCGGACGGCGAGGCGCTGGGCACGGCGCCCAAGCTGGCCAGCCATCATCGCGACACGCCCCTGCATCTGGCGTTCTCCAGCTACCTGGTCGACGACGCCGGCCGGGTTCTGATCACCCAGCGGGCGGCGACGAAGGCCACCTTCCCGTCCGTCTGGACGAACAGCTGCTGCGGGCATCCCGCGCCGGGCGAGAGCCTGCGCCATGCCGTCCGCCGGCGCGTGCGCACCGAGCTCGGCATCCCGGCGGTGGACGACCTGACGCTGGTGCTGCCGCGGTTCGCCTACCAGGCGACGATGGACAACGGCGTCATGGAGAACGAGTGGTGCCCGGTCGTCCTGGGCCGGGTGACGGGGCCGCCGCGCCCCGACCCGGCCGAGGTCGCCGCGGCCGAATGGCGCACCTGGCCGGAGGTCGTGGAGCTGACCCGGCACCCAGAGGCGTCGCCATGGTTCAGGTCGCAGATGGCGGAGCTGACGGCGCTCGGCGCCCCCGCCGACTGGCCGCCGGCTTCCCCCGACGAGCTTCCACCCGCCGTGAGCTGGTAAATATCCCGTTAACGGCGATAACGCGAGGATAACTCGCATATCTCGTTTTTGCTGTGGCGATTGACAAGATCTCCGGGCCGGTCAGACGCTTGCGTAGCACGTCGGAAGGTCCTGGTCACGTACCGCTTCCGACCATGATCAGGCGGGGTTTGTCTCGGGGGTTCCACAACGCTCGACAACCCAGGCCCAGGAGGAAGGGCGGAGCGATGCGAGGACGGTTGGCCGCGGTGGCCTTCGTGGCCATCAGCAGCCTGCTGGTCGCCACCGGCTGCGGGGGCGGCGACAACAAGGGGTCGGCGGGTGGCGGCCCCACCAAGGTCGAGGTCTTCTCGTGGTGGACCGGGCCCGGCGAGGCCGACGGCCTCAACGCGATGAAGGCCGACTTCGAGAAGAAGAACGCCAACATCAAATTCATCAACGCCGCCATCGCCGGCGGCTCGGGCACCCAGGCCAAGGCCGTGCTCGCCAGCCGCCTGCAGAACCGGCAGCCGCCCGACTCCTTCCAGGGCCACGCCGGCGCCGAGCTGCTCGACTACATCAAGGCCGGCCAGATCCAGCCCCTCGACTCCTTCTACGACCAGAACGGCCTGCGGCAGGTCTACCCGCAGCAGCTGATCGACCAGATCACCTACCAGGGCCACATTTACTCGGTGCCGGTGAACATCCACCGGTCCAACGTGCTGTGGTACAGCCCGAAGGTGCTCGACGAGGCGGGGATCTCCAAGCCGCCGGCGACCGTCGCCGAGTTCATCACCGACCTGAAGAAGGTCAAGGACAAGACCGACAAGATCCCGCTGTCGCTCGGCGCCCAGTGGACCGCCGACCACCTGCTGGAGAGCGTGCTGCTCGGCGACCTCGGCGCCGACGGCTACAACGCCCTGTGGAAGCCGGGCGCCAACTGGAACACCCCGCAGGTCACCAAGGCGCTGCAGGACTTCGCCACGATCTACGGCTACACCAACACCGAGGCGGCCTCGACCGACTGGCAGGGCGCGGCCAAGGACATCGTGGACGGCAAGGCGGCGTTCAACATCATGGGCGACTGGGCGTACGGCTACTTCGTCGGCAGCGCGCCCAACGGTCTGGGCAAGAAGGCGGACACCGACTTCAAGTGGGCCGCCTCCCCCGGCACCGACGGCACCTACCTGTGGCTGTCCGACAGCTTCACCCTGCCGGTGGGCGCGCCGCACAAGGCGGCGGCCGAGGCGTGGCTGAAGGAGGCGTCCAGCAAGGAGGGCCAGGACCTGTTCAACCCGAAGAAGGGGTCCATCCCGGCCCGCAAGGACGCCGACAAGTCGCTGTACACCGGCTACCTGGCCTGGGCGTTCGACCAGTGGCAGTCGGACAAGCTGGCCGGCTCGTTCTGGCACGGCGTCGTCGCCAACAACAAGTTCCACACCGACATCGACACGGCGGTCGGCCTGTTCCTGCAGAACAAGAACGCGGCCAAGCTGCAGAGCGCCATCGCCACCGCGTCGAAGAACGACGTCCAGTGACCCAGAGTCCAGTCCCGCACAACCCGTAACCACGGCGAGAACCAGCGCAAGCCCTCCGGCGGGCGGCTTCCCCCGGTCCGCGCCCGGAGGGCTTGCGTCTCGCCGTCCGCCGGAGGGAGATCCATGCGCCGTGCCCGACGCTGGCTGCCGGGCCTGCTGCTGCTGACTCCGTCGATCATCGCGATCGGCGTGTTCGTGTACGGGTTGATCGGCTGGAACACCAGGCTGGCGCTGAGCGACAAGCACGACGAGATCTCCCCGCAGCACTTCAACAAGGGGAAGAACTTCGTCGACCTGTGGAGCGACGCGAGCTGGCCGGGCGCGGTGAAGCACGCGATCCTGTTCACCGTCGTGTTCGTCGGCGGGGCTCTGCTGCTCGGCTGGTTCCTGGCCTTCTTGATGGACAAGGGGATCCGCGGCGAAGGCGGGTTCAGGGCGGTCTACCTGTTCCCCATGGCGGTCTCGTTCATCGCCAGCGGCGTGGTGTGGCGCTGGCTGATGAACCCGGCACCGCCGGCGCGCGCGGTCGGCTTCAACCAGCTGCTCCACAAGATCGGCCTGGGGTTCGTGGCCAACGACTGGTGGCAGAACCCGCACTGGGGCATGGCCGCCATGGCGATCCCGGCGATCTGGCAAATGTCCGGATATGTCATGGCTTTGTTCCTCGCGGGCTTCCGCGGCGTCCCCGAGGACCTGCGCGAGGCGGCGCGGGTGGACGGCTGCGCCGAGTGGCAGGTCTACCGGTACATCGTCTTCCCCCAGCTGCGCCCGGTGCTGCTGTCCGCGCTGATCATCCTGGGCCACATCTCGCTCAAGGTCTTCGACCTGATCATGGCGATCGCGGGCAAGCAGATCATCACGTACGTCCCGGCCATCGCCACCTATGTCGAGGTCTTTGACCGGCACGACCCGGCCAACGGCGCGACCATCGCCACGTACATGCTGCTGGCGGTCGCTGTGCTGGTGATCCCCTACCTCGTCTGGTCCGTCCGGGCGGACCGCCGGTCATGAACGACGCCGAAGGATGGGAGAACAGCGAGCCATGAGCACGGCGGCGACCGTTTCCGAGCGGGTGCGCACGGCGGCGCCCGGCGACGCGGGGGCGCGCGCACGGCGGCGCGGCCTGGCCCTGCGGATGCTCAGGCTGACGCTGCTGCTGCTCTTCGTGTTCGTCTTCCTGATCCCCGTGTACGTGCTGGTCGTCACGAGCTTCAAGACGCTCAACGAGGCCGACCCGAGCACGGCGTGGAACCTGCCGAAACACTGGAGCCTGGATGGCTGGCGAGCGGCCTGGACGGCGCTGCAGCCTGGTCTGCTCAACAGCGTCAAGATCGCCGTCAGCGGTTCGGTCATCTCCGCGCTGATCGGCTCGCTCAACGGCTACGTCCTGTCGAAGTGGCGGTTCCCCGGCTCCGACGCGGTCTTCACGCTGTTCCTGTTCGGCATGTTCATCCCGTACCAGGCGGTCATGATCCCGCTGGCCGGGCTGCTCACCCACATGCAGCTCGTCGGCAGCATCAGCGGCCTGGTGCTGGCGCACGTGGTGTACGGGATCCCGATCTGCACGCTCATCTTCCGGAACTACTACGTGACCATCCCCGACGAGCTGATCGAGGCGGCCCGCGTGGACGGCGCCGGGATGATCAGGACGTTCAGGTCGGTCGTGCTGCCGGTGTCGGGGCCGGCGTTCGCCGTGACGCTGATCTGGCAGTTCACGTCGATGTGGAACGACTTCCTGTTCGCCGTGTTCCTCGGCGCGCCGAAGAGCTGGCCGGTGACCGTGATCCTCAACAACACGGCGGGGTCCGGCGCGGTGGCCGTGCAGTACAGCCAGCAGATGGCCGAGGCGCTGCTCGCCTCGCTGCCCACCCTCATCGTCTACATCGTGCTCGGCCGGTTCTTCATGCGCGGCCTGATGGCCGGCGCCCTCAAGGGCTGACGGTCCGCCGCGACCCG
>DASUWU010000133.1:0-5567 GCA_036378315.1 Streptosporangiaceae bacterium | reverse complement strand
TTCCGGCTGCCCGCGTGGGGGGCGGCGCTGGCCACCGGCCCGCTGCTGTTCGACGGCTACCAGATCCAGCTGGAGCACCTGATCCTCTCGGACACGATGTTCGGCTTCCTGCTGATCTCGGTGGTCACGCTGCTGCTGTGGCACGGCCGCGACCTGAGCTGGAAGGCCGGGGCGCTCGCGGGCCTGCTGCTGGGCCTGGCCACACTGACGCGCACGGTGGGCACCCCGGTTCTGGTCGCCGTGGTGGTCTACTTCCTGATCCGCCGGATCCACTGGCGGGTCATCGTCGCGACGGTCGGGGTGTGCGCGCTGCCCCTCGCCGCCTACGCCGGCTGGTTCTGGGCCTCGTACGGCAAGCCGGGCATGACCACGAGCAGCGGCATCTTCCTGTACTCGCGCGTGTCCGCGTTCGCGGACTGCAACAAGATCAAGCCGCCGGTCTCCGAATACGCCCTGTGCAAGAACAACAAGACGTCGCACACGCCGCTCGTCTTCTCCCAAGACGCCATCTGGGATCGAAACTCTCCATTCCACCGCATTCCGGCACAAAAGTTTACGAACTACCAGAATCAACTTGCGGGAGACTTCGCCAAGCGCGCCATCATCGCGCAGCCGGGCGACTATCTGAAGGTCGTCGGAAAGGACTTCCTGTTCACCTTCCGGTGGGACCGGAAAGTGTTCCCGGACCGCGCGACATTTGAGATGTACCAGTTCGGCCGGAAGTCCGCGGCCCTGCCGACGTGGCGGATGAGCCGCGACCGTACGGCCGCCGCGGAGGCGCACCTTTACGAGCAGGGCAACGCGCGCACCCGCATCGTCGGCCCGTACGCGAAGGTGATCCGCACCTACCAGCGGTTCGTCCGCCTGCCCGGCACGCTCCTCGGCGGCATCCTCGTGATCGGCCTGGCCGGGCTGGTGCCGCTGTGGCGCCGCTGGGGCGGGGCGGCCTTCCTGCCCTGGGTGACCGCGACGGGCCTGCTGCTCGTGCCGCCGGCCACCGCCGAGTTCGACTACCGCTACGTCCTGCCGACCGTGCCGCTGGCGTGCCTCGCGGCGGCCATCACCTTCTCGGACGAGCCGCGGCAGAAGATCGCGCAGGCGTTCCGGCGCCGCGGTCGCCGGGGTGAGCAGGCCGCCGACACGCCCGCACCGAAGGATCCCGTGGCGGCCTAGCGGAATTCCGTCGCCGGGACCGGGGGAACGCCGTCGGCCCGCCCGGTCCCCGGCGCCGGAACCCCGCCCGCAGCCGGCGGCCCTCAGTAGGCGTGCAGCCGGCGCAGCCGGAAGACCAGTTCCAGTTCGGCGTGCCGCCGGCTCGGCTCGGGCCGCGCGCGCACCGGCCCGTGCGGGATGATCTTCACGTCGTACCCGCCGCAGGACGGGCAGCACCGCTCCGACCACGGAGAGGTGCACGGGTGGCCGTCGCGCCGGTAGTAGACGACGGCGCCGCCGTGTCCGTCGGCGGCGTGCCCGACCTCGACGTCCTCCCGCCATTCGTGCAGACAGCCGAGGCATTCGAAGGTCCACGTCTCACGCGAGATCATGGATTCGCCCATCAGCGTCACCCCCGGGGGATCGGGACACGCATTCGCGTAGACGTTCGTCATTTTCTCCTGCGAACGTGAGCGTGACGATAACGGCTTTCTCCAAGAAACATTCAAAGAATGGTCAATGATCACCTTTCATGGCAATCACCGCGTCATACAGCTTTCGTTTCTGCACACCGTACTCACGGGCCACCTGCCCGATCGCCTCCTTGCGCGGCACGCCCCCGCGCACACGGCGCTCGACCTCGCCCGCCAGCTCCCCCACGTCGGCCGTCCCGGCGCGGTCCGGAGCGCCGCCCACGACGATCGTCATCTCGCCGCGAACGCCGCCGGACGCCCACGCGGCCAGCTCGCCGAGCGGGCCGCGGCGCACCTCCTCGTACGTCTTCGTCAGCTCGCGGCAGACCGCGGCCGGCCGGTCCGCGCCGAACGCGCCCGCCATCGCCTCCAGCGCCGCCGCCAGCCGGTGCGGCGCCTCGAAGAACACCATGGTCCGCGGCTCGCCGGCCAGCTCCGCCAGCCGGGCGGCCCGCTCCCCCGCCCGGCGGGGCAGGAAGCCCTCGAAGCAGAACCGGTCGGTCGGCAGCCCGGAGATGACCAGCGCCGTCGTCACGGCCGAGGGCCCCGGCAGGACGGTGACCGGGATCTCCGCCGCGACCGCCGCCGTGACCAGCCGGTACCCGGGGTCCGAGACGCCCGGCAGGCCCGCGTCCGTGACGACGAGCACGTCGCTCCCGCCGCGCAGTTCCTCCAGCAGCTCCGCCGCACGGGCGCGCTCGTTCGCGTCGTAATAGGACACGATCCGGCCGACCGGGGTCACGCCCAGGTCGGCGGCGAGCCGGCGCAGCCGCCGGGTGTCCTCGGCCGCGATGATGTCGGCCGCGGCGAGCGCGGCGCGCAGCCGCGCCGAGGCGTCCTCCACGTGTCCGATGGGTGCGGCGGCCAGCGTCAGCGTCCCGGTGCTCTCCACACCCCCATCTTCGCCGCCTCAGAGGGCACGCGCGCCGCGAGTACGGTTCGCGGGTGCGCCGGCCCGGGGGCGTCGCCCGTCGTCCTGGTCGCGGTGTTCGACGGCGCCGCCTCCGCCCGCGCGGCCGGCGGGCGCCGCACGCGCCGGCATCCCTCGTCTCCCCGGTCACTCGGCGCCCCGGCGCTCCTCGGACCGCACGACCCGCGCCTGCTCACGGCCGCCACCGCCGCGTCCTCCGGACGATCTGTGCCCGCCCGCCGCCGGGACATACGGCCGCCGGTCGTGGTGAAGTGCACGATCGTCACGGCTCCCGCCCGTACGATGTCGGGGTGGTGGCGATGACAGGTATCGAACCCGAAATCCGGCCCGAGCAGCGCAGACGGCCTCCTTCGCTACGCCAGTGGCTCACGCCCGACATACCCGGCAGCCGCCTGATGGGCTGGCTGGGGCCGCTGTTCGTGACGCTGATCGCCGCTGCGCTGCGGTTCTACGACCTCGCCAAGCCACGGGCCATCATCTTCGACGAGACCTACTACGCCAAAGACGCCTACGCGCTGCTGAAGTTCGGCTACGAGCACAACACCGTCAAGGACGCCGACAAGCTGCTGCTGCGGCATCCGCCGAACCTGAACATCTGGTCCGACGGCGGCAGCTTCATCGCCCACCCCCCGGCGGGCAAGTGGCTGATCGCCGCCGGCGAGTGGATGTTCGGCATGAACCCGTTCGGATGGCGCTTCGCGGGCGCGCTGATCGGCACGCTGTCGGTGCTGATCCTGGCGCGGGTGGCGCGGCGGATGACCCGCTCGACCCTGCTCGGCACCGCGGCCGGGCTGCTGCTCGCGCTGGACGGCATGCACCTGGTCACCAGCCGCACCGCGATCCTCGACATCTTCGTGATGTTCTGGGTGCTGGCCGGCTTCGCCTGCATCGTGCTCGACCGCGACGTCTCCCGCGCGCGGCTCGCCCGCAAGGTGAGCGAACGCGGCGGCGACGAGGCGCTGGGCCCGTTCGTCATGCACTGGTGGCTGATTCCCGCGGGCCTGTGCCTGGGCACCGCGACCGCGACCAAGTGGACCGGCCTGTACTACGTCGCCGCGTTCGGCGTGCTGGCCGTCGTGTGGTCCGTCGGCGCGCGCCGGTCCGCCGGCGTACGGCGGCCCTACCTCGGCGCGCTCGCCCTGGAGACGCTGCCCGCCTTCGCGTCCATCGTCGTAGTCGGCCTCGTCACGTACATCACGTGGTGGAGCGGCTGGATCTTCAATGCGGGCGGCTGGGGCCGCGGCACCGTCGCCCGGAACCCGATCACCGCGCTGTTCCAGGCGCTGCCGCGGCTGTGGGACTACCACCGGCAGATGTGGCACTTTCACACCACGCTGACGGTCCACCACGACTACCAGTCCTGGCCGTGGAACTGGATGGTGCTCAAACGGCCGGTGGCGTTCTACTACACCGAGCCGCCGAGCTGCGGCGGTGCCGCCAAGTGCTCCCGCGAGGTGCTCGACGTCGGCACCCCGGCGATCTGGTGGGTGTCGATCGTCACGCTGCTGGTGCTCGCCGCCTGGTGGCTGGTGCAGCGCGACTGGCGCGCCGGCGGGGTCCTGCTGGGCTTCCTGGCCGGGTGGCTGCCGTGGTTCTACTACGGTTTCAACCACCGCACGATGTTCCTGTTCTACGCCAACCCGATGGTGCCGTTCATGGTGCTGTCCATCGTGCTCGTGATCGGGTTGATCGTCGGCCCGGCCGACGCCCTCCCCGCGCGGCGGGTGCTCGGCGCGGCCGCGGCCGGCGCCTACCTCCTCATCGTGCTGGCCAACTTCTACTACCTGTATCCCGTGCTGGCGGGCCAGGTCATGCCGTACGACTCCTGGCACGCGCGGATGTGGATCGACACGTGGATATGACCCACCGCACCCGCCTCTGGCGCGCGGGCCGGCTGGAGAAGCAGGACTTCCCGGCGGACCGGATCAGCGACTACCTGGCCGAGCCGGACACCTTCGTGTGGCTGGACCTGTGCGCACCCGACGGCGAGGCCCTGCACCTGGTCGGTGAGGAGCTCGGGCTGGACGCGCTCGCCGTCGAGGACGCGGTCAGCCGGCACGAGCGGCCCAAGCTCGACCGATACCAGAGCCACCTGTTCCTCAACGCCTACGCCGTGCGTCTCGACCCGGCCGGCGGGGACCTGGAGACCCACGAGATCTCCGCGTTCATCACGGACCGCGCGCTGGTCACCGTCCGCGCGGACCACGACTTCGACGTGGAGGCGCTCATCCGGCGCTGGGACGGCTCCCCCGACCTGGCCCGGTACGGCGTCGCCTACCTGCTGCACGGGCTGCTCGACCTGATCGTCGATCAGCACTTCGAGGCGGTGCAGTCGCTCGACGACGAGATCGACGGCATCGAGGAGGAACTGTTCGCCGACCGGGTGCCCGACCGCGAGACCCAGCGCCGCAGCTACCGCCTGCGCAAGAGCCTCGCGCTGCTGCGCCGCATCGTGCTGCCGATGCGCGAGGTGGTCAACACGCTGCTCCGCCGTGACCTGCAGGTCATTCCGCAGGCGATGACGCCCTACTTCCAGGACGTCTACGACCACGTGCTGCGCGCCACCGAGTGGACCGACAGCCTTCGCGACGTCGTGACCAGCCTGCAGGAGACCCGCATCGCCATGCAGGGCAACCACCTGAACATGGTGATGAAGAAGCTCACCGGGTGGGCCGCCGTCATCGCCGTGCCCACCGCGATCACCGGCTTCTACGGCGAGAACGTGCCGTACCCGGGGTTCGGGCAGACGTGGGGGTTCGTGACGAGCGTGGTCGTCCTCGTCGTGACGGCGGTGGCGCTGTACGTCGTGTTCAAGCGACGCGACTGGATCTGAGCCCGCGGCCGGGCCGGGCCAGGACCGGTCGATCTCCGTCCGGCCGGCACCGGGGCCGGACCGCCCGGTGATCGTCGGTCGATCGCGGTGGATCGCGCGGGTCGCGCGGGTCGCGCGGGTCGCGCGTCAGGCAAGGTCGGCCGGGTCGGTGTTGGCGCCGCAGCAGACGACCGCGACG
>DASUWU010000132.1:0-21506 GCA_036378315.1 Streptosporangiaceae bacterium | reverse complement strand
CGGTCGGATGAGCTGAGGAGCAGCCGTGAACATCGGGGAGATCGCCAGACGGTCGGGCGTGTCACGCAGCACCGTCTCCTACGCGTTGAGCGGCAAGCGCCCGGTGTCGGAACAGACCCGGCGGCGTATCCAGGCGGTGGTCGATGAGCTGGGATACCGGCCCAACGCGGTCGCCCGGGCGTTGAAGGAAGGCAGAACCCGAACCATCGGCCTGGTCATCCCACCGGCCAGCCGGCGGCTGACCGACATGCAACTCGGCTTCGTCGCCAGCGTCGTCGACGCCGCCGCACGCGCCGATCTCGACGTCCTGCTGTCGCCGTCGGGCGGCGAGCACGACCGCTCCTTCGAGCGGGTCGTCGGCGGCCGGCGGGTGGACGGCGTCGTGCTCATGGAGATCCGGCTGGAAGACGACCGAATCGCCCGCCTGCGGCACTCCGAGCTCCCGTTCGTCTGCATCGGCCGCACCGCCCACCCCGACGACACCTCCTGGGTCGACCTGGACTACGACGCCCTGATCTCCCAATGCGTCCACCACCTCGCCGACCTCGGCCACCGCCACATCGCCCTGGTCAACCGATCCACCGAACTGCTGGCCGCCGGGTACGGCCCCGGCCACCGCGCCCAGGCCGGCTTCATTCGCACAGTCTCCGAACGGGACCTGCACGGGGTCCGCACCTGCTGCGCCGACGACGCCCAGTCCGGCGTGTCCTGCGTCGAGCGGCTCCTCGCCGAGCACCCGGACCTGACCGCCATCGCCACCATCAACGAGGCCGCCGTCCCCGGCATGTACCAGGCGCTGGCGCGGGCCGGCCTGGCGGTACCCCGAGACTTCTCCATCACCGGCGTCGCCGCCAACCACTGGGCGGAAAACCTCCACCCGCCCCTCACCGCGGCCGACGTACCGGCGGACGAGCTCGGCGCCCGCGCCGTCGAGATGCTCACGAGCCGCATCGCCGACCCCGCCACCCCGCACCGGCACGTCCTCCTCGCCCCGCCCATATCCCTCCGCGCCACGACGGGACCCGCGACCAACAGGGCGTGAGGGCCGCGGCTACCGCACGCGCACCACTGTGCTGGTGGCGGCACCCATTCCAGATGGCGCGTCAGCTCGCCGACACCGAGAAGCTGTTGGTGCGGAAGTCCATCCCGCCGCTCGAGGAAGTGATCTCGTAGCCGAACTGGACGTCGCCGAGCGTCACGTCACCGAACCAGTTGTTCGACCTCAGCCAGTTCAGGATCGCCTTGATGTCCACCGTCGCCCCGCTGGTGTTGCCCTGCCGGACGAAGGAGAACACCTGGTTGGAACCGTTGGATCCGCGGTAGACGTCCCAGCTGTGGCCGCCCACGGAGGCGCTCGTCTGCCGGGAACCGATCGGCCCCACCGGGCCGACCTTGTTCATCCAGAGCATGATCTCGTAGGTGTGGCCGTCGCACCAGATGTCGTAGGCGGTCTCGTAGGCGCCGCCGCCCGGCACCGTGACGTTGAAGCTGCTGGTCGCGCTGCCGAGCGAGCTGAGCCGCCGGTTCACGCTCTTGGTGGCGTTGGGGTAGGACTTCACTCCGCCGGTGTTGGGGTGGTCCGCCCAGACGCCCCAGTTGCTGAACGAGTTGGCCCAGATCGTTTGCGGGCCGAAGCCGCTGCCCCAGACGTCGTTGTAGAGGGTGTAGCCGCCGTTGGTCCAGGTGCCCCACCGGTCCGTCGACGACCAGACGGCGGCCCTGGCCGGCTGGGTGAGCACCCCGATGAGCGTGAGCAGCAGTGTTGCCGGTACGAAGAGACGGATCGCCTTGAGCACTGTCACCCCTACGAATGTGGGAAAGCGCATTCCGAAACGGGCCGAGCGTACGGCCGCGGTGAAGATCGACACAACGCCTCCCCCGGGCGGCGATCGCGCTTTCGTGCGGGACGTCCGCCGGTGACCGCGCGTCGACCGGGCCCGTCGGACCGCGTCGACCCAGCGCACAGGGGGCGCCGGCACCACGCGGCGGGCCCGCTGGGCACCCACGGCCGTTGCCGGCCCGGCGGCGAAGTCGCTCGGGTCTTGCGAAAACACGTGCCGCGCGATCGCCGGTTGCCCCGGCGCCGCCATGAACTGGCGTCAGCCCTTGAAGGCGCCGTCCATAATCCCGGCGACCATCCGCCGGCCGACGAAGAGGAACAGGACCAGCAACGGCAAGGTGGCCAGGAATGAGCCCGACATCGCCAGCCCGAGGTCGATGGAGAAACTGTTCTGCAACGCCTTGATCGCGATCTGCGCGGTGTATCTTTCCGGCGACTTCAGCACGATGAACGGCCACAGGAAGTCGTTCCACGCGGTGACGAAGCCGAGCAGCCCGATCACGAACGCGGCGGGCCGCACCAGCGGAAACGCGACGCGCCAGAAGATCTGCCAGCTGTTCGCGCCGTCGATCCGCGCGGCCTGCAGGATCTCGTCGCTCACCGTCGTGGCGAGGTGCTGCCGCATCCAGAAGATCCCGAACGCGCTGGCAAGACCCGGCACGATGAGCGCCTGCAACGTGTCCACCCAGCCCAGCGACGATATGATCATGTACTGCGGGATGACGGCCAGCTGCGTCGGTACGGTCATCGTCAGCACCACGACCAGGAAGAGCGCGCCCCGGCCGCGGAAGCGGAGCTTCGCGAACGCGAACCCGGCCAGCGAGCACAGCACCGCCTGCCCGACGCCGATCGCCCCGGCCACGATCACGCTGTTGACGATCGACCGGACGAACGGCACCGTCTGGAGCACCAACCCGGCCAGATGGAAGAAGTTGCCGCCGGGCACGACCTCGGGCGGCAGCTTGGTGGCGGCGGCCGTGTCGGTGGTGGCGACGACGAACATCCAGTACAGCGGGAAGAGGCACGCGAACGCCGCCAGCCCGAGCAGGAGGTAGGTCCACCAGCGGACCCGCTCGCCGGAACGCCGCCGGATCGTCTTGGTCATGCTCGTCGCTCCGCGCGGATCCGGGTGGACAGGAAGTAGTTGAGCGTGGCCGCGCCGACCACGATGACGAACAGCGCCACGCCGATGGCGGCGCCGTACCCGAACTGGAACCTGCCGAAGCCCTGCTCGTAGAGGAAGAGCGTCAGCGTCTGGCACTGCCGGACGGGCCCGCAGGTGAGCGGCGCGTCGCGCGAGATGAGCAGCGGCTCGGTGAAGATCTGCAAACCACCGATCGTCGACGTCACGATGGTGAAGACGATGACCGGGCGCAGGGACGGGACCGAGATGTGGCGGAACTGCTTCCACGCGCCGGCCCCGTCCACGGCGGCGGCCTCGTAGATCGCGCGCGGGATCGCCTGCAGGGAGGCCAGGTAGAGCAGGGTCGTGTAGCCGAACCAGCGCCAGGTGACCATCGCCGCGATCAGCAGATGGCTGCCCCACACCGACTCCCTGAAGTCGATCGGCCCCACGCCGACGAAGCCCAGCAGCCAGTTGAGCAGGCCGTAGTCGCGGTCGAACATCTGGGCGAAGACGATCGCCGTCGCCGCGACCGAGGTGACGTACGGCACGAGCATCGACATCCGGAAGAACACGGCGAGCCGCAGCCGGGCATGGTTCAGCAGGTGCGCCAGGACGAGCGCGATCGTGAGCTGCGGGACGGTCGACAGCAGCCAGATGCTGACGGTGTTCTTGGCGGCGTTCCAGAACCGGGCGTCATGGACCAGGCGGGTGAAGTTGTCGAAGCCGATGAAGACGTGCTCGCCGATGGGATTCCAGTCGAACAGCGCCACATAGAACGTGAAGAGCAGTGGGATAAGGCCGAAGACGGCGAAGATGACGAAGAAGGGAGCTATGTATACGTACGGGGCCAGGCGCTCGCCGAGGCTGTGCCGCACCTGGGTGCGCAGCGCGGGCAGCGGCTCAGCCCGCGCCGTGGTGAGGCTCGTCGTCACGCTCGTCCTACTCGCCGCCACGCCCGGCTACTTGCCGATGGCGGTCTTGATGTTCTTCAGCGCCGCGTTCCACGCCGTGGCGGCGTCGCCTTTACCCAGCTCGACATTGGTGATCGCGTTCAGGAATTCCTGGCCGATGGCCGCGCTGTCCGGCCCGACATAGAACGGCTTGAGCGCGAGCAGCGAGTTGGTGTAGATCGTTCCGATCGGGGCGTTGGAGAAGAAGGGGTCCTTGAGCGCGGTGAGTTTCGGGTCTTTGTAGACCGACGGGGTGGTGGGCAGCGAGGTGAAATCCAGGAAGTGCTGCAACTGGCCCTGTGGCGACTGCGTCGTCCGGATGTAGTCCCAGGCGGCCTTCGCGTTCTTGGCCCGTTTGGGGATGGCGAGATAGCTGCCGCCCCAGTTGCCCGTGCCGCCGGGGATTGTTGCTATGTCCCATTTACCCTTTGTCTTGGGGGCGTTGTCGCGGATCTGCTGCAGCAACCACGACGGCGCCGCGACGACGGCGAACCGCCCCTTGCCCATGCCGGCGCTCCACCCCTCGGTGAACGAGCTCAGCCGGGCCGTGATGTGCGCCTGAACCGCCTTGATCCCCACGTCGAAGGCGGCCTTGACCTGAGGGTTCGTGTCGTAGACCGGGTTGCCCGCGGGGTCGTAGTACTTCTCCGACACCTGGTTGACCGCCTGGTAGAACACGCTGGTGCCCGCGTTGTCCACGAAGGGCTTGCCGGTCGCCGCCGTGTACTTCCTCCCGGTCTCGATGAAGGCGTCCCAGGTGGGCCAGAGCCGGCTCACCTCCTCGCGATCGGTGGGCAGCCCCGCGGCCTTGAACAGGTCGGTCCGGTAGGCGACGGCCATGCCGCCCACGTCCGTCGGAATGCCGATGATCTGGCCGTCCCTGGTCGTGCTCTGGCTCATCACCCAGCCCAGGTAATCGCCCTTGGTCTTGTCCGCGCCGAACTGTCGCAGGTCGTAGAAGTTCTGCGGCTGCTGGACGAACTTGGGCAGGTCATCACCCTGGATGAGGACGAGGTCAGGGACCTTGCCGCCGGCCAGCGCGGTGGTGAGCGCCTGTGCCGTCTCGACCGAGGTGCCCACCTCGGTGAGCTTGACCCGGATGCCGGGATGTCCTTTTTGGTATGTCGCGACGGTGGCCTTCTGGTCGATCCCGGAGAACGACCAGAACTCGAACGACGTGCCGCCACCCGATGGCTGCGCCGAGGTGCCGCCGCTGCAGGCGGCCGTGACGAGGGCGACGGCCGCGGTGAGGACGACCGGGACTGCGGTGCGGAACTTCATGGCGATCTCTCCCGGAGGGGGCGGGGCGGCGGCCCGCCGGTTGCGGCGGACGCGCTCGGGAATCGAGCACCGAAGTGTGCGAAAGTTTCCAAAGGATGACCGATCGTTAACTCGGGACTGTAAAGCGGTGTTCTCCTGACCGTCAAGAATTTGACGGTCGCCGCGGCCACCACCATGCTGGTGCGGCTCGCGCACGGCCAACCCTTAGCCCAGTTAGCGTTCGTCCTGATCCACCGATAGCTGTCACAGATCTTCGCCCGGAACGAGCGGTGTGATCCCCGAGGTGATCGATCGCAGCGATGAAAGTTTCACGGGCACGCACCCGAGCGCGCCGCTCTCCATGAGGGCACCAGCGCAGTGCGTTCGTGAAAGCAGTGCGTTCGTGAAACCGGCCGGCGCCGCGGCCGGCCGGATCAGCGCGTACCGCGGATCACCACGACCGGGCAGGCCGCGTGCTGTACGCAGTACTGGCCCACCGAGCCGAGCAGCGCACCGGCGAAGCCGCCGTGGCCGCGGCTGCCCACCACGATCAACTCGGCGCCTTCCGCGACGTCGAGCAGCACCCGCGCCGCGTGTCCACGCACGACGCGCGGGCGGATCGGCACGTCGGACCGGCCGCCGGCCACCTCGTCGATCGCCATCTGGAGCGTCTTGTCCGCGGTGGCCTGGAGGTCATCGACCTCCTGCGGAGTGATGTCCCAGCCGTACGTCGGCAGGAACTCCCACGCGATCACGGCATCGACGGCGGCGCCGGTGAGCCTCGCCTGCCGCACCGCCCAGCGCAGCGCCTCCTTCGAGGGCGCGGAACCGTCGATCCCCACCACGATCCGGCCCTGGTCCTCCGCATATGCGCTCGCCATGTGCGTCCTTCTTCGTCATCGGTCCCGGCCGTCGGCCGCAAAGCGCCGGCATGGACCACGGAAACGTAGATGGGGAGGCCCGTGTCCGTCTCTCGCGGATCGCGATTGCGCGGTGCGCGGACCCCGTCCCCAAGGTCGGTGCCCGCTTCTCCGCGTCCTCTCGGGCCTCCCCATCACCTCTAGTTCACCTCGGCGCGTCCGCCGGCACGAGGACCGAAGGTCCCGCCCCGGGACGGGCAAAGGCCCGACCGCCGGGCGCCGACGTCCCCGAGGAAGGGGGTTGCCCGGCGCTGCGCAGGGAGTTAACGTGCTCCCAACTAATAGGAAACCTTCCTGTTAGTTGGCCCGGCCCTGTCATGTCAGGAGAGAGATGCGCCCCCGCTCCGTACTCAGCCTCCTCGCGATCCCGCTGCTCCTCCTGCTCGTCCCCCCGTTCGTCGGGACGGGCGCCGCGGCGTCGCCCACCGCCGCCTTCGCCAAGACCAGCGACTGGGGTTCGGGATGGGAGGGCAGGTTCACCCTCACCAACGGCTCCAGCGGCGCCATCAACGGATGGCAGGTCGAGTTCGACCTCCCATCCGGCACCACCGTCGGCACCTACTGGGACGCCCTCCTGACCTCGAACCAGCAGCACCAGATCTTCCGCAACCGCGAGTACAACGGAACGATCCCGCCGGGCGGTTCTGTCACGTTCGGCTTCATCGGCGCCGGGCCGGGGAGCCCGCAGAACTGCGCCTTCAACGGCGCGCCATGCGACGGCAGCGGCCCTGGCAACCCGGGCGGGCCGGGCGCGCCGAGCACGCCGACCATCACCGCCCGCACCTCCTCATCCCTCACCCTGTCCTGGACGGCCGGCAGCGGCACGCCCGCCGGCTACCACGTCTACGAGGGCGGCACCCTGCGCGCCACCGTGAGCGGCACGACCGTCACCCTCTCCGGCCTGCAGACCTGCTCCACGCACACCTACACGGTCAAGGCCTACGACGCGGGCGGCGAGTCGAGCGCCACCGCCCCCGTCACCGGCACCACCTCCGGCTGCGCGACCGGCCCGCTGCCCAAGCACTTCCTGACCGGGTACTGGCAGGACTTCACCAACCCGGCCCGCGCGCTGCGCCTGTCCGCCGTTCCCGACGAGTACGACCTGGTCGCCGTGGCCTTCGGCGAGGCCACGGCGCGCGCCGGCGAGGTCGCCTTCCGGGTCGACCCCGGCCTGTCCGCCTCCCTCGGCGGCTACACGGACGCCCAGTTCAATACGGACATCACCGGCCTGCACGCGAAGGGCAAGAAGGTCATCCTGTCGGTCGGCGGCCAGAACGGCACGATCCAGGTGAACGACGCCGCCTCAGCGACGCTGTTCGCCGACTCCGTGCAGGCGCTGATCAGCCAGTACGGCTTCGACGGGATCGACATCGACTTGGAGAACGCCCTCAACCCGACCTTCATGGAGCAGGCGCTGCGCCGGCTGCGCTCCACCGCGGGCGCCGACCTGATCATCACGATGGCGCCTCAGACGATCGACATGCAGTCGACGGCCGGGTCCTACTTCCAGCTCGCCCTGAAGATCAAGGACATCCTCACCGTCGTCCACACGCAGTACTACAACTCCGGGTCGATGCTCGGTTGCGACCAGAACGTGTACGGGCAGGGCTCGGTCGACTTCATCACCGCGCTGGCCTGCGTCCAACTGGAGAACGGCCTGCGTCCCGACCAGGTGGCGCTTGGCCTGCCGGCGGGACAGGGCGCGGCGGGCAGCGGCGTCGTCCAACCGTCCACGGTCAACAACGCGCTGGACTGCCTGGCCAGAGGGACGAACTGCGGCGCGTTCCGGCCGCCGCACACCTATCCGGACATCCGCGGCGCGATGACCTGGTCCATCAACTGGGACGTCACCGACGGCGGCGGCTTCGCCCGCACCGTGGCCCCGCACCTGGACACGCTGCCATGACGTCCGTCCCCTCCCGGACCCGGCCGCCTCTTGTTTTTTCTCCTGAGAGGAGTAGCTTCTCCCTGGAGAAGGGAGAACGAGATGGCTGACGACCAGGCCGCGGCGGTGGGTTCCCAATCTGTGATCATGAACCCGGACGCCTACTTCAAGTCGATGATCCCGGCCGACACCGAGCCCGGGGTGTGGCGGTGGAAGGACATCAAGGCGGTCCTCGACGAGATGAGCGAGCACCCGAAGCGCTATCCGGCGTACCGGCGGTTCGCCGCGTTGGTGAACCAGCAGTGGGAGGGAGCGCCTGGAGCCTCACCGCTGATCTTCGTCGGGGTCCAGCGCATCCACCCCGGGGAGAGCATCCCCGGCCACCGGCACAACTCCGTCGCGATCTACTACTGGATCGAGGGCACCGGCTACGCGACCGTCGACGGCAGGGAGATCAGGTTCCAGGCCGGCGACTTCTTCACCTGCCCGGCGTGGCACGACCACTCGTTCGTCAACGACGGCGAGGGCGACGCGACTATGATCGCGATCCATGACCTCCCGCTGCTGGCCCAGGCGAGAGCCCTGTTCTGGCAGGAGCCGATCGGCGATGAGAACACCCAGCACCTCGTGCGGGAACGCGCGGCGTCATGGAGCGCCAAGGAGGACCATGCGGACGTGGAGTCGGTGCCGCACATCGTGCACGCCTCGGACGCCTGACGCCCCGGCCGGCGCCGGGACGTGAGGTGGCCGAGCAGGCCGTAAAGAGCGTGCCGGCGGTCCGGAACGCGCTGGCCATCCTGGAGTTCCTCCGCGTCCGCGGCAACGAGCCCGCGACGTTGAGCGAGATCGCGAGGGCCACCTCGATCAACCTCTCCACCTGCTACAACCTGCTGAAAACGCTGGAAGGCGGCCGGGTGATCGCGGCCGACCCGTCGACCAAGACCTATCGTCTCGGGCTGTATCTGGCCGAGCTGGGATCGCTCGTCGACCGGGTCGGCCAGACCCTGCAGGTCGCCCTCGACGAGGCACGGCGGGTCAGCGGGAGCACCGGGCTCGGCTGCTTCCTGATGACCCGCGACGAGCAGGAACACTTCGTGGTGCGTGACCGGGTGGAAAGCCGGCAGCCGATCAGGGTGACCATCGACATCGGGGCGGCGTTCCCGCCGACCGGTGCCGTCGCGGCCAAGGCGTGGTTCGCCTGGTCGCCCCCCGCGCAGGTGACCGACCTGCTGAGGCGGCACCCCCTGCCGGGTCGGACGCCGCACTCGGTCGTCGACGCCGACGAGTTCATCCGCGAACTGCGGCTGACCAGGCAACGCGGATATTCCACGAGCCGCGGCGAGTACTACCCGGACCACAACGCCGTGGCCGCCGCGGTCTTCGGCCACGACGCGCACCCGGAGCTGCTCCTCGTCGTCGTGGGCACCACCAGCCAGCTGACCGGCCGCGAGATGGCGCGCGTCGGCGACGAAGTCGCCGCGGCGGCCGAGCGCGCCACCAAGCGCATCGGCGGACAACACCCGCGCTGGCACGACTCCCCGCCCAGGCCGGGCGGCTGACCGGCGCGCCGGGCCGGCACGGAGCGCCCGACCGGCATCCCCGACCGGGCATCCCCGACCGCATCCCCAACCGGGCACCAAGGAACCGGCCCTGATCCCCTAACGTTGTCCGCTGCATAGGCTGCGACCAGAGGGGGGTGCTGGTGTCCGCCGCGTCGGACCCGTCCAGTCATGAACCCGGCCGGCGTACGGCGCGGGGCGCATCATGATGAGTGCGCTGGCCGGTGTCGCCGCCGTGCTGGTGTTGACGGGCGCGACCGGCTATTTCGTGGCGCAGGAGTTCGCGTTCGTCGCCGCCGATCGGGCCCGGCTGGAGGCCGACGCCGACCGCGGGGACACAAGGGCGGGGCGGGCCCTGGCGGTGATGAGCCGGCTGTCGTCCATGCTGTCCGGGGCGCAGCTGGGCATCACGGTCACCGCGCTGGTCGTCGGATTCATCGCCGAACCGACCACCTCGGCACTGATCCGGCCGGCCCTGACGGCCGTGGGGATTTCGGCCGGCGCGGCCGGCCCGGCCGGCCTGGTCGTCGGGTTCGCGCTCGCCACCGTCGTCCAGATGGTGCTCGGCGAGCTGCTCCCCAAGAACCTGGCGCTGGCGCGGGCCGAGCCGCTGGCCAAGACGCTGGCGACCTCGTCGCTTGTCTACCTGGCGGTCGCCGGCCCGCTGATCCGCCTGTTCGACGGCACCGCCAACGCGCTGCTACGCGCGGTCGGGGTCGAGCCGGTCGAGGAGCTGCGGCACGGCGCGACGCTCGCCGAGCTCGGCGACATCATCGGCGAGTCCCGCGAGTCGGGGCGGCTGCCGGCGGACCTGTCGGCGGTGCTGCAGCGGGCGCTGACGTTCGGCGGGCGGACGGCGGCGGAGGCGATGGTGCCACGCCCGGACGTGATCACGGTGGCCGCCACCGCGACCACCGCCGAGCTCGCCGATCTCATCGCCGCCACCGGGCATACCGACTATCCCGTCCACGGGGACGACATCGACGACATCATCGGGATCGCCGGCGTCCGCGAGCTCACCGGACACCGCCCGCATCCCACGGCCGCGCACCCGCCGATCGGCGAGTTGGCCCGCCCGGCGCTGCTCGTCCCCGACACCCTTCGGCTGGGCCAGGTGATCGGCCGGATGCAGGAGGCCGGCGAGGAGTTCGCCTGCGTGGTCGACGAGTACGGCGGGCTGGCCGGCGTCCTCACCTTCGAGAACATCGCCGAAGAACTGGTCGGGGCGATCGCCGACGAGAACGACCCCATCCCCGCCGCGCCGTCCCACGCGGGCGGGGCGTGGGAACTGCGCGGCGGCACGCGGATCGCCCAGGTGCGCGACGTGACCGGGCTTGCCCTGCCCGCTGACCCCGCCTACGACACGGTCGGCGGCCTGGTGATGGCCAGGCTCGGCCGCCTTGCCCTGGCCGGTGACGTCGTCGAGGTCGACCTCGACGCCGACCACGGGCCGGCGGGACGGGCCGAGCTGACGGTCCTCAACGTCCGCCGGCACGTCCCGCGCACCCTCGCGCTGCGCGTGGTTTCCGCGCCGACCCGACCGGGCGGCGACGCCGGAGCCGGCGGCGCTTCGGAGGAGCGGCCGTGAACCTGCCCGCCGCCCTGCTCGCCACCGTGGCCCTGCTGGCCGGCAACGCGTTCTTCGTCGCCTCGGAGTTCGCGCTGGTGGCGGCCAGGCGGACCAGGCTGGAGCGCGCCTCGACCCGCGGCAGCCGGGCCGCCCGCACCGCCGTGGCCGCGATCGACGAGCTGTCGCTGATGCTCGCCGGCGCGCAGCTCGGCATCACCATGTGCTCCCTCGGCCTCGGCGCCGTCACAGAACCGGCCTTCGAGCACCTCCTCGACCCGCTGCTCGGAGCCGTCGCCGCGCCCGCGCCCGTGCGGCACGCGGTCGCGTTCACCGTCGCGCTGGGCGTCGTCACGTTCCTGCACATGGTCGTCGGGGAGATGGCCCCCAAGTCGTGGGCCATCACGCACCCCGAACGCTCCGCCCTCGTACTCGCCACACCCTTCCGCGGCTTCACCGCGCTGTCCCGCCCGCTGCTTGCCGCGCTCAACGCGGCCACCAACGCCCTGCTGCGCCTGGCCCGCGTCCGGCCCCGCGCCGCCTCCGACGCCCACCCCGACCCGCAACGGCTCGCCCACCTGATCACCGAATCCCGGCGGCTCGGCCTCATCGACGGCTCGGACCACGACCTGCTGAAGCGCGCCATCACCATCCAACAAGCGACCATCGCCCACCTCGTCGTACCCGCGGCCGAGGTCACCACCGTTCCCTGCGGTGCGACGCCGGCCGAGATCCGCCGCGCCTCGGCGGCGACCGGCCACACCCGCCTCCCCGTACGCGGCCCCGACGGAACCATCAGCGGACTGGTCCACGCCCGGGACGCGCTCCCCCACCGGGCGTCGGCGCCTGGCCCCGGCCAACCCACCGCGGCCGAGCTCGCCTTCCCCATCCCCAGCCTCTCCGCCCGCACCGGAGTGCTGGCCGCCATCACCACCCTCCGGCACGCCCACGCCCAACTGGCGGTCATCACCGCCGCCGACGGCGGGTTCGCCGGCATCGTCAGCCTCGACGACCTCCTCAGCGATCTCCTCACCGCCAACCCGCACTGACCCGGACCACCGACTCGCGGGCAGGGGCGGGTACTACGGCGCCGTCCACCCCACGACCGGCGCGGCGGCTTTGGTGAGGGACCTGGCCGGGGTGAGCCTCAGCATGGTGTTCCTGGCGGCTTGCCGCCAGCCGCCGCCGATGTCGGCGCCGACCTTGGCCATCGTGTTCGACAGCCGGGCGAGCCGGCGGCAGCGCGGCCGGCGGGCCTGGTCGAAGGCGGCCAGCGCGGCGGCGAGGTCGCTCCCGGCGGCGACCGGTGCCGCGATGAGGCGCCCCACGCAGACGCCGTCCTCGACGGCGCTCGACGCTCCTTGGCCGGCCGTGGGCAGCATGGCGTGGGCGGCGTCGCCGATCATGACGACCCGTCCGCTGGCGTAGCCGGCAAGCCCGCCCGGCAGATGGTAGACGTCGTGGCGCATCAGCTGGCCGGCGGTGGTGGCCGCCACGATGGCCCGGACCCGAGGCGACCATCCGGAGAAGTGGGCGCGGGCGGCGGCCGGCTCGTCGTCGAACGTGACTCCCTCGGGGTGCCGGAAGTATCCGTACCAGTAGAGCTCGCCGTCATTGACGCGGAGAGCGCCGAACTCCGTGCCCGGTCCCAAGAACTGCACGAAGGGGCCGCCGGAGGCGGTGTCGGGGATGACCGCCCGCCAGCTGGTGCTGCCGCTGTAACGGGGGCGGGCGTGCGGGAACAGCCGCTCCCTGACGGTGCTGCGGACGCCGTCGGCGGCCACGACGAGTGCGGACTCGGTCGTGCGCCGCCCGGCGGCCGTGCGCCAGGTGACGGTGGCCGGCTCGCCGCCGGGCCGACCGGGCCGGGCGTCGACGACCTCGGCCCCGGTGACCAGCTCGACGCCGTCGGCGGCCTCGGCCGCCCGGAGCAGGGCGGCGTGCAGGCGCCGCCGGTGGATGCCCCAGATCCTGGTGGTCGCACGCGCGTCCGGGGTGTCGGGGATCCGCAGCAGCCAACGTCCGCAAGGATCCTGGAATCCGGCGCTGACGGTCTCATACCCCTCGGCGCGCACGGCGGCGCCGACTCCGATGGCGTCCAGGGCGGTCATCCCGTTGCGGGTGATGCCCAGGCCCGCGCCGACCTCCCCGAAGACCGGTGCCCGCTCCAGCACCGTGACCGGCCAGCCCGCCCGCGCGAGTGAGATCGCCGAAGCGAGCCCCGCGATCCCGCCGCCCACCACCGTCGCCGTCAGCCGCTCAACCATCAGCCTGGCTCTCCCGCCGCCATGCCCACCGACATCGACAGAGTACTACGCGCTGTAGTACATGGGTCTGGCGGGGCCCGCCCGCGCGTCAGCCCTTCAGCGAGCCCTGCAGCAGGGCCGCCACGAACCGGCGCTGGAAGATGAGAAAGATCGCGAGGGTGGGGGCCAGGATCAACAGGGATCCCGCGCACAGCAGCGGGACGTCCGTCCCCCACTGGCCCTGGAAGGCCCCGAGGGCGCCGGCCATCGTGCGCTTCGTCGGATCGTCGACCAGGACGATGGCGAGCAGGAACTGGTTCCACGTCCACAGGAACAGCAAGATGGCAAGGGACGAGATCGCCGGCATGGCGAGCGGGACGTGGATGCGCCAGAACAGCTGCCAGATGTTCGCGCCGTCTATCCGGGCGCCCTCGGACAGGTCCTTGGGCATGTTCACGAAGTGCGCACGCATCCAGAAGACAGAAAACGGCATGAACAACCCGATGAGCGGCACGATGATGGCCCATCTGGTGTTCAGCAGTCCGATGTCGCGCATCTGGTAGTACAGCGGCGTGATGATGCCCTCGAACGGGAGCGTCAGGCCGAGGACGAAGCCCAGGAACACCAGCCGCCGCCCAGCCATCCGCAGGTGACCGAGGGCGAAGCCGGCCATCGTCGCCAGGAGCAGCGAGAGCGGCACCACGCCGAGCACGATGAGCGTGCTCGACGTCAACAGCTCCCCCATGTGCGCCGCCCGGAACGCCGCGGTGAAGTTGCCCCAGCGCGGATGGCTCGGCCAGTCGAGCCCGGGCGGGTAGGTGCCTGACGGGTGCAGCGCCGTGACGAACAGGCTGACGAACGGCATGATCGTGATCGTCATGAGGCCGACGAGGAGCAGCCGCCCTGTCCATGCCTCGCGGCGCGCCACGATCACGACGGCTCCTCCCTCGTGAGCCACTGGATCGGCAGGACACAGACGACGACGAGCAGCATGAGCACCACCGCCAGGGCCGAGGCCACGCCCACCTGCCGTTCGGAGAAGGCGAGGTAGTAGATCTCGAGGCCGGGGACCATGGTGGAGTTGGCCGGGCCTCCCTGTGTCGAGATGTAGATGATGTCGAAGCTGGCGAGGGCGGCGATCACGGTCACGGTGACGCAGACCCCGATCTCCTGCCGCAGGCTGGGGACGGTGATCGAGACGAACTCGCGGAGGGGGCCGGCCCCGTCGATCCTGGCCGCCTCGTACAGCGCCGGATCGATCTTGCTCATCCCGGCCAGGAACAGCAGCGTGCACAGGCCCAGCAGCACCCAGGCGCCGATCACCCCGACGGCCGGCAAAGCGGTCCCGACGTCGCCCAGCCAGGCGCGCGTCACGCCGCCCAGTCCGAAGCGGCCGAGCACCTGGTTGACCAGCCCGGTCGAGGCGAGCAGCCAGCTCCAGGCGATGCCGGCGGCGACGAGCGGGATGACCTGCGGCAGGAAGAGGACGGTCCGCGCCGCGAGCGCGAGCCGGCTGGTGGCGATGCGCCGGATCGTCGAGGCGATCGCGAGGCCGAGCACGACCGGGATCGCGCTGAAGAACACGATCAGCTTGAACGCGTTCGCGATCGAGTGGAACAGGTCGGGGTCGGTGAAGACCTTCGTGTAGTTGGCGACCCCGACCCACGTGGACGGACCGATGCCGTCCCATCGATACAGCGAGTACTGGAACGTGAGGAACAGGGAGCGCACGACGACGGCCGCGTAGGCGGCAAGGGCCGGCAGCACGAACAGCCACCCCACCCATCCCGGCGCGCGGATCCCGACACGACTCGCCCGATCGGCCGGTGCACCGAGGGACGACCGTGCCATCGCGTCTCAGCTCCCGATCTGGCTCTCGTAGTCGCTTTGCACCGATTTCAGCAGACCAGCCGGGTTCTGCCCACCGGCGACCAGCTTCTGCAGTTGCGGGGTCCAGCTCTTGGCGTAGATCGCACCGGTGGCGTTGGCGATGAAGTCCATCGCGCCGTTGCCCTTGCTCATCTGCGCCGCGGCGGCGAGCGTGCTCGCGGTGACCGTGCCCTGCTTCACCGGGGGCATGTGCGCGTCGGCCGGCCCCATCGGATGCGACCCGCCGACCCGTACGGCGATGTCGCGGGCCCGCGCGTTGGTCGCCACCCAGTTGAGGAAGAACGCCGCGCAGTCGGCGTGCTTCGCCCGCGAGCTGATCCCGAAGGTCAGCGGGGCCGACATCGCGCCCGCCTGGCCTCCCTGCTGGGCCGGCGGCATCACGAAGAAGCCGACGTTGCCCGCCATGTGTTCGTCGAAGTTTCCCGACTCCCAGTCGCCGTTGAACATGAACAGGCCGTCCCCGGAGAGGAACCGGCTCATGTTCTTCGCGTAGTCGATGGCGTTGATGTCCTTGGGAAAGTACCCGGCCTTGATCCACTGCTGGAGGTGCTGTACGGCCTTGAGGTTCGACGGCGTGTCGATCGTGGCCCCCGGCTTCTGGAAGATCCAGTCGTTGATCGGCGCGGCCGGACCGTACGCGGCCATCAGGTCCTGCAGGGGGAAGGCCAGGCCGCCGGTGGCCCCGCCGTTCCACGCCGCGATCGGCGTGATGCCGGCGTTCTTGGCCTTGGCGAGCGCGCCGTCGAGCTCCGCGAGGGTGGTCGGCGGTGACGACATCCCGATCCGGGCGGCGAGCTTCTTGTTGTAGAAGATGCCGGTCATGCTGAAGTTGAGCCCCATGGCATACAGCGAGCCCTCGCCGCGGGGCCGGCCGCCGGGGCCGAGGCGTAGCTGGTCGAGCTGGGACGCCGGCCACTTGTCCCAGCCGAACACCTTCGCGTAGCCGTCGAGGTTCTTCAGCAGGTTGTCCTTGACCAGCTCGGAGACCTGGGGAAGCCGCATGAGGTCGGGCGGGTCGTCCGCGAGGACGCGCGGCGCGTTCTGAGTGATCACCGCGAACTGGTCTTCGCGGACATTCCACTTGACGTTCGGATACTGCCTGGTGAACTCGGTGGTGAGCGCCTTCGGCATGGGGAAGCCGGTCTCGAAGTAACCGTCCATGGTGACCGGCCCCGTCCCGCAGGTCGGCGCCGTCCCCACCGACGCGCCGGTGGCCTTCGTCTCTGGTTTGCTGCTGCTTCCCGGGCCCCCGCAACCGGCGGCCAGCAGGACCACCGCGAGCACCGCTCCATGCCAGTGGACGCGAACTCGACGCGACATCTGCGTCTCCTTCGTTCACGAGGCGCACCGGCTCGGCCGGCCAGCGCCTGCATGGGTGCTAAATCGTATTAGCAATGCGCTACTCTGTCGATCCGTGTCGCCTGTGTCAAGGCCGCCCAGACACAGCTCAACGGTCGAAGGGTGGGAGGACCGCGGTGAGCCCACGAAGGGTCACGCTGGCCGATGTCGCCAAGACCGCCGGCGTCTCCTCGACCACCGCTTCGCTGGTGCTGTCCGGCCGGACGAAGGAGCTGCGCATCTCCCGGGACGTCGAGCAGCGCGTCCTTGAAGCCGCCGAACGGCTCCAGTACCGGCCGAACATCGTCTCCGTGGGCCTGCGTACCGGGACGACACGGACGATCGGCTTCGTCTCCGACACGGTGGCGACCTCGCGCCTCGCCGGCGACATGATCAAAGGAGCGCTCGAAGCCGCGCGGGAACGCGGCGTGATGCTGTTCATCGGCGAGACGGAAGGAGAGACCGAGCTCGAGCGCCGCCTGCTGCAGGCGATGTACGACCGGCAGGTCGACGGCATCATCCTGGCCGCGATGTACACCAGGACCATCAAGGTGCCCAGAGGGCTGCGGCCCGCTCCCGCCGTCCTTCTCAACGCGCTCCCCGAGCAGCCGTCCCGGCTTCCCTCGGTGCTGCCCGACGAGGTCGAGGCCGGCCGGGCCGCCGCGCGTGTACTGCTCGAGGCCGGGCACCGCGAAGGCATCCACCTCATCGGAGCCGGCCCGGGCCCGCACGACGTGCCCGGCGGAACGGTCGCGGCGGTGGAACGGCTCATCGGCATCAACGAGGTACTCGGCGCGGCGGGCGTCGGCATCGCCGGCGGCCGGGTCTTCCCCGACTGGCAGCCCGACTACGGGCTCGCCGCGACGCGCGCGCTGCTGGAAACCGATCGGCCGCGCGCGCTGATCTGCTTCAACGACCGGGTCGCCTTCGGCGCCTACCAGGCTCTCGACGACGTCGGTCTCAAGGTGCCCGCGGACGTCTCCGTGGTCTCCTTCGACGACCACCCGATCGCCTCGTGGATGCGGCCGAAGCTCACCACGGTGGCCCTCCCCCACTACGAGCTCGGCCGCAGGGCCGTCGACGTTCTCTTCGCCGAGATGGGCCGGCCGTCCCCCGAGGAAGGCGGCCGCGACGGCCGGACCGGCCGGGTCCACAGAGTCGAGATGCCGCTGCGCGAACGCGAATCGGTCGCGCCGCCGGCCGCCTGACCCGCCGCCTCCCCCGCCGCCTGATGCCCTCCCGGACCCGCCGGGGGCTACCCGGTCGACGGGTCCTCGCCGGCGGGCAGGGTCTCCAGGATCCGCTCGGCCACCCGGCGGGCCGGTTCCTCGAGCTCGGCATGCCGCTCCCGAAGGAGCTGGTGGGCACGCGGCGCCGGCCAGCCGGAGGGCAGGTGGGGAAGCGGGAGCCTGGGGTCGTGCCGGATGATCTCCAGCCATTCCGACAGCAGGAACAGCTTGCGGGCCAGCGGGTCGGGATGGTCGGGCAGCGGTGCGGGCCGGCCCCAGCGGCGCAGGAACGTCTCGTACCGCCCGGCCAGGCCGGCCAGGTCGTACGCCTCGCGCAGCAGCGGGCCGATGTCGGCGGGATGGACGGGCCGCGCGGCGAAGACCTTGACCTGGCCGGCCAGGCCCAGCTCGGCCAGGATGGCGGTCACATCCACCCGGGACGGCGCGATCCACAGCCCGCTGTGGATCATGCCGAACCCGGACCAGGTCAGCCGCGACCGCAGGTCGTGCCGGACACGCCGCCACTCCTGCGGGAGCGAGAAGCCGACGAGGGTCCATTCGCCGTCGCCGTCGGTGTTGACCGGGCCGGTCCCCCAGATCCGCGCCTCGCCGTCCTTGAGGATCTCCTCCGAGTGCGGGGTGAGGCCGAAGAACATCCGCCGCCCCGCCCGGCGGCGGCGCAGCAGGCCGCGGCGCACCATGCGGGTCAGCGTGGAGCGGGTGGCGTGTTCCGACACGCCGACCCGTTCCATCACGTCGAGGTAGCTGCCGGAGAACACGCACACGTCGCGGCCCAGCACGTGGTCGCCCAGGAACGTGAGCAGCAGCGTCTGCGGCCGCACCGCCGCCGGCTCGGCCTCCCGATCCGCCATGCGCCTACCGTACGGGCTGGGTGACCAGCGCCGGCGGACGGTACGGCAGGTAGGCGGCGCCGTCCGGGCCGGCCGCCGCGGCGGCGCGGTTCAGGCTGGCCGGGGTGGCGACGTCGTCCCACCGGCCGGTGGCCACGCGGTGCAGGATCGCGTCCGTCGCCGCCACCAGCTCCGTCGTCGTGAAGTTGCAGTGCCCGGGGCGGTCGACGTACGCCTGGCGGAGCAGCGCCGAGGCGCCGGCCGCCGCCACCCGCCGCGCGTACCGGTTCTCCTGCTCGACCGGCACGAGCTGGTCGGACACGGTGTGGATGTCGAGCTCCGGCACCCGGAGCCGGCCGGTCGGCACCGAGGTACGCAGCATCCATGCCAGCGCCGACCGGTCGCCGCGGATCGCGGCGCCGCGGGTGAGCGTCGCGAGGTCGGCCCGGAGGTCGAGGCCGGCGGATTGATAGAGCGCCCGCACCTCCCGCAGGTGCGTCGACCTGCGCAGCAGACCGGCGAAGTCGACGCCCGCGGTCCACCCGCTGTCACCGCCGGCCGCGAACTCGATCCAGTAACGACCGCCCACGACGAAGTTCAGGACGTTGCCGGTGGTGAGCCACTGGAACTGCTGCGCCTCCTGCCCGGCGAAGTCTCCGGGCGCGGGTTTGGCCATGCCGGGGAACCACGCCGACTGGTTGATCAACGCCGCCGCGAGCGCGATCCGCGCCCGCCCGGCCGAGGTGCCCTGGGCGTCTTGTACGAGCCCGGTCAGCCGCGCGCCCGTCGCGCCCGCCGCGTCGGGCGTCGCGTAGCCGGTGAGCTGGACGGTCTGGCCCGGCGCGAGCAGCGCGGCCAGCGCGTACTCGGCATCCAGCTGGTAGTTGTTGAGGTCCGCTCCCCCGGCCACGATCCCGCAGGTGGTGAGCGCACCGTCGATCCGGTTGGTCTCGCCGAGCAGGGCGCTGATCAGCCCGCCCATCGAGGTGCCGAAGGCGATCGTGTGGCGGGGGCGCCCGATGATGTCCCGGACCGCGGCGGCCGTGCCCAGCTGGTCGTCGACGGCGCTGCCGAGCGCCCACAACGAACCCGGCGCGTACGACGATCCGGCGAGCGCGTAACCCCGGGCCAGCAGCGCCGTACCCACGGCCGGGCTGGGCGCGTCCATCGGGGTGGTGATGCCGAAGCCGTGGCTGTAGAGCAGCAGGGTGCCGTTCCAGCTCGCCGGCACGTCCGCCACCCACGTGGAGCCGTCGGCGAGGCTGCCGGTGAAGTGCCCGCCGGTCGCCTTCGCCGAGGTCATCGGGGCGATCGAGAGCGACGTCGCGAGCACGGCCGATGCCGTCAGCACTTTCCAGGTCCGATTCACCGCTGCCTCCTCACAGACCGGTACGGCCATCGCCACGATATTCGGCATAATCCTGACCGCCGTCAAGAAAATGCCCAGCATCGATCTTCGCCGCCCTGCCCTCAGGCCGCCGGCGGCCGGGCCGCGACGCGGCGCCTCGCGGGCGAGCGGCGGGGCATCCCGGAGGTCCGTCGCTCAACAAATCGGCTTGCCGGCCGGAAGTCGCCACTGTGCCCTTCACCACAATGACGACCAGCACAATGTCGCGATATTGCGCGTCTAAACTTATAGAAGGGAGCGATTCAGCTTCCTGGCACCTCGAGGAGGGTGTCATGAATATCCCCCGCAGCCCCATGGTGGTATTTCCGGTGACCGCGCTCGTCGCGCTGGCCGTGGCCTGCGGTTCGGAAAAGGCCGGGCCGGCCACCCAACCGTCTTCGCCACCTCCGACCGCCCCGGGAACGGCGGCACCGCAAAACCCGAACACCCCTTCACGCAGGCCGGTCGTCCCACCCGCGCCGCCCAGGCCGGCCCCTGGCTTGCACCGCAACGTGGTTATTTCGTCCACCGTCGCCTACAACTGGCAATGGCCCAATGACACGGGTTCCGCGCGGGTCACCCATCGTTACTCGGTGCCGCCGGTGCCCACGCTGGTGGCGATCGACGCCGCCGGCCACCGGAATCTCGGCAACCCGCCGTTCGACCGGGTGAGCTTCACCTTCACCAGGGCATTCCCGACCTACGAGTTCGCGTGGGCGGCCAAGAACGAGTTCAGGAACGACGCCACCGGGCGGCTCGTCCCCATCGCCGGTGACGACCTGCTCAAGATCACATTCCGCCAGGCGCAGGCCCACAACAGCGCCGGGAATGTCACCGCGCCGCGCCGCGCCGACGTGTCAGGCCAGACGCTCGGCCGCGTCATCGCCTACGCCAACGCCGGCGACTTCGAGGGCATCGTCACCTACGGCCTCGGCGTGCACCGGCCGATCCTGGAGTCCAACCCGCAGACGCCCATTCGGGTTTACGAGGTCCACAAAATCGTCAATGGCCAGCACCGCTATATCGTCGCGTTCGACGTCGACACAACCCAGTGACCAACCGGAGGCCGCTTGTCCAAAGCATGCACGTTTCGGCCGAATCTCCAGATTGGTCCGATTCTCGGGCGCTTCGATCTCGGCAGGCGATGGTTGTCCGCCGACAACAATGTCCCAGGTCCCTCAAGGGAGCAGGACGATGAGCTGATTGAGAACGCCTGAGAGAGCTCGACAGACGTCACCGAATCTACCCACGCACGTGGTAGAAATGATAGAAGTGGTGAAATACGTTGAGCGCCGTCTGTACGCCAAACGCTTACCGAGGAGGACCGGCTGTGCCACCCACCCTCTATCGCGATACCGGGTACTCGCTGAATCATCTGATCGAGGATATTAAGGTGGGGCGTATCGGCCTTCCCGACATTCAGCGTCCGTTCGTGTGGTCGGCGGCCAAGATCCGGGA